>NZ_AP024718.1:0-600000 GCF_030294985.1 Methylomarinovum tepidoasis
GCGATTCCGGTATAGTATTTTGCCCGGCGCTGTGGCAAGCTCGATTTTTGCCCTCCGGGATCGGCATTTTCTCGACCCACCCGCATCAGGCCCGAACCTTATGAGCGATCTCTGGAATCAGTGCATTCAAAAACTCGAACACGAAATCCCGCCCCAGGATTTCAACACCTGGATCCGTCCCCTGCAGGCAGTGGAAAACGGCGGTGAACTGCATCTGCTCGCCCCCAACCAGTTCGTGCGCGACTGGGTACGCGATCACTTCATCGACCACATCGAGCAGGCTCTGCCCAGAAACGGCAACGGTGCCCCGCGTCTGATCCTGGAAGTCGGCACCCGCCAGGAAGCCGAGGCCGAGGCTGCCCCCGCCCGCCCCGACTTCGGCACCACCGGGGCCAAGCGCAAGAAACCGGCCACCAGCAATCTGAATCCTGCCTTCACCTTCGACACCTTCGTGGAAGGCAAATCCAACCAGTTCGCCAAGGCCGCCGCCATGCAGGTGGCCGAGAACGTGGGCCAGGCCTATAACCCCCTGTTCATTTACGGTGGCGTCGGCCTGGGCAAAACCCATCTGATGCACGCCATCGGCAATCTGATCGTGGCCCGCAACGCCAAGGCCAACGTGGTCTATCTGCACTCGGAACGCTTCGTTTCCGACATGGTCACCGCACTCCAGCACAACGCCATCAACGCCTTCAAGGAATACTACCGCAGCGTGGACGCCCTGCTGGTGGACGATATCCAGTTCTTCGCCGGCAAGGAACGCTCTCAGGAAGAATTCTTCCACACCTTCAACACCCTGCTGGAGAACAAGCACCAGGTGGTGCTGACCTGCGACCGCTACCCCAAGGAGATCGAGGGCTTGGAGGAGCGGCTCAAGTCCCGCTTCGGCTGGGGCCTGCCGGTGGCCATCGAGCCGCCGGACCTGGAAACCCGGGTGGCGATCCTGATGAAGAAAGCCCAGCAGTGGGGGGTCGAGCTGCCGGAGGAGGTCGCTTTCTTCATCGGCAAACGCATCCGTTCCAACGTCCGTGAGTTGGAAGGCGCCCTACGACGGGTCACCGCCCGCGCTCAGTTCACCGGCGAGCCGATCACCCTGGCCTTCGCCAAAGAGGCGTTGCGCGATCTGATTGCGGTCCAGGACAAACTCATCAACGTGGAAAACATTCAGAAGACGGTGGCGGAATACTACAAGATCCGGGTTTCGGATCTGCTCTCCAACAAGCGCACCCGCTCGATCACCCGCCCGCGACAGATTGCCATGGCCCTGGCCAAGGAACTGACCAACCACAGCCTGCCGGAGATCGGCGAATACTTCGGCGGCCGCGATCACACCACCGTGCTGCACGCCTGCCGTAAGGTGGAGGAATTGAAGGAAACCGACAGCAAGATCGCCGAGGACTACGCCACCCTGCTCCATCTGCTCACCAACTGAGGAAGCCATGCGTTTTTCCACCGTCCGCGAGCCCCTGCTCGAAGCCCTGCAGAAAGTCGCCGGCGTCATCGAGCGCCGCTCCACCCTGCCGATTCTGGCCAACGTCCTGCTGCGGGTCGAAGACGGCCGCCTGACCCTGGTGGGCACCGATCTGGAGGTCGAACTGATCACCGCCATCGCGGTGGAGGGCGAAGACGGCGAAACTACGGTCCCAGCCCGCAAGCTTCTCGACATCTGCCGCCTGCTGCCCACCGGCACCCCGGTCCAGTGCCGCCTCAGGGACGGCAGAAATCTGGAGGTGAAGGCCGGCCGCAGCCGTTTTGCGCTTGCCACCCTCGGCAGCGAGAACTTCCCCGAATTCCGCCTCCAGGGAGAGGAAACCCGTACCGAGATCAACAGCGAAACCCTGCAGCGGCTACTGGCCAAGACGACCTACGCCATGGCGCTGCAGGACGTGCGCTACTACCTCAACGGCCTACTGCTGGAGCTGGACGGGGATTCGGTGCGCGCCGTCGCTTCCGACGGCCACCGCTTGGCCTTCAGCGAAGCACGTCTGGAAACGCCCGTCGAAGGCGTGCGGCAGCCGATCCTGCCGCGCAAGGGGGTGCAGGAACTGGCACGACTGCTGGAGGGGGACGACACCATCGTCATTCGCCTGACGCCCAACGCCATCCGCCTCGAACTGCCGGAGGCGATCTTCTCCGCCAAGCTCATCGACGGCCGTTATCCCGACTACCGGCGGGTGTTCCCGAGCGAAGTCAGCCGTGTGCTCACCGCCGACCGACAAACCCTGAAGGAGGCCATCTCCCGGGTGTCGATCCTGTCCAACGAACAGTACCGCGGCATCCGCCTCGACGTCGAACCGGGTCGCCTGAGCCTGTCGGCCCACAACCCGGACCAGGAGGAGGCCGAGGAGGAACTGGAGGTGCACTACGAGGGCAAGCCTTTCAGCGTCGGTTTCAACGCCGCCTACCTGACCGATGCGGTGACCCATCTGGATGCCGATTCCATCCGCCTGTCCTTCGCCGAGCCCAACTTCAGCTGTCTGGCGGAAGACCCGGAAGACCCCAGCACCCGCTTCATCATCATGCCGATGCGGCTATAACGGATTCATAACGGAAGTTTCAGGATGGGCCGGCAGTGACGGTACCCCTGGACGCAAAAAAGCCCGCTTAGCGCGGGCTTTGAATTGGCGTCCCCAACGGGATTCGAACCCGTGTCGCAGCCTTGAAAGGGCTGTGTCCTAGGCCAGCTAGACGATGGGGACAAATTTTCAAGTCTTTTGTTGGTGGAGCCAGCCGGGATCGAACCGGCGACCTCTACAATGCCATTGTAGCGCTCTCCCAGCTGAGCTATGGCCCCTCACAAGAGATAATCATTATATGTCGGTTTTCTCCGCTTGTCTAGCCCTGTTGTGAACTTTTTTCCTCGATCCAGGCGATCGCCTGTTCGATCCGCGCCAGGGACTTCTCCCGCCCCAGAAGATGCAGGGTGACATCGATGGGCGGTGAAATCGCACAGCCTGCCAGGGCGACCCGCAGCGGCTGGGCGACCTTGCCCAGTTTCAGCCCCAGGGTCTCGGCGGTGTCCAGCACGACCTGATGTAACGGTTCGGGCGCCCATTCCGACAGGGCCTGGAAACGCTGGTACAGCGCTTTCAGCACCTCGATAGCTTCGGGCTTGAGGTGCTTCCTGGCCGCCTTTTCGTCATAGGTGTCGAAATCGCGGTAGAAGAAGGCGCTGGCCTCGGCCATTTCCTTGAGGGTCTTGCAGCGTTCGCGCTGGGCCAGCACCACGTCCACCGGATCGGGCCCGCCCTCGGCCGGGTCGATGCCCAGATGGCCCAGGTGCCAGCGCAGGTGATGGGCCACGTGCAGCGGGTCGGAATGCATGATGTAGTGGTGGTTGAGCCACAACAGCTTGGACGGGTTGAAGGTGGAGGCGGATTTGTTGACGTCCCGGATGTCGAACAGCTCGATCATCTCGTCGACGGAAAAGATCTCCTGGTCGCCGTGGGCCCATCCCAGCCGCACCAGATAGTTGAGCAGGGCTTCGGGCAGATAGCCCTGGTCACGGTATTCCAACACGCTCACCGCCCCGTGGCGCTTGGACAGGCGCGCGCCGTCCTCCCCCAGAATCATCGGCACGTGGGCGTAGCGGGGCGGCTCCGCCCCCAGGGCGCGCATGATGTTGATCTGGCGCGGGGTGTTGTTGAGATGGTCGTCGCCGCGGATCACGTGGGTGATGCCCATGTCGAGATCGTCCACCACCACGGTGAGATTGTAGGTGGGGGTACCGTCGGAACGGGCGATGATGAGATCGTCGAGCTCGGCGTTCCGGAACACCACCCGGCCGCGGACCAGGTCGTCGATGACCACTTCTCCCTCCCTGGGGGTCTTGAAGCGGATCACCGGCTGCACCCCCTCGCGCGGTTCGGTGCGTTCACGGCAGCGGCCGTCGTAGCGCGGCTTTTCCTTGCGCGCCATCTGCTCGGCCCGCATCGCCTCCAGCTCCTCCTTGGTGCAGTAGCAGTAGTAGGCGTGGCCCGATTCGAGCAACTGCCGGATCACCTCGCGATAACGGTCGAAACGCTCGGTCTGATAATAGGGGCCCTCGTCGTAGTCCAGCCCCAGCCAGGCCATCCCCTCGAGAATGACGTTGACCGATTCGCGCGTGGAACGCTCGCGGTCGGTGTCCTCGATGCGGAGAATGAAATCGCCGCCGTGCTTGCGCGCATACAGCCAGTTGAACAGCGCCGTCCGCGCCCCGCCGATGTGCAGGTAACCGGTAGGGCTGGGGGCAAAACGGGTGCGTACGCTCATCTGTTTCCCGCGCTTTCCTCCCCCGCCTGAAGGCAGGGGAGGAAAGCGCGGCCTCCGTACAAGTTGTTACACACGAAATAGGTGCCAGGCTTTCCACCCGGCCGGGCCTTGCGGCTCTGCCCTTACGGGCCTGGTAACGCACCCCTTTCAGGGTGTCTCCCTTCGGGAATGTCGCAGGCCAGCCCGCTGTCCCGGTCCGTTTCGCAGGTACCCGGCCCTTGTCTGCAACCGGGACTTCCAGAGCCTGGGACTGAGGAAGCATCCCAGGGTGGGTCTTTTGGCCTTACCTGCAACGTAGCCGGTTGGTTACGGCTTTCCCTGGTCAACCCCGGGCTTGCAGGTTCCCCCACAAGCCCCTCCCTTCAGGGAGGGGTGGTTGACCGGGTTCTCGTCCTTGGATTGAAAAGTCGGATATTTTACCAGACTTCACCTCCGCTGCAGGGCGGCGACGATCCGCGCCAGGGGCACCAGGACGATATCGGCCCGGAACAAAGGGGTATCGTCGATCAGGCCGCGGCACTGGAAATGCTGCCCGGCATCGTCCTCCCGTTCGGGCCGGACCAGGATGTGCAGGCGCGCGTTGCTGCGGAGGGTTTCGGCCACCTGCAGATCGATCTGGATCTCATGACGGGCATAGACCATCGGTTCGGCTTCGAAATCGTGGCCCCGGCACCGGGCCCGTTCCAGCAGGGCGCAAGAAACGTAGCTGACCGGAAACATGTAAGGAAAGCGGACCCGGTCTTCCAGTTCGTCGAAATAGCGCTGCGGCGGCACCTGACAACCGAGGAGGAAGTTCTTGGCGTTGGCCGTCATCATGAACTTGCGTTTGAGGAACCATCCGCCTTCGAGTTCGCTGCGGTCGGGGCGGGCGGCCAGCGCGGACGGCACATCCTCCCCGTCTTCGGCAAGCTGCCGGCAACGTCCGTGCTGGCCCAGCAGGAGCGGGTGCCTGCCATGCTTGAGCAGCACCCGGTTGCTCAGCACGCCTTTCGTCTCGTCGTAGCGGCCGGGACGGATGGTCAGCCGGCAGGACTGCCCGGGCTTGATGGCTGCGGCAAAGTTGAGTTGCCAGTGACAGACGGGCAATTGCGCCAACAGTCCGGGGTCGTCGTGTTCGCGGCGGTGGATCTCCACCTGCTCGGCCAGCCAGGTCGCGGTCTGGAACCCCAGAACGATGGGGCTGCCGAAGGGATTGTCCCGGAGCCGGTGCCATTTGCCGGGATCGTGGAAGGGATTGAAGTCGTCGGTGGCAAAACGCGCCACGTCGATGTGCAGCTGGGAAAACGGGGGCAGTTCGGCGGTCATGGCGGCCTCCTGATGAAATTCGGCGTCTTAACCTGAAAGTGTAGTGAATCCCGCCGTTGCCGATACCGGCCCGATGACCGACAATGCGCCAAACACCTTCGAGGAAACCGTCATGGACACCCTCTGCCTGTTCGCCCTTGCCGGCTCCCGCGACCTGGGCCGACGGATCGCCGCCCGCCTGGGAATCGAACCGGCCTGCCACGAGGAACGCCGCTTTGAGGACGGCGAGCACAAGCTGCGGCCGCTGCAGAGCGTCCGCGGCCGTCCGGTCGTCGTGCTGTCGTCCCTCCATTCCGACCCCGATCTCGGCGTCAACGACAAGATCATGCGGCTGGCCCTGTTCTGCGGCGCCCTGCGCGATGCCTCGGCCCGGGAAATCACCCTGCTGCTACCCTATCTGGCCTACGCCCGCAAGGACCGCCGCACCAAACCCCGGGACCCGGTGAGCCTACGCTATCTGGCCGCCATGCTGGAGGCGGTCGGTGCCGACCGGGTCGTCACCCTCGAGGTCCACAACCCGGCCGCTTTCCAGAATGCGTTCCGCATCGTCACCGAACACCTGCCGGCCGCGGCCCTGCTCGTCCCCCATGTGGCCGGACCGCTGCGGCAGGCGGCCCGTATCGTGGTGGTTTCCCCCGACACCGGCGGTTACAAGCGGGCCCAGGATTTCCGCCAACGGCTGGAACGGAGCCTGGGCCGGGAGATCGACAGCGCCTTCGTGGAGAAGCTGCGCAGCGGCGGCGAGCTGCAACACGGCCGGCTGGTGGGAGACGTGAAAGGCGCCACGGTGCTGATCGTGGACGACCTGATCGTCACCGGCCGCACCCTGATCCATGCCGCCCGCACCTGCAAACAGGCCGGCGCCGTCCAGGTGACCGCCGTGGCCGCCCACGGCCTGTTCGACGCCAGTGCCAACGCCGCCCTGGCCGATACCGCCCTCGACCGGATCGTCGTCAGCGACAGCGTCCCGCCCTGGCGGCTCGAAAATCCTGCCGTGGCCGTCAAACTGGAAACCGTCGATTCCAGTCCTTTCTTCGCCGAAGCGGTACGGCGCATCCATGCAGACGAATCGCTCAACGACTGGCTGGACGGGTGAAACCCGGCTGCTGGAGAAAGTCAAGGAACTGAACGCCTAATCCGGCAGGCGTCGGCTGTAATAGGCCGCCAGCGCCAGATAGCGCCAGGCCCGCGGCAGCCACCGCCCCTGCCCCTCCTCCCGCACCCGGGTCAGCAGCAGCCGGCCGCGCAAGGTGGCCCGATAGGCGAGATAAAACGCCAGCAGCGCAGGAGGCCAGTCGTCGCCGCTGTAGCGGCGGTAGTGCGCCAGAAACGTCAGACCGGCCTGGGCATGGCCCAGCCAGGCGCACTCCAGCGCCAGATAGGCCACCTCGTCGGCGCGGTCAAGCAGGCGGAAATCGCGGTTGAACTCCAGCCGGTCGAAAACCTGGGGCCCTCGGGTTTCGAAACAGACGTGCTCCGGGCGCAAATCCCCGTGGCCCTCGATGACACAACCGCTCCGGGCGCGCTGATCGAACAGGCTGCGGTGATTCTCCAGAAAGGCCCGCTGTCTTTCCAGCAGGCGCCGGCAATCCCAACCGCCCCACAAATTCCGCAGTCGCTGCAGCGCCCGCGCGTTGGCGTCGAGCCAGCACCGGTAATGGACCCGGCAGGCTTCCCCATCCGCCAGGACCGGGGCACACTGGCGGTGGAAAGCGGCGACCTTCGCCGCCAGCGCCGGCAGCATCCACGCCTCAAGCCGGTTCTCCTGCAACAGCCGGTCGAGCATGAGCGGCCCCGGCAAACGCCGCATCCACACCAACCAGTCCACGATTTCGCCGTCACCATCCAGGGCCAAGCGGGCGCCGGATGCGGTCAAGGGCAGGACGCCGAGATAGACCCCCGGCGCCAGCGGCCGGTTGAGACGCACTTCCTCCCGGCAGTAGTATCCGCGCGCGGCCACGGTGCTGAAATCGAGATAGGGGCGGCGCAGGGGTTTCTTGAGCTTGTAGGCGTGGCGGTCGGTCAGAAACACCCAGGCCATATGGGTTTCGACGACCTCGACCCGGGCGGGACGATCGGGATAGGCCGCGGGATCCCGCAGCAGCGCGAGCTTGGCGGCCAGGGCGGGTTCCACGGCGTCACCGGCCTGTCCGGCCGCTGACGATGGCATGGGCCCAGTCGAGCACCGCCTGTACCCGCGGCACCAGCAGTTTGCGCGCCCCTTCGTAGGGCAGCCACCGGAATTCCTGATGCTCGGGAAAGCCCAGCTCCGGACTGACCGGCAGGGTCACCTTCCCCTCCGGAGCTTCCGCCAGGTAATAACGGGCCACCTTGCCCTTGCCGTAGGGCGGGGTCTCATAATACACCTCCCCCCACCGGAAACGCAGGCCGGTCAACCCCGTTTCCTCGGCCACTTCGCGGATCGCCGCCTGCAGCGGTTCCTCCCCTGGCTCCACCATGCCCTTGGGAAAATCCCAGTAGCGGTAGGCCCGCAGCAGGAGGTAATGCGGGCAGCCGTCGATGAATCTCACCACCACCACCCCGGCCGACAGATGCCCGGCTTGCGGATGCCGATTCCGTTCCATGGAAATTATGATGGCGTTCCCGGCGGCGCTTGCCAAGCGCCCCGACGGAAAAAGGCCGGCGCTCCCTGGGAAACGCCGGCCTTTTGTCCAGGCGGGATGGCGCCGACTAGGCTTTGGAAATGTTCAGCGGACGGCCGGCGACCCACACTTTCTTCAGGGTGCGCAGCACTTCCTGCGGCATGCCGTCGGGAAGGTCCACGGTGCTGAAATCGTCGTGGATGTCGATGCGACCGATGAAGCGGCTGTCCAGGCCGACCTCGTTGGCGATCGCACCCATGATGTTGCCAGGACGGACGCCGTGGTTGCGACCTACCTCGATCCGGTAACTGGCCATTTCCACCGCATCCCTGCGACTGCGGCGCTTCAGAGTCATGCGCTCCCCGTTCGCCGGCCGGCGTTCCCGGTTCGGCCCGGCCCGCAGCGCCTTTTCGTCCAGCAGCAGCGGCTCGTCTCCCTGCAGCAGGGTCGCCAGCGCGGCGGCGATGTCGAGGGCGGGGACGTTGTGCTCCTGTTCGTATTGCTGCAGCAGTTCCCGGAAGAAACCGACATCCTGGTTGGCCAGGGTATCGCTGATGCGCTGCTGGAATTTGGCCATGCGCTGGCTGTTGATGGTTTCCGCAGTGGGAAGCTCCATGGGCTCGATCGCTTTCCGGGTCGCCCGTTCGATGGCCCGCAGCAGGCGCTTTTCCCGCGGGGTGACGAACAGGATCGCGTCCCCGCTGCGGCCGGCGCGGCCGGTGCGGCCGATGCGATGGACGTAGGACTCGGTATCGAGGGGGACATCGTAGTTGATCACGTGGGTGATGCGCTGCACGTCCAGCCCGCGAGCAGCCACGTCGGTGGCGACGATGACGTCGAGACGGCCGCTTTTGAGCTGCTCGACGGTGCGCTGGCGCTGGTTCTGGGGAATGTCCCCGTTGAGGGGGGCGACGGCGTAGCCGCGGGCGGCCAGTTTCTCTGCCAGCTCCACTGTGGCGGTCTTGGTGCGCACGAACAGGATCACGGCTTCGAAATCCTCGGCTTCGAGGATCCGGGTCAGGGCGTCGAGCTTGGCGTGGGGGCTGAGCAGGCAGTAGCGCTGGCGTACGGTGTCGGCGGTGGCGGCCTTGACCTGGATCTTGATTTCCTCCGGGTCGCGCAGGTGACGCTGGGCGATGCGCCGGATCGGCGCCGGCATGGTGGCGGAAAACAGGGCCACCTGACGCTCGGCCGGGGTCTGCTCTAGGATCCAGTCCACGTCGTCGACGAAGCCCATGCGCAGCATTTCGTCGGCCTCGTCCAGCACCAGGGTGTGGAGGGAGGACAGATCGAGGGTGCCGCGGCGCATGTGGTCCATGATCCGCCCCGGGGTGCCGACCACCACATGGACCCCGCGGCGCAGAGCACGCAGCTGGCGGCCGTATTCCTGACCGCCGTAGATCGGCAGCACGTGCAGCTCCGGCAGATTGGCGGCATAGGTCTGGAAGGCTTCGGCCACCTGCAGGGCCAGCTCACGGGTCGGCGTCAGCACCAGCACCTGCGGGCGGGGGTCGTCGATGTCGATGCGGGCCAGCAGCGGCAGGGCGAAGGCGGCGGTCTTGCCGGTGCCGGTCTGAGCCTGGGCGATGACGTCGCGGCCTTCGAGTACGTGGGGGATGGTGGCGGCCTGGATCGGCGTGGGGGATTCGTAACCGGCCTGGCGCACCGCGGAAAGGACGGCTTCAGGCAGATCGAAGGAGGCGAAAGTGGAAATCTCGGACATAACGATACCTTGAGTCTTGATGGATGGGCGGGCAGCTCGATGCACTGCGCCGCGCTGAATTCATCAAGAAGGCGCCAAGGCATCTGGAACTACGTGTGTGCTATCAACCGGCGGGGATGTCGAATAGGGACGGTCGCTGGCGGGTATTCGCTTAATATAACAGGAAGTAATAAAAAAACAAAGCCTGCCTGAGATCTCAGGCAGGCAAGGCTCACCGCAGCTGGTGAAGAAACAAGCCGGCTCAGTGAAAGATGGCGTCTGCCGAAAAGCCTTCGGTTTCCAGCATCTCGCGCAGCTTCTTCACTGCCTCCATCTGGATCTGACGCACCCGCTCGCGGGTCACCTGCAATTCCCGGGCGACCTGCTCCAGGGCACCCTATTACCCACATCTCCTGCAACTCATAGAAATCAATGTCTTATCCGTTTTTTCTGCGGGAACTTGATCTCGGCCGTCTGGATGGCAGTCACGGCCTCCACGTAGGCGCTCAGTTTGGTCATGCCCTGCCACAAGGCTTTGGGGCCGGGCGGGGGATCGTTCTTGCGTCCCAGCCAGCCGCCAAAGCCAGCTACGAGACGGACGATCGTGCCCAAATCCGGCGGCTTCGAGGGTGGTGGGGTGCGATGGTGGATGGCCCAGGCGGTCTGCCATTCTTCGACAGAAAACACCACTTCACAACACCACTCGGGATGTTCCCGCCCGAGCGTCATCAGCATCAGGATGCGCCAGGCGACGATCAGATACAGCACCAGGGCCCGTTCCAGGCGTTCCCGGGTGCGAAGTTGCAAGGCTTCGATGCGGCAGCCGCTTTTGAGAATACGGAAGTAGACTTCGATCCACCAGCGTTTGCGGTACCATTCGATGCGCGCTCTGGCCTGTTCCAGGGTGGTGATTGGCTCATTGGTGATCAGACACCATTCGACCGCTTCCCGTCCTTCGGGGGGCGCCTCTTCCCAGGCCAGGATGACGGTGACTTTTGGACCTGGGCCGTTTCGGGTTTTCAGTTCGAGCCGGGCGACTCGGAGCGTCTGTGTGACCTGCCGGGCCGGGCGGTTGCCGCTGGCCGGAAGGTCGAAGGCGATCGTCCCCAGCACCGGCTGGGCTTCGACCGCGGCCCGCAGTTTGCCATCCAGGGGGTCGTTGAGCTTGCGGTCGTGTCGTACCCGGATCAGGTAATCGGCGGCAAAGCCCAGTTGTTCGGCCCGGTCGATCAGGGCCCGAAGGTCGCCTTCCCGGTCGGCGACATACACCAGCCGGGTCTCAGGCGCCAGGGCGGCCAGCTCGGCCACCCGCTCATAGCCTTCCACCCAACGCAGGCTCTCGGCCAGGTCCGGCTCCCCCTTGGGAAGACGCGCCCAGTGCCAGCAGTCGGTCACCCCCAGGGCCACCCCCGCCTCACTGATCACCAACGTCGGATGCAGGTACAACCCCTGGCGTTTCTCATAGTTCAACCGTCCCAACCCAGCCATTGACGGCCGCCCGGAATAATCCAGCTCGGTGGTATCCTGCAGGCACAGCACCCGCGACTGCTGCCGGATCCGTTCCAGGGTGGGCACGCTGTGGGCCCGCAACACCTCCCGAAAATCCAGCCTGGGATTGTCCAGCAACCGGTAGGCTGCCTTGGTCTCCGCCCAACCGCCCCCGCAAACGCTGGGAATGCTCGCCATCGGGTCGCTTGCCATCGCTTCTATCACCTGACACAGCCGCCGGTTCAGGCGGGCATCGCCCAGCGCCAGGTAAAAAATTCTTGTTCAGCCCAGCTCATGTCAACGCTTATCCAGAAAAATCAACATCTTACTACAGGGGTGGGAGATGTGGGTAATAGGGTGGCTCCAGGGTGGAAATTTCGTAGCCCCCCAGACCGTAACGGCGCAGCAGCACCTCCCGATGCTTCTCCGGCAACTGACGCAGCCAACGATACATATGCTGACGCAGGCTGTTTTCCTGCACCTCGGTCTCGGGACCGTCGTCGGCTTCGTCAGTGAGGATGTCCAACAACGGTTTGTCGGACTCCTTTCCATAGGGAACGTCGACGGAACTGGTGCGTTCGTTGAGCTTGAGCATCCGTTCCACCTCCTCGACCGGCTTGTCCAAGTAGGCGGCGACATCTTCGGCCGTGGGATCGCGGTCGAGATCTTGGGACAGCTGCCGCATGGCCTTGAGATAGACGTTCATCTCCTTGACGATGTGGATCGGCAGGCGGATGGTACGGGTTTGATTCATCAGCGCCCGCTCGATGGTCTGGCGGATCCACCAGGTGGCATAGGTGGAGAAGCGGAAGCCACGCTCGGGATCGAATTTCTCCACCGCCCGGATCAGGCCAAGGTTGCCTTCCTCGATCAGGTCGAGCAGCGGTAGGCCGCGGTTGAGGTAACGGCGGGCGATCTTGACCACCAGGCGCAGATTGCTTTCGATCATCACCTGACGCGCTGCCTCGTCCCCCTGGCGGGCCAGACGGCCGTAGTGTCTTTCCTCGTCCGCACTCAGCAACTTAGATCGGCTCAATTCCTTGAGATAGATCTGGGTGGCGTCGAACTGACTGCCTCGGGAAGCCGCCCCTGCTTCTTCGCCCCAACCCGGCGCAGTGTCCATCATTTCCCCCACGTCGATGCCCGTCATCTGTGCCATCCCCGTCTCCTCCCGTAAAAGCGGTTAACGTCTCGGTAACATTCGCAACGGGTCGACCGGATTCCCGTTCCTGCGAATTTCAAAATGCAGCACGGCACGCCCGTCGCTTCCCCGGCCTACCTCGCCGATCACTTGGCCGGCCTTGACCCATTGTCCTTCCCTGACGCGGAGGCGGCGATTGTTTCCGTAGGCCGATAAGTAGGTTTCCCCGTGCTTGACGATCACCAGCTTGCCGTATCCGACCAAACCGCTGCCGCTGTAAACCACTTTCCCGGGTGCGGCCGCTCTGACCGGAGTTCCCGGTGGCGCAGCGATGTCGATTCCTTTCCTGCCGGTAGCGGCGAAGTTTCTGACGATCACTCCCTTTAACGGCCAGCGCCAGCGATGCTTTAGCGTTTTTTTGGATTTTTTCCGGGAAACCTTCGGATCCCGCCTGGCGCGGGCCTTGACGGCTTTTTTGCGGGGGACGAGACGCAGGATCTGGCCTGGATAAATGGTGTAAGGCGGCGAGATGCCGTTCCAACGGGCCAGATCGTGATAGTCACGGCCGCTGCGGCGGGCGATGGAATATAAAGTGTCACCGGGATGAACCCGGTAGAACTGACCGTGGATGGGCGGCGCCGGCGGGCGCACCGGCCGGGCGCCGCCACAGGCGCTCAATACCGTCAACGCCACACCCATGACCAAGGCGCCAGCCCAGTACCGCCCGCTCCCCCCGATCTTGCAAAACCTGGCCAACTTTCCTATTCTTTAGAGCTTTTCTGTGGATTGACGGGCCGAAACCGCTGTCCCGGCAGCCTTGAACGCAACCGCCCGATACCGCCTTAATCCAGACGAGGTCGAACATGAATCATAGCGGATTACCACGCCAACAGGGTTTGTACGATCCCCGCAACGAACACGACGCCTGCGGCGTCGGTTTCGTCGCTCACATCAAGGGACGCAAAAGCCACGAAATTGTCGAACAAGGTCTGGAAATCGTCACCAACCTGACCCACCGCGGTGCGGTCGGGGCCGATCCCAAAGGCGGTGACGGCGCCGGGATTCTGCTGCAGATTCCCGACCGCTTCCTGCGCGAGGAGTGCGCCGCCTTGAATATCGGGCTGCCGGCGGAAGGCGACTACGGCGCCGGCATGGTGTTTCTGCCGCGCAAGCCGGAAAACCGCCAGCGCTGCGAAAAGCTGCTGGAAGACGCTATCACCGCCGAAGGCCAGACCGTCCTCGGCTGGCGCGATGTGCCCACCGACAATCGCACCATCGGCGATTCGGTCAAGGCGGTCGAGCCGGTGGTGCGCCAGGTGTTCGTCGGCCGCGGCACCAACTGCCCGGACCAGGACGCCTTCGAACGCAAGCTGTTCGTCATCCGCAAGCAGGTGGAAAACCGCATCCGTGCAGAGAAGCTCGACGATCCGGCCGCCTTCTACGTTCCCTCGCTGTCGTCGCGCACCATCGTCTACAAAGGCATGTTGATGTCCACCCAGGTGGGCGAGTTCTATCCCGAGCTCCACGACGAACGCATGGTATCGGCCCTGGCGCTGGTGCACCAGCGCTTCTCCACCAACACCTTCCCCTCCTGGGATCTGGCCCAGCCGTTCCGCATGATCGCCCACAACGGCGAGATCAACACCCTCCGCGGCAACATCAACTGGATGGCCGCCCGCCGCCACGCCATGAAGTCCGACATCCTCGGCGAGGATCTGGACAAACTGTGGCCGCTCATCGCCGAAGGCCAGTCCGACTCGGCCTGCTTCGACAACGCCCTGGAACTGCTGGTGACCGGCGGCTACTCCCTGGCCCACGCCATGATGCTGTTGATCCCCGAAGCCTGGGCCGGCAATCCGCTGATGGACGAGAAACGCCGTGCCTTCTACGAATACCATGCCGCCCTCATGGAACCGTGGGACGGCCCTGCGGCCATCGCCTTCACCGACGGTCGCCAGATCGGTGCCACCCTGGATCGCAACGGCCTGCGCCCGGCCCGTTATCTCATCACCGAGGACGACCTGGTGGTAATGGCTTCGGAAATGGGGGTGCTGAAGGTACCGGAAGAGAAGATCATCAAGAAATGGCGCCTGCAACCGGGCAAGATGCTCCTCATCGACCTGGAGCAGGGCCGCATCATCGACGACGCCGAGCTCAAGGCCGAGCTGGCCGCCCGACACCCCTACCAGGAATGGCTCGACAAGACCCAGATCAAACTGGAAAAGCTGGCGCCGGAAGTGGCGCCGATGCCGCCGGCGGAAAAAACCCTGCTCGACCGCATGCAAGCCTTCGGCTATACCCAGGAGGACATCAAGTTCTTCCTCCAGCCGATGGCCGTCGGCGGCCAGGATCCGGTGGGCTCCATGGGAAACGACGCGGCGCTGGCGGTGCTCTCCAACCGTTCGCGCCTGCTCTACGACTATTTCAAGCAGGCCTTCGCCCAGGTCACCAATCCGGCCATCGACCCGATCCGTGAGGAACTGGTGATGTCGCTGGTGAGCATGATCGGCCCCCGTCCCAACCTGCTGGGGCTGGACGAAGGCGGCAAGCACATGCGTCTGGAAGCCGCCCAGCCGATCCTCACCAATGCCGATCTGGAAAAGATCCGTTACATCGAGCCGCGTACCCACGGCGCCTTCCGAACCGCCACGCTGAGCACCTGCTACCCGGTGGCGGAAGGGGTCTCCGGCATGGAGAAGGCCCTCGAACGCCTGTGCCAGGCAGCCGAACAGGCGGTGCTGGACGGCAACAACATCCTGATCCTGTCGGACCGCGACACCGACGCCGCCCACGTGGCGATTCCGGCGCTGCTGGCCACCTCCGCGGTCCACCATCACCTGATCGAAAAGGGGCTCAGGACCGAAACCGGCCTGGTGGTGGAAACCGCCGAGGCCCGCGAGGTGCATCATTTCTGCGTCCTGGCCGGTTACGGGGCCGAGGCCATCAACCCCTATCTGGCCCTCGACAGCGTCGCCTACCTGCGCCACCGCCTGCCCGAGCCCATCAGCGAGGAGGAGGCCATCAGCCGTTACATCAAGGCGGTGGACAAGGGCATCCTCAAGGTGATGTCGAAGATGGGCATCTCCACCTACCAGTCCTATTGCGGCGCCCAGATCTTCAACAGCGTCGGACTCAACCAGGACTTCCTCGACCGCTACTTCGCCGGCACCGTCAGCACCACCGAAGGGGCCGGCCTGGCGGAGATCGCCACCGAAGCTCTGCAGCGCCACAAGCGCGCCTTCGGCGATCCGCTGGAGCTGCGCGACTCCCTCGACGTCGGCGGCGAGCTGGCCTACCGCATTCGCGGCGAAGCCCACGCCTGGACCGCCGATTCCATCGCCAAGCTGCAGCACGCCACCCGTTCCGGCGATCCCAAGACCTATGCCGAATACGCCCGCCTCATCAACGAACAGAACGAAAAGCTGTTCACCCTGCGCGGGCTGATGCGGTTCAAGTTCGACCGCGACCCGGTGCCGCTGGAGGAGGTGGAGCCGGCCAGCGAGATCGTCAAACGCTTCGCCACCGGGGCGATGTCGTTCGGCTCGATCTCCTGGGAGGCCCACACCACCCTGGCTATCGCCATGAACCGCATCGGCGGTAAGTCCAACACCGGTGAGGGCGGTGAACTGCCGGAACGCTTCAAGCCCCTGCCCAACGGCGATTCCATGCGTTCGGCGATCAAGCAGGTGGCATCCGGCCGCTTCGGCGTCACCACCGAATACCTGGTCAACGCCGACGACATCCAGATCAAGATCGCCCAAGGCGCCAAGCCCGGCGAGGGCGGCCAGCTGCCGGGCCACAAGGTGGACAAGATCATCGCCCAAGTGCGCCATTCGACCCCGGGGGTGGGGCTGATCTCGCCGCCGCCGCACCACGACATCTACTCCATCGAGGACCTCAAGCAGCTGATCTACGACCTCAAATGCGTCAATCCCGAGGCCCGTATCAGCGTCAAGCTGGTGTCGGAGGTGGGCGTCGGCACCGTCGCCGCCGGGGTCGCCAAGGCCCACGCCGACCACGTCACCATTTCCGGCTACGACGGCGGCACCGGCGCCTCGCCCCTGACCTCGATCAAGCATGCCGGCCTGCCGTGGGAGATCGGCCTGGCCGAAACCCATCAGACCCTGGTGCTCAACAAGCTGCGCGGCCGCATCTGCGTCCAGGTGGACGGCGGATTGCGCACCGGCCGTGACGTGGTCATCGGCGCCCTGCTCGGAGCCGACGAGTTCGGCTTCGCCACTGCGCCGCTGATCGTGGAGGGCTGCATCATGATGCGCAAGTGCCATCTCAACACCTGTCCGGTGGGGGTGGCGACCCAAGATCCAGTGCTGCGCAAGAAATTTACGGGCAAACCGGAATACGTGGTCAACTACTTCTTCTTTGTCGCCGAGGAAGTGCGCCAATTGATGGCCCAGCTGGGCTATCGCACCCTGGATGAGATGATCGGCCAGTCCGACCGCCTCGACATGCAGGAAGCCATCGACCACTGGAAGGCCAAGGGGCTCGACTTCTCCAAGATCCTCGCCAAACCCCAGGCCGAGCCCGGGGTGGCCGTCTACAACTGCGAGGTCCAGCCCCACGAGATCGACAAGGCCCTCGACAACCGCCTCATCGAGCTGGCCAGACCGGCGCTGGAGGAAAAGAAGCCGGTGCAGATCGAGCTGCCGGTGCGCAACATCGACCGCTCCGTGGGAGCCATGCTCTCGGGTGAGGTGGCCAAACGCTACGGTCACGAGGGACTGGCGGACGACACCATTCACATCAAGCTCAAGGGCACCGCAGGACAAAGCTTCGGCGCCTGGCTCGCCAAGGGTGTGACCCTGGAACTGGACGGCGAGGGCAACGACTACGTCGGCAAGGGGCTGTCCGGGGGACGCATCATCATCTATCCGCCCAAGGAGACCCCGATCGTCGCCGAAGAGAACATCATCGTCGGCAACACCGTGCTGTACGGCGCCATCAGCGGTGAATGCTACTTCCGCGGCATCGCCGGCGAGCGCTTCTGTGTGCGCAATTCCGGCGCCATCGCCGTGGTGGAAGGCGTCGGCGATCACGGCTGCGAATACATGACCGGCGGCATCGTGGTGGTGCTCGGTGAAACCGGCCGCAACTTCGCCGCCGGGATGTCCGGCGGCATCGCCTACGTCCTCGACGAGCGCGGCGACTTCGAAAAGCGCTGCAACATGGCCATGGTCGAGCTGGAACCGGTGCTCGAGGAAGACCTGGCCATCGAAGAACTGGAACACCAGGGCGGTGATCTGGAGACCCACGGCTGGGTCAAGGTCGCCCACGACATGACCCGCTACGACGAACAGCGCCTTCACGCCCTGATCCGTACCCACCTGCACTACACCGACAGCCAGCGGGCGCGGCAGATCCTGGAGAACTGGAGCGATTACCGCCACAAGTTCGTCAAGGTGATGCCGATCGACTATCGCCGGGCGCTGGAGCAGCTGCAGAAGGAAAAGGAACAGGCCGAAATGCGTCTGACCGCCTGACAGATTTTCGGCCCCGCCCGCACGGGGCCGGCCCCCATTCATCCGCATTCGATTTGAAGAGGTAGTTTCATGGGCAAACCGACCGGTTTCCTGGAAATCCCGCGCCGCGACCGCACCTATCAGCCGGTCGCCGACCGTATCCAGCATTTCCGCGAGTTCGTCATTCCCCTACCGCCGCCGGAAGTGGCCGAGCAGGGCGCCCGCTGCATGGATTGCGGCATCCCTTACTGCCACAACGGCTGCCCGGTCAACAACCTGATCCCGGACTGGAACGATCTGGTCTACCGCGACAAGTGGCAGGAAGCGATCCGCGAACTCCACCGCACCAACAACTTCCCGGAATTCACCGGCCGAATCTGCCCCGCGCCCTGCGAGGCCGCCTGCACCCTGAACCTGGACGACAGCCCGGTCACCATCAAGACCATCGAATGCGCCATCGTCGACCGCGCCTGGGAGGAAGGCTGGATCAAGCCGGAAATTCCCGAGGCCCGCACCGGCAAACGGGTCGCCGTCATCGGTTCCGGCCCTGCCGGCCTGGCCTGCGCCCAGCAGCTGGCCCGTGCCGGTCATGCGGTGGTGGTGTTCGAGAAGAACGACCGTATCGGCGGCCTGCTGCGCTACGGGATTCCTGACTTCAAACTGAGCAAGCATCTCATCGACCGCCGCATGGCGCAGATGCGCGCCGAAGGGGTGACTTTCCGCCCCAACACCCACGTGGGCGTGGATATTTCCGGCAGGGAACTGCTCGATCAGTTCGACGCCGTGGTTCTCGCCGGCGGTTCGGAAAAACCCCGCGACCTGCCGGTACCTGGGCGGGAACTGCAGGGCATCCACTTCGCCATGGACTTCTTGCGCCAGCAGAACAAACGCAACGCCGGCGATTTCATTCCCCCGGAAGAAGAAATCCTCGCCACCGGCAAGAAGGTCGTGGTCATCGGCGGCGGTGACACCGGCTCCGACTGTATCGGCACCTCCATCCGCCAGGGAGCGATGTCGGTGGTGCAGCTGGAAATCCTGCCCCAACCGCCGGAAAAGGAAAACAAGCTGCTGACCTGGCCCTACTGGCCCAACAAACTGCGCACCTCCACTTCCCAGGAGGAAGGCTGCGAGCGTCTGTTCGCGGTCAGCACCCAGCGCTTCGAGGGAAAAGACGGCCGGGTCAGCAAGCTCCACCTGGTGAAGGTGGACTGGTCCCAGGACGAAAACGGCCGCTGGCAGATGAAGGAAATTCCCGGCAGCGAGTTCACCCTCGACGCCGATCTGGTGCTGCTGGCGATGGGTTTCGTCCATCCGGTTCACGAAGGGCTGCTCCAGGAGCTGGGGGTGGAACTGGACCCCCGCGGCAACGTCAAGGCCGACACCCGCCAGTACCGCACCTCCCTGGACAAAGTGTTCGCCGCAGGCGACATGCGCCGAGGCCAGTCGCTGGTGGTGTGGGCCATCCGCGAAGGCCGCCAGTGCGCCCGCGCGGTGGACGAGTACCTGATGGGTTACTCGGAGCTTCCCTGAAGCTGCAACGAAAGCAGCATGCGGATAGGGAGCCGATCAGGCTCCCTTTTCGTTTGCCGGCGCCAATGCCCGCCAGATGGCGGTCCAGGTGTCCAGCAGGTAGAATGCCAGCGGTTTCTCCAGCACGCCTTCCAGCCGCAGCAGTGCCATCCGCGCGACCGTGCCGTAAAACACCGCTGTGGCCACCTGGGGATTCATCCGTCGCAGCTCTCCCGCCCTAATTCCCTCTTCCATGATCCGATCCAGCAACCTGAACGGGGGCGACTGGCTCAGGGGCGGGCGCTGGGAAAGGATTTCCTGATGGCGGACCATGACGATGAAACGCACGATCTCGGGCTCGTTTTCGGTCAGCTCGAAGAACAGTTCGAGGATGGCGCGCAGACGTTCGAACGCGTTGTTCAGGCGCCGGATCTCCTTGAAGGATTCCTCCAGGCTGCGGACCACTTCCGTGTAGAGGGCATCTGCGATGGCCTCCTTGTTCTTGAAATAATGGTAGATGGTGCCGGTGCTGACGTCGGCCAGCTGGCGAATGTCGGCGATCGAGGTGTTGAAGTAGCCCTTTTCGGTGAACAACTTGAGGGCGGCCTTGAGGATTTCCTCCTTGGGGTCTTTTTTCTCCAAAGGATGCACAGGCGTGGTTACCATCTTGTTATTATGACTTCCAACAGAAATTGGCCATTTTACGCCCTTTGCCGCCATGAATCAGCATCCGATTGAATGTTCGATCTAATCGACCGGTGAACGCGTTGATCAAGTGGCTCGCCGCCTGCCTCACCCTGCCCCCACTCGTCGTCTTCGGGGGCGCCTGGTTTCTGCTCGAGGAAGAACCGCTGGTCCCGGTTTCGGCGCTCAGGAGCGATGCCCGCCGCGACCCCTATCGACACCGGCTCGATGTCGCTGTGGGCGAATGGTCCCAGCGCACCGGCCTTCCCGTGGCTGCAAGAATCGACGGCCTGCCACCCTTCTGGCATCTCGTCGCCACGCTCAAAACCCCCTTGCCCCGGCCCTATCTCAATCTTGACCTGCGCCTGGAGCGGCAGCGGTCCCGACTTCACGTCACAGAGGCCCGAGTGGGAGGACTGTCCTTACCGGCCGCGCTGGTGGAAGCCCTCCTGCCGCTGGGGGAAACCCCGGCATCCGCGCCTCCACCCGCAAGCAGCAATCCCCTCTCCCTGATGGCCGCCGATACCCACCTGCTGCAAAAATACTACGACCGGCTGTGGCACTGGGACCGGCATTGGCAAAAACACGGCGCATCGCTCCTGACACCCTTGCAACTGTTGTTCGCCCATGCACGCCGATACACCACGACGGCGACTGCCGCCGCCGAACACCGAGCCCTGTTGCAGATTCTCGCCGTCTATACCAACCAATACGATCCGGCCCGCCTGTTCGCCCTCAAACCCCGGGGGAAACTGCATTATCCCCGCCTGGCGTTGCAGGGACGTCACGATCTGGCACAGCATTTCGTCACCTCCGCCGCCGTCAGCGCCAGCGGCGGCGCCGGACTGGCCCGTTATCTGGGCCTCTACAAGGAACTGACCGATTTCGACACCGGCAGCGGCTTCAGCTTCAGCGACCTCGCCGCCGATATGGCGGGCACCCGTTTCGGCCGACTCGCCGTCACCAACCCCGGCTATCTCCAGCGCCAACTGCTCCGTCTCGATAGCGAACGGGGCCTGTTGCCCAGCCTGAAGGGACTTCCCGATCACCTCAGCCGGACCGACTTTCAACGCCGCTTCGGCCATACCGGAAGCCCCGCCTACCGCCACTTGCTGGCGACTATCGAACGCCGTATCGGCGCCCTGCCGCTTTACCGCCGCGCCCCGCCTTGAAACTTCGCAGGGGCTTTACAGTGCGTCTTTTTTGCTTCGGATCAAAAGATAAAGAATTTTTCCATATAAAGATCTTTCATTCGAAACTTTCCACCCCTATCCTGTCTAACGCTGAAATTCAGCATCCATTCAGCTGAAACAGGAGGGGCGGACAATGGGCACGGCAACCGTGGTTTCTCATCCTGCACGCAAGACATCGACCACCCGCAACGATACCGGGACAGCGCATCCCCCGGAATGCTTCCAAAGCGATCAGCGCTATTTCTGCAGAGCCAAATGCCCCTGGAGCCGACGCTGCAAGAAACTGATCGCCGAGTGGCTGCGCTGACGATCTGCTACCATTAAGGGCGTTCCCCTCATCTGGAGCGCCCTCATGTCCGACGCCGTCTATCCGCCTGCCTGTTTCCCCCATCTGCCCGAAGCCTTACGCGAACTCATCCCCCTGGCGCTGGATCTGCGCTGGTCCTGGAGTCACGTCAGCGATGTGCTGTGGGAAACCCTGGATCCGGAAGCCTGGCGCCTGACCGGCAATCCCTGGTTGATCCTGCAGAGCGTTTCCCCGGCCAAGCTGGAAGCCCTGGCCCAAGATCCCGATTTCTGCCGGCGACTGGAAGAAATCGCCGCCGAGCGCCGGCGTTATCTGGAACGGCCCACGTGGTTTCAGGAAGCCGGCGGGCAAACGCCTCTACAGCACATCGCTTATTTCTGCATGGAATACGGCCTCACCGAAGCGCTGCCGCTCTACTCCGGTGGGCTCGGCATCCTGGCCGGGGATTACTTGAAAAGCTGCAGCGACCTGGGGCTGCCGGTGATCGGCATCGGCCTGCTGTATCAGGAGGGCTACTTCCGCCAGATCCTCGACGAGGAGGGCAACCAAGTCGCCGTCTATCCCAACAACAACCCCTGGGAACTGCCGGTCACGCCGGTCCGCACCGATGACGGCCAAATCCTGCGGATGCACTATCAATTCAACGGCTTCAACCTGTGGGTGCGGGTGTGGCAGGCCCAGATCGGCCGCACCCGCCTCTATCTGCTCGATCTCAACGATCCCGCCAATCCTCCCTCGGACCGCTGCATCACCGACCGCCTCTACGGCGGCGGCACCGAACAGCGGCTGCAGCAGGAAATCCTCCTCGGCATCGTCGGCTGGCAGTTGCTGGAACGGCTGGGGCTGACGGCGACGCTCTGCCACCTCAACGAAGGCCATGCCGCCTTTGCGGTCCTGGAGCGGGCCCGCAGTTACATGCGCCGCCACCGGGTGGACTTCGAGCTGGCCCTGACCGTCACCCGCGCCGGCAATCTGTTCACCACCCACACGCCGGTGGCCGCCGGGTTCGACCGTTTCCCCCCGGCGCTGATCCGCCGTTATTTCAGTCATTACTGTGACACGCTGGGCATCCCGGTGGCGCAGCTGCTGGCCCTCGGCAGAAGCGATCCCGGCGACGACAGCGAACCGTTCAACATGGCCTGGCTCGCCATTCGCGGCAGCGGAGCGGTCAACGGCGTCAGCCGCCTGCACGGGGAGGTCAGCCGCCGTATCTTCTCTCCCCTGTTTCCCCGTTGGCCGGTGGTGGAAGTGCCGGTGGGCCATGTCACCAACGGGGTGCACACCCCGTCGTGGGATTCGCCTGAATCCGATCGCCTCTGGACCGACACCTGCGGCGAGGAACGCTGGATCTGCGATCCCTGTCACACCAGCGAACTGATCCGCAAAGTGGATGGGGGGCGCCTGTGGGAGTGCCGCACCCGCAACCGCCGCCGGTTAGTGCAGTTCATCCGTGATCTCAGAGCCCAGCGGCCGGCCTCCTTCAACTATCTTCCAGCCGACACCCCCCTGCTCGATCCCAACATCCTCACCCTGGGCTTCGCCCGCCGCTTCACCGGCTACAAACGCCCCAACCTCCTGCTCACCGATCCGGCCCGGCTGCTGCGCCTGTTCACCCATCCCCACCATCCCGTGCAGCTGGTGCTGGCGGGCAAGGCCCATCCGCAGGACTGGGAAGGCCAGGCGATGCTGCGGGACTGGATTCAGTTCATCCGCAGTCACCCGGAAATCGCCGGCCGGATCGTGTTCCTGCCCGATTACGACATGCAGCTGGCAGAACAGATCGTCGAAGGCGTGGACGCCTGGATCAACACCCCCAGGCGCCCGTGGGAGGCGTGCGGCACTTCCGGGATGAAGGTGCTGGTCAATGGCGGTCTCAACATTTCCGAACTGGACGGCTGGTGGGCGGAAGCCTACGACCCGGCGGTCGGCTGGGCCATCGGCGACGGCCGGGAACACGACAGCGATCCTGCTTGGGACCGCTTCGAAGCCGAGCAGCTGTATCAGATCCTCGAAACCGAAGTCGCCCCCGCCTTCTACCACCGCGATCCCCACGGTATTCCCACCCGCTGGCTGGCAAAGATGCGCGAAAGCATGGCGCGCCTGACACCGCACTTCTCCGCCAACCGCATGGTGCGCCAATACACCGAACAATACTATCTACCCCTGGCCCAGGATTATGTCCGGCGCCACCGCGACGACCAAGCCGTCGCCCGCGACCTGCTCGCCTGGCGGCACCGGCTGGAAAGCCAGTGGCACACCCTCCACTTCGGCGAGCTGGAAGTCAGCCGGGAGGGGGACGTCTACCGCTTCCAGGTCCAGGTCTATCTAGGCACCCTGGCGCCGGAAGCGGTACAGGTGGAAATCTATGCCGATCCCCAGGCGGCAGGCGAGCCCCCCTGGCGTTTTCCCATGACGCCGGCGCATCCGCTGCTGGGATCGGTGGGCGGCTTCCTGTACCGGGGAGAAGCACCGGCCCTGCGGCCCCAGGAACACTACACCGTGCGCATCGTCCCCCGCCACACCGAGGCGAAAATCCCCCTGGAGGTCATGCCGATCCTGTGGCAGCGCTGACCGGCGTCAGCGGCTTTTCACCTCGTGGCTCTTGGCCAGGCGGCACAGCTCGATGATGTCGTCGAGCCGGGCCTCGGCCAAGGCGATGGCGGTATCGGCGGCGCCATAGTACATCCTCAGCATGCCATCCTCGACGATCACCCCGCAGGGGAACACCACGTTGGGCACGTCACCGACGCGCTCGTACAGCTCCTCCGGGCCAAAGATGAAATTGGGAGTGTAACCGATCACTTTCTCGGGATTGCCGCGCTCCAGCAGCATCGCTCCGACCCGGTAGATACGTCCGCTGGGAGTTTCGCGCACACCGTGATAGAGCACCAGCCAGCCGACCTCGGTAGCGATCGGCGGGGTCGAAGTGCCCAGCTTGGAGTTGCCCCAGCCCGGCTGTGGTCCCAGCAGCGCCTTCGCATCCCCCCAATAGACCAGATCCTGGGAATACTGCACCCAGACGGCTCCGACCCCACCGGCAAAGCCGCCAGGGCGGTCCAGCATCACGTAACGGCCGGCGATTTTCTCCGGGAACAGCACCGCATCCTTGTTGGGCACCTCGGTGACCAGGGCGATGCGTTCGAAGGTCTCGAAGTCGAAGGTCCGCCCCAACCCCACCCGCGGCCCGTGGGGACCGTAGGCGGTATAGGTGATGTACCAGCAACGGTCCTCGCGCACGTAGGTGATGCGCGGGTCCTCGATCCCATAGCGTTCGTAGATCTCAAAACGAGGATCGGCGGAAGGGCTGATCCAGGGCCGCTCGTCCACCTGGAAGCGATAGCCGTCGGTGGAACGGGCCAGGGTCAGGTGACTGTGGCCGTTGAGGTCCTCGACCCGCAGCAGTAACAGATACTGATCGCCGAACTTGCAGGCGGCGGCGTTGAACACGGTGTTGCACCAGTAGGGAACGTCGTCGCGGGTCAGGATCGGGTTGCCTTCGTAACGCTTGAACGGATGCAGCTTTTCCATCTCGTCCTCCTCAATCCACCACGATGATCTGGGAACCGATGTCGGGATGGGTCATCAAGCCTTCGTACAGCTCCACATGACGCCGGGCGATCAGCGGCCAGGCCAGCTTCTCCCGCACGAAACGGCGCGCCGCCTCGCCCATCGCCCGGGCCTTGGCCTCGTCGCCGAGCAGTTCGGCGATGGCCTCGGCGTAACGGTCGTCGGACGCGACGATCAGGCCGGCCCCGGACTGGCGGATCAGTTCCCGCATCGCCGGGGTGTCGCTGGTCACCACCGGTCGGCCGAACGCTAGACAATGCGCCAGGATGCCGCTCTGGGAGGTGAGCTTGTACGGCAGCACCACCACGTCGGCGGCGGAAAGAATGGTGTCGAAGGTTTCCTGACGCAACTGCCCCAGGATCACCCGGATATGGTCCCGGGCCGGTGAGCGACGGATGTGCTCGAACAACTGGTTGCGGTATTCGGCGTATTCCTGGTTGCGGATCTTGCCCGCCAGCACCAGCAGGGCGTCCGGATAACGACGCAGGATCTCCGGCAGCAGGTCGATGACGAGCTCGAAGTTCTTGCTGGGCCGGAAATACCCGATCATGAGGATGACCTTGCGGTCGGCCGGCAGCCCCAGTTTCGCCTTGGCCCCGGCGACCGGCTCCACCAGCCGCGCCCCGTGGGGGATCACCGTCACCTTGCGGCTGTACTGGGGCGGGTAAAGCTTTTCCAGGGTCCGACGCTGATAGTCCTGGTGCACGATGACCCGCTCGGAATTGGCCAGGATGTTCTCGATCAGAACCCGATGCCCCGGCTGCGGATTCTCGTACACCGTATGCAGCGTGGTCACCACCGGCACGCCGATGAGGCGGAACTTGACGATCACCGGCAGAATGTTGACCCCGAAATGCGGCCCGTAAAGTCCGAATTCGTGCTGCACGTGGACGATGTCGGGCGTGAAACGCAACGCCACCTGATAGGCTTTGTCGTCCAGGTCGTTCTCGTTGAAGGCGGGAAACACCTGCGGCCCGCTCGCCCCCAGGTGGCTGACCACGTAGACATCGACCCCCTGCTCCCTCAGGGCGTCGCTCAAATAGGCGGAATAGGCGGCGATTCCGCATTCGATCGGAGGATAGCTGGAGATGTAGCCGATTCGCATACGAGCCTCCTCGCTTTCCACAAGTCTGAAGCGCCCAAGTGATGTCGTCTTATAGAACTTGTTCCTGCTTGAGGTCCTTGATCCTGGTCAGCGGCATGGCATCATCTCTCCCACCAGGGTAGTCTCCAGTTCGATTCCTGAAAAGTTGATGCCCCAGCCAGAGTGTCCTGGGATGCCTCCCTACTGTGCCCCCAAAAGTGGGGGCACGTCGTGAAATCTTATGGAACGTTGTGAGACAAGGCTACCACGAAAAAAGCCCGCAGGATGCGGGCTGTAAGACGTTATGAAATGTTGTGAAACGCGTGTTTGGTCGGGACGGCAGGATTTGAACCTGCGACCCCCACAACCCCATTGTGGTGCGCTACCAGACTGCGCTACGCCCCGAAACGAGGTAATTATAAAACATCTCCACCTTCATCCTCAATGGGAAGCTGGGCAATCACATGAACCCTGCTTCCCGAAATCTAAACGCGGGCGTATTAGCGTTTTGCGGCGTGACTCAGACTCAGGCGGAATACCACGGGGCTGAGCAGCAACAGGGCGATCAGGTTCGGCAGAGCCATCATGGCGTTCATGACGTCGGCCACCAGCCAGATGACAGTGAGTTTTCCCAGGGCCCCCAGGGGCACTGCGGCAATCCAGAGCAGGCGGTAAGGGAGAATCGCCCTCACGCCGAAGAGAAACTCGGCGCACCGCTCTCCGTAGTAACTCCAACCCAAAATGGTGGTGAAGGCGAACACGGCCAGCCCTAGGCTGACCACATAGGCGCCGTAGCCCGACAGCCCGGCCTCGAAGGCCGCGGTGGAAAGCGCGGCGCCGTTGGCACCGCCATCCCAAAGCCCACTGACCAGAATCACCAGGGCGGTGAGGGTGCAGATCACCAGGGTGTCGATGAAGGTGCCCAGCATGGCCACCAGCCCCTGGCGCACCGGATCGGTGGTGCGCGCCGCCGCGTGGGCGATGGGAGCGCTGCCCAGGCCTGCCTCGTTGGAAAAGACGCCCCGGGCCACACCGAAACGGACCGCGTTCCAGACGATTCCGCCCGTCACGCCGCCAGCGGCAGCCCGGGGATCGAAGGCAGAGAACACGATCGTACCCAAAGCGTCGCCAAGCTCGTGCCGGTGCAGGTAGAGGATGCTTCCGGCGGCCGCCAGATAGGAAATCGCCATCAGCGGCACCAGCGCGGAGGCCACCTCGGCGATGCGGCGGATGCCTCCCAGCACCACGGCCGCCGTCAGCAGCATCAGCACACCGCCGCTCCAGCCATGGGAAACCCGCCAGGTGGAATCCAGGGCGTCGGCCACGGAATTGGCCTGCACCATGTTGCCGATCCCGAAGGCGGCGACGGTGCCGAACAGGGCAAACAGCCAACCAAGCCAGCGCCACCGCTTTCCCAGGCCGTTTTTGATGTAATACATGGGGCCGCCCACCCACTGACCCAGCGCGTCCCGCTCCCGATAGCGGACGGCCAGCACCGCCTCCGCATATTTGGTCGCCATGCCGAACAGGGCGGTAAGCCACATCCACAGTACAGCGCCAGGCCCTCCAAGGGCGATGGCCGTGGCCACACCGGCGATGTTGCCGGTGCCGATGGTGGCCGAAAGCGCCGTCATCAGCGCCTGAAACGGCGTGATCTCCCCTCCCCCGCCTCCTTTGCGTCCCTGCCACAGCAGGATCAGGGCGTGCCCCAGGCGGCGCCAGGGCAGAAATCGCAGCCCCACGGTCAGGTAAATTCCGGTGCCCAGCAACAGCGCCAGGGTCACAGGCCCCCAGACCACCCCGCTGATTCGCTCCATCCAGGACTCGAACACCGCCACCGCTTCCATCTCGTTCTTTACCCACCCCTGCGTTTTCAGGGCTTTTCATTGTACCCGGCGGCTGCCGCTCTTGGCGGGAAAAAACGGGTTCCGGATTGTGAGCACCTACCAGGGTTCGGCCGAGCGCACCGACCCGTCTGCGTCCAGTTTCAGGCGCAGCTTGCCGAAGCAGGGTTCACGCCCGGCAACGCAGCCGGAACCCTCCATGAGGATCTCCTCGAAGCGCACCGCCACCAGTACCTCCCGTTCGTTTGCCTGCTGGATCTCGAAGCTGAGGGTGTCGTTGTCGATCCACCCGTCCTGAGTGCAAAAGACGCGAAGGCCGGGCCAGCGGCGCAGAAATTCGGCAACCTGTCGCTGCAACAGAGAATCGTCCATCGTCATCATGGCAGACGGCCGCACCCGGAACGGGTGCGGCCACCCCACCTTGCGGTCGTTTCAGTCGCGCAGCTCGCTGAACACGTATTTGCGGTCCTTGGCCGCTTGGTGGCACTCGAAGCAGCCCTTGCCGCCGTCGCTCACCAGGCGCTTGTCCGGCCTGCCCTCACCGAAGCCCTCGAAGCCCCAGCCGCCGGTGGCGGCGAACCGCTGGTCATCGTGCTCCATGACACCGATGAGCTTGCGCTGTTTCTCCACCAAAGCATGGTTGTCCTCGGCATAGTCCCACAGATCGAAGACGGACATGGCTCCCTTCGGGTACTTGCCGCTCTTGAGCCCCTGCAGTGCCTTTTGCCATCCCCCTCGCTTTTTGGTATCGAGTGCGAATTATATTAAAAATCCAAGGCAAAAATCTAAGGAATGCTCGCATCGCGGCAGAACAGGTTGCAGGCTGCCTGGTCGCCGGCTTTGGTACTGTGACAGACAACGCAAGGATCGCCTTTGGCGTGTTCGAAGACATCTTCCCCATCTGCCACCAATTCGGTGCCCCGGGCCTGTCACCCCGAAGCGACAGTTCATCCGAAAGGACCGTTCGGGATTAAAATGATCCTTTTTCACTGCAATCTGGAGGAATGCCGATGACACGGCTGTGGCCACCGCCGGACAACGTTTCCCTGCGGGAGAAGCTGATCTCGGGGCTGACCGCCCTGGTGGCGATGGCAGCCGTGGTGCTGGTCAGCGGCCACTTTCTGGATCCGGTGGGCATACCGCCGGTGGTGGCATCCATGGGGGCCACCGCAGTGCTGCTGTTCGCCGTGCCCTCCGGGCCGTTGTCGCAGCCCTGGGCGGTCTGGGGCGGGCATCTGATCTCCGCCGCCATCGGCGTCAGCTGCGCCCGCTGGATCGCCGATCCAGTGGCCGCAGCGGCGCTGGCGGTGGGCCTGGCCATCAGCGTCATGTACCTGTGCCGCTGTCTCCACCCCCCCGGCGGCGCCAGCGCCCTGACCGCGGTGCTGGGCGGTCCGGAGGTAAGCCGGCTGGGCTACGAGTTCCTCCTGACCCCGCTGGCGCTCAATCTGGTCATCATCTTCTCCGCCGCCCTGATCCTCAACAATCTGTTCCCCAAACGCCGCTATCCGGCCCGGCCGTCACCGAAACCGAAACACGGCAACGCCCAGCGGCGGCTATTGGAGGACGCCCTGCACCGGCTCGACACCTTCGTGGACGTGTCCGTGGAGGAACTGGAGCAGATCTGCCACCTCGCCCGCCAGGCTCAGGACCGCCTGTTCGGCGACACCACCTGCGCCGACGTCATGACGCGCGAGGTCATCACCGCCGACTACGACACGCCGACGGTGAAGCTCTGGGAATGGATGGTGACCCACCACATCCGTTCGGTGCCGGTGGTGGACCGGCGGGGCTTCGTTCTCGGCATCGTCACCACCCACGATCTGCTCCGGCAGGTCACTCATCAGAGCGGTGCTTCCTGGCGCCAGCGCCTGCATCGTTTCCTCACCCCCTCGGATACCCTGGAGACCGACAAACCGGAAGTGGCCGGCCACCTGATGACCAAACCGGTGGTGACCGCCCGCCAGGACCAGCCCCTGACCGAAGTGCTGCCCCTGTTTTCGGAGCACGGCTATCACCACCTGCCCATCGTCGACGACCACGGCCGCCTGGTCGGCATCCTCAGCGAACACGACCTGGTGCAACTGCTGGACATGGCCCTGATGCGCCTGAACGCGCGCCAGCCCCCGGAAGCTTGCTAAGCTTGCGGCGATTTGCCATGATGGATTTTAGCCACGGCTAATCTTCCAAGGAAAACCTCCATGCGTCACTGGCTCGCCCTGCTGTTCGTCCTCTCCCTCCCGGCCCACGCCGACAACCTGCTCGACGTCTACCGCCTGGCGCTGCAAAACGATCCCACCATTCGTGCCGCCCGCGCCAGTCTCAAGGCCGGGCTGGAGGCGGAAAAGCTGGGGCTGGCAGAACTTTTGCCGAAGGTGGAGGGCAGACTGGGCTTCAATTTCACCCACAAGGAGAACCTGGGGCGGTTTCCAGCGGGCGCTCTGCTCATTCCCAGCAACACTAAGACCAATTCCGTCACCCACAACTGGCGCCTGCAGCTGGTCCAGCCGATCTTCGACCTGACCGCCTGGTTCCATTTCCGCCGGGGCCAGGACCTGACGCGCCAGGCCAAGGTGCGCTTCACCGCCGAGCAGCAGGCGCTGATCCTGCGGGTGGTGGAAGCCTATGTCGCGGTGCTGCGGGCCCGCGCCAATCTGGCCGCCTCCAAGGCACGGGAGGCGGCGACCAAGCGCCAGCTGGATCTGGCCAGGGAACGTTTCGATGTCGGCCTGGCCGCCATCACCGACGTGCGCGAGGCCGAGGCCGGCTACAATCTGGCGGTCGCCGCCCGCCTGGCCGACGAAGGCACCGTCAGCGTGGCGATGGAGAAACTGACGGTGCTGACCGGCCACCATCACGGCCCGCTCTGGGATTTGAAAGCCGACTATCCGGTGGAACCTCCCGATCCGGCCGACCGTGACGCCTGGGTTCGCTTCGCCCTGCAGAACAACTACGACCTCAAGGCCGCCGCCCTGGAGAAGGAAGCCGCCCGCCAGGGCGCCCGCGCCGCCGCCGCCGAACATCTGCCCAAGATCGTCGCCAGCGCCGGTTACGGCCACAGCCACACCGATGCGGAACAGAACAACATGAAACAGGATCTCAATTCCGCCTTCGAAGTGGACGACCGCGTGGGCGACGTCAGCCTGGACCTGACCATGCCGCTGTTCGCCGGCGGCGGCATCAGCGCCGCCCGCCGCCAGGCCCAGGCCGAGTTCGAACGCAACCGGGAAACCTGGCTTGGCACCCAGCGCACCGTCCAGCAGGCCACCCGCGCCGAGTACATCAATCTCATGACCAGCATCGCCCGCATCGAGGCCGGCGAACTGGCGGTGGCCTCCGCCAGGGCTTCCCTGAAGGCGACCCGGGCCGGTTACGAAGTCGGCACTCGCAACATCGTCGACGTGCTCAACACCGTCCAGGGGCTCTATGCCGCCGAGCGCGACTACGCCAACGCCCGCCTCGACTACGTCCTGGCTAGGTTGCGCCTCAAGCGCCTCGCCGGCACCCTGACCCCGGCCGATATCCACGCCCTCAACCACTGGCTCGAGCCCTCCCATGAGCGGAAAAACTAAACCTCTGATTCTGATATCGCTTGTCATCCTGCTGGGCCTCGCCGCCTACGCCTGGTACCGGCACGACGGAAGCGAAAAGACCGACAGCGGGCTGACCCTGTACGGTAACATCGACCTGCGCCAGATCGACCTGGCGGTCAACGGCAGCGAGCGTCTGACCAAAGTGCTGCTGTGGGAGGGCGACCGGGTCCGTCCCGGCCAGCTCATGGCCCAGCTCGACCTCGAACCGTTCCAGGCCGAAGTGGCCCGGCTCGAAGCCGAGGTCGCCACCCAAAAGGCGGTGGTGGAAAAACTGGAAAACGGCAGCCGTCCCCAGGAGATCGAGCGCGCCCGGGCCCAGCTCGCCGAGGCCGAGGCGCTGGAAAAGGACGCCTGGATCACCTACCGGCGGCTGAAAAAACTGCTGCCGCGCAAGCTCATTTCCCCGGAGGAAGTGGATAACGCCAAGGCCCAGGCCGAGGCGGCCAGCGCCCGCCGCCGGGCGGCGGAACAGAACCTGAGTCTGGCCATCGAGGGACCGCGCCGCGAGGACAAGGCCGCCGCCAAAACCCGCCTCAAATCGCTCGAGGCCCAGCTGGCCCTGGCCCGCCACCGCCTGCGTGACGCCAGCCTCTACGCCCCCGCCGCCGGCGTCGTCCGCGACCGCATCCTCGAACCCGGCGACATGGCCAATCCCCAGCGCCCGGTCTACACCCTCGCCCTGACCGATCCCCTGTGGGCCCGGGTCTACGTGGACGAGCCCGATCTGGGCAAACTGAAACTGGGGATGCGGGCCGAGATCACCACCGACAGTTTCCCGGACAAGCATTATCCCGGCTGGGTGGGCTACATCTCCCCCAGCGCCGAGTTCACTCCCAAGACGGTCCAGACCGAGAAACTGCGCACCCATCTGGTCTATCAGGTGCGGGTGTTCGCCTGCAATCCGGAAGGGGAACTCCGCCTGGGGATGCCGGTGACCGTGCACATTCCCTTGCCCCAGACCCCCGACACCCGTAAGCCGGTCCCCTGCCGGCAGCCACAGCCCCAAGATGGCGACCCGCCCGCCTGAGCCGGCCCTCCGGATCGAGGCGGTCCGCAAGACTTTCCCACCGGAGGTCACCGCCCTCGACGGTTTCGGCGCCACCGTACGGGCCGGCGCCGTCACCGGTCTGATCGGTCCCGACGGCGCCGGCAAGACCACCCTGATGCGGCTGATCGCCGGCCTGCTGGCGCCCGACGGAGGCCGGATCGTGGTGTTCGGCACCGACGTGGCGACCGATCCCGCCCGGGTCCAGGCCCAGCTCGGCTACATGCCCCAGCGTTTCGGCCTCTACGAGGACCTGACGGTGCAGGAAAACCTGGATCTGTACGCCGATCTCCAGAGCGTTCCCCTGCCGGAACGCCCGCAGCGCTACGCCCGGTTGCTGCACATGACCGGGCTGGCCCCCTTCACCGCCCGGCTGGCGGGACGGCTTTCCGGCGGCATGAAGCAGAAGCTGGGGCTGGCCTGCGTGCTGGTGGGCCGTCCCCGGCTGCTGCTGCTGGACGAGCCCACCGTCGGCGTCGATCCGGTCTCCCGCCGTGAGCTGTGGCAGATTCTCTATACCCAGGTGCGCGAGCAGGGGCTGACGGTGCTCCTTTCGACCGCCTACCTGGACGAGGCGGAACGCTGCCAGGAGATCATCCTGCTCCACCGCGGCCGCAAGCTGGGACAAGCCCCACCGCGCCATTTCATCGAACCGATGCAGGGCCGGGTCTACCGGGCCCGAACCCCCAACCTGTCCAAACGCCGTCTGCAACGACAGCTACTGCAGCGGTCGGAGATCGCCGACGCCGTCATCCAGGGGGACTGGGTGCGTCTGGTGACCCGGGCGCCTCAGCCACCCCGGCTGGACGATCTCGGCACCACCGTCGAGGCCGTCGCCCCCAGACTAGAGGACGCCTTCATCGTCCGTCTGCTCGAAGCCGGGGAACGGATCACGGTCAGCGAGGTGACCCTGTCACGGAAACTGGAAACGGGGAAGCGCGAGGCGGTCATCAGCGTCCGCGATCTCAAACGTCGCTTCGGCGATTTCTATGCCGTCAAGGGTATTTCCTTCGAGGTCTGCCGCGGCGAGGTGTTCGGCCTTCTCGGGGCCAACGGTGCCGGCAAGACCACCACCTTCCGCATGCTGTGCGGCCTTCTGCCGGTGAGCGAGGGAGAGGCCAGGGTGGCGGGATTCGACATGCGCCGCGCCCCGGCCCAGGCCCGCGCCCGCCTCGGCTACATGGCACAGAAATTCTCCCTCTACGGCCAACTGAGCGTCGGGGAAAACCTCATCTTCATCGCCGGCGCCTACGGCCTGGACCGTCGCCGCAAACGCGAGCGCATCGACTGGGCCCTTGAAACTTTCGAACTGGCCCCGTGGCGCCGCCAGCGCGCCATCGACCTGCCCCTGGGCTACAAGCAGCGCCTGGCCATGGCCTGCGCCCTGCTGCACGAGCCGGACATCCTGTTTCTCGACGAGCCCACTTCCGGGGTCGATCCCCTGGCGCGGCGCGAGTTCTGGTTGCGCATCAACGCACTGGCCGAACAGGGGGTGACGGTGCTGGTAACCACCCATTTCATGGAAGAGGCCGAATACTGCGACCGTCTGGTCATCATGCAGGCGGGAGAGATCCTGGCCTCGGGCTCGCCGGAGGAAATCCGCCACCGGAGCGGGGCGACGACGTTGGAGGAGGCGTTTATAGGGTTGATTGAACAATCACAAGGAGATAGTGATGCCTGACTTATGTCCGTCAGTTTCCAGATGTGCCAACAAGCTCGAAAAGCGCCTTTCACCGCCCCGGCAATAGATGCGATGGCTTCCGCTGCTGCGAACAAGTTGGAAACCATGGTCAAACAGTATTTTCTCCGCCTCTGCCGCGGTCAATCGCGGCCACTTAGGCAACCTCGACCTCCAGGGTGGCAGTCACGATTTCCTCGCTCAGACACGCCCGAAGTTCCTCGGGTGTCAGGGTTTCCAGATACAGCGCAATGGCCTCTTTGATATTTTCCAACGCCTCGTCCAAAGTATCGCCCTGGGAGTGGCAACCTTTCAATTCCGGGCAATAGGCATAATAACCATGCGCATCCTTTTCAATTACGATACTGACCTTCACCGTTCCTTCCAATTACAGACTCAGCAACCTTGCCTGAATCCTACCATCTCCAGCTTCAGTGCACCATGGCCGCTTTCGGCTTCTTTATGAACCGCCGTCTCCCCGCCCTCATCCGCAAGGAATTCATCCAGGTGGTGCGCGATCCGTCCAGCATCGCCATCGCCTTCGTGCTGCCGGTGATCCTGCTGCTGCTGTTCGGCTACGGGGTTTCCCTTGACGCCAAACGGGTGCCGCTGGCGCTCATCGCCGAGCGCCCCAGCCCCGAAACCCAAAGCCTCTTCAGCGGCTTTTACCGCTCCGAGTATTTCGTGCCGGTGCCAATGGCGGACATGGCCGGCGCCGAGCGGCTGCTGGTCGAGGGGGAGATCAAGGGCATCGTCTATCTGCAGAGCGATTTTCTGCGCCGGCTGAAGACGGGCGGCGGCGCCCCGATCCAGCTCATCGTCAACGGCATCGATGCCAACACCGCCCGACTGGTGCAGGGATACGTCACCGGGGTGTGGCTACAGTGGCTCCAGCACCGGGCCCTGGAAGATCGCCTGCCCCCGGCGCAGGCGATCGACTTGCAGCAGCGCATCTGGTACAACCCCGAGGTGGAAAGCCGCAATTTCCTCGTTCCCGGCCTGATCGCGGTCATCATGACCCTCATCGGCGCCCTGCTCACTTCCATGGTCATCGCCCGGGAATGGGAACGGGGCACCATGGAGGCGCTGATGTCCACACCGGTCACCATGGGGGAGATCCTCCTGGGCAAGATCGTGACCTATTTCCTCCTCGGCACCGGCGGGCTGCTGCTGGCGGTGGCGATGGCGGTGTGGCTGTTCCAGGTGCCGCTGCGCGGCTCGTTCTGGCTTCTGTGGCTGGGGTCGTCACTGTTTCTGCTGGTGGCCCTGGGGATGGGGCTGCTGATTTCCACCGTGGCCAGAAACCAATTCGTCGCCGGCCAGATCGCCATCATCACCACGTTCCTGCCGGCGTTCATCCTCTCCGGCTTCATCTTCGAAATCGGCAGCATGCCGACGGCGATCCAGTGGCTGACCCATCTGATTCCGGCCCGCTACTATGTCGCCGTCCTGCAGACGGTGTTTTTGGCCGGGGACATCTGGCCGGTGGTCTGGCCCAACTTGCTGGCCCTGGTTTTGATGGCGGTCTTCTTTCTGGGCCGGACCCGGCAACTGTCGCGCAAACGCCTGGAGTGAACCATGCTGCAACGGATCTGGCACCTGATCGTCAAGGAATTTCTGACCCTGCTGAAGGACAAGCGCAGCCGCTTCGTGGTCATCGTCCCGCCCCTGGTGCAGCTGGTGGTGTTCGGTTATGCGGCCACCTTCGACCTGAACCACATTCCCTACGCGGTCTATAACGAAGACAAGGGAGAACGGTCGCAGCAGGTGCTGGCGCGGTTGCGGGGCTCGCCGGTGTTCGAGGAGGTCGCCCGGATCGACCATGACGCTCAGATCGCCCCATTGATCGATCGGCGCGAGGCGCTGTTCGTGATCCATTTCGGCCCCCGCTTCAGCGAGCGCTTCGCCCGCGGTCAGAGCCCGCCGCTGCAGGTGGTCATCGACGGGCGCAATTCCAACACCGCCCTCATCACCCTTGGCTATCTGCGCACCATTCTGGCGGATTTCACCCTCGAACGCCTGGACCTGAATCCGCCGGCGCGGCTGGTGACCCGCGCCTGGTTCAACGAGGATCTGCAGAGCCGCTGGTTCATCGTCCCCGGCATCGTCGCCCTGCTGACCCTGGTGGTGGCCATGGTGACCACCGCCCTGACCGTGGCCCGCGAACGGGAACAGGGCACCTTCGACCAGCTCCTGGTCACGCCTCTGACCCCCTTCGAGATTCTGATCGGCAAGACGGTGCCGCCCTTCGTCATCGGCCTCTTCGAAGGCAGCCTGATCCTGGCCGCGGCGGTGTACTGGTTCGAGGTTCCCTTCCGCGGCGCCCTTTGGCTGCTGTACGCCGGCCTGGCGGTCTATCTGCTGGCGGCCATCGGCGTCGGCCTGATGATCTCCTCCCTGGCGGTGACCCAGCAGCAGGGCCTGATGGGGGCGTTTCTGTTCATCGTTCCGGCGGTGATCCTCTCGGGCTTCGCCACCCCCATCGAGAACATGCCGGAAGTCGTCCAGCGCATCACCCTCCTCGATCCGATGCGTTACTTCCTCGTCATCGTCCGCACCACCTTTCTGGCCGACCCGGCCTTCGCCCTGCTCTGGCCCCAGTTCTGGCCCATGGCGGTCATCGGCGTGGTGACCCTGGCGCTGGCGGCGTGGCTGTTCCGTCACCGGTTGTATTGAGCACGCAGCGGCCACGTCATCGACCGCTGCAACCTCACCATCCTGTTCGAGCCCGGCCAGGCGGATCTGGCGAAATTCCTCGCCCTTTGCCGCCTTAACCGCCTGGGCACTGAAGAACCTGACAGCGGCCTGGTACTGAATGCGGCAATCTGCCTTTCGACAGCGGGAAAGATCGTCCCAGGAGGACTGCTGTCGAGGTGCCAACATGAATGCGCTGGCGAAAAATTTTGCAACTTTTTCCATTACACCCGGTCTATAATAATGAACCTAAGGGGGCGATCTGGCTTCGACGCGGATCGCGAAACCTTCAGGTGCATGCCGAGGTGCAGAACCTCGTAAATCCTCTGCAAATCTTATAGTTGCCAACGACGACAACTACGCACTCGCTGCTTAATACCCAGTAGGGTGCCATCCGACCGGAGCCGTGCCTGTGCGTCCGGGTTTCGGGTGTCATATCTCACAGGCTCGCGGGGAGGCGTGTCCGGCGCTGAACCGCTAAACACTCACCGGACTGGCTGGCTGTCTTCCCTGCCGTTCGGGTAGCAGCCAGTGAGATCAATAGAACGGCTAAGCATGTAGAGCCGAAGGCGGAGGATTCGCGGACGGGGGTTCGATTCCCCCCGCCTCCACCAAACACCCGTTTCACAACATCTCATAACGTCCCACAGCCCGCATCCTGCGGGCTTTTTTCGTGGTAGTCTTGTCTCACAACGTTCCATAAAATTTCACTACATGCCCCCACTTTTGGGGGCACAATTGGGGGCATCCCAGGGGCTGGAGTTACCCCGCTTCAGTGGACGGTTCAACATTTTGGGTCTGAATCCCGCCCTTGTGCTGGGTATGCTGACGCTCGAAGTTGATCGGCGACAGATAGCCCAGCGCTGAATGCCGACGATGCGGATTGTACCAACCCTCGATGAACTCGAAGATGGCACGCTCCGCCTCGGCACGTGTACGGAATGTGCTCCGGTCCAGCAACTCACATTCCAGCGTGGCGAAAAAGCTCTCCGCCATGGCATTGTCGAAGCAGTCTCCGACGCTGCCCATCGACGGCCGTACACCGGCTTCCTCACAGCGTCGGCTGAAGGCCAGCGACGTGTACTGGCACCCCTGGTCCGAGTGATGAACGACTTCCTCGGGCTGGCGTTGCCACAGCGCCATGTTGAGCGCCGAGAGCACCAGTTCGGTCCGCAGGTGCGCCGCCATGGCCCAGCCCACGATACGCCGGCTGAACACATCCAGCACCACCGCCAGGTACAGGAACCCCTCCCAGGTCGGCACGTAGGTAATATCCGCCACCCACAGCCGGTCCGGGGCCTCGGCGACAAATTCCCGCTCCACCAGGTCCGGCGCCGGCCGGGCTGCCTCGTCGTGCGACGTCGTGCGATACCCCTTGCGACGGGTAGCGCCCACCAAGCCTCTGGCCTTCATCATCCGCGCCACCCGCTTGCGGCTGACCTGCTCGCCCTCAACACGCAGTTCGGCATGAATGCGAGGGGCGCCGTAGGTCCCGCGAGAGCGCTTGTGAATCGCCTCGACCTTGTCAGCCAGCTCGGCATCCCGCCGCGCCCTGGCCGACTCAGGACGCTTCAGCCACGCATAAAACCCGCTCGTGGAGACACCGAGCAGCCGGCACATCGTGGCAACAGGGTAATCGGCCCGATTCACCTTCACGAACTCGAAGACTTCGGCGGCACCGAGTCGGTCTCCCGAGCGAACCAGGCCGCGGCTTTTGCCAGGATCTCCCGTTCAATCTTCAGCTGGCGGTTCTCACGCCGCAGGCGGCGCAACTCCTCTCTCTCCGGGCTTGTCAGGCCATCCTCACGACGTCCCTCGTCACGGTCGGCCTGCTTGACCCAGTTGCGGATGCTCTCCGCCGTCGGCTCGAACTCCCGAGCCTGCGACTCCGGCGTCCGTCCAGTCCGAACCAACTCGACCATCTGTCGCCGAAACTCCGGCGGATACGGTTTTCTCGTCTTTCCCATTTCCAGACACCTCCTCCCAAATCATCAGGTGTCCACAAAAACGGGTCAACTCCACTCCACGCTGAAGCCGGCTTCGTCCAAACGGGGATTTTCTGTCCATGCCTGCCGAATACGCTCGATGCGCGCCCTTTGGATATGCTTCGCTGCCTCCAGCCGCTTGGCATCGTCAAACCAGAAGCGCACCCAGCGCTGAAGATATTCGGTAGGGCGGTACTCGCTCTGGGGAGAGAGCCATTCAGCGGCAATCTCCGCTTCGGTGCCGGAGAACAGCGGCGTCCCTCCGCCGCCGCAGAATCCCACCATCACCCCGGCCTTGGCCAGCTCCCGCATCGCCGCCTGGGTGATGGACGTGCCGGTGCCCAATAGCAGAACGGTCGTGTTGGCGATGGGGATGTTCCAGTAGAGCTGCCTGAGTCCCGCTTCGGTGACGTACTCGACCCGTCCTCCGTTCACCAACACCCGGCAGTGCTCCAGGTAATAGAGATTGGCGCGCTTGGAATGAAGGATGGTCTTGAGATCGGAAGGCGAAATGTCGTCCATCAATGTCTGTAAGAGGCCCCCACCCGGCAGCAACGTCCCATGAATGCCATCATCGAGGAAAGCCTGCGCATGAGGGGCATCAAGACCCGCCGACAAGCACAGCGCCTGGTCGCCCAGGCCAGACAAAGCGCCAATCTTTCCGAAGAAGACGCCTTGGCGCTGGCCACTGAGGAAACCCGCAAGCTCCGCCACCGTTGAAACTGGCCGCCATAATCGACACCGATGTGCTTGTTACCGGCATTCTTACCGGTGACGCCGCCTCTCCACCTCCACCACCCGCCGCAAGGTGCGCAGCAGCGAATCGGGGTTGAGACTCATGGCGTCGATGCCGCATTCCACCAGGAATTCGGCCATCTCCGGGTAATCGGACGGCGCCTGGCCGCAGATGCCGGAATGGACGCCGTTGCGGCGGCAGCCTTCGACAGCCAACCGCATCATGGCCTTGACCCCCTCGTCGCGCTCGTCGTAGTCGAAGGCCACCAGCTCCGAGTCCCGGTCCACCCCCAGCGTCAGCTGGGTCAGGTCGTTGGAGCCGATGGAGAAGCCGTCGAAATGTTCGGCGAACCGGTCGATCAGAACCACGTTGTTGGGGATCTCGCACATGCAATAGATCTTCAGGCCGTCGTCGCCGCGCTTGAGGCCCAGTTCGGCCATCTTCGCCAGCACCCGCTCGGCCTCGTCCACCCGGCGCACGAAGGGCAGCATCAGGATGACGTTCTTCAGCCCCATCACCTCTCGCACCCGTTTCATGGCGGCGCACTCCAGGGCGAAGCCTTCCGCATAGGCGGGATGGGCGTAACGGGCGGCGCCGCGGAAACCGAGCATGGGGTTGGCCTCCACCGGCTCGAACCAGCGTCCGCCCAGCAGCGAGGCGTATTCGTTGGTCTTGAAGTCGGACATCCGCACCACCACCGGCTTGGGGTAGAAGGCGGCAGCGATGGTGCCGACCCCTTCGGCCAGGGTGCGCACGAAGAACGCTTTGGGATCGTCGAAGTCGCGGGTGAGCTTCTCGATGGCCTTGCGTTCGCCTTCGTCCTCCACTTTTTCCGGATGCACCAGGGCCATGGGATGGACCTTGATGTACTCGTTGATGATGAATTCCATTCGCGCCAGCCCCACCCCGTCGGCAGGCAGGAATGAAGTCTGGAAGGCGATCTCGGGATTGCCGAGGTTGACCATGAGTTCGGTCTTCGGCTTGGGCAGCTGGGACAGGTCGACCTTCTCCACCTCGAAGGGGATCTCCCCCTCATAGACCCGGCCCACCTCCCCTTCGGCACAGGAAACGGTGACGCTCTGGCCGTCTTCGAGCACTTCGGTGGCGTTGCCGGTGCCCACCACGGCCGGAATGCCCAGTTCGCGGGCGACGATGGCGGCATGGCATGTCCTCCCGCCGCGGTTGGTGACGATCGCCGCCGCCGTCTTCATCACCGGCTCCCAGTCGGGAGTGGTCATGTCGGCCACCAGCACCCCGCCGGGGCGGAATTGGGACAGATGTTCCACGTCGGGAATCACCCGCGCGACGCCGGTGGCGATCTTGGTGCCCACGGCGCGGCCCTCCACCAGCACCTTGCCGGTGCCGGTGAGGCGGTATTCCTCCAGGATGGCGTAGTTCTTCTGGGAGGCGACGGTTTCCGGGCGGGCCTGGACTAGGTAGAGCTGGCCGTCGAGGCCGTCCTTGGCCCACTCCATGTCCATGGGGCGGCCATAGTGGTCCTCCACCTTGATGGCGTAGTCGGCCAGCACCAACGCGTCGTCGTCGGAGATACAGAAGCGCTGCTGGTCGGCCTTGGGGGTGGGGACGATGCGGGTGGTCTGGCGGTCGCCGCCGACAGCCAGCACCATCTTGATCTTCTTGGCCCCCAGGCGCCGTCGCAGCACCGCCCGGTACCCTTCCCGGAAGGTGGGTTTGAAGACGTAGAACTCGTCCGGGTCCACCGCCCCCTGCACCACGGTCTCCCCCAGGCCGTAGGCGGCGGTGATGAACACTGCCTCCTTGAAACCGGTCTCGGTGTCGATGGAGAACATCACCCCGCTGGCGGCCAGATCGGAGCGCACCATCTTCTGCACCCCCACCGAGAGATACACCTTGAAATGGTCGAAACCCTGATCGATGCGGTAGTGGATGGCGCGGTCGGTGAACAGGCTGGCGAAGCAGCGCCGCACCGCCTCGATCAGGGCCTCGCCGCCGCGGATGTTAAGATAGGTTTCCTGCTGGCCGGCGAAGCTGGCGGTGGGCAGATCCTCGGCGGTGGCCGAGGAGCGCACCGCCACGCTCAGATCCGCATCGCCGTATTCCCGGGCCAGGCGATGATAGGCATCGAGGATCTCGGCGCGCAGATCCTCAGGGATGCCGGCCTCGTAAACGATGCGCCGGGCTTCGGCCCCCCGGTGGCGCAGGTCCTCGACGTCACTGGGATCGAGATCGTCGAGAACTTCATGGAGCCTCTCCCAGGCCCCGGCCCGGTCGAGCACATACTTGTACCCTTGGGCGGTGATGGCAAAGCCGTCGGGCACCCGGATGCCCTGAGGGGTGAGGGCGCGGTACATCTCCCCCAAGGAGGCGTTCTTGCCACCCACCAGGGGGACGTCGTCGATACCCAGTTCCTCGAAAAAACGGATGAAGCGGTAGGTCATGGCGGTCTCCTATCTGTGAGCAATGTTTCCACAGAGTAAACTGATTAGTTTCGCTTGCAAAGAAAGCGCTGGATTTGCCCTAGATCAAAAATAATCACCAATGGCAGCCTAGAATCTTGAGTGAAGATGTGTCGTTTCTCTTTTCTATCGCCATCATAAGGAAACCTCCATGCACAACATCACCCCCGAGGTCCGCCGCAAGCAGATCCGCATCCTTACCATGAACACGTTCGCGTTCGCGGTGTGTTTTGCGGTCTGGACCATTTTTTCCATCATCGGCCTGCCTATCAAACAGAAGCTGGGACTGAACGACAGCCAGTTCGGCCTGCTGATCGCCACCCCGGTACTGACTGGCTCGCTGAGCCGCATCTTCCTGGGGATCTGGGCCGACCAGTATGGCGGACGCATCGTCTACACCCTGCTGATGCTGACCACTGCGGTGGCGGTCTGGCTGCTGGCTTCGGTGGAAAGCTACGGCATGTTCCTTCTGGCGGCTCTGGGAACCGGCCTGGCGGGCGGATCCTTCGCCGTGGGGGTGGCTTACGTATCGCGGTGGTTCGAACGGGAACGCCAGGGCACTGCCCTGGGTATCTTCGGCATCGGCAACGTGGGGGCGGCCTGCACCAACTTCTTCGCTCCCTTCCTGGTGCTGGCGATGGGCTGGGAGAACACCGCCCGCGCTTATTCCCTGCTGCTGCTGGCCACCGCGGTGCTGTTCTGGCTGTTGACCGAGGACGACCCGGTCACCGCCGAACGCAAAAGAAGAGGCGAAAAGGCCGCTTCGGCCCTCCTGCAACTGGAGCCGCTGAAGAAGCTGCAAGTATGGCGCTTCTCCCTTTATTATTTCTTCGTCTTCGGTGGTTTTGTCGCCCTGTCGCTGTGGCTGCCACGCTACTACGTCGGGGTCTACGGTCTGGACCTGAAAATGGCCGGGATGCTGGCATCGGCCTACTCCTTCACCAGCCTGCTGCGCGCCGTGGGCGGCTGGCTGTCGGACCGATGGGGGGCGCGGCGGGTGATGTACATCTGCTTCATCGGCAGCATCGTCTGTACCTTCTTCCTCTCCTATCCGGCCACTGACTATATCGTCCACGGCGTGGAAGGACCGATCCGCTTCACCATCGCCATGCCTCTGTGGCTGTTCACCCTCATGACCATGGTTCTGGGGGTCTTCATGACTTTGGGGACCGCTGCGGTCTACAAGCACATTCCGGTGTATTATCCTGGCCACGTGGGCGCTGTCGGTGGCCTGGTTGGGATGATCGGCGGCCTGGGAGGTTTCATCCTGCCCATCTGCTTCGGGGTGATGAACGACCTGATCGGGGTCTGGACCAGTTGCTTCATGCTCATGTTCACCATCGTGTCGATCTCGCTGATCTGGATGCATCTGGCCATCCGCCGCATGGAAATGGCGGCAATGGAGGCAGAGCTGAAGAAGCTGCCGGAGCTGCCGGAAATGGCGGAACTGCACCATGCGAGGCTGGAACCGGAACCCAACCGGGATCTGCCCAATCCTTAACCTCGGCAACCAGGAAAACAAGACATGGCCCAAGACCTGAAAAACTGGAACCCGGAAGACCCCCAGCAATGGGAAAGCTTCGGCAAGCGCATCGCCTACCGCAACCTGTGGATCTCGATCCCCTGCCTGCTGTTGGCCTTCGCCGTGTGGCTGATGTGGGGCATGATCGCGGTACAGATGCTCAACGTCGGCTTCCCCTTCGAGCGCTCCGAGCTGTTCACCCTGACCGCCATCGCCGGCCTGTCCGGAGCTACCTTACGGATTCCGGAAACCTTCTTGATCCGTATCTCCGGTGGCCGCAACACCATCTTCCTGACCACGGCCCTGCTGATCCTGCCGGCTTTGGGGGCAGGCTACTACCTGCAGGATATTCATACGCCGCTGTGGAAGTTCCAGATCCTGGCGCTGCTGTCCGGCATCGGTGGTGGCAACTTCGCCTCTTCCATGTCCAACATCAGCTACTTCTTCCCCCGTAAGATCCAGGGATTCGCCCTGGGGATGAACGCTGGCCTGGGGAATTTCGGCGTCACCACTATGCAGATCGTCATTCCGCTGGTGATGACGGTGGCGATTTTCGGCGGCACGCCGATGATCCTGAAGCTGGATTCCGGTACCCTGCTGGGCAAGATCCCCGCCGGCACGCCCACCTATCTCCACAATGCCGGTTACATTTGGGTGGCACTGCTGATTCCGGCATCCATCGCCGCCTGGTTCGGTATGAACAACATCACCGACGAGCATGTGTCGCCGGGGTTATCCCATCCCGTCATCGCTTTCATCAAAATGCTGGCGATGCTCGCGGTCGGACTGGTCACCGCCACCATCGGCCTGTGGCTGTTCCTGCCCAAGACGGTGGGCGGCTCCGGTTTCGGAGTGCCCAAACTGATCGTGCTCGCCATCGTCATCTTCCTGACCGTCTTCGGCCTGCGCCTGATCCCAGGACTGAAGGACAACCTCAACCGCCAGTACCGGATCTTCGAAAACAAGCACACCTGGGCCATGACCGTCATCTACACCATGACCTTCGGCTCCTTCATCGGTTACGCCGCGGGGCTGGGTCTGGCCATCAAGGTGATATTTGGCTTCAAGCACGAGCTGGTGGACGGCGTCTGGCAGCATTTGCCCAACCCTGACGGCCCCAGCGCCCTGACCTATGCCTGGATGGGGCCCTTCATCGGTGCGCTGATCCGCCCGGTGGGGGGATGGATCGCCGACCGGGCCGGTGGCGCCAAGGTGACCCAGATCATCTCGGTGGTGATGGTGGCCGCCGCCTTCGCCCTCGCCTGGCTGATGAAACAGGCTTATCACTCGTCCACCCCCCAGGACCACTTCTGGCCGTTTTTGATTCTCTTCCTGGTGATGTTCACCGCCACCGGCATCGGCAATGGCTCCACCTTCCGGACCATCGCCATGGTGTTCGACAAGGAACAGCGCGGTCCGGTGCTGGGCTGGACCTCGGCGGTGGCGGCCTACGGAGCCTTTTACATCCCCCAGGTATTTGGGGAACAGATCAAGGCCGGCACCCCGGAAAACGCCCTGATCGGCTTCGCCATCTTCTACGCCACCTGTATCGCCATCAACTGGTGGTTCTATTTGCGAGAAGATGCGTACGTCAAGAATCCATAAATCGGGAGAACCATCATGAGCCGACTGCTCGACCGCCTCAACTTTTTCATCAAGGCCAAGAAGGGCCGATTCGAGTCCTTCGCCCACAGTCACGGCGTCACCACCGACGAAGCGCGCGACTGGGAAGAAGGCTACCGCAAACGCTGGGCCCACGACAAAATCGTCCGTTCCACCCACGGGGTCAACTGCACCGGCTCGTGCTCGTGGAAGATCTACGTCAAGGGCGGCATCGTCACCTGGGAGACCCAGCAGACCGACTACCCCAGAACCCGCCCAGAGCTTCCCAACCACGAACCCCGGGGGTGCCCGCGCGGGGCCAGTTACAGCTGGTATCTGTACTCGGCCCAGCGGGTCAAATATCCATTGATCCGTGCCCGCCTGCTGGAACTGTGGCGCGAGGCCCGCCGGGACAAGGGGCCGGTGGCCGCCTGGGCCAGCATCGTCGAGGATTCGGTCAAACGCACCGCCTACACGTCCAGACGCGGCCGCGGCGGTTTCGTGCGCGCCGACTGGGAAGAGGTCACTGAAATGATCGCCGCCGCCAACGCCTACACCATCAAGAAACACGGCCCCGACCGCATCGCCGGTTTCTCGCCGATCCCGGCCATGTCGATGGTGTCCTATGCGGCCGGCACCCGCTATCTGTCGCTGCTTGGCGGGGTGTGCCTGTCCTTTTACGACTGGTATTGCGATCTGCCGCCGGCCTCGCCGCAAACCTGGGGCGAACAGACCGACGTGCCCGAAAGCGCCGACTGGTACAACGCCTCGTTCCTGATGATGTGGGGCTCCAACGTCCCCCAGACCCGCACCCCCGACGCCCACTTCATGACCGAGGCCCGCTACCGTGGCACCCAGGTGGCGGTGGTCAGCCCCGATTACAACGAGGCAGCCAAGTTCGCCGATGTCTGGCTGGGTCCCAAGCAGGGCACCGATGCCGCCCTGGGGCTGGCCATGGCCCACGTCATCCTTAAAGAATTCTATCTCGACCGCCAGTCCGGGTATTTCCAGGATTACGCCCGCCGCTACACCGACCTGCCGATGCTGGTGAAACTGGTGGAACAGGACGGCCATCTGGTGCCGGAGCGGCAGCTTCGCAGCAGCGATTTCGACGGCGCGCTGGGGGAAACCAACCACCCCGAATGGAAGACCGTCGCCATCGACGCCGACAGCGGCGAGATCACCGTTCCCCGCGGCAGCATCGGCTTCCGCTGGGGCGAGCAGGGCAAGTGGAATCTGGAGGAGAAAGACAGCGCCGGGAACCCCATCCGCCTGCGCCTGAGCAACCTCGACGACGCCGACGAGATAGCCGAGGTCGCCCTGCCCTACTTCGGTGGCAAATCCCACGATTTCTTCGAGGGCACCGACCATCCGGAAGTGCTGCGCCACAAGGTGCCGGTGAAGAAAGTCACCCTCAAAAACGGCGAGGCGGCACTGGTGGCCACGGTGTTCGACCTGCTGGTGGCCAATCACGGCCTCGACCGCGGCCTGGGGGGCGAATACGTGGCCCAGAGCTATGACGACCTCCAGCCCTACACCCCGGCCTGGGCGGAAAAGATCACTGGGGTGCCTGCCGATCGCATCATCGCCGTAGCCCGCGCCTTCGCTGACAACGCCGAGAAGACCTGCGGCAAGTCCATGGTGATCCTGGGCGCCGGGATCAACCACTGGTATCACATGGACATGCACTACCGCGCCATCATCAATCTGCTGGTGCTGTGCGGTTGCATCGGCCAGGAAGGCGGCGGCTGGGCCCATTACGTGGGGCAGGAGAAATTGCGCCCCCAGCCGGGCTGGCTGCCCCTGGCCTTCGCCCTCGACTGGAACCGCCCGCCGCGGCAGCAGAACAGCACCAGTTTCTGGTATCTGCACACCGACCAGTGGCGCTACGAAACCCTGGCGGTGTCGGAGATCCTCTCCCCCACCGCCCCCAAGGGCGACTGGCAGGACCTGACCCTGGTGGACTACAACCTCAAGGCGGTACGCATGGGCTGGCTGCCGGCGGCGCCGCAGCTGCAGGCCAACCCGCTGGATGTGGGCAAGGCCGCCGCCGAAAGCGGCCGGACGGCAGGGGAATTCGTCGCCGACAAGCTCAAAAGCGGCGAGCTGAAACTAGCCTGGGAGGATCCGGACCACCCGGACAACTGGCCGCGCAATCTCTTCGTATGGCGTTCCAACCTGCTCGGTTCATCGAGCAAGGGCCACGAATACTTCCTCCGCCACCTGCTCGGCACCCACCACGGAGTCAAGGGCGAGGAACTGGGCGGCATGCGTGACGAGATGGTCACCGCCAACCGTCCCCGGGAAGTGCGCTGGCACGAAAAGGCCCCGGAGGGCAAGCTGGACCTCCTGGTGACCCTGGATTTCCGCATGTCCACCACCTGCCTTTATTCCGACATCGTCCTGCCCACCGCAAGCTGGTACGAGAAGCACGACCTCAACACCTCCGACATGCACCCTTTCATCCACCCGCTGACCGCAGCGGTGAACCCGGTGTTCGAGTCACGCAGCGACTGGGATATCTACAAAGGACTGGCCGGGAAATTCTCCGAGCTTGCGCCCGAGGCCGGCCTCGGAATGGAAAAGGACGCCGTCCTGGTGCCCCTGCTCCACGACAGCCCGGGAGAACTGGCCCAGAGCGAGGTCCGCGACTGGAAACGGGGCGAATGCGAACCGGTTCCCGGCAAGACCATGCCCGGCGTGGCGCTGGTGGAACGCGACTATCCGGGTATCTACCAGCGTTTCACTTCCATTGGCCCCCTGATGGAGAAAGCCGGCAACGCCTGCAAGGGCATCGCCTGGAAGACGGACGAGGAGATCGAATTCCTGCGCCACCTCAACGGCACCGACGCCGAAGGCCGGCCAAAGATCGAATCCGACATCCAGGCGGCGGAGATGATCCTCACCCTGGCGCCGGAAACCAACGGCCACGTGGCGGTGAAAGCCTGGTCGAAGCTGTCGCAGGTCACCGGCCGCGACCACACCCATCTGGCCAAGCCGCGTGCGGAGGAGAAGATCCGCTTCCGCGACATCGTCGCCCAGCCGCGCAAGATCATCACCTCTCCGGTGTGGTCGGGAATCGACTCGGAGGAGGTATGCTACAACGCCGGCTACACCAACGTCCACGAGCGGATTCCCTGGCGCACCCTGTCGGGCCGCCAGCAGCTCTATCAGGACCATCCGTGGATGCGCGCCTTCGGCGAGGCGCTGTGCGTCTACAAGCCGCCCATCGACACCAAGACCATCGCCCCCATGCTGGCCGAACACGGCAAGGAGAAGCACCTGGTGCTCAACTTCATCACCCCGCACCAGAAATGGGGCATCCACTCCACCTACACCGACAACCTCATCATGCTGACCCTGGCCCGCGGCGGCCCCCTTGTCTGGCTCAACGAGGAAGATGCCCGCCAGGGCGGCATCGCCGACAACGACTGGGTGGAGGTGTTCAACGCCAACGGGGCGCTGGTGGCGCGGGCGGTGGTGTCGCAACGGATCAGACCGGGCACCCTGTACATGTACCACGCCCAGGAGAAGATCATCAACACCCCCGGTTCGAAAGTGACCGGCCACCGTGGCGGCATCCACAATTCGGTCACCCGCACGGTGCTCAAACCCACCCACATGATCGGCGGCTACGCCCAGCTGTCCTGGGGATTCAACTATTACGGCACGGTCGGTTCCAACCGCGACGAATTCGTCATCGTCCGCAAGACCGAAGCCGACTGGATGGAGGAATAAAGCGATGAAAGTACGTGCCCAGATCGGCATGGTCCTGAACCTGGACAAGTGCATCGGCTGCCACACCTGCTCGGTGACCTGCAAGAACGTGTGGACCAGCCGCGACGGGGTGGAATACGCCTGGTTCAACAACGTCGAAACCAAACCCGGCATCGGCTATCCGAAGGAATGGGAGAACCAGAACCGCTGGAAGGGCGGCTGGACCCTCGAGGACGGCAAGCTCAAGCCCTTCCAGGGCGGAAAAGCCAGACTGCTGGCCAATATCTTCGCCAATCCCAACCTGCCGGAGATCGACGACTATTACGAACCCTTCGATTACGACTATCAGAACCTGCAGAATGCCGGCGATGTCAAAGCCCATCCCACCGCCCGGCCGATATCCAGGCTGACCGGCGAGAAAATGGACAAGATCGAATGGGGCCCCAACTGGGAGGACGACGCCGGCGGCGCTTTCGAGCAGCGCAGTCGCGACGCCAACTTCGAAGGGGTGGAAAAGGGTATCCTCGCCGCCTACGAGAATACCTTCATGATGTATCTGCCGCGCCTGTGCGAGCACTGCCTCAATCCCACCTGCGTGGCTTCGTGCCCGTCGGGCGCGATCTACAAGCGCGAGGAGGACGGTATCGTCCTCATCGACCAAGACCGCTGCCGCGGCTGGCGGATGTGCATCTCCGGCTGTCCCTACAAGAAGATCTACTTCAACTGGAAATCGGGGAAATCGGAGAAATGCGTGTTCTGTTTTCCCAGAATCGAGGCGGGCGAGCCGACCATCTGCTCGGAAACCTGCGTCGGCCGCATCCGCTATTTGGGGGTGCTGCTCTACGACGCCGACCGCATCGACGAGGCTGCGCATGTCGAAAATCCGCAGGATCTGTATCAGGCCCAGCTCGATGTCTTCCTCGACCCCGAAGACCCGGAAGTGATCGCCGCCGCCCGCGCCGAAGGCATCCCGGAAAGCTGGCTGGAGGCGGCGCGAAACTCGCCCGTGTACAAAATGGCGATGGACTGGAAGGTGGCCTTCCCCCTCCATCCCGAATACCGCACCCTGCCGATGGTGTGGTACGTGCCGCCGTTGTCGCCGGTGCAGGGCACCGCCAAAGGGCTGGGACTGATCGGCGCCGACGGGGAAATCCCCAAGATAGAAGACCTGCGCATCCCGGTGAAATACCTGGCCAATCTGCTCACCGCCGGTCGGGAAGAACCTATCGTCGCCGCCCTGCGGCGGATGCTGGCGCTGCGCGCCTTCATGCGCGCCCGGACCGTCGAGGGCCGGACCCGCGAGGAGATCGCCGCGGAGGTGGGGCTGAGCGTGGACCAGATCGAGGAAATGTACCGGGTCATGGCCATCGCCAACTACGAGGACCGCTTCGTCATCCCCACCAGCCACCGGGAACAGGTGGAAAACGCCTATGAACTGAAGAACGCCTGCGGTTTCTCTTTCGGCGGCTGCGGATTGTTCGAAAGCAAACCCACGGGGGCACCGTAATGATCCGCACCTTCAGGGCCCTGTCAGCGCTGCTCACCTACCCCGACGCCGAGCTGCAGGCAGCCATCCCTGACATCCGCCAGGTGCTGGAGGATGAGCAGCTGGTGGCGCGGGAGACGCTCGAACCCATGCTGACCCGGCTGGAAACCGGCAAACTGCTCGACCTCCAGGTGGATTACGTCGATCTGTTCGACCGCACCCCCAGGCTGTCCCTGTACTTGTTCGAACACATTCACGGCGACAGCCGCGAGCGGGGCCAGGCGATGGTGAACCTGCATGCGCTCTACCAGCGCCACGGCCTGGAAATCGGCGGGCGGGAACTGCCCGATTACCTGCCGCTGTTTCTGGAGTTTCTCGCCACCCGCCCCCTGGACGAAGCCCGGGCGCTGCTGGGGGAGACCGTCCACATCCTCGCCGCCCTGAGGCAACGCCTGGAAGAACGGGACAGCGGGTATGCACTGGTGCTGCAGGCGCTGTGCGGGCTGGCCGACCGCCCACCGGCGCCGCAAGCACTCACCAAACTGCGGGATTTGCCGGACGCCGATCCGGAAACGCTCGACCGCGCCTGGGCGGAAGCACCGGTGACTTTCGGGCCGGCATGCACCGCCACCGAACAACCCATCATTTTCGACAGGAGAAAGCCGTCAACCGCCCCTTCCTAAAGGGAGGGGCTTGCGGGGAAACCTGCAAGCCCGGGGTTGACCAGGGAAAGCCGTAACCAACCGGCTACGTTGCAGGTAAGGCCAAAAGACCCACCCTGGGATGCTTCCTCAGTCCCAGGCTCTGGAAGTCCCGGTTGCAGACAAGGGCCGGGTACCTGCGAAACGGACCGGGACAGCGGGCCGGCCTGCAACATTCCCGAAGGGAGACACCCTGAAATGGGTGCGTTACCAGGCCCGTAAGGGCAGAGCCGCAAGGCCTGGCCGGGTGGAAAGCCCGGCACCTATTTCGTGTTTAACAACTTGTACGGAGGCCGCGCTTTCCTCCTTCGCCTTCCGGCGGGGGAAACTTGCGCGGGAAACAGATGAACACCCTGAACTTCTGGCTGTTCGGCGTCTATCCCTACATCGCCCTGACCGTCCTGGCCGCAGGTTCCATCCTGCGTTACGAATGCGCCCCCTACAGCTGGCGCGCAGGCTCCAGCCAACTGCTGCGGCGCCGGCAACTGATCTGGGGTTCGATTCTATTCCACACCGGCGTTCTGATCGTGTTCTTCGGCCACCTGATCGGCATGCTGACCCCCATTCAGGTGTTCCACTGGATCGGCATCGAAGCCGGCACCAAACAGGTGATGGCCATCGTGGTCGGCGGCATCGCCGGCACCGTCTCCCTGACCGGGGCCCTGGTCCTGCTGCACCGACGTCTCACCGACCCGCGCATCCGCGCCAATACCGCGTTCGCCGATCTGGCCATCCTGGTGCTGCTGACGCTGCAACTGGCCCTGGGCCTGCTGACCATCCCCGCCTCGATGGGCCATCTGGACGGCAGCGAAATGGTCAAATTCATGGCCTGGGCCTTGGGAATCTTCACCTTCGATCCCGAGGCCTGGACCTACGTGGCCGACGTCGCCCCTGTCTTCAAACTGCACATCTTCCTGGGGCTGACGATCTTTCTGGTCTTCCCCTTCACCCGGCTGGTCCACATGCTGTCGGCACCGGTGTATTATCTGCTGCGGCCCGGCTGGCAGCTGGTGCGCAGTAAAAAACCGTTGAACCCCACCGCCTGACAAGGAGAACCGAGTCAACCACCCCTCCCTAAAGGGAGGGGCTTGTGGGGGAACCTGCAAGCCCGGGGTTGACCAGGGAAAGCCGTAACCAATCGGCTACGTTGCAGGTAAGGCCAAAAGACCCACCCTGGGATGCTTCCTCAGTCCCAGGCTCTGGAAATCCCGGTTGCAGACAAGGGCCGGGTACCCACGAAACGGATCGGGACAGCGGGCCGGCCTGCGACATTCCCGAAGGGAGACACCCTGAAATGGGTGCGTTACCAGGCCCGTAAGGGCAGAGCCGCAAGGCCCGGCCGGGTGGAAAGCCCGGCACCTATTTCGTGTTTAACAACTTGTACGGAGGCCGCGCTTTCTTCCTTCGCCTTCCGGCGGGGGAAACCTGCGCGGGAAACAGATGAAAAAACTGTCTGCCTTCCTGTTGTCACTGGGACTGGCGACCGCCCAGGCCGATGACCTGCTCCACCCGGTCGCCGATCAACTCCGGGGCGACTGGGGACAGATCAAGGCCGACATCCGCTACCGCTACGAATATGTGGACCCGGAAGGCGATACCGAAGAAGCCCACGCCTCCACCCTGCGCCTGCGTCTGGGGTATCTGACGCCGAAGTTTCACGGCTTGCAGGGGTATGCGGAAATGGAAGGCAATTGGGAAGTGGGGCTGGACCATTACGACAGCATCCGCAACCAACGCCCCTATGCGGTGGTAGCCGATCCCCAGGAAACCGAGCTCAACCAGGGGTGGGTCAGTTACACCCCGGTCGAGGGGGCCACGATCAAGGCCGGCCGCCAACGCCTCATCTACGACGATCACCGCTTCATCGGCAACGTGGGCTGGCGGCAGCTGGAACAGACTTTCGACGCGGTCACGGTGCGTAACGAACTGCTGCCCGATGCGGTCATCGAGGCGGCCTTCCTCTGGCGGGTGCAGAATATCCTGTCGCGCACCGTGGACATGACCTCACCCCTGCTGCACATCACCTACACCGGCCTGCCCTTCGGCCGAATCAGCGCTTACGGCTACTGGCTCGACTACGCTGACCGCAACGACAGCGCCAACTTTGCTCTGTCGACGCAGACCTACGGCATCCGTTTCCACGGCCGCCAACCCCTGACCGACTGGCTCGCCGGGATCTACCATCTGGAGTACGCCCGCCAGATGGATTTTCAGCGCAATCCCAACGATTTCGCCGCCGACTACTACCGCTTCATCGCGGGGCTGTCGGCCTTTGGGGTCACCGTCAAGGGAGCGGTGGAGAACCTGACCGCCGATCACCATGTCGGCTTCGCCACGCCGCTGGCGACCCTGCACGCTTTCCAGGGCTGGGCCGACAAATTCCTCAAAACCCCGCAAAACGGGGTGCGCGACGTTTATGCCAGCGTGGCGTTGAAACTGTGGCGCACCACGCTGATGGGGGTCTATCACGACTTCCGGGACGAAAACGGCGACGAACGGTACGGCGAGGAATACGATGCCTTATTGACACGCAGGTTCGGCCAGCATTTCAGCGTGTTGCTGAAATACGCTTATTACAACGCCAAAGGCTTTTCTGTCGATACCCAGAAGGTGTGGGGGCAGGTGGCGCTGCATTTTTAATTCCACGGGACCTTGCAACCTACACATGCCAAACTTGGTGCAACAGCAACCTCCCCCACGACCATAGGTAATGCAGGCCGCTGACCGTCGTCGTCGCCGCCACCGCGTAAATCAACGTGTCCGTCAGCGAAACCGGCAGCGGCCTCAGGCCGTGATGCCACAACAGCGCCAGCAGCAGCAGGATTTGCAGCAGGGTGTTCAGCTTGCTGATCCAGGAGGGCTGCCCTTCGAAGGGGTGCAGGAGGAAATAATAGGCCGTCGCCCCCGCCAGAATGAGGACGTCGCGGCCAATGACCAGCGCCGCCAACCAGAGCGGTAGCAACCCGGTCCAGGCGCAGGCGGCGTAGCTCGACACCATCAGCAGCTTGTCGGCGAGCGGGTCCAGCAGCGAGCCCAGCCGGGAAGTCCAGCCGAAGTGCTTGGCCAGGAAACCGTCGATGCCGTCGGAAACCCCGGCGGCGAAGAACAGCGCCAGGGCCAGATCGAAGCGCTGCCGCAGAATGGCCCACACCGTCGGGCCCACCAGCAGGATCCGGCAGATGGTGATGAAATTGGGAAGATTGCGCAGTGTCAGCCAGGTCATCGTCGGTTCCCTCTCGTCCCCGCTCGTCCCGTACAATAGCAGCATTGCGTCTTTCAATCGAACAAAGTGGAGGCATCCCCTTGGCAGATCAAGCCCCCCTCGACTACAAATCCGCCGGCGTCGACATCGAGGCCGGCAACACTTTGGTGGAACGCATCAAACCGCTGGTCAAAAGGACCTTCCGCCCTGAGGTCCTCGCCGGCCTCGGCGGCTTCGGCGCCCTGTTCGAGCTGCCCCTGGCGCGCTACCGCCGTCCCGTGCTAGTGGCCGGCACCGACGGGGTCGGCACCAAGCTCAAGCTGGCCCTGGAGCTGGACCGCCACGACACCATCGGCATCGACCTGGTGGCCATGTGCGTCAACGACATCGTGGTGCAGGGGGCCGAGCCGCTGTTCTTCCTCGACTACTACGCCACCGGTCGGCTGGAGGTGGACGTGGCCGCCCGGGTCATCGGCGGCATCGCCCGGGGCTGCGAGCTCGCCGGCTGCGCCCTGATCGGCGGCGAGACGGCAGAAATGCCCGGTTTCTACGGCGGCGGCGAGTACGACGTGGCCGGTTTCAGCGTCGGCATCGTCGACAAGGACCGCATCATCGACGGCAGCCGGGTGCAGGCGGGCGACGTCCTCATCGCCCTCGCCGCCTCCGGTCCCCATTCCAACGGCTACTCGCTGATCCGCAAGATTCTCGAAGTCAGCGGCGCCGACCTGTCCCAATCCCTGGAAGGACGGCCGCTGGCGGACTGGCTGCTGGAGCCGACCCGGATCTATGTCAAATCGCTGCTCCGGCTGCTCGAAGCCCAGCCGGTCCACGCCCTCGCCCACATCACCGGCGGCGGCATCACCGAAAACCTGCCGCGGGTGCTGCCGGAGGGCCTGGCGGCGGAGATCGACCTGTCGAGCTGGGAATGGCCGCCGATCTTCCGCTGGCTGCAGCGGCAGGGCCGCATCGACACGGCGGAAATGCTGCGAACCTTCAATTGCGGGGTGGGCATGATCGTATGCGTCCCGCCTGAAACCCAGACCACCGCTTTGGAGATGCTCCGGAAACTGGGCGAGAAAGCCTGGGTCATCGGCTGCATCGAGACGGCGGCGGCGAAACAGGTCCGCTATCGCAACGCCTAGCCGCGCACACCGAAAGCGTGAGATTCTCCCGTCGCCGGCCCTTCGTCCCGCCAGACCACCTCGGTCACCCGGGCCAGCGGCGGGCCCTGGCGGCACCAGTCCAGCAGCGCCTGTAACGCTTTCTCCTCGCCTTCGGCGACGATTTCCACCCGGCCGTCGGGCAAGTTCCTGACCCACCCGGTCAGGCCCAGTCGCCGCGCCGCCTCCACCGTGTGGGCGCGGTAAAACACCCCCTGAACCCGGCCGGACACCCAGATGTGCCAACGTTTCTGCGCCATGTTTCCTTTCCTCCAAAAAGACCGAAGCCCCGTCCGGTTTCCGGGCGGGGCTTCGATGTTTGGCATGGATCGCCGCAGGGCGGTTACATCATGCCGCCCATGTCGGGCATGCCACCGCCGGCGCCGGCGCCTGCGGACTCTTCCTTGGGCTCTTCGGCCACCATGGCTTCGGTGGTGATCATCAGCCCGGACACGGAAGCGGCGTTCTGCAGCGCGGTCCGGGTCACCTTGGCCGGATCGAGAATGCCCATCTCGATCATGTCGCCGTATTCACCGGTAGCGGCGTTGTAACCGAAGTTGCCGTCACCCTCGGCGACCTTGTTGTAGACCACCGAGCCTTCCTCGCCGGCGTTCTCGACGATCTGACGCAGCGGGGCTTCCATCGCCTTGAGGGCGATCTGGATGCCCACGTCCTGATCGTGGTTGGCGCCCTTGAGATCCTTGATCTTCTGCTGGATCCGCACCAGCGCCACGCCACCGCCGGGGACGATGCCTTCCTCGACTGCGGCGCGGGTGGCGTGCAGAGCGTCTTCCACGCGGGCCTTCTTCTCCTTCATCTCCACTTCGGTGGCAGCACCGACCTTGATCACCGCCACCCCGCCGGCCAGCTTGGCCAGACGTTCCTGCAGCTTCTCACGGTCGTAGTCGGAGGTGGCTTCGTCGATCTGGGCGCGGATCTGCTTGATCCGGGCTTCGATCTGCTCCTTGCTGCCGGCGCCATCGATGATGGTGGTGTCTTCCTTGGTGACCACGACCTTCTTGGCGGTGCCCATCTGATCCAGGGTGGCCTTTTCCAGGCTCATGCCCAGTTCCTCGGAGATCACGGTGCCACCGGTGAGGATGGCGATGTCCTCCAGCATGGCCTTGCGGCGATCACCAAATCCCGGCGCCTTGACCGCGCAAGCCTTGAGAATGCCGCGCATGTTGTTGACCACCAACGTCGCCAGCGCCTCGCCTTCCACGTCTTCGGCGATGATCAGCAGCGGACGGCCGGCCTTGGCCACCGCTTCGAGCACCGGCAACAGGTCACGGATGCTGGAGATCTTCTTGTCGTGGATCAGGATGAAGGGATTCTCCAGCTCCACCGACATGGTTTCCTGGTTGGTGATGAAGTACGGCGACAGATAGCCGCGGTCGAACTGCATCCCTTCCACCACGTCGAGTTCGTTCTCCAGACCGGAGCCTTCCTCGACGGTGATCACCCCTTCCTTGCCGACCTTCTCCATCGCCTCGGCGATCAGTCTGCCGATCTCCTCGTCGTTGTTGGCGGAGATAGCGCCCACCTGGGCGATGGCCTTGGTGTCGGTGCAGGGGACGGAAAGCTTCTGCAGCTCCTCGACCGCCGCGTGCACGGCCTTGTCGATGCCGCGCTTCAGATCCATCGGATTCATGCCGGCGGCCACGCCCTTCAGGCCTTCGTTGAGGATGGCCTGGGCCAGCACGGTGGCGGTGGTGGTGCCGTCACCGGCGACGTCGGAAGTCTGGGAGGCAACTTCCTTGACCATCTGGGCCCCCATGTTCTCGAACTTGTCCTTCAGCTCGATCTCCTTGGCCACGGAGACGCCGTCCTTGGTGACGGTCGGGGCGCCGAAGCTCTTTTCCAGCACCACGTTACGGCCCTTGGGGCCCAGGGTCACCTTCACCGCTTGCGCCAGGATGTTGACGCCTTCGGCCATCTTGTGACGGGCGTCGTCACTGAATTTGATCTGTTTTGCTGCCATTGTTGCTCCTCAGAATTTGAAAGAAATGGAAATTCGCTTGTCTGAATCTGGAAATCAGCCTTCCAGGATCGCCATAATGTCGTCTTCGCGCATCACCAGCAGCTCTTCGTCGTCGATGATGACCTCGGTGCCGGCGTACTTGCCGAACAGCACCTTGTCGCCGACCTTGACGTCGAGGGGACGCACGTCGCCGTTTTCGAGGATCTTGCCGTTGCCGACGGCGAGCACCTCACCCTTGATCGGTTTTTCCTTGGCGGTGTCGGGAATTACAATACCGCCCGGCGAGGTCTTTTCCTCTTCCAGACGCTTGACGATGACTCGGTCGTGCAGAGGACGCAATTTCATGGGCTTCACTCCTTATCTAGGTTGTTGAACTCGGGTTGCCGTGGAATTTGTTAGCACTCGCCTTGTTTGAGTGCTAATAATAGTCGTCCCAGGACGGCTGTCAAGTGCTTTCCCTGATTTTTTCCTTTCGGAGCCCTATGAACGACGAACTCCTGCTTCGCTACAGCCGTCAGATCCTGTTGCCTCAGCTCGACATATGGGGACAGGAAAAATTAATTCAAGCCCGGGTGCTGGTCGTCGGCGCCGGCGGACTGGGATGTCCTGCAGCCATGTATCTGGCGGCCGCCGGTGTCGGGTATCTCACCATCGCCGACGACGATACCGTGGAACTGTCCAACCTCCAGCGCCAGATCGCCCATCACACCGAAGACATCGGCCGCCCCAAGGCCGAATCGGCCGCCGCCACTCTGAGCGCCCTCAATCCCAACGTCAAGGTCGAGGCGCTGTGCCGGCGCCTCGAGGGGGAGGCTTTGATCGAACAGGTGACCGAGGCCGATCTGGTGCTCGACTGCAGCGACAACTTCGCCACCCGCTTCGCCGTCAACCGCGCCTGTGTCCAGACCGCCAAGCCCCTGGTGTCGGGGGCGGCGATCCGCTTCGAGGGCCAAGTGGCGGTGTTCGATCCGCGCCAGCCGGACAGCCCCTGCTATCACTGCCTCTATCCCGACCAAGGCGAAGGGGAGGAACGCTGCGGCCGGAACGGGGTCATCGCCCCTGTCACCGGCATCGTCGGCAGCATCCAGGCGCTGGAGGCGATCAAGGTTCTCGCCGGCATCGGCCATCCCCTCACCGGCCGCCTGCTGATTCTGGATGGATTGCAGATGACCTGGCACTGCGTTAACCTGCCCCGCAACCCTTCCTGTCCAACCTGTGGAGCGCCCTCATGAGAACGATCATCACCGCATGGCTCCTGATACTGCCGGCCACCGCGTTCGCCCACGCCGGCCACTGGCATCTGGACGAGGAAACCCTGGAAAAGATCTTCGGGGCCGCCGACGCGGTCTATCAGTGGTTCGTCGGCAACGCCGTCGTCATCGCCGCCGTGACGCTGGTCGTGCTGACGGTATGGGGCATCGTCTGGTGGCGCCAGCAGGGCAAGGCCGAATAACCTGCCTTTTCGGAGGCCGGGAAGGGCCTGCCGGACCGGAATTCGTCCGTAAATTCAGGCCCGGAGCGGCCTTCCCTGGCCGCAGACAGGCCCTTCCCGGCCTCCTCCCGCAGAAACGATGGATGGCAAGTTCCTGGTCACGGATGGTTGCGCTCCCCCAAAGGGGGTCGTATACTTCGAATCTCGGGAAAATCACAAGATCCTTCAAAGGAGGTACGCGACATGAAGTGGGAAAAGCCCAGCTACAACGATCTGCGCTTCGGTTTTGAAGTCACCATGTACATCTACAACCGTTAATCTCGCGGTTCGATTTTCAGCAAAGGGGTTTCCTCGCGAAGCCCCTTTTTTATTCCCGTAGGACGCCATCATGCTCATCCGTGTGCTCGGCTCCGGCGCCGGCGGCGGTTTCCCCCAGTGGAACTGCAACTGCGACAACTGCCGCCGTCTGCGCCGGGGCGAAATCAACGCCCGCCCCCGCACCCAGTCGTCCATCGCCGTCAGCGAGGACGGGGACAATTGGGTCCTGTTCAACGCTTCCCCGGACATCCGCTTCCAGCTGGAGGCCAACCCACCGCTCCAGCCCAAACGCGGGGTGCGTGACACCGGCATCAAGGCCATCGTCCTCATCGACGCCCAGATCGACCACACCACAGGCCTCTTGATCCTGCGCGAGAGCACCGCGCCGCTGGAGATCTACTGCACCGATCCGGTCCACCGCGACCTGACCTCCGGTTTCCCGGTCCTGGCCATGCTGGGCCACTACTGCGGCGTCAACCGCCATCCGCTGCCCATCGACGGCACCGGGTTCCAGATCCCCGGTTTCGACGATCTGCGCTTTTACAGCCACGCCCTGGTGAGCAGGGCGCCCCCTTACTCACCCCACCGCAACGATCCCCATCCCGGCGACAACGTGGGCGTGATCGTGGAGCAGATCTCCAGCGGCAGAAGGCTCTACTACGCCCCGGGCCTGGGGGAGATCGAGCCCCACGTGTTCGAGGCCATGCAACAGGCCGACTGCGTCCTGGTGGACGGCACCTTCTGGACCGACGACGAGATGAAGCAGGTAGGCAGCGACAAGAAGGCCCGCGAAATCGGCCACCTGCCCCAGTCCGGTCCCGGCGGCATGATCGAAGTCCTGAACCGCCTGCCGCGGGAGACGCGCAGGATTTTGATCCACATCAACAACACCAATCCGATTCTGGACGAAGATTCGCCCGAGCGCCGGCGACTGACCGAGGCCGGCATCGAAGTGGCTTACGACACCATGGAGATTCGCCTATGACGAACCAGCAGCCGTGGTCGCGGGAGGAATTCGAGGCCAAACTGCGCGACAAAGGCAAGTACTACCACATCAAGCACCCCTATCACCTCCTCATGGCCGAGGGCAAGCTCAACGAGGACCAGATCCGCGGCTGGGTGCTCAACCGCTTCTATTATCAGGTGACCATCCCGCGCAAGGACGCGGCGATCATGGCCAACTGCCCGGACCGGGAAACCCGGCGGATGTGGGTGCAGCGCATCCTCGACCACGACGGTCATGGCGACGATCCCGGCGGCATTGAGGCCTGGATCCAGCTGGGGCTGGCCTGTGGCCTGGAGCGGGAGGAGATCACCTCTTTGAGGCACGTCCTGCCCGGGGTGCGCTTCGCCGTCGATGCCTACTACAACTTCTGTCGCACCGCCCCGTGGCAGGAGGCGGTGTGCTCATCGCTGACCGAGCTGTTCGCCCCCACCATCCACAAACAGCGCCTGGCCGGCTGGCCGGAGCTGTATCCGTGGATCAAGCCGGAGGGACTGGCCTACTTCCAGAAGCGGGTCAGCCAGGCCCGCCGTGACGTGGAGCACGGTCTTGCCTTCACCCTCGACTATTTCGGCCAAAGCCGCCAGCTGCAGGAGCGGGCGCTGGAGATCCTCCAGTTCAAGCTCGACATCCTCTGGACCATGCTCGACGCCATGTGGCTGGCCTACATCGACAACAAACCGCCCTACTTCAACATTCAGGAATGAGCCTCGATCCCGACACCCCACTGCGCTTCTCCCCCCTGCACCGGCTGCAGTGGGAGGATGCCCAGCAGCGCCACGTGATCCTCTACCCGGAGGGGCTGGTGGAGCTGAACGCCACCTCGGCGGAGATACTCAAGCTGTGCGACGGCAGGCACTCCCTCAGGACCATCGTCGAAGCACTGGAACGCAAGTACCAAACGCAAGGTCTTACCGACGACATCCGCGAATTTCTGGAGATCGCCCTTGAAAACGGCTGGATCGAAACCGCCGCTTAGCCCGCCACGCTGGCTGTTGGCGGAACTCACTTACCGCTGCCCGCTGCAGTGCCCCTACTGCTCCAATCCGGTGGATTTCGCCCGCTACCAGGAGGAACTTTCCACCGAGGACTGGAAGCGGGTGTTGACCCAGGCCCGGGAGATGGGTGCGGTGCAGCTGGGTTTTTCCGGCGGCGAACCCCTGACCCGCCGGGATCTGGAGGAGCTGGTGGCCCACGCCCACCGCCTCGGTTATTACGCCAACCTCATCACCTCCGGCTACGGCCTCACCGAAGCGCGCATCGCCGCCCTCAGGGAGGCCGGCCTCGACCACATCCAGGTCAGCATCCAGGCCCCGGAAAAGGATCTGAGCGACTTTCTCGCCGGCACCGAGAGCTTCGAGCACAAGAAGCAGGTGGCCCGCTGGGTCAAGCAGCAGGGCTATCCCATGGTCCTGTGCGTGGTGATCCACCGCTACAACATCGAGCACATGGAAGGCATCCTGAAGATGGCGATCGAGCTGGGGGCCGACTATCTGGAGCTGGCCAACACCCAGTATTACGGCTGGGCCCACCTCAACCGCGTCCAGCTGATGCCCACCAGGGCCCAGTTCGAACGCGCCGAGGCCATCGCCCAGGCGTACAAGGAAAAGCTGAAGGGGAAGATGAAAATCTACTACGTCATCCCCGACTTCTACGAGGACCGGCCCAAAGCGTGCATGAACGGCTGGGGCACCACTTTCCTCACCATCGCTCCGGACGGCGCCGCCCTGCCCTGCCATTCGGCGCGGGAGCTGCCCATCGACGAGTTTCCCAACGTGCGGCAGATGAGCGTGCGCGAGATCTGGGAAGAGTCGGAAATCTTCAACCGCTTCCGCGGCTTCGACTGGATGCCCGAGCCATGCCGCTCCTGCGACGAGAAGCACAAGGACTACGGCGGTTGCCGCTGTCAGGCCTACCTGCTCACCGGCGACATAAACGCCACCGATCCGGTGTGCGCCAAGTCTCCCAACCGCCGCCTGATCGAGCAGGCCATCGCCGAGGCGGACAACCCGCCGGAGGCGCCGCTGATCTTCCGCAATCCCCGGACTTCAAAACAGCTGAGCGACGGTTAATCCAATTCCGGTTCCTGCCCCTGTCGGCAAAGTAGACGCTGGAAATGGGTGACCTCCCGCCGGATGAGGGCGGCGTTCCTGCTCGACAAATTGACGAACTTGCCACCGATACGATAACGCCACCCCTTGACGATCGCCCGCACGTTGCGAACCTGCAGATCGAAGGTCAAATGCCGATCCTCACCCACCCGTATCACGCAATAACGGAGTAGATCCAGCTTGCGAATGAACAAATTAGCTTCGAGGATGAAACCGACACCGTTCGGTCCAATATCGTCGATCCAGCCGACGGCCGTCTCCGCCTCAGTATTGTGACCGTGCCCCCGAATATGGATAGGAATCCGCAATTCATGAATCTTGATGCGGAAGAACTCCCGCAACTGTGGATAGAAAACCCGATCAGGGAAAGCGATCCGATAGTGGACCTCATCGCCGTCCTCCTGCACCCCCACCAACCGGCAGTCGAAAGTGATAGTCACGCCCTTGTATTTGCTCATCGCGCGGAATTCCCGCCGGCTTAAAATCACCTCGTGTCCTTCAGGATGGCTGACCTGGTCCAGAAGCAACATGCCCTGCCCTACCCGGAATACCGAAGAAGCGTATTCACTGTCCGGACAATCCGGAAAATATAAAGATACGATTGCACTTTCCCGCTGCAGAGATTCGAGCATCTGCCGTATCTCTTCCCCGTCATAGACGAAATGGGGATTTTCCGATTGATGCTTCGTTTTAGAGGAAACGACAGCCGACTTCCTGCGTCCCCAATTTCGAATCAAACCCAGCAACCTTCCCCCCTCAACTCTCCCCCAGCAACCGGGCACCCGATTCAGTTCGGGACTGCCCATCCGCCCCGTAGCAAACCGGCTGGTGACGCTGCCCGAACAAAATCCCCAGCGCCTGGCGGGTCTGTTCGTTGAGCAACGCGATCATGGCGCCGTTGGCCTCGTTGAGTTCCCGGCAGCGTGCCGTGGCCGTCCTTATCCGATCCCAGACACCCCAGGCATCGGGGACCCCGCGCAGCTTCAGTGCCTCGAACAACTGCTCGATCACGGTTTCCTTCGGCCCTGAAGCAGTGGGCAGCTGGCCGAGACGCTCGTCGATCCGTACCACGGTTTCCTGTTTGGCCTGGGCCAATGAGGACAGCTCGTCCAGCCGCCGGGTTCGCAACACCTCGCACTCCTGCTCCAACAGCGACTGCATCTGCTGAATATCGGCTTCCAGCCGTCCCAACCAGGCCAAAAATCCTTGCTGTCTTTCGTCCATCTGCTTGCTTCCAGAATGATGATTCAGGGCAACTGGCTGTCCAGTTCCAACAGTTTTTCCGCAATCTGCTCGGCATCGATCTGGTAACTGCCATCCTGCAACGCATTGGCTACCCGGGTGACCCGCGCCATATCGATGACATCGGCCCGGCTCAAAGCCTGCTCGGCCTCCTTGAGACGGGTGGCGGTATCGGTCAATGCCAGGGAATCGCTGTCGCTCTGACGGGCCCCCGTTTTGGTTTCGGGCTTGTGCGGCGCCCCTGGCCCGGTATTGGTGGGTTCTAGTTTCCCCGTCAGGGCGCGCAAATTGATCGTCATGTTTACGTCCTCATTGAAGATGTCATCCCGAAGCTTGTAACGGCGGAGGTTGTTGAAAGTTTAGCTCAAAGTTGGACTTGGACTTCGCCCGGGCCTTGAACCACCCCTTCGACGACCTGCCGTGATCGGTCGTTGCGCACCCGTATGCGCTCTCCGCGGGCGCCGTCCATCAACGCATGGCCCTCCATGCTCACTTCGAGCGTTCCCAGGTTCGCCCGGATATGAACCGCCTGGCCCCGGTGCACCAACTTGTCGGCGACCAGCACCTGCGGCTGCAACACGGCACCGGCCGGCAGGGAACGACGCAGCCGCAGGCCGATCACGCGGGACGGATCGGTGAAGTATCCCTGGCGCAGCTTTCCCAGTTCCTGCCGCTGCAACATCACTGCCGCCGCGGTCAAACGCGTGCCCTTGGGAAGTCCCTGACGCAGGGTGATCACCGGCTGGTACACCCGCACGACCGCCTTGGCATAGATCGACCACTGTCTGTCTCCCGGACAGCGCACCCGCACGGACAGGGAACCGGGCTTGACTTCCCCCCGCAAGGGCTCGATCCGCAGTGGTGCTGAGCAAGCGGGAAGATGCAACCGGGGATCGAGGGGCGGGACATGAACGTCAAAATCCTGCCACTGCTGCCGGATGATCGGCGTCAATTGGACAGCGATCGCCTGCCGCACAGCGGCAAGCGATTGCCTCTCGGCCGCCACCGAAACCGTGGTCAAAGGCAGCGACAACAGCAATCCCAGCAAGACCCTTCGCATCGGAAGACCCCTTAACGACGTAAACACACAAGATTTTAAGCAATATATGAGCCATAAAGATCCAACTGAAGCTGGGCCGCCTGCACTCTTGCCAAGCCGGTAGGGGACTTTCACCCCCAACTCCCCCGCGCTACCACAGCTCGGGGAAGTGAACTACAAAAAGAAAGGGGCCTTGCGGCCCCTTTCCCGATACCGAGCAGAAGTTGCTCAGAATTTGAATCCCACGTAACCACCGGCGGTCAGGCCATCGGTGTCGGTATCCTCGACGCCGTTCAGGCTGCTGTCGTCGCCAGGCGTGACGTGGTAACGGAAGTCGGCGCCGATCACGACATTCTTGAAGATATCGACATCGGCACCGGCACCGAACACCAAGCCCGGATTGAGTACCGTCACCCCGTCGGACGGCGGGCTGATGACGTGAATGCCCAGGCCCACTGGAATGATCCATGGCCGAATCATGCTGCCACGCATGAACTTGATCTTGGGAGCAGCAGTCAAGGTAAACTGGGTCACCGTGGAGGTCTCTGGAGTTTTCCCCGGAGCCAGCTGAGTCACCACCACACCCTGGTCGTTATCCGTCAACAAACCAGTTCCCCGGGCAAAGCGCTTATATTCGAACATCACCTCACCGAGCAGGTCGGTCCCTTCCAGAATCGTTCCTTCGGTCATGCCGAACAGATCACGACTCAGAGTGTGCTCGAAACCGGCGCCGATGTAGAAACCATTCTGGCCTTTTGCGGCCCTGGAATTGGGTGAGGGCAGCACATCCTTGGCACGATCGGTCATCATCCGCGCATAACCGCCGCGGAAGAAGATCATGCTTTCACCAGCCGCACCTCCTACTCCGGCCTGTTCCTTCCATTCCTCCAGCTCCATCACTTTCTCGTGATGCATCTGGGAATGGGCCTTGAGATCGGCCAGTTCCTGCTTCAACAGTTTTAGCTGTTCCTCCAGCATGCGGATGCGAGCGTCGGCACCACCGTGATGTTCATGGGCCTGGGCCACCGGCGCCAGGGCGGTTGCGGCGGCTACGGAGCCAGCCATCAGAGCTTTGGTCAGTTTTTTCATTGTCATCCTCCCCTTTGATGGAGTTGTTGTGATCTACCTTTGCTAAAAAGCAACATCCACGCGGGGATTCAATGTAGCAGACAACTTTCATGCTGACAAATGTTTTGTCATAATCTTTCGTACATGCATGCCTGTTTCCAGAGCGCGTGCGAACGCCCCGATCCATACACTGACCGACACGGACTTGTCGCTTAAATACAACGGAGATACCGCGTGCCCACCGTATTACGCAGAGCCTGGTTGGTCTTCATCCACGATCTGATCATGGTCGCCCTGGCCTGGCTGGGCGCTTACTGGCTCCATAACGACCTGCATCCGGTGCCTCCACAGCTGCAGGATCAGGCCCTGCATTGGCTCCCCTGGGTCGTTTGTCTCCAGGGTACGATTTTTTACCAGTTTCAGCTCTACCGCAGCCTTTGGCGTTTCGCCTCCACGCCGGACCTGCTGCAGATCGGCAAAGCCACCTCGATGGGCGCAGGTCTTATCGGCGCGGCCAGTTATATCCAACCGCCTCCATATCCTTTGCCGGCGGCGATCCCGGTTCTTTACGCCTTGCTGCTGTTTCTGGCGGTCAGCGTTCCCCGCTTGATTTATCGCCTGAAAAAGGACAGCCACCGTGAACCGGACAGCGGCAAGCGGGCCCTGGTGGTCGGTGCCGGACGGGCCGGTTATATGTTGATCCGCGATCTGCTGCAAGACAGCGCCCCGGAGTATCGCCCCGTCGCCCTGGTGGACGACAACCCCCACAAACTGGGACGGGAGATACGGGGCATCCGGGTCGTCGGCCCCTGCAGTCAGATCCCCTATCTGGTCCGGCGCTACCACATCGAAACCGTGCTGATCGCCATTCCCTCGGCCAGCGATACCCAGATGCGCCGGATCATCACCCATTGCGAACAGGCCGGCGTCCCTTTTCTAACCCTTCCTTCGCCACGGGAACGCCTGAACCGGAATCAGCCCATTTCCAAGAAAACGCTTCGCCCCGTCAGCATCGAGGATCTGTTGGGACGCGAGCCCACCCGCCTCGACTGGCCTTCGATCCACCGCCACCTGGCGACCAAAACCGTGCTGGTGACCGGCGGCGGCGGATCGATCGGCGCCGAACTTTGCCGCCAGCTGGCGAATCTGCCCATCCACCGCCTGATCCTCTTCGAGCGCTGCGAATATAACCTGTACCGCACCGAGCGTACCTTGCGGGAACACTTTGAATCCACCGAAATCGTTCCTGTTCTGGGCGACATCACGGACAAGGTGGCAGTCAGGGAAGTCCTGGTGAAGTATCGGCCTGAGGTGATCTTTCATACCGCCGCCTACAAACACGTCCCCCTACTGGAAAACCAGGTCAGGGAAGCGGTTCACAACAATGTGCTGGGAACCGCCCGGCTTGCCGAGCTTGCCGTCGAACACGGAGTCGATAAATTCGTGCTGGTTTCCACCGACAAAGCGGTCCATCCCACCAACGTGATGGGGGCGACCAAACGGGGGGCGGAGGTCATCTGCCAGAGTTTCAACCTATTACAGAAAACCCGTTTCGTCACCGTACGTTTCGGCAACGTGCTCGATTCCGCCGGCAGCGTGGTACCCCTGTTCCGGGAACAAATCGCCAGTGGCGGTCCGGTCACCGTCACGCATCCGGAAATCACCCGTTTCTTCATGACCATCCCCGAGGCCTGCCAGCTGATCATGCAGGCGGCCGCATTGGGTCAAGGGGGGGAGATTTTCGTCCTGGACATGGGCCAGCCCGTCAGTATCCGCTACCTGGCGGAACAGATGATCTTGCTCAGCGGCAAACGGCCGGGCATCGATATCGCCATCGAATACATCGGCCTGCGCCCTGGCGAAAAGCTGCACGAGGAACTGTTCTATCCCGAGGAGGATCTTCAGCCCACGCCCTACGAGAAATTGAAGCAGGCCAGCGCGCCTGCCTGCGATCCGAAAATCATCGTCAAGCTGCTGGCCCAAATCCACAGCGCCTGCCAGGAATTCGACATTCCCCAGCTCTACGTCCTGCTCCAGACCCTGGTACCCGAATACCGTCCGGAAGAACCCTCGAGAGAATCGATTCCGACTCACCCCAATCGTAGGAGAACCCATTCATGACCGTCAAAATCCGCACCCTGGACGAAGCCATCGCCCACGCCAAACGCGGCCTCAAGCTCGTCGCCGAGGTCCGGCTGGCCAAGCGGCCGATCACCCTGAAGGTCCATCCGGATCTGGACATCCTGGAAGAACAGGAAGGCTACCTGCTGGGGGCCCGTTTCGTATTTCGCACCGGTGACGGGGCTCAGATCGTCGACCGAGTCTATGTGCTCGGCTTTCCCACCGAAGATCCGGAGGAAACCCTCATCAACCGCAATCTCGCCAACAGTTTGCTCAAGGAGGACTATCGCCGCCTGAAGGAAGCTGGAATCCGACTGCTCGACGAACCCTACTTCGAGGAATAGGGTTTCATTCGCGCCGGGGTTGCCGCAGCCCGAACAACGCGGAACCGATCCGCACCAGGGTGGCGCCTTCCTGAACCGCCGCTTCCAGATCGGCGGACATCCCCATCGACAGGTCCTCCAATCCCAGCGTGTCCCGAAGCTGCCGCAGCCGCTGGAAAGGCCGCCGTTGCGCGTCGAAGTCGACGGCCGGTGCCGGAATCGTCATCAGCCCCCGCAGGCGCAGATTCGGCAGCTCCCGGATGGCGGCGGCCAGCTCGGCGGCCGCTTCCGGCGCCACCCCGGCCTTGCTCGCCTCACCACTGACGTTGACCTGGATACAGACGTTGAGCGGCGCCAGCCCCTCCGGGCGCTGCTGGCTGAGGCGGCGGGCGATCTTGAGGCGGTCCACGGTGTGGACCCAGTGAAAACGGGTGGCGATGGCGCGGGTCTTGTTGGACTGGATCGGGCCGATGAAATGCCAGGTGATGTCGCAATGCCCCAGGGCCTGCTGCTTGGCCAGGGCCTCCTGGAGATAGTTCTCACCGAAATGGCGCATTCCCAGCTGCCAGGCTTCGAGCAGCACCCTTGCAGGCCAGGTCTTGCCCACCGCCACCAGGGTCACGTCATCCTGCCTGCCGGTGGCGTGAAGGGCTTCACCGATCCGCCGCCGGATGCGAGCCAGGCGCTGGGCCAGCGGAGATTCTGAACTATACTTGCCGGTATTCATTCGATCCGATCGCGCTGAGGAGTGATTCATGGACATCGCCGAACTGCTCGCCTTTTCCGTCAAGAACAACGCCTCCGACCTCCACCTCTCCGCCGGCCTGCCACCGATGATTCGCGTTGACGGCGACATCCGCCGCATCAACGTGCCGCCGCTGGAGCACAAGGAGGTCCACGCGCTAGTTTACGACATCATGAACGACAAGCAGCGGCGCGATTACGAGGAATATCTGGAAACCGACTTTTCCTTCGAGCTGCCCGGAGTGGCCCGTTTCCGCGTCAACGCTTTCCATCAGGACCGGGGGGCGGCGGCGGTGTTCCGCACCATTCCCTCCAAGGTACTGACCCTGGAGGATCTGGGCTGCCCACCCTTCTTCCGTGACGTGACCCAGAAACCCCGCGGCCTGATTCTGGTCACCGGCCCCACCGGCTCCGGTAAGTCCACCACCCTGGCGGCGATGATCGACTACATCAATTCCAACAATTACTCCCATATTCTCACCGTCGAGGACCCGATCGAATTCGTCCATCAGAGCAAGAAATCCCTCATCAACCAGCGCGAGGTCCACCGCGACACCCTCGGCTTCAACGAAGCCTTGAGATCGGCGCTGCGCGAGGACCCGGACGTGATCCTGGTGGGGGAAATGCGCGATCTTGAAACCATCCGCCTGGCCCTGACCGCGGCCGAGACCGGCCACCTGGTGTTCGGCACTCTGCACACCTCCTCGGCGGCCAAAACCATCGACCGTATCATCGACGTGTTCCCGGCGGCGGAAAAGGCCATGATCCGCTCGATGCTGTCGGAATCCCTGCAGGCGGTCATCGCCCAGACCCTGCTGAAGAAGATCGGCGGCGGGCGGACGGCCGCCTGGGAGATCATGGTCGGGACCCCGGCGATCCGCAACCTGATCCGTGAGGACAAAGTGGCGCAGATGTACTCGGCGATCCAGACCGGACGCAAGGACGGCATGCAGACCCTCGACCAGCACCTGCAGGAACTGGTGGACAAAGGCGTCATCTCGCGCCAGACCGCCCGCACCAAGGCCGTCAACAAGGCGGCGTTTTAACGGAGGCGGGCCATGAACGTGGAATCCATGCTCACCCTGATGGTGCACAAGAAGGCCTCGGATCTGTTCGTGATCGCTGGCCGGCCGCCGTGCATCAAGGTCAACGGCCGCCTGGAGCCCATCAGCCCCAAATCCCTCAGCGAACCCATGGTGCGCGAGCTGGTGCTCAGCACCATGGACGCGCGCCAGCGGGACGAGTTCGAAAACGCCCGCGAGTGCAACTTCGCCATCGCCATGGAGAACCTGGCCCGCTTCCGCGTCAGCGCCTATTACCAGCGCAACAGCCCGGCGATGGTGATCCGGCGCATCCAGGATTACATCCCCGACGTGGAGGAGCTGAACCTGCCACCGATCCTCAAGGATCTGGCGATGACCAAACGCGGTCTGATCATCTTCGTCGGCGCCACCGGCACCGGCAAGTCCACCTCCCTGGCGGCGATGCTCAAATACCGCAACCACAACAGCTCCGGGCACATCATCACCATCGAGGATCCGATCGAGTACACCCACCAGCACGCCGGCTGCATCGTCACCCAGCGCGAGGTGGGCACCGACACCGAATCCTACGAGGTGGCCCTGAAGAACACCCTGCGCCAGGCCCCGGACGTGATCCTCATCGGCGAGATCCGCACCCGGGAGACCATGCAGCACGCCATCACCTTCGCCGAAACCGGGCATCTGTGCCTGTCCACCCTGCACGCCAACAACGCCAACCAGGCTCTGGACCGCATCCTGCACTTCTTCCCCGAGGACATGCACAGCCAGCTGTTCATGGACCTGTCCCTCAACCTCAAGGCCATCGTCGCCCAGCAGCTGATCCGCTGCGCCGACGGCGAGGGCCGCTATCCGGCGGTGGAGATCCTCATCAACACCCCGCTGGCCTCGGACCTGATCCGCAAGGGCGAGGTCCACAAGCTCAAGGACTTGATGAAGCGCTCGCGCGAACAGGGGATGCAGACCTTCGACCAGTGCCTCTACGATCTCTACAAGGCCGGCAAGATCAGCTACGAGGACGCCCTGGCCGCCGCCGACTCGCGCAACGAGGTGCGGCTGATGATCAAACTGGGGGAAACGGGCGACCTCGACCGGTACGCGCCCGGCGAAGACAAGATGCGGCTGGTGGAGGAGGACGACTGATCTCAGCCCGGGTGGACGATGCGGCCGCCCACCAGGGTGTAACGCACTTTTCCCTTCAGGGTCTGGCCCCAGAACGGGGTGTTGCGGCCGCGGCTGTGCCAGTGGTCGGCATCGACGGGCCAGCACGCCCCGGTATCGATGACGATCACGTCGGCCGGAGCGCCCGGCTGCAACCGCCCGCCCTCCAACCCCAGCACCCCGGCCGGACCTGCGGTCAGCCGGGCCAGGGCCTGAGGCAGCGTCAGGATCCCCTCGTCCACCAGGGCCAGCAGCAGCGGCAGCAGCGTCTCCAGGCCGGCGGCTCCCGGTTCGGTGGCGGCGAAAACGTTCAGCTTGGCGTCTTCCTCGTGGGGGCGGTGATCGGAGCAGACCGCCGTCACCGTCCCTCCGGCCAGCGCCCGGCGCAGCCCGTCGCGGTCGTCCAGGGTGCGCAGCGGCGGCGCCAGATGGACGCTGGCGTCGAAGCCTTCCAGCGCTTGTTCGGTCAGATGGAGCTGGTGGGCGGCCACATCGCAGGTGACCGGCAGGCCGTCAGCGGCGGCAGCGCCGACCATCGCCGCCGCCCGGGCGGTGCTCAGGCAGGAGAAGTGCACCCGGGCGCCGCTGTCGGCCACCAGGGCCAGGATCTGCGCCACCGCCACCGTTTCCGCGCTCGCCGGAATACCCGCCAATCCCAGCCGGGTCGCCACCTCCCCTTCGTGGGCGCAGCCACCGGCCGCTAGCCAGGGATCCTGGGGCCGGACGAACACGGTCAGACCGTAGGTGGCGGCGTATTCCAGGGCCCGGCGCCAGACCAAGGGGTTGGCCAGCGGCCGGCCGGCGTTGCCGACGGCGCGGCAGCCGGCCTCACCCAATGCGTGCATCTCGCTCAGACGCTCGCCCGCCAGCCCGCAGGTCAGCGCCCCCACCGGCACCACTCTAGCCCGGGCGGCAAGTTCGGCGCGTTCGCGGATCAGCTCGATGACCGCTGGGGTGTCCGCCACCGGCTGGGTTTCCGGCAGAGCGCAGACGGTGGTGACGCCGCCGGCTACCGCCGCGCGGGTTTCGCTGGCGATGGTGCCTTTGGATTCGAAACCCGGTTCCCGCAGGCAGACGCTGAGGTCGATGAGACCGGGAGCGATGACGCCACCGCGGGCATCCAATTCCCGCTGCGGAGTGAAATCGGGCGGCGGCGAACCTGTGGCGACGATCTTGCCCTCGGCGATCCAGACGCCACCGGGCGTCAGAGTTTCAGCGACCGGATCGCACACCAGGCCGTTGACGATGGCGAGCTTCATCCCTGAACCGCCCCCAGAGCCAGCGCCATCACCGCCATGCGGATGGCGATGCCGTGGCCTACTTGCTCAAGAATCACCGAGCGGCTGCCGTCGGCCACCTCCGAGGCGATCTCGACCCCGCGGTTGATGGGGCCGGGATGCATCACCAGGCAATCGGGTCTGGCCTGCCGCAGCCGGGCGGCAGTCAGCCCGAAACAGCGGTAGAATTCCCGCTCGCTCGGCAGCAGCGCTCCCTGCATGCGCTCCTTCTGCAGCCTCAGCATGATGACCACATCGACATCCTCCAGCCCAGCGTCCAGATCGTGGCAGACGCGCACGCCCAAGCGCTCCACCGCCACCGGCAGCAGCGTCCGCGGCGCCACCACCCGGACTTCCCGGGCGCCGAGGGTGTTGAGGGCGTGAATCTGGGAGCGGGCGACGCGGGAATGGAGGATGTCGCCGACGATGGCCACGGTCAGACGGGAGAAATCGCGCTTGTGGCGGCGGATGGTGAACATGTCGAGCATGGCCTGGGTGGGATGGGCGTGGCGGCCGTCGCCGGCGTTGACGACGCTGACGTGGGGGGCGACGTGGCGGGCGATGAAATGGGCCGCCCCGCTTTCGGCGTGGCGCACCACGAACATGTCCACCCCCATGGCCTCCAGATTGCGGACGGTGTCGAGCAGGCTTTCGCCCTTGGCGGTGGCCGAGACCGCCACGTTGATGTTGAGCACGTCCGCCGACAAGCGTTTGGCCGCCAGCTCGAAAGTGGTGCGGGTGCGGGTGCTGGTTTCGAAGAACAGGTTGACCACGGTCTTGCCGCGCAGCAGCGGCACCTTCTTGACCTTCTGAGCGGCCACGCTTTCGAAGGATTCGGCGGTGTCCATGATGCGCTCGAGCCAGTCCCGCCCCAGCCCTTCGATGGTGAGGAAATGGCGCAGCCGGCCGCCGGCGTCCAGTTGCAGGGTACGGCTCATGGGGCCTCGACGGTGTGAATCTCCAGTTTCAGGGGATCGGGACCGGTCAGCTTGATGCGCTGATCGGGCCCCAGGGAGACGCGGCCGCCGACGCAGTCCGGCTGGATCGGCAGCTCCCGCCCGTCGCGCTCGATCAGTACCCCCAGGATCACCTGGCGCGGCCGGCCGTAGTCGAACAGCTCGTTGAGAGCGGCACGGATGGTGCGGCCGGTGTAGAGCACGTCGTCGATCAGGATCACGTCGCGGTTTTCGGTGCTCGGCAGCTGGCTCGGGCGCACTTGGGGATGCATGCCGATGCGGGAGAAGTCGTCACGGTAGAAGGCGATGTTCAGCCGTCCCAGAGGCGTATCGATCCCCAGGCGTTCGCGCAGCCGCTCGGCGATCCAGACCCCGCCGGTATGGATGCCCACGAGCAGCGGGTCGTGCAATCCCCGGGTTTCGATCTGGCGGCGCAGGCAGTCGGCCAGATTCTGCAGCAGGGTATCGATGTCCAAAGATTCGGCACTCACGCAGGCGTCTCCTGATGATTGAGCCAGGTCTGCAGGATCAGACGGGCGGCGACCTGGTCGTTGTAGCGGTGCACCTTGCCGGCCCGCAGCCCCACCTCCTCGAACAGCAGCTGGCGAGACTCGAAACTGGTCAGGTACTCGTCCATCACGTGAACAGGACGATGATACCGCCCTTCCAGCTGGCGGCAAAACTTGCGCATCAGCGGCGTCACCGGATTGTCGCCGCCGTCGGCCTGATACGCCATTCCCACCACGAAACCGGCCGGCCGCCAGGTCTGTACCAGACGATCGATCGCCTGCCAGCGCACCGCCTTCTTCTCCGAACGGATCGTCTCCAGGGGGGAGGCGGTGCCGGTGAGGCGCTGACCCACGGCCACCCCCAGTCTGCGGGTGCCGAAATCGAAGCCCAGCCAGGTTTCCGCCTCAGCCATGTCCCACCTGTGACGACATGCGGTCGAGATCGATCCCCAGCCGGGCGGCGGCGGCCTTCCAGCGCTGCGCCGGCGGCAGGTCGAAGAGGATTTCCAGGTCGGCCCGGACGTTGAGCCAGGCGTTTTCGAGCATCTCCCGCTCCAGCTGGCCTGCACCCCAGCCGGCATAGCCGAGGGCGACGAGGAACTTTTCCGGTCCGCGGCCGGCGGCGATGGCCTCCAGAATGTCGCGGGAAGTGGTCAGCCCCACCCGATCGTCGACCGCCAGGGTACCGTGCCAGTCACCCACCGGGGTGTGGAGCACGAAACCGCGCTCCGGCTGCACCGGGCCGCCCAGATAGACCGATTCTGCGGCGATGGCTTCGTCCTCGGGCTCGATCTGCATCGAAGCCAGGATGTCCCTGAGGCGCATATCCTCCAACGGCCGGGAGATGACAATCCCCAGCGCCCCCTCCTCGCTGTGCTGGCAGATGTAGGTGACCGTATGGGCGAAATTGGGATCCTCCAGGGTCGGCATGGCGATGAGAAACTGTCCGGTCAAAGCGGTATGCGTCTTCATGGTCCCATCCTTCAGCGGCCCATGGCCAGGCCGTCGTCGTTGAAGAAACTCCAGGTGCGGGTGATCACCAGAACGTCGGTCTGCTGCGCCAGCTCCTTGGGAAACGGCGCGAACGGCGAGGCCAGACGGACGATCCGCACCGCCGCCGCGTCCAGGACCTTGTAACCGGAGGAGCGGCGGATCTTGATCTTCTTCACCGTTCCGTCCTTGGCCACCCAGACGCTCACCAGCAATTTCCCCGACAGCCTCCGGCGCCGGGCTTCGTCAGGATAGTTGAGGTTGCCGATGCGTTCGACCTTCTTCTGCCAGGCGCGCTCGTAAGCGGCGGCGACGTATTTGTGGGCCCGAATGCGCTCGATGGGGGTCACCCGCTCACCGGCGAAGCGCATGCTGCGGCGGGGCTTTACGTCCAGTTCGGCGATCTGCCGGGCCAGCAACCCGGGATCGAGACGGGGGCTGGGCTGCGGCTGGGGGTTCGGGCGCTGGGGCACCGTCTGTCGTGCCGCCTGATGGGTCAGCACGCGGCGTGGCCGCGGGCGTGCCGGCGGTGGCGGCTGCGGCACGCCGCGGGGGCGGCTTCGGGGTGGCGGCTGCGGCCTGCGGGCCTGCTTGCTGGCGCCGCCGTCGCTGTTTCGGTCTGCCAGATAATCCGCCTTCTCGGGACGCCGGCCATCGGCCTCGGAGACCAGCTCGATGTCCAGGGTGCGCCGCACCGGCGGCGGCGCCGGCAACCGGAAGCGTACCCCGAAAAGGATCGCGGCGTGCAGCACCAGCGCGACCAAGAGCGCCACCAGGAAGCGGTCGCCGGGACTGCCGAAACGGGTCTCCAGGGTCATGGGGACAGACGGGCCTCGATTTCGTTCATCAGCTGGGCGCTGATGTTCAATCCGAATAGTTTATCCAATTCCTGAATGCAGGTGGGGCTAGTGACGTTGATCTCGGTGAGATAGTCGCCGATCACGTCGATGCCGGCGAAGATCAAGCCACGGCGGCGAAGTTCCGGTCCCACCTGATTGCAGATCCAGCGGTCGCGCTCGCTCAGGGGCCGGCCCTCGGCCCGGCCGCCGGCGGCCAGGTTGCCCCGCAACTCCCCCCGGGCGGGAATCCGCGCCAGAGCGTAGGGAACCGGCTCGCCATCGATCAGCAGGATGCGCTTGTCGCCGTCCTTGATTTCGGGCAGATAGCGTTGGGCCATCACGAAGCGGCTGCCGTGGCGGGTCATGGTTTCGAGGATGACGCTGACATTGGGGTCCTCAGGATGCAGATAGAAGATCGAAGCGCCGCCCATGCCGTCCAGAGGCTTCAGTATGATCTCCCCCTGCTCGGCCAGAAAGGCGCGGAAACGCTGCGGATCGCGGGCCACCAAGGTGGGGGCGCAGCACTGGGGGAACCAGGCGGTGAACAGCTTTTCGTTGGCGTCGCGCAGGCTCTGGGGCTTGTTGACCACCAAGACGCCCTTTTGTTCGGCACACTCGAGCAGATAGGTGGCATAGATGTATTCCTGGTCGAAGGGCGGATCCTTGCGCATCAGGATCACGTCCAGGCAGTCCAGGGACTGCACCGTTTCACCCTCGAACGCGTACCAGCGTTGCGAGTCGCGTCTGAGCACAAGACGGCGCATGCGGGCGAAGGTGCGGCCGTCGCGCAGATACAGATCGCCCAGCTCCATGTACTCGAGTTCCCACCCCCGCGCCTGGGCCTCCAGCAGCATGGCGAAACTGCTGTCCTTGTGGATGTTGATGTTCTGGATGGGATCCATCACGATCCCCAGCTTGATTCTCGCGGCGGTCATCGTTTCGTTCGCATTCCATGTTGATCGGGGGCGTCCCATGATAACACTTTCCGTTTTTTGCCCCGCACCACAACTTGCGCTAGAATTGCTCGTTTGAATCGACTGGGTATATCGGGGTTTAGAAATGTCCAGAGTATGTCAAGTGACGGGCAAACGTCCCATGACCGGCAACAACGTCTCCCACGCCAACAACAAGACCAAGCGCCGCTTCCTGCCGAATCTGCACACCCACAAGTTCTGGGTGGAAAGCGAGGGCCGCTGGGTGCGCCTGCGGGTTTCCAGCCAGGGCATGCGTATCATCGACAAGAAGGGCATCGACACCGTGCTTGCGGAAATGCGTCAGCGCGGCGTCAAGATCTGATTCTGATCAGGCCATAAGGAGGATTGAAACAAGCCATGCGCGAAAAGATCAAACTGGTGTCCAGCGCCGGCACCGGCTACTACTACACCACCACCAAGAACAAGCGTAACACGCCGGACAAACTGGAATTCAAGAAGTACGATCCGGTGGTGCGCAAGCACGTGATCTTCCGGGAAGCCAAGATCAAATGACCTCGAACCCCGCCGCGGCGGGGTTTCGTTTGCCTCTGACATCATTCGGCGAACAGGTCTTCCTCCTCGGGCGGCGCCCCGCCGGCGGTCGCTGCACCTTGCCCCTCTCCCGGTTCTGCGGCGAAAAGATCCTGGTCTTCGGGCAACTGCATCTGTGGTTTCCCTTCCGACTTCGGCGCCACCGGCGCTGATTCCTCCGCCATCCGGCCGTCCCAGAGCCACTGCGCCAGCCAGCGGCGGCCACTTTCACTCTGCAGCCCGATCCCCAGCAGCGCCAGGCTCGCCAGCGCGCCTACCAGGGCCCACAGCAGCGGCCCAACCCAGCCACGCCGAGCCGTCTCCCCTTCGCCGCGGGGAATGGGCTGGATCAACGGCAGATCCTCGGGCTCCAAGGCCGTCCAGTCCGCCGGTGGACGCCAGGTCACATCCTTCCCGCCTTCCTGCGCCAATTTCCGGCAACGGGCCTGCAGCACCTCGACCTGCCGGCGCATCGCCGCCACATCGGCCTCGGCCTGCTCCCGCACCATCTCCAATTCCGTCTGCAGCGCCTGGACCCGGTCGTCCCCCTCCATCTCGGCCGCGGCCTCGCAATAATCGCGGATCACCGCCTCCAGTTCGGCGACCCGCCGGCGCAGGGTTTCCGCCTCGGCCTCCAGCGCCGCCTTCTCCTCGGTCCCCGCTGCCTGGGACGCCAATCGGGCCGACAGGGCGCTGTTCTCGGCTTCCAAATCTTCCAGCCGCTGTCGCAGCTGCCGGTTGTGCCGCTGCAATTCCTCCAGCGCCTGGTTATCCTTCTCCGCCGTAAGCACCACCGGTGGCGGGGCTTCGACCCGCCCGGTCTCCTCCCGGACCTCGCCGTTCAGACACTTGGGAGGGACGCTGCCCAATCCGCCTTCGAGCACCGCGGCCTCGAAACCGTGCTTCAGCAGCAGAAAAGCGGCGGCGGCGGCAAGGCGGCCGTCTTCGGAAACGGTGATATAGCGCTGTCCCCGCTGCAATCCGGTCAATTGCATACGCAGGGAAAAGAAAGGAATGTTGAGACTGCCGCGAATGTGACGCCGCCGGAATGGGTCCGGGTCGCGCACGTCCAGCCATTGCGCCCCCTGCTCGGCCTCGCGGAAGGCTGCTTCGAAATTGAGCGAATCGAGCACGGGCTCGGCAAGCAGCTGCAGGAATCGTTCTGGAGAAAGGCGCAACACGACCCCGTCAGTCGCCATGGTCACCGTGACCGCCCGCGCCTGACCGGACAGAATCGCATCCTCCCCGAACATGTCTCCGGGCTTCAGGGTTCCCAGTTTGAACACCTTCCCGCCGGGACGGGGCTGACGGCTGACCTCACACTGTCCGGACCGGAGGATGAAGACGCTGTCGGCCACCTCTCCCTGCAGGATCACCGGTGTGCCGGCCTCCAAGGCCTTCTCCTCCAACCGCTGCAGGATTTTTTGCAGGTTACTGGCCGGCAGCCGTTGGAAGACCGGCGACTTCAACAGCCGGGTCATCCAGTCGCCTTGGGTTTTCTCGGGGTTGCTGTCTGTCATCCTCGTCTCTTCCTGCGGCAGTGCCGGCTTGATGCGCTGGGGATCGATACGGATATAGCGAAGCGTCGTGAGCGCGCGCGCCGTCACCTTACGGGGGCTCTGATGCGCCAGGGGGAAACGGGCGTTGGCGTCACCGGCCTGGAGCTCTTCCATCACGATGCCGCCGGCCTCGAGGGAAACCCTGCCTTCGAGCAGATAGATCCACTCGTGGGCGATCTCCCCCCGTTCGAACAGGATTTCCCCGCTTGACGCTTCCCTTGGGACCAGCGTGTCACACAATCGTTTGCAACTTTCCTGCGGCAGCAGGTGCAGCGGAATGAGCCGGCGAATCTCGGCGTAGTGCACGGAAGGCGTATCGCTCATCGGTTCATACCGCACTCCGCCTGCATCCTGCGAAACCCATTGACTCCCGCTGTTTCCCAAGTAATTCTAGCCCACTCCCGCCAAACGAGCGGTTATCCGATTCACAACCAGGAGTTTCGACATGCGACCGAGAGCCATTTTCCTGCTTTGCTTTGCCGTGGCGGCGATGACCCTACCCAAATTCTTCAACGCCCTGTATGCGATCTTCGTCACCCCGGGGCTGTACTCGGCCGTCTGGCTGATCAGCAACGCGCTGGTGCTGATTTCCTGCTACGGCCTGTGGCAGATGCGCCGCTGGGGCGTCTATCTGTTCCTGGTGGGCTGGGGGCTGAAACTGGCCGGGATCCTGTGGTTCCCGGTGACCCAGGGCCGAAGCCAGTGGCTGTTCTGGTTCCCGCTCATCGTTATGCTGGTGTATCTCGCCGTGGTGGCCCACTACTGGCAGGACATGGACGGCAAGGCGCGGGAAACTGATTGAACGGCTAGTCGGCATCCGGACGGAAGAAGTGGGCAGGACGCTCTATCTCGGGGCGTTCCCCCTGCCGGGGAAGCCGGCCGGCCTGCTGCAATTCCTCCAGCCACAGATCGTGATGCTGCCGGGCCCAGGACAGATCGACCTTCCCTGAGATCATGCCTTCCAACGCGCCCTCGGTGCCCAGGGTGCCGATGTAGATGTGCCCCAGAGAGGCGGCCATGACGATCAGAGCCGCGGCGACGTGGAGGATATGGCTCAACTGCAGGGATTCGCGCTCGAGGCCGAACAGGGGCAGATCGAGAAGCAGGCCGGTGACCGAGACCACCGCCCCCACGGTCATCAGCAGCCAGAACCAGGCTTTCTCACCGGCGTTCATGCGCCCGGCATGGGGATGGCCGCCGCCGAACAGGCCGCCGAAGGACTTGAACCAGTCCCAGTCGATCTTCCGCCACAGGTTGTCGCGGAACCAGGTCAGGCCCATGACGATCAGACAGGCGACGAACAGGGGGCCGATGAGATTGTGGGTAAATTTGGCGATGGCGAGATAGGCGGCGAAGGTCTCGTGACCGATCAGGGGGATCAGCAGCCGGCGGCCGTAGAGCAGGCTCAGGCCGGTAAGGCTCAGGAGGATGAACAGGACCGCAGTAGCCCAGTGCAGCACCCGCTCCCCCAGGCTCCAGCGCAGCACCCGGATGCCGGTGCGGGGCTTTTCCAGCCGCTGGGGACCGTGAAGCAGATGAAACAGCCCCAGAATCAGCACCACACCACCGAGCACCAGCCCTCCGGCCCAGGACAGTGGCCCGTTGCGCCAGCGGCGCCAGACCTCGCCGGAGGCCTGGATCAGCTCGCCGCTTTCCAGGCCACGCACCGCGCTGTAGCCTTCCACCCCTTCGCGCACCTGGCGCCACAGCTCGGCGCGGGGGTTGTTCCAGTCGACGGTCGCCGCCACCAGCCCCACCGACAGCAGCAACAGGACCAGCCCGGTGACCTGCCAGAGTCTGCGGTTTCGTATCGATGACATCACGGCAGCCATGGTCAGCGGTCCGTCTGTACCATCAGCGCCCGTTTGCGCAGGGTTGCAGCATCGGGATAGTGTTCGTGGACATCCGCCTTGCCGGCATACTCGGGATTGCGGTCGAAAACCCGGTCGGCTTCACGCTCGCAGGCAGCCAAGCCGGCAACCACTCCCAGCAAAAGGGTAAAAGCACAGCGCCGCCAAGCGTCTCCGGCCGTCCGGCTGGAGGGCATACCCGGCCTGGATGGCCGGGTTTCGAGCCTACAGGGACGTACGTGCGGCGTCCCGGAAGCCAGACGGCCAGAGACGCTTCCCCACCACTTCATGGTTTCTTCTCCCCATAAGCCGGCCCCCACCCCCACGGCACCTTGGGCTGGGCCGGTTTTTCGTCGCGGTCGGCGCGGCGCACCACCCGCTCGCGGAAGATGTCGGCGATGACGTCGCCGTCGCCTGCCAGCAGGGCCTTGGTGGAACACATCTCGGCGCACAGCGGCAGCTTGCCCTCGGCCAGACGGTTGCGGCCGTACTTCTCGAATTCGGCCTCGGAAAAGTCTTCCTCGGGGCCGCCGGCGCAGAAGGTGCATTTGTCCATCTTGCCCCGGACCCCGAAGGTGCCGTTCTGGGGGAACTGGGGGGCGCCGAAGGGGCAGGCGTAGAAACAGTAGCCGCAACCGATGCACAGATCCTTGTCGTGCAGCACCACCCCGTCCTCGGTGACGTAGAAGCAGTCCACCGGGCAGACGGCAGCGCAAGGTGGGTCGGAACAGTGCATGCAGGCCACCGAGATGGATTTCTCCCCCGGCTGGCCGTCGTCAAGGGTCACCACCCGGCGGCGGTTGACCCCCCAGGGCACTTCGTGCTCGTTCTTGCAGGCGGTGACGCAGGCGTTGCATTCGATGCAGCGCTCGTCGTCACAGAGAAACTTCATCCGCGCCATGGGACTCCCCCTTGCTGTGCCGGGAAAGGGGTTCCAGGGACGCCGCAAGTACATCCCTGTAGGCTCGAAACCCGGCCATCCAGGCCGGGTACGCCCTTCCACCCCTTTCCCGGCACACCAACGCCAGCCCGGTGCCGAGACAGGGAAGGGGAGCCGTTTTTCGGGGTGTACGCGGCCCGGACGGCCGCGTACAAGCCTCCAGGTAAGGATTCACGGCGTCCCCGAAAAACGGGTCCCCTTCCCCACCTTGTCAGAAACTGCTGGCCCATGGGCATCAACCTCCCCGCTTGAGCCGGCACAGGGACACCTTGGTCTCCTGCATCATGGTGACCGCATCGTAGCCATAGGTGAACACCGTGTTACAGGCCTCCCCGCGCACATAAGGGGCAGTGCCCTCGGGATAGCGGGGCTTGAGGTCCATCCCCTCCCACCAGCCGCCGAAGTGGAATGGCATGAACACCGTCCCCCGCGGCACCCGGCGGGTGACGAAAGCCGTCACCAGGATGCGCCCCCCCTCCGGCCCCTCGACCCACACCTTGCCCCCGTGGCGCAGGCCGGCATCGTTGGCGTCGGCCGGATGCACCTCCACGAACATCTCGGGCTGGAGCTCCGCCAGCCAGGGATTGGAGCGGGTCTCCTCGCCCCCGCCCTCGTATTCCACCAGCCGCCCGGAGGTCATCACCAGCGGAAACTCGCGGGAAAAATCGATCTCCTGGATCGAGCGGTACCGGGTCGGCAGGCGGTAGAAACGCTTGCGGTCAGGATAGGTGGGATAGTCCCGGACCAGATCGCGGCGGCGGGTGTAGATCGGCTCGCGGTGAACCGGGACGGGATCGGGGAAGGTCCAGACGATGCAGCGGGCCTTGGCGTTGCCGTAAGGGGCGCAGCCGTGGGCGATCGCCACCCGCTGGATGCCGCCGGAAAGATCGGTCTTCCAGTTCCGCCCTTCCGCCTCCCGCTTTTCCTCCGGCGTCAGGTCGTCCCACCAGCCCAGTTTCTTCAACAATTTGTCGGAGAATTCGGGATAGCCGTCCCGGATCTCCGAACCTTTGGTGTAACTGTCCTCGGCCAGCAGGCTGACGCCGTTGCGCTCCACCCCGAACCGGGCCCGGAACGGCAGCCCGCCTTCGGCCACCGGCTTGCTCAGGTCGTAGAGAATCGGCGTGCCCGGATGCTTGAGTTCCGCTTTGCCCCAGCAGGGCCAGGGCAGGCCGTAGTATTCGCCGTCGCAGGGGCCGCCCTCGGCCTTCAGGGTGGTGGTGTCGAAGGTGTGCCAGTGCTGCTGCTGGTTTTTCAGGCGCTCAGGGCTGATGCCGGTGTAACCGATGCTCCAGGCGCCGCGGTTGATCTCCCGCAGGACGTCCTCGATCACCGGTTCGTCACCCTCGACGCGGATGTTCCTGGTCAGCTCGGCGGCGAAACCCAGCTTTTTCGCCAGCCGGTACATCGTCACGTGATCGGGCTGGGACTCGAACAACGGCTCGATCACCCGATCGCGCCACTGCACCGAGCGGTTGGAGGCGGTCACCGAGCCGCGGGTTTCGAATTGGGTGCAGGCCGGCAGCAGATAGGTGTCGTTCTGGCGCGCGTGCATCACCGCCGACACCGTGGGATAGGGGTCGATGACCACCAAAAGGTCCAGCTTCTCGAAGGCCCGCTTCATCTCCGGCCCACGGGTCTGGCTGTTGGGGGCGTGGCCCCAGAAGATCATGGCGCGGAGGTTGTCCCGCTGGGACAGGTTGGCCTTGTCCTCCAGCACCCCGTCGATCCAGCGCGACACCGGGATGCCGGGCATGAACATCGTCCGGCTCCTGCCGCCCTTGCCGTCCGGGTATTCGGCCGGGTCGAAGCGGGACGAAAGCCAATCGTAGTCCACGTTCCACACCCGCGCCCAGTGGCGCCAGGCCCCTTCCGACAGGCCGTAGTAACCGGGCAGGGTGTGGGCGTTGGGCCCCACGTCGGTGGCTCCCTGGACGTTGTCGTGGCCGCGGAAGATGTTGGTGCCGCCGCCGGCCACCCCCATGTTGCCCAGGGCCAGCTGAAGGATGCACAGGAGGCGGGTCTGGTTGGTGCCGTGGTGGTGCTGGGTGATGCCCATGCACCAGACCACGGTGCCGGGGCGGTTTTCGGCCAGCGTCTTGGCCACCTGACGCACCTGCGCCTCCGGTACCCCGCAGACCCGCTCCACCTCCTTGGGCGACCACTTTTTCGCCTCCTTACGGATCGCCTCCATGCCATAGACCCGGCGGCGGATGAAATCGGTATCCTCCCAGCCGTTCTCGAAGATGTGCCACAACAGACCGTAGACGAAGGCAACATCGCCGCCGGGGCGGATGCGCACGTACTGGTCGGCATGGGCGGCGGTACGGGTGAAGCGGGGATCGACCACGATCAGACGGGCGCCTTTTTCCCTGGCGCGGAACACGTGCTGCATCGACACCGGATGGGCCTCGGCCGGGTTGCCGCCGATGACGAGGATGGCGCGGCTGTTGTGGATGTCGTTGTAGGAATTGGTCATCGCCCCGTAGCCCCAGGTGTTGGCCACGCCGGCGACGGTGGTGGAATGGCAGATGCGGGCCTGATGGTCGACGTTGTTGGTGCCCCACAGGGCGACGAACTTGCGCAGCAGATAGGCCTGCTCGTTGTTGTGCTTGGAGGAGCCGAGCCAGTAGACCGAATCGGGCCCGGATTCCTCGCGGATATGCAAGAGCCTGTCGCCGATCTCGTCGATGGCCTGCGCCCAGGTGATTCTCCGCCACTGACCGTTCACCTTCTTCAGCGGATACTTGAGGCGCTTGTCCCCCCGGCCATGATCGCGCACCGAGGCCCCCTTGGCGCAATGGGCGCCGAGGTTGAAGGGATGGTCGAAGGCCGGCTCCTGCCCCACCCAGACGCCATTTTGGACCTCGGCGATCACCCCACAGCCCACCGAGCAATGGGTGCAGACGCTGCGCACCTGTTTGACTTCGGGCTGGGATGCGACCGACTCTTCGGCCCCGGCCTTGCGCATGAGCTTGAACGGCAGGGCGGCGGCCAGGGATGCGCCGCCGACGGTCACGGAAGTGCGCTGTAGGAAGGTGCGGCGGTCGATGCGTCCGGGGGTGCGGCGTTTCAGCGTCATCATCCCCTCGCGGTCCGATAGTAACGGCGGATGTGGTCGGTCTCGCGGTAGCCGGACGGCTTCTCCACGCCCGGTCCGCCGGGGATTTCCTCCCGGCGCCTTCCCAAAGCCGCGGTGGTGACGGCAACCCCTCCAGCCCCGAGCAGGCTCTGTAGAAAGCGGCGACGTTTCATAGGCGCGCTCCTCCTCGGTTTTTGCCGTCATTAAACCGCCACGGCCACACGGCGTCAACGGCGTTTGCAGTCCTCTCCACGATGTAGCAAACTTTGCCGATTTCCATTTTCCGCAAGGAGATACCATGCTCGACCCCAACCGCTGGTTCACCGAGATCGACGAGGACAACCACAGCGCTTTTTCCCTCCAGATCAAACGCAAACTGCACGAGGAGCAGACCCCGTTCCAAAAGATCGAGATCTACGAAACCGTCGGCTTCGGCAACCTGATGGTGATCGACGGCTTCGTCATGCTGTCGAGCCGCGACAACTTTCTCTATCACGAGATGATGACCCACCCGGTGCTCTACAGCCATCCCGACCCCAAACGGGTGTGGATCATCGGCGGCGGCGACTGCGGCAGTCTGCAGGAAGTCCTCAAACACCCGGAGGTGGAAAACGCCATCCAGATCGAGATCGACGAGCGCGTCACCCGCCTTTCCGAGCGGTACTTTCCGGAGCTGTGCCAGGCCAACGACGACCCCCGCGCTCAGTTGAAATTCGAGGACGGCATCCAATGGGTCAGGGAGGCGCCGGCAGGCAGCGTCGATGTCATCATCGTCGACAGCACCGACCCGCTGGGACCGGGCGAAGGGCTGTTCACGGAAGGCTTCTACCGCGACTGCCTCAGGTGCCTGGGCGACGACGGTCTGTTGATCCAGCAAAGCGAATCGCCCCTGTTCCATCCCCACATCCTCCATCCCATGCGCAAGGCGATGAAGGCGGCCGGTTTCCGGGAGGTGAAGACCCTGTTCTTCCCTCAACCGGTATACCCGTCGGGCTGGTGGAGCGGGACGGTGGCCGCCAAGACGGCCATCGGCCAGCCACGGGAGGCGGACATCCTGGATAAGCCCTTCCCCACCCGCTATTACAATCTGGACATTCACCGCGCCGCCTTCGCCGCGCCCAACTGCTTTCTGGAAGCGGTGGCAAGGGAAGAAAACTGAGAAAAACGGGCGGCCTGCGCCGCCCGTTCAGTCGGGTTTCAGGGACAGGGTTTCAGACTGCTGTAAAAGGCCGCCAGATCGGCGATGTCCCCCTCGCTCAGGCCGGCGGCCATGCCGTTCATCAGCGGGGCCTGGCGGGTCTTGTCGCGGTAAGCCTTCAGGGCCTTCTCCAGATAGGGGGCCTTCTGGCCGGCAAGGTTCGGATAGGAAGTGCCCGGCGCACTGATCCCATTGACGCCATGACAGCCGATGCAACCTTTGCTCTGGGAAATCTTCCGCCCCGCGTCCGCATCGGCGCAAAGGACAGCATTTCCCCACAGGCTGCCGACCATCAATGCTACAATGGAAAAGGCTTTTCTCATCGTTCCTCCTCAATGGACACCCTGCATATGAAGACTGCTGAAGTTTACAAATATCTGGAGCGCATCGACAATCTGCTTCGCGCCGAGGTCCGCCAGGGCGATACCAAACTCCAGCCGGTACAGCTGGAAATTCTCCACTATCTCAGCATCTGCAACCGTCACAGCAACATCCCGGCGGCCGTCACCGAATACCTGGGGCTGACCAAGGGGACGGTCTCCCAGACCCTGACGGTCCTGGAATCCAAGGGACTGATCGAGAAAGTTCCGGACACCCGGGACCGCCGTGTCGTCCACCTGTTCCTGACCGAACAGGGCAAGGCCGTGGTTGCCACTTCCCTGCCGCCGACAACCCTGAAACAAGGGCTGGGCTTCATGGCGCCGGAGGCACGCGAACAGCTGGCCCGGGGGCTGGCCGCTTTGCTGGAGGGGATGCAGGCCGCCCGCCAATACAAAGCGTTCGGCGTCTGTGGCGCCTGTGCGTATCTGCGTGAAACCGAAACCGGCCACTGCTGCGATCTCACCGGCCTGCCGTTGGAAACTGAACAGCTGCGGCAGATCTGCCGCGAATTCCAGCCCGCCGCAGGCGAGGGCGAACAGGCGGCCTGACGCGCCCGGCCGCCGGTGCCGGAAAAGGCCGGCTTGTCGCCGGCCTTTTCGCATCCCTCAAAGGTGATAGGCAGTCTCCTCGTGTTCGGTGATGTCGAGCCCCTCGGTTTCCGCCTCCGGCGTCACCCGCAAACCCAAAAGCCCGTCGAGCAGCTTCAGCAGGGCGAAGGTCCACAACCCGCACCAGGCCCCGACGCTGACCAGCGCCAGCACCTGCACCCCCAGCTGCTGACCGATCGTATGATCTTCGGCCAAACCGAAGCCACCCAAGCTTTCCGCCGCCAGCACGCCGGTCGCCAGCGAGCCGAAAATGCCACCGACGCCGTGAACCGGGAAGACATCGAGGGAATCGTCGATGTGCAACACCCGCTTGATCCACTGGGTGGCGGTGAAGCAGACGCCCCCGGCGAGGATACCCAGCACCAGGGCGCCCGCCGGTCCGACGAAGCCGGAGGCGGGCGTGATGGTGCCGAGCCCGGCCACCATGCCGGTGACCATTCCCAGCACGCTGGGTTTGCCGAAGCGCCACCATTCGATGAACATCCAGGAAAGCACCCCGGCGGCGGCGGCGATGTGGGTGACGAACAGGGCCATGCCCGCCGCTCCGCTTGCGGCCAGGGCGCTACCGCCGTTGAAGCCGTACCAGCCGACCCACAACATGCCCGCGCCCGTGACGGTCAAAGTCATATTGTGTGGCGGCATCGGCGTCTGGGGGAAACCGCGACGCGGCCCCAGCACCAAAGCCGACACGATGGCCGCCACCCCGCAGGTCAGATGCACCACGATCCCGCCGGCGAAATCCATCACCCCCAGATCCGCCAGCCAGCCGCCCCCCCAGACCCAATGGCACACCGGCACATAGACCAGCAACAACCACAGGGCGCTGAACCATAGCACCGCCGCAAAGCGCATGCGCTCGGCGAAACCACCGACCACCAGGGCCGGCGTGATGATGGCGAAAGTCATCTGGAAGGCGACGAAGACGATTTCCGGCAGCGAGCCGCTCAGGCTGTCGGTCCCCACCTGACGCAGAAACACCTTGTCCAGGCCACCGATGAACGCATTGGCCGCACCGCCCTCCCCGAAGGCGAGGCTGTAGCCGCCGATCAGCCACAACACCGACGCCAAAGCGGCGATGGCGACGCACTGCCCCAGAATCGACAGCACGTTCTTGGAACGCACCAGGCCACCGTAGAACAGCGCCAGCCCGGGCAGGGTCATGAACAGCACCAGCGCCGTGGTGGTCAGAATCCAGGCCGTGTCGGCAGCGCTGAAATCGTCCGCCCCTGCCGCCGGCGGCAATGCCAAAAGCAAAACAGGCAATCGTTTCACCATGTCTTCCCTCCGTCAAAGCGCATCCGGGCCGGATTCCCCGGTGCGAATACGGACGACGTTCTCCAGCGGGGAAACGAAGATCTTGCCATCCCCGATCTTGCCGGTACAGGCGGCCTTGGCGATGGCCTCCACCACTTCATCGGTGCGGTCGTCGGTCACGGCCACCTCCAGTTTGACCTTGGGCAGGAAATCCACCACGTACTCGGCGCCCCGGTACAGTTCGGTATGGCCCTTCTGGCGCCCGTAACCCTTGACCTCGGTGACGGTCATGCCGGCGATGCCCAGGTCCATCAGGGCTTCGCGGACGTCGTCGAGCTTGAACGGTTTGATGATTGCGGTAACGAGTTTCATGACACACTCCCCCTTTCGTTGCAAACGGTTCAATATGCCGCAAAAGGGCGGTGAACTCAATTGGCCCGCCGACAGGGCTTGCGCTATGCTTGAAGCATCCACCCTTTTGGAGAATCCCGATCATGCTCGACCCCAAACGTCTCGACGAACTCGCCCAGCGCCTGAGCCAGACGCTGCCCCCCGGCCTCCAACATCTGCGCGAGGACATGGAGAAGAACTTCCGCGCCATCCTGCAAAGCGCCTTTTCCCAGATGAATCTGGTCAGCCGGGAGGAATTCGAGGTTCAGGCCGAACTGCTCAAACGCACCCGCGAAAAACTGGAACGCCTGGAGCGCCAGCTGGCGCAGCTGGAACAGCAACTGGACCAGCACGAATGACATGAGCCTCGCCCGGGTCTACAGCCGGGGACAGAGCGGCATCGACGCCCCGGAAGTGTGCGTCGAGGTGCATCTGGCCAACGGCCTGCCGGGGCTGTCCCTGGTCGGCCTGCCGGAAACCGCGGTCAAGGAAAGCAAGGACCGGGTCCGCGCCGCCCTGGTCAACTGCGGCTTCGAATTCCCCGCCCGCCGCATCACCGTCAACCTGGCCCCGGCCGATCTGCCCAAGGAGGGCGGCCGCTTCGATCTGGCCATCGCTCTGGGAATTCTGGCCGCTTCCGGCCAGCTCCCCGGCGACCGCCTGGCGGATTACGAATTCCTGGGAGAACTGTCCCTCGGCGGCGAGCTGCGCCCGGTCCGCGGCGCCCTGTCGGCGGCGCTGCGGTGCCGCGGGGCCGGCCGGGATCTGATCCTGCCAACGCCGAATGCCGCCGAGGCCGCCCTGGTGAACGACTTGGCCGCGTTCGGCGCCGACCATCTGCTGGGCGTCTGCACCCATCTCCAGGGACGCGACTCCCTGACACCCGCCACAGCGCCTCCGGCAATCGCGGCGGCCTGGCCCGTCGATCTGGCCGAGGTCCGCGGTCACTATCAGGCCAAGCGTGCGCTCCAGGTGGCCGCCGCCGGGGGACACAACCTGCTGATGGTGGGACCGCCCGGTTCCGGCAAGTCGATGCTGGCTCAGCGCCTGCCGACGCTGCTGCCGCTGCTGGACGAGGAGCAGGCCCTGGAGAGCGCCGCCATCGCCTCCGTGAGCGGCCAGCCCTTCGATCCCGCCCGCTGGCGGCTGCCGCCGTTCCGCCATCCCCACCACAGCGCCTCGGCGGCAGCGATGGTGGGCGGCGGCGGGGGTTCGTCCCTGCGTCCCGGGGAGATCTCCCTGGCCCATCACGGCGTCCTGTTCCTGGACGAGCTGCCGGAGTTCAGCCGCAAGGTGCTGGAGACCCTGCGTGAGCCGCTGGAAAGCGGGCGCATCACCCTCTCGCGTGCCGCCCGCAAGGTGGAATTTCCCGCCCGCTTCCAGCTGATCGCGGCGATGAACCCCTGCCCCTGCGGCTTTCACGGCGATCCCGGCAACCGCTGCCGCTGCAGCCCGGCACAGATCCAGCGTTACCGGGACCGCCTCTCCGGCCCGTTGCTCGACCGCATCAACTTGCACCTGGAAGTGAACAGCCAGTCCGGCGACCTGCTGCTCTCCACCAGGCAAGAGCGGAGCAGCACCGAGCTGCGCGAGGAAGTGGTCCGGGCGCGGGAAACCGCCCTGGCGCGCGGCGGCTGCCTCAACGCCCATCTGCCGGTGGCGGACATCGAACGCTTCTGCCTCCCGGACCCCCAGGGCCAGGCCCTGCTGCAGCAGGCCATCGAACGCCTGGGCCTGTCCCACCGGGCCCTGCACCGTGTCCTCAAGGTCGCCCGCACCATCGCCGACCTCGACGGCAGCGAGACGGTGCAGGTCAGACACGTGAGCGAGGCCATCGGCTACCGCCGCCTCGACCGCCGCCCCCTGCCTCAGGCCGCCAGTGCGATCCGGTAACCGGCGAACTTGCGGATGTTGATGACGCCGGTGTCGAAGATCAGATACTGGCCCTTGATGCCGGTGAGGGTGCCTGTGACCTGCGCCTGCCTGTCGAAGTTGAAGGATCTGACCTTGTCCGGATAGCGCAGGACCGGGTAGCGGATGCGGGTTTCGGCCGCCGCCAGCCGCGCCAACCCCGCCCCGATCGCAGCCAAATCTTCGGCCACCCGTTGCAGCAGGCGGTCGCGCTCGGCCGCCAGATCGATGGCCGGCGCCTCGCCCCGGAGCATCTTCTGCCACTGGGTCCGGTCGCTGACGTGCCGCTTCAACGTCACCTCCGCCCGCCCGGCCAGCAACCGCTCGCCCACCTGCAGGATCGGCAGCGCCTGGGTCGCGCCCTGGTCGATCCAGCGGGTGGGAACCTGGACGGCGCGGGTGATGCCCACCTTCAGCCCGGAGGAATTGGCCAGATAGACCACATGGGGGCGCAGGCAGTTGTCCCTGGCCCAGTCCGGCTCGCGGCAGGTCCCCTGATGATAGTGGCATAACTCCGGTTTGACGATGCAGGTGTCGCAGCGCGCCAGTTTGCGCACGCAGGGGAAGCAATAGCCCTGGTTGAAGCTTTTGCGGGTCTTGCGACCGCAGTGGATACAGTGGATATCCCCGGTCCATTCCAGCTTCAAAGACCGGCCGATGAGTGGCGCCAGGGGAATGTCGCACCCCTCCCCCAGAGGCAGACGGTATTCGGCCGTGCCGTCTTCCAGCAGGCGGGTCTTCATTTTGCGCAGGTCGCCGCACTCGTTCATAATGGATGATTTTTCATGGACTTTAAGCGAAGGAGAACCCAGTGGCATTGATGAACGTCTCCTCCGGGGCCAACGTACCCCACGATATCAACGTCATCATCGAAATTCCAGCCTACAGCGACCCGGTCAAGTACGAGATCGACAAGGAAACCGGCGCCCTGTTCGTGGACCGCTTCATGGGTACGGCGATGCAGTATCCCTGCAATTACGGCTATGTGCCTCACACCCTTTCGGAGGACGGCGACCCGGTGGACGTGCTGGTAATCTCCCCCTGGCGGCTGATCTCCGGTTCGGTGGTGCGCTGCCGTCCCATCGGGGTGTTGCAGATGACGGACGAATCCGGCGTCGACGCCAAAGTGCTGGCGGTGCCGGTGGACAAACTCACCCCGCTGTACGCCAAGGTGGATTCCTTCCGCGACATCCCCGAATCCCAACTGGCCCAGATCGCCCACTTCTTCGAGCACTACAAGGACCTGGAGCCGGGCAAGTGGGTCAAGGTGGAAGGCTGGCTCGGGGTCGAGGAAGCCAAGCAGGAAATCCTCGCCAGCATCGAACGCTACAACCAGGCCAAGGAAAAGCCCAACTTCTAAGCCAGCGCCGGGCCCCTCAGCCCGGCGTATTCTTCTCCACCCAGCGCGCCCCGCGCGGGGTCACCTCCTTCTTCCAGAAGGGAGCCCGCTGCTTCAGCGCCTCCATCAGCCAGCGGCAGGCTTCGAAAGCCTCGCGGCGGTGTTCCGACCACACGCCCACCAGAACGATGGGTTCCCCCGGCCGGATGTGCCCCACCCGGTGGACCACGAGCACCGCCGCCAACGGCCAGCGCTGCCGGGCTTCCGCCGTCAGCCGCTCCAGCTCCCGTTCCGTCATGCCGGGATAATGCTCCAGAAACAGAGCTTCGACCTCATCCCCCTGGTTGAAGTCCCGCATGGTGCCGACGAAACAGGCCGTCGCCCCGAAACTGCCGGGCGGCAGGCGCCGCTGCTCGGCCTGCAGGAGCGCCCAGGGATCGAACTCACCCTCGACCAGTTGCACCGCCATGGCTCAACCTCCCGTCACCGGTGGAAAGAAGGCCACCTCGTCGCCGTCGCGCACCGGCGCATCGGGGCCGGCATGGTTCATGTTGACCGCCGCCAACACCTCGGGAGGCAGATCGTCGCCGGTCAGCCGGCGCCAGACATCGGCGACACAGCCGATCCCCTCCGGCGCTATTTCCGTCTGTTCGATGCCCAACCGCTCCTTCAGACTGGCGAACACGCGCACCCGAATGGCCATGACTTCCCCTTTTTCCGATAATTACGCTAAGCTTTGCACCTATTTAAGCACAGGAACGACGATGGCAGAACTGACCCACTTCGATGCCAGCGGCCGGGCCCACATGGTGGACGTAGGCGACAAACCGGCGACAAAGCGCCGGGCGGTGGCCGAAGGCTCAATCGCCATGCAGCCGGCCACCCTGGAACTGATCCGCCGCGGCGGGCACGAAAAGGGGGACGTCCTCGGCATCGCCCGCATCGCCGCCATCATGGCGAGCAAGAAGACCGCCGACCTGATCCCCCTGTGCCATCCGTTGCCGCTCACCCGGGCCGAAGTGACCTTCGAAGCCACGGAGAACCGCATCCGCTGCCAGGCGACGGTGGAAACCACCGCCCCCACCGGGGTGGAGATGGAAGCCCTGACCGCGGTGCAGATCGGCCTGCTCACCATCTACGATATGTGCAAGGCGGTCGACCGCGGCATGACGATCACCGACGTCCGGCTGCTGGAAAAATCCGGCGGCCGCAGCGGCCATTGGCGCCGCGAATGCGCGAACCCGGAATCTCCTTAGCGGTCCAATGACTATCTCTACCAAGTAGAAAAAACAAGGAATCACCCATGATAAAACTCCCCTTGAGCCTTCTCAGCCTGCTGTTGACGGTCGTTTTCGTCATGGCCCCGTTCCAGGACGCCGAGGCCAAGCGCTTCGGCGGCGGGCGCTCCTTCGGCGGCCGGCCGCTGTACAGCATGCCGTACAAACGCTCGGCGATCCCCAAGAAGCCCCTGTACAACCGCCAACAGACCGCACAACGGCAGGCGACCGCCCAGCGCAATCAGGCCGCCCGCCAGTCCTGGCGCAATCGCGGCGGCCTTCTGGGCATGCTGGCCCCGTTCCTGATCGGAGGGCTGCTGGGTGCGCTGTTCTTCGGCGGCGCCTTCGAGCACATCAACCTGGCCGACATCCTGGTTCTCGGCGGTCTGGCGTTTCTGGCTTTCAAACTGCTGGCGCGCCGCCCCCGGCCGGCGGCGGAAAGCCCTTACGGCGGAAGCGGTTACGATCCCAGCCCGGAGGCCTCCCCAACCGGCGGCTTTCGGGCCACGGAATCGACCCCCCGGCGGCCGTTCGACACCGACCTGCTGTTCGGCCGCAAGGGCGCCCGCACCGTGGAGGCCCCGCCGCCGGAACTTCCGGCCGACTTCGACGCGGACGCCTTCCTGGAAGATGCCAAATCCCTGTTTCTGCGGCTCCAGGAAGCCTGGAACCGGGGTGAGATGGCCGACATCCGCGAGCTGACCACTGACGAGGTGTTCATGGAGATCAAGGACCAGTGGCAACAGGAAGGCAGCGGCGAGCCGACCGAAGTGCTGGAACTGGACGCCCAGCTACTCGACTACCGCCGCGACGAGGACGGCGAAGAAGCCGCGGTCCTGTTCACCGCCTTGCTGAGGGAAGGACGGCAACCCCCCGAGCGGATCGAGGAAATCTGGCACTTCGTCCGCCCCCAGCGCCAGTTCAACGCCGGCTGGCGGCTGGACGGCATCCAGCAGGTGGAGGACTGAACGACGGCCGGTTGCGTTTTCCGTGATCGGCCGCTATCATATGCGTCTTCCCGCCACGGGCCGTTAGCTCAGTCGGTAGAGCACCGCACTTTTAATGCGATGGTCGTTGGTTCGAATCCAACACGGCCCACTCCTTTCCCTCTCCCGCCCGCAATCTGCCACCGTTATCAGCTAGAATAGTTCCAGGACCGACAAGCACTGGAACTTCGATGAAGCAAAGCCTGCAACTGCGCCAGGGCCTGCAGCTGAGGATGACGCCGCAGCTGCAGCAGGCGATCCGTCTGCTGCAACTCTCCTCCGTGGAGCTCAAACAGGAGATCCAGGAAGTTCTGGAGAGCAACATCATGCTCGAGCTGGCGGAAGAGGAGCAGGCGCAGGTCCAGACGGCGCCCCAGGACCGCAGCGCCGAAACCTCGGTGACCGCGGCGAATCCGGACATCCCCGAGGAACTCCCCCTGGACACCCACTGGGAGGACGTCTACGACAACGTTCATACCGCCTTGAGCGGCACAGACGACCCAGACCACGATTTCCTGCTCCAGCGCAGCGCCCCCGAAGGGTTGCACGAGCACCTGGAATGGCAGATGGAGCTGTCGCGCTTCAGCGAACGGGACCAGCTCATCGCCATGGCCCTCATCGACGCCATCAACGAAGAGGGCTACCTCGAAGCCTCCCTGAGGGACATCCTCCAGGCGCTGGAAAACGAGTTGCCGGCCCTGGAAGTAGACGAAGTCGAAGCGGTGTTGCACCGTATCCAGCAGTTCGATCCTCCCGGCGTCGCCGCCCGCTCCCTGGGAGAATGCCTGGCGATCCAGCTGCGCCAGCTTCCGGAGGAAACCCCCTGGCGCCAGGAAGCCTTGATCATCGTCACCCGCCACCTGCGGGAACTGGAGAAACAGAACATCGGCGCGCTCAAGAAAACCTTGGGGCTCGATGAAACGCAGCTGGACGAGGTCATCGCCCTGATCCGGACCCTCAATCCCCATCCCGGCCTCGTCTACTCCACCCGGGAACCGGAATACGTCATTCCCGACGTCTTCGTCTTCAGGCGTGGTGAGCGCTGGGTGGTTTCCCTCAATCCGGAAACCGCCCCCAAACTGCGCATCAACCCCTACTATTCCGGCATGATCAAACGGGCCGACAAAAGCCCGGACAACGTCAGCATGCGCTCCCATCTGCAGGAAGCGCGCTGGTTCCTGCGTAGCCTGCAGAGCCGCAGTGAAACCCTGCTGAAAGTGGCGCAGTGCATCGTCGACCGCCAGCAGGGATTTTTCGAACACGGCGAGATCGCCATGAAGCCGATGATCCTGCGCGATGTCGCCGAGGAACTGGGACTGCACGAATCGACGGTTTCGCGGGTGACCACCAACAAATACATGCATACGCCCCGCGGCATCTACGAATTCAAGTACTTTTTCTCCAGCCACGTGGGCACCGAATTCGGCGGGGAGGCCTCGGCCACCGCGATCAAGGCGCTGATCCAGGAACTGATCCAGCACGAGAATCCGGCCAAACCCTTGAGCGATCTGAAGATCGCCAAGCTGCTGCAGGAAAAGGGCATCCACGTCGCCCGCCGCACCGTGGCCAAATACCGTGAGGCCCTGGGGATTCCCGCCTCCAGCCGGCGCAAACGCCTGTTATGAGCCAGGTCATCATCGTCAGCGGCCTGTCCGGGGCTGGCAAGAGCGTAGCGCTGACCACATTGGAGGACTGCGGCTATTACTGCATCGACAACCTGCCGGTGCGGCTGCTGGAACCGTTCGCTCGGGATCTGTGTGAAAACCATCCCTTCGACCGCACCGCCATCAGCATCGACTGCCGCAACCTGGGCAGTGGCGACGACCTGTTCGACCAGACCCTGGAAATCCTGTCCCAGTTTCAGATCCCACACCGTATCCTGTTCCTGACCGCCGACACCCGGACCCTGATCCAGCGTTACAGCGAAACCCGGCGCCGCCATCCGCTCGGTGACCGGCCTCTGGCTGACGCCATCGAGCAGGAACGCCGCCTGCTCGAATCCATCGCCGCCCGCGCCGATCTGGTCATCGACACCAGCCGTACCAACATCCACCAACTGCGCCAGGAAATCCGCCAACGGCTGGGAGAGTTGGACAACCGCCGTCTGTCGCTGTGCTTCACCTCGTTCGGCTTCAAACACGGCCTGCCCCTGGACGCCGATTTCGTCTTCGACGCCCGCTGCCTGCCCAATCCCCACTGGGAGCCGCAACTGCGCCCCCTGACCGGCAAGGATGACGGCGTCATCGCCTATCTGGAGAAATATCCCGAGACACAACGGTTCCTCGACCAGATCGAGACCTTCCTCCGCGACTGGCTGCCCCGCTTCGAGGCCCAGAACCGCAGCTACCTGACCGTGGCCGTCGGCTGCACCGGCGGCCAGCACCGTTCGGTCTATCTGGTGGAACGATTGAAACGGGCGTTCTCGGACGCCCCCTATCCGGTTCTGACCCGTCACCGCGAACTGGGCTGAAACCATGACGCGCGATTACAGCAAACCCGATCCGGAAACCCTGCGCCGCCTGCTGACGCCGCTGCAGTACGAAGTCACTCAGAACGACGGCACCGAGCCGCCGTTCCAGAACGACTACTGGAACGAAAAGCGCGACGGCATCTACGTGGACGTGGTCAGCGGCGAACCGCTGTTCTGCTCCCTGGACAAATACGATTCCGGCAGCGGCTGGCCCAGCTTCAGCCGCCCGCTGGAACCGGACAACCTCGTCGAGCGCGAGGACACCCGCCACGGCATGCGCCGCATCGAGGTCCGCAGCCGTCACGCCGATTCCCATCTGGGACACGTGTTCACCGACGGCCCGCCACCGACCGGCCTACGCTACTGCATCAATTCGGCAGCGCTGCGCTTCATTCCCAGGGAAAACCTGGAACGGGAAGGTTACGGCGACTATCTGAAACTGTTCGAACAGGAGAGACGCTGATGGCAACCATCTTCGAGAAGATCGTCAAGGGGAAACTGCCGGCGGACATCGTCTATCAGGACGATCAGGTCACCGCTTTCCGCGACATCCACCCGGCCGCCCCCACGCATATCCTCATCGTGCCCAACAAGCCGATCCCGACGGTCAACGACGTCCAGCCCGAGGACGAGCCCCTCCTCGGCCACATGATCTACGTGGCCAAACTGCTGGCCGAGAAGGAAGGCATCGCCAAGGACGGCTACCGCCTGATCATCAACTGCAACCAGCACGGCGGCCAGGAAGTCTACCACCTGCACCTGCACCTGATCGGCGGCCGGCCGCTGGGGCCGATGGTGGTGCGTAAGTAGTATCCCCACCACTGGAAGGCAGCGGGTGGAACGGGGATTTCAGGGCGTACCCGGCCTGGACGGCCGGGTCCGAGCCTCCAGGGATGGATCGACGGCGTCCCTGAAATGCCCGTCCCACCCGCTGCCACTCAATGGCGGAAGTGGCGCATGCCGGTGAACACCATGGCGATGCCCGCCTCGTCCGCGGCAGCGATGACCTCCTCGTCTCGGATCGAACCGCCGGGCTGGATGATCGCCGTCACCCCGGCCTCGGCAGCCGCATCGACCCCGTCGCGGAAGGGGAAGAAGGCGTCGGAAGCCATCACCGAACCGGCAACGCTCAAGCCCGCTTCCTCGGCCTTCAGAATGCCGATCCTGGCGGACCACACCCGGCTCATCTGCCCGGCGCCGATCCCCAGCGTCTGACGCTCCCTGGCGTAGACGATGGCGTTGGACTTGACGTACTTGACCACCTTCCAGGCGAACAGCAGGTCCGCCAGCTCCGCCTCTGTCGGCTTGCGCCGGGTGACCGCCTTGAGATCCTCAAGGGTCACCATGGCGATGTCCTTGTCCTGAACCAGCAGGCCGCCGGAAATCCGCCGCAGCTCCAGTTCCGGGGCCGGCGGCTCCCACATGCCGCAGGCGAGCACCCGGACGTTGGGCTTGGACGCCAGCGCCGCCAAGGCTTCTTCGCTGACGGCCGGGGCGAGGATCACCTCTACGAACTGGCGCGAGACGATGGCGGTGGCGGTGTCGCCATCCAGCGTCTGATTGAAGGCGATGATGCCGCCGAAGGCGGAGGTGGGATCGGTGGCGTAGGCACGCTCGTAGGCGGCCAGCAGGGTGTCGGCCTCGGCGACGCCGCAGGGATTGGCGTGCTTGACGATCACGCAGGCGGGACGCTCGGCGAAGGACTGGACGCAGGCCAGGGCCGCATCGGCGTCGGCCAGATTGTTGTAGGAAAGCGGCTTGCCCTGCAGCTGGCGGGCGTGTCCCAGGGTGCCGGACGGGGGTTCCTGCTCCCGATACAGGGCCGCACGCTGGTGGGGATTCTCGCCGTAGCGCAGATCGCGCACCTTGCGGGCGCTGATTTCTAAGGCCTGCGCCAGACTGGCGTCGGGATCGACCACCCTGGCCAGATAGGCGGCGATGGCGGCATCGTAGGCGGCGGTGTGCTGGAAGGCCCTGACCGCCAGCTGCAACCGCAGAGCGTCCGGCAGGGCATTGAGGTTGAGCTTGAGGGCTTCGAGCACCTGGCCGTAGTCCTCCGGATCCACCACCACGCCGACGTCGCGGTGATTCTTGGCCGCCGCCCGGATCATCGCCGGGCCGCCGATGTCGATGTTCTCCACCGCCTCTTCGAAGGTGCAGCCGGAACGACGGGTCACCTGGGTGAAGGGATAGAGGTTGACGACCACCAGGTCGATGGGTTCGATGCCGTGCTCGGCCATTACTTCATCGTCGATGCCACGGCGGCCGAGAATGCCGCCGTGGACCTTGGGATGCAGGGTCTTGACCCGGCCGGCCATGATCTCCGGAAAACCGGTGTACTCGGACACCTCGGTCACCCGGACGCCGTTAGCCTCCAGCAACTTGGCCGTTCCGCCGGTGGAAAGGATTTCGATCCCCAGCTCCTGCAATCCCTCGCAGAATTCCACCACCCCGGTCTTGTCCGATACGCTTACCAGCGCGCGCTTGACTTTGTGCATGGTCATTCGATCTCGTATTGTTGAATTTTCTTACGCAGGGTGCTGCGGCTCATGCCCAGCACCTGGGCCGCCTTGCTCTGATTGCCGCCGGTGTGGTTCAGCACCGCCTCGATCAAGGGCTTTTCCACCTCGGCGATCACCATGGCATGGAGCCCGACCACGGTCTCCCCGTCGAGCTGGGCGAAGTAGCGCTCCACCGCGATCCGCACCTGCTCTTTGAGGACGATTCCCTGTCTCGACAGCTGTCGATTGTCCTGGGTCATGACATTCCTGTGCTTGCGATTGGAAGATTCAGGCGGCCCGGTGGGCCTGAAGCAGACCGGCCAGGGCATCGTGCTGAGCCGCTGCCGTCTCCAGCTGCAACAGCGGCCGCCAACAGGCCGCCGGCCATCCCAGCCGCTCCAGATACCAGCGGATGTGCTTGCGGGCGATCCGCACCCCCGCCTGGGGACCGTAGAACTCGTGCAACGCCTGGACGTGCTCCAGTATCACCGCCGCCTTTTCCGTCCAGGCGGGCTCCGACAACCGCCGCCCCGAAGCCAGATAGGCACCGACCTGGCCCAGCAGCCACGGCTGTCCCTGGGCGGCGCGACCGATCATCACCACATCGGCCCCGGAGTGATCCAGCACCCGGCGGGCCTTTTCCGGGCTGTCGATGTCGCCGTTGGCCACCACCGGGATCGACACCGCCCGCTTGACCGCGGCGATGGTGTCGTATTCGGCCGCGCCGCTGAAGCCGCAGGCCCGGGTACGACCGTGCACCGTCAGCATCCGGATGCCGGCGTCCTCGGCGATGCGGGCGATGGTGACCGCATTGCGATGGGCCGGGTCCCAGCCGGTGCGGATCTTCAGGGTCACCGGCACCGAAACGGCCTGTACCACCGCCGTCAGGATCGCCGCCACCCGCCCCTCGTCACGCAACAACGCGGAGCCGGCGGCCACCCGGCAGACTTTCTTGGCCGGACAGCCCATGTTGATGTCGATGATCTGCGCCCCCAGAGCCTCGGCGTTGCGGGCGCAGGCCGCCATTTCCTCCGGATCGACTCCCAGGATCTGCACCGCCCGCGGCTCCGGCTCACCGCGATGATCGGCCCGCTGGCGGGTGCGCCGGTGGTGCCGCAGCTGCGGTCGGCTGGAGATCATCTCCGACACCGCAAGTCCGACCCCGTAACGCCGACACAGGCGGCGGAAGGGCAGATCCGTCACCCCGGCCATGGGGGCCAGAATCACCGGCGAGGACAGGGCGTAAGGTCCGATGCGCATGGTCTGCTGTCTTCAGGCTGGGAGCCGATCAGTTTAGCCGATGGCGCCGCCGATACCCAAGCGTGAATCGCCCAGCACTGCAGGGATCTGGGACAAGGTTTTGAAAATACAGGTCGGCTCCACGTCCCGGCAGCCGGGATCGTCCTCGCGCAGCCGCAGCGAACGGGCGTCGCCGGCATAGAGACCACCGGCCATCCCCACTTGGACGGAGGGGCGGATGTCGTTGCGGATGTCGTTTCCCACGTAGAGTACCTCGCCGGCCCCCACCCCGTGGCGCACCAACGCCGTCAGGGCGGCCTCGAACGGCCGGGTCGAGGGCTTGGCCACCCCCAAGCGCCAGGAAAACAGGCACAATTCCGGGAGAAAGCCTAGTTCCTCCAACGATTTCCCCACCAGGGCGGGGAACAGCAGCGGGGTGAAGAACTGGGCATTGGAGACGATGCCCATCAGGTAACCGCGTCCGGCCAGCCAGGCCAGGGTTTCGGCCAGATCGGGCATGGGCCAGACCGGATTGACCCGCAGCTCGTATTCCAGCGCCAGGCGCCGGGCCATCTCCAGCGGCGCCTGCAGCCCCAGTTCCGCCAGCACCGCCTGCCAGATGGCGATGATGTCCACTTCCGGATAATCGATCCCGGCCGCGCGTTTGCGGGCGTGTTCGGCCTGAATCGCCGCGGTGAGCAGCGCGGAACTGCCCCGGGGCGGCAGTCCCACGGCGGCCAGGGCCTCGGCAAAGGCCTGGTCGCTATCCACCGCCAGGCCGACGCCGATTTCCCCGGCGGCGGAAACGAACAGAGTGCCGTAGATGTCGAACAGCACCGCCCGCACCTGCGCCAGCCGTGGCAGCCGGGCCTCGATGGCGGTGGGCAGGGGTTCGAGCGGGCGGGACAGGGCCCGGATGCGGGCGATCAATTCATTATCGTTCACAGGCGTAGCAGACACAGACGTTCGGGTTGCAGAAACCGGTGCAGCAGCGCCGCCGCGTCCAAGGCGCCGGGCGGGGTGCAGGGGGCGGCCAGCAGGGCGGCGTAAAGGCTTTCCAGGCGCGCGCCGTAGTGGCGCAGGTCGTAATGCCGAAGGGCCACGGTTCGGTTGCGGGCCACCGTCTGCGGCGACGGGACCGGCAGCCGCCGGGGCAAGGACTGGCGGGCGGCGGCGCTGCGGTGAAGGTGGCGGATGACCCGGGTCTGCAGGGGTTCGTCGAGACGGCCGAAATCCACCCGTCCCTCCCGCACCCAGGCAGCCCAGGCCCGAGCGCATTGGTCGGCCGTCGGTTCGGGGAGTCCGTAGGCCCGATACAGCGCCCTCAACCCCTCCGCCAGGCGCTGCCGCAACGGTTTTTCCCCCAGCCATTCGAGCGGAACCTCCAGACGGGGGTAGAGGTGGTCCAGATCCAGCCCGGCCTCGCGGAAATCGGCGGTGATATCCGGCAGATCGCGGCCGCTGACCGGCCGCTCCAGCAGCCAGGGTTCCAGAAACGCCATGCCGAAACCTTCCGCCACGCTGGTGGTTACCAGACAGTGGGCCGCCCGCACCATGGCCGGGAAGGACCAGCCGGTCCGGTGGGCCAGATCGAAACTCAGCGGCAGCGCCAGCTCGCGGGCCAGGGCCTCCCAGTGACGGTAGAAATGCTGCTCGCGCGGGTTCTCCGGCGCCAGCGAGGTGGCGAAATGATCGCCCGCTTCGGCCAGCGTGGCCCACAGCAGCAATTCGCCGACGTTCTTGCGCCGGATCGCCCGGGTGGGATACAACCACAGGCGTCCTTCCGGCCAGCGCCTCTCCTCCCCGTCCTGCGGCGGCAACCAGACCGGATTGGGCAAAAGATGCAGCCGTTCGGCCGCCACCCCGGCACCGGCCAGAAAGGCGCGGTCGCGGCTGTTGAGCACGGCGTAATGCACCTGGGGGGCGGACGGGTAGCAGGCGGCGAAATCTTCGCCCAGGAAGCGGCGCAGGCGCTGGTAATTGTAGGGGCGGAAATCCTCGGGAAAATCGTGGATCTGCAGCAACAACCGCGCCCCTGCGGCGGCCAGCCGGGCCACGACCGGCGGCAGGGCCAGATTCTTGCCCAGGTGATGATTGTGGAAATGCCACACGTCCGGCGCCCCGCCGAGAGTGGCCGCGGCAGCATCCGTCAGCGCCGCGTGCAATCGGCTGACGGCGACCGGCTCCCTTCCCTCGTCGTAGGCCAGCTCCTTCACCACCCTGACCGGCACCGGGAAGTCTCCCGGAGCCTCGGCCGCCAGCACCACCGCCTTCCGGCCGGCGTCGCGCAGCAGCCGGCCGGCATGTTCGATCACCCGGGTGACGCCCCCGGGACGCAAATGGTAATGAACGATCGCGATCCGCACGGTCTTCCTGACAGTTTTTTATTCCATTATGCCTGCCACCCCCTTGGAGCCGCAAAATCCTTATAATGGCGCTCGGTTTGAGCGCTATCCTTAAGAATGAAACACGCCAACGAACCCATCCTCCATGGCAGAAAACATCGGCTTCGTCTCCACCCGCTTCGCCGGCACTGACGGCGTCTCCCTGGAATCGGCCAAATGGGCCGAAGTGTTCTGGGAGGATCGCCACATCAGCTTCTGGTACGCCGGCCAACTCGACCGCGCCCGGGAAATCAGCCTATTGGTGCCGGAGGCCTACTTCGGCCATCCGGACAACGAATGGATCAATCGGCAGCTGTGGGGCCGCACCCGCCGCACCACCGAGGTGAGCCGGCGCATCCGCGATCTGGCCGAACACCTCAAAGGCACCCTCTATGAATTCGTGGATCGCTTCGACATCACCCGCCTAGTGGTCCAGAACGCCCTCACCATTCCCATGCACGTTCCCCTGGGGGTGGCGATCATCGAATTCCTGATGGAAACCAAGATCCCTACCATCTGCCATCACCACGACTTTTACTGGGAACGGGAGCGGTTCCAGATCTCCCCCATCGCCGATTATCTGGAGATGGCCTTCCCGCCCCGCCTGCCGGAGATGCAGCACGTGGTCATCAACCAGGCCGCCCGCGAGGAGCTGGCCTGGCGCAAGGGGCTGTCCTCGGTGTTGATTCCCAACGTCCTCAACTTCGACCGCCCGCCGCCGGGCATCGACGACTACAACGCCGACATCCGCCAGGAACTGGGGCTGAGCGAGGAGGATATCCTGGTGCTGCAGCCGACCCGGGTGGTGCCCCGCAAGGGCATCGAGCACGCCATCACCCTGCTGCGGCGCCTGAACGATCCGCGCTGCAAGCTGATCCTGTCCCACGGCGTCGGCGACGAAGGCATGGAATACTTCAACCGCCTGATGGACCTGGCCCGCGACGAGGGAGTGGACGTGCGCTACTTCGGCGACCGGGTCGAGGACAAACGCCGCCTTGACGAACACGGACACAAAATCTACACCCTCGACGACCTCTATCCCCACGCCGACCTGGTGACCTATCCGAGCCTGTACGAAGGCTTCGGCAACGCTTTCCTGGAGGCGGTCTACCACCGCAAACCGATCATGGTGAACCGCTATTCCGTATTCGCCCGCGACATCGAGCCCAAGGGTTTCCGGGTGCCGGCCATGGACGGCTTCGTCGACCGCCACGTGGTGGAGGAAGTGCGCCGGGTCCTGGACGACGCCGACTACCGCTGGCAGATGGTGGACCACAACTTCGCCCTGGCGCGGGAATACTACAGCTATCCGGTGCTGCGTTACGGCCTGCAGACCCTGATGAGCAACTTCATCCACGCCATGTAGTCCGCAGGCTCGCTCTCAGTCGTAGTTGCGGCCGTAGAAGATCTCGTCCATCTCCTGCTGCACCTTCCGCCATACGGCCTCCCGCTCCTCGGGAGAAAGCACGACGTCGTCGGGCGCGAACAGGTAGTCGTCGAGATCGAACTCCTTGAGCTTCATCTTGGTGTGGAAGATGTTTTCCTGATAGACATTGACGTCGATCATCTGGTAGCGGGCCCTGGTGTCCTCGGCGAGGAAATTCTGGATCGAGGTGATTTCGTGGTCGATGAACAGCTTGCGTCCGGTGACGTCGCGGGTGAAGCCCCGCACCCGATAGTCCATGATGACGATGTCGGACTCGAAGCTGTGGATCAGGTAGTTGAGGGCCTTGAGGGGGGAGATCTTACCGCAGGTGGCCACGTCGATGTCGGCGCGGAAGGTGCTGATGCCTTCGTGGGGATGGCTTTCCGGATAGGTGTGGACGGTGATGTGGCTCTTGTCGAGATGGGCCAGAATGGTGTCCGGCAAAGGACCTGGGGTTTCGGCATTGCAGCTGCCGTGACCGACCGGATCCTCGGAGATCAGCATGGTGACGCTGGCCCCCTGGGGGTCGTAGTCCTGATGGGCGATGTTGAGGACGTGGGCGCCGATGATGTCGGCCACGTCGGTGAGAATCCTGGTCAGCCGCTCGGCGTTGTAGGCCTCGTCGATGTATTCGATATAGCGCTGCTGGTTCCTGGGGCTGGTGTAGCAGATGTCGTAGATATTGAAGCTCAGACTCTTGGTCAGGTTGTTGAAACCGTGCAGTTTCAGTTTTTCCATCGGCTGGTGAACCTCGAACGACGTTAATCTTGGGCCCCGGGATCGACCACCTCGAAACTGTGGCTGACTTCCGCCGCTTTGCCGAGCATGATCGATGCCGAACAATACTTTTCCGCCGACAGGGATACGGCGCGGCGCACGGCCGCCTCGCTCAATCCGCGGCCGCTGACGACGAAATGGAGGTGGATGCGGGTGAAGACCTTAGGGACGGTATCGGCGCGCTCGGCCTCGACGCGGACTTCGCAGTCGCTGACCGGCTGGCGGCCTTTTTTGAGAATGTGGACCACGTCGAAGGCCGAACAGCTGCCCACCCCCAGCAGCAACAATTCCATCGGCCGTGGCCCCAGGTTGCGGCCGCCATGTTCAGGGGGACCGTCGACCACCACCCCGTGGCCGCTGCCACTCTCCCCCAGAAACAGAACGTCTTCGATCCATTTGACCCGTGCTTTCATTCTTCCTCCGCTACACATTCTTCAAGCGGCGGTAAAATATCACAAATATCCAACCGATGGGCTGCTTCATCCTCCGACACAACGACGTCGTCCTCAGCACGCATTGGTTCGCCTGGGAAGCCCTTACAAGGACACCCTGTCACAAACCCCATGTCAAGCCAGCATTGGGCCATATGGCTTTTCGAACGATCCAAGACAGATTAGAATTAGTAGATTTTGAGCTCATAGCAATCTCAGGAGTCGATATTTCATGAAAGCAGCCACCCTGACCCTGATCCGTCACGGTCAGTCGATCTGGAATCTGCAGAACCGTTTCACCGGCTGGATCGACGTCAGCCTCAGCCCCCAGGGGCTGCAGGAAGCCCGTCAGGCCGGCGAACGTCTCGCCGACCAGCGCTTCGACGTCGCCTACGCCTCCACCCTGATCCGCTCCCAAGAAACCCTGTACGAAATCCTGCGGCTCAACCGGCATTGTAGCGGTTACCGCCGGGTCCACGAAGGAGACAGCGCCTGGTACGAGCACTTCAAACCCGGCCCCGAGGACGAGGACACCCTGCTGATCCACTTCGCCGAGGAGCTCAACGAGCGCTTCTACGGCGACCTCCAGGGGCTCAACAAGGATCAGGCGCGCCAGGAGTTCGGCGCCGAGCAGGTGCACATCTGGCGGCGCAGCTACGATACCCCGCCGCCCAACGGCGAAAGCCTGGCGGCGACCGCCGCCCGGGTGATCCCCTTCTTCAAGGACCGCTTGGCGCCGATCCTGCGGGAAGGGCGGAATCTGCTCATCGCCGCCCACGGCAATTCCCTGCGGGCGCTGATCATGCACCTGGAAGACATGACCCCGGAGCAGATCCTGGCCTACGAGCTGGCCACCGGCGTTCCGATTCAGTACCGTCTCGACGGCGCGCTGAACGTCCTGGAAAAGACGGTTTTCGACTGATGCGGACCTGACAGTCCGGCTTCCGGGGCGGGGAAGGGTCTGCCGGACCGAAATTCGTCCGTGAATTTAGGCCCGGCGCGGCCCTCCCTGGCCGCTGACAGACCCTTCCCCGCCCTTGCAAGCTCATAAGCCGCTACGACGAAAAAGCCCCTTGAACCGAGGGGCTTTTTCGTCACGACCGGGCTTCGGTCCAGTCGGGATAGATCACCAGATGCCGCAGCGGGTCGGAGCCGACGCTTTCGGCCACCAGATGGTAGCGGTTGACGATGTGGTGCTGGATCTTGCGGACTTCCCGTGGTTGCGGCGCCAGGGCCACTTCCACCGCTTCCTCCAGAACCTTCTGCACCGCCGCCTCCGCCTCCTTCACCGCCGCGTCGATGTCGGCCTCGGCCGTTTCCTCGGCCTGGCTGAAGACGTGATTGAGCAGGCGGCGGATCTGGGCGGTGCTGCTTTTCTTCACCGTGTGCAGCGGCAGACCGGTGGCACCCAGGATGCGGCGCAGGCGGCCGTCATCGGCGCGGGAACGCAGCGCCAGGATCATGTCGGCCCGCTCTGGGCTGGAGACGGTGCGGGCGTCGAAGCGGAAGCTGCGGATGACCCGCTCCACCAGGTCGCGGCTGACCGCATAGGGGTAGATGCGGACCTCCCCTTTCAGCGCCTCGGACGACAGCGGCTTGCCGGCGGTTTCCGGCGCCGGGGCTTCCACCCGGCTTTCGCCGTCAGGGGTGCGGCGAATGCCGCCGGCGTCCTCGCCGCGGAGGATACTGTCCACCGCCGCCGCGGTGTCGGTGTGGACGATCAGCTCGTCCCGGCCCACCAGCTCCACCACCTGTTCGAAGGTGGGCGGGGCCTTGCGTTCGGCGACGGTCTTCTGGGTGCCGCGGAAACGGGCCTCCTCGTCCCCCAGAGTCACGGTCTGCACCCCGCCCACCAGATCCGACAGGGTCGGGTTCTGGACCAAGTTCTCCAGGGTGTTGCCGTGGGCGGTGCCGATAAGCTGGACGCCGCGCTCGGCGATGGTGCGGGCGGCGAGGGCCTCGGCCTCGGTGCCGATCTCGTCGATGACGATCACTTCCGGCATGTGGTTCTCCACCGCCTCGATCATCACCGCGTGCTGCTTCTCCGGCCGCGGCACCTGCATGCGCCGGGCACCGCCGATGGCCGGATGGGGGATGTCGCCGTCGCCGCCGATCTCGTTGGAGGTGTCGATCACCACCACCCGCCTGCCGTAATCGTCGGCCAACACCCGCGCCACTTCGCGCAGCTTGGTGGTCTTGCCGATTCCGGGACGGCCCAGCAGCAGCAGGCTGCGGCCGGAGGCGATCAGGTCGCGGATCAGTTCGATGGTGCCGCTGACGGCGCGGCCGACGCGCAGGGTCAGGCCGATGACGTCTCCCTTGCGGTTGCGGATCGCCGAGATGCGGTGCAGGGTGCCCTCGATGCCGGCGCGGTTGTCGGCTCCGAACTCGCCCACCTGGGCGACCACGTGGGCGATGTCCTCGCGGCCCACCGGCCGGTCCTCCAGAACCTCCACACGGTCGGCATAGCGGGCCTGGGGCGGGCGCCCCAGATCCATGACGATCTCCAGCAGGCCGTCTTCCGGCAGGGTCGCCAGCCGCTCGCGCAGCGCCAGAGGCAGCACGTCGACGAGCAGCGCCAGTTCGTCACTGAAGGGCGTGGTCATGGAAGTCTCGCGTGGGTGGGTTGGCAGGATCGAAGTTGCGTGTTGCATTATTTCAGGGGCCAAAGGCCGTGTAAACTGTGGTCGCACATAAGACGACGGACTTGGCGCCGGGTTCCTGGCGAGGGGGTAAAGAAATGCACTGGTCGTTGCAACTGACGCTGATCGCCACCGCCCTGGGCGGTCTCTACGCCCTCGGCTGCGCGTTGTGGATCCTGCGCCAGCCGGAAGGCGATACGGCCCTGCGGCGGCCCTATCTGGCCATCCGTGAAGGGGCGGCCGCCTTCATGCGCATCCAGTACGGCACCATCGCCGCGGTGGGGGCGGTCATCTTCGCCCTGCTGTGGTGGATTCCCCGCTTCGGGCCGGTCACCGCCTGGGGCTTTGCGCTGGGCGGCATCGGTTCGGCCCTGGCGGGGCTGATCGGCATGGCGGTGGCGGTACGCGCCAACGTCCGCACCGCGGCCGCCGCCCAAACCCGCCTGGGCCGGGCCCTGCAGATCGCCTACCGCAGCGGCGCGGTGACCGGTTTCCTCCTCGGCAGCCTGGCGCTGGCGGCTGTCCTGGGATTCCACCTGTGGCTGCAGGCCCGGGGGGAAAACCTGGCACCGCTGGCGGGCCTGGGATTCGGCGCCTCGCTCATCAGCATCTTCGGCCGGCTCGGCGGCGGCATCTTCACCAAGGCGGCGGACGTGGGCGCCGACCTGGCCGGCAAGATCGAGCAGAACATCCCCGAGGACGATCCGCGCAATCCGGCGGTGATCGCCGACAACGTCGGCGACAACGTGGGCGACTGCGCCGGCATGGCGGCGGACGTGTTCGAAAGCTATGCCGTCACCCTGGTGGCGGCGATTCTGGTGGCCGCCTGGCGCACCCCGGAGACGCCGCTGCTGCAGACCTATCCGCTGGCCCTGGGCGGGGTGGCGCTCCTGGCCGGTCTGGTCGGCGGCCAGTTCCTTTGGCTGGGGAAATCGCGGCAGGTCGGAGCCGCTCTGCTGCGCACCGTGGTGATCGGCCTGATTCTCAGCGCCTTCGGCTTCTGGTGGCTGACCCGTGCATTGGCGCTGCCGCCGGCTTTGTTCCAGGCCGCCCTGGTCGGCCTCGGCGTCGGCCTGGGGCTGGTAATCGACACCGCCTATTTCACCGCCCTGCGCTTCCCGCCGGTGCAGCGCATCGCCCAGGCTTCCTGCCGGGGCCACGCCACCAACATCATCACCGGCCTGGCGGTGGGCATGAAATCCGCGGCGTTCCCCGCCCTGCTGGTGGCGGTCGGCGTCATCACCGCCCACCAGCTGGCCGGCATCTACGGCATCGCCGTCGCCACCACCGCCCTGCTGGCGCTCACCCCCACCATCATTTCCATGGACGCCTACGGCCCGGTGGCCGACAACGCCGGCGGCATCGTGGAAATGGCGGGCCTGCCGGAATCGGTGCGCGGCGGCACCGACGCCCTGGATGCCGCCGGCAACATGACCAAGGCCCTGACCAAGACCTTCGCCATCGGGTCGGCGGGGCTGGCCGCCCTGGCGCTGTTCGCCGCCTACCGGCTGGAATTCGGGGTGCGGGGACAGGGACTGGTCTTCTCCCTCGACGATCCCTTCGTGCTCGGCGGCGTTTTCTGCGGCAGCCTGCTGCCCTTCCTGTTCAGCGGCCTGGCGCTGGAAGCCGTGGGGAAAGCCGCCGGCCGCGTGGTCGAGGAAGTGCGGCGCCAGTTCCGCGAGCGCCCCGGCATCCTCGAAGGCCGGGAAGCGCCCGACTACGCCCATGCCGTCGCCATGCTCACCCGGGCCGCCATCGCCAGCATGCTCGCGCCGGGGCTGCTGCCGGTGGCGGCCCCCCTGACGGCGGCTCTGCTGGCCCCCTGGCTGCCGCCGGGAAGCATGGCGCTGCTGGTGGGGGGGATGCTGATGGGGGCGGTGGCTTCGGGACTGCTGCTGGCCCTGGCCATGAGCATCGGCGGCGGCGCCTGGGACAACGCCAAGAAATACATCGAGGCCGGCCACTACGGCGGCAAGGGTTCGCCGGCCCACCACGCCGCGGTCACCGGCGACACCGTCGGCGATCCCTACAAGGACACCGCCGGGCCCGCCATCAATCCGATGATCAAGGTGCTGAGTCTGATGGCGGTGCTGCTGGCCCCTTTCCTGCTATAGCGCCAGCGAAGCCTGGGAAGCGGGAGGCTCGTCCCCGCCCTCCTGCTTGGCCGGGTGCTGTTTGAGGGTCGCCATCATCGCCGCCAGCGCCCGGTCCATGAGCGGCACCTTGCCGTCGATGCGCTTGGCCTCGCCGCGGCGAAACACCGCCGCCAGCCCCGGCAGGGTGTATTCGGCCACCTTGACGCCACGGCGGTTGACGAAAATCCTGACCCCGGTCACCTTGCTGACCCAGGACAGTTTGGCCCGGACGGTCTTGCCGCGTGGGTCCTTGAGTTCTATCCAGTCCCCCACTTCCAGGCCGCGGGCCTGGGCGAGGAATTCGTCACCTTCCTCTTCTTCAATCCCCTCCTCCAGCATGACGATCTCTTCCTCGATGTCAGCCTCGTCGAAATCGGTCAATTCGCTGACTTCGATGTCGTCCACCTCGGGCAGATTGGTGGCAATGACGTCCAGTTCCTTCGCCAGCCGGGGATCGACGGCCGCATCCCCGGCGGGATCGAGAAGAGGACGATGGGCCTGCTCCAGCTCCCGAAAGAACAGGGCGATCTGCTTCGGATCCAGGGAAACCGCCTCCAGCTCCTGGCGCAGGGCCCGCAGCAGACCCGGCAGGCGTTTCAGCATTCGCTTGCGCTCACCGTCATTCGCAGGCAGCCGCAGACTCGCCAGCAGGGTGTCGGTCAGGGCCAGCTTGGCCTCCCAGAGTTCCGGTTCCTTGTCGCGCCGCAGGCAGGCCACCAGGAGAATATCCTTCCAGGTGTGGGTGAGAAACTGGCGCAGATACGCAGGCAACTCCCGTCCCTGGAGACGGTGGCGGATCTCCCCGGCCACCTCCTTCTTGGCCAGCGCCAGATGCTCCTTGCTCTGGGTCGCCTGGCGGGTGCGCTCCTCCAGCAACTGGCTGCGCCGGCCTTCCTCTTCCATGAAGCGCTCGAAATCCGTGAGGATCTCCTGGAACAGATCGACGTTCTGGGTGAACTCCTCCAGAATCCGGTTGACCGAGGCGGAAATCTGCCGGAACACCGAATTGGCCTCCAGGTTCTCGTCCCCCGACAGGCCGATGCCGGCGTGGGCGAGGCGGTTGAGCAACACCCGCGCCGGGTGGTTCTTCTTGGAGAAGAAGGACTTGTCCAGAATCGCCACCTTGACGATGGGGATCTGCAGGCGGCCGATCAGGGCCTTGACCGTATCCGGCAGGTTGCGGTCTTCGAGGATGAAGTCGAAGATCATCCCGATCATGTCGATGATGTCCTCGTCCACCTGGGCCAAGGCCCGCTTGTCGCCGTGGATCTCACTCAGCCGCTCGGCCAGCACCAGCTTGAGATTGACATCTCCGCCGCTGGCCAGCGCCTCGGTGAGCTTGGCCACCTGCTCCGGGTCCTGGAGCGCCGACAGCGCGCCGACCACCTCGCCGCTGTCGCTGACGGTAGCGTCCGGATGGGCGCTGGCCGACAGGGACGGCAGGCCCACCTGGGAACGCCAGGCCGCCAGCAGCGAGTGCATCGCCTGCACCGCCTGGACGTAGACGGCCTGATCTTCGGCGGACACGCCGCCGGCAACCGTTTCCCCGGCCTTGGCGGCAGCCGGGGCGGCCGCCGCTTTCCTTTTCTTCACCTTCCTGGAGATCTCCGGCAGCACCCCCTTGGCGGCGAGCAGCTCGTTCAAGCCGTCGTAGATGTCCTCCAGTTCAGGAAGGACCGTCTGCTCGTAGAACTTGAAGATGACGAGACGGACCTTGAGCTCCAGGGTCAGGGGTCTTAGCACCTCGGCGAAACGCTGCCCCAGTTGCTGGGGGCCGAAGGGGTTGTCCTCATCGCCGATTTCTTTACGGTCGGCAAGTCTGGCGAACCGCTGGTTGAGGGCGAACAGTTCCCGATGGTAGAGGGTGTTGCCTTTGTTCGCCAGAGTGGAAACCGCCAGTTCCTCCTCCAGGTTCTCCTCCTCCACCAGGGAGAAATCGTCCTCGTCCAATTCCAGCGAGGCGGCCGGTCTGGCCTGCGCCGGCTGCGAGGCATTCCAGAATTCGTCGTAACCGCGCAGCAGGGCGTTCAGATAGCTTTTCTGAATGTTTTCCCGTTCCCGGCGCAGATAGCGCATCGCTTCGAAGTATAATTCCTGCAGGGTGCTGCTGACCGCCTTGTCGGACAGGGCGAACAGCTCATCGTCCAGCCTGGCGAAGAAGCGCTCCAGGAGCGGCTGGTATTCCTTCTGGAAATACGACCGGCATTCGGCGATGATCGGCCCGGCCTGGGCTTTGGAGATCCGGCCGGCGGTATGGATTTCGACGACTTTTTTGGCATTCATGGGCTGCACTCCGGGAATCGAACGGGCGACGACCACTGACACGGGCCGTCGCAGGCTTTGCACCAAGCTTAATCGGCGGCGCGTGAAAATGCCGTGACCGGCTTCCCAAAACCACAATTCCGACGCACAGGATCGTCACATCCATGACAAAACTGTCCATCGAACACGGCTGGCTGACCCCGGTCCGGCGCCGCCCCAGCCCCAATCAGGACGCCCGCCCCGCAGGGGAGATCTCCCTGGTGGTGATCCACAACATCAGCCTGCCGCCGGGACGGTTCGGCGGCGGCCACATCGACGCCCTGTTCAGCAACCGTCTCGATCCGGCTGCCGACCCCTACTTCGCCGCCATCGCCGATTTAAAGGTTTCCGCCCATGTGCTCATCGACCGCGCGGGCGAACCGACCCAGTACGTCCCCTTCCACCGCCGCGCCTGGCACGCCGGCCGCTCCTGCTTCCGGGGACGGGAACGCTGCAACGACTTTTCCATCGGCATCGAACTGGAGGGGTGTGACGACATTCCCTACGAGGAGGCGCAATACCGGCGCCTGGCCGAGATCGTGGGCCTGCTCCTGGAACGCTACCCCGGCCTGACCCCGGAGCGGATCACCGGCCACAGCGACATCGCCCCGGGACGCAAGACCGATCCCGGCCCCGCCTTCGACTGGGCCCGTTTCCACCGCTGTCTGGAACGGTGCCGAAAGCTGTCCTGAACCATCTGCTGGAACGCCTGCTGCTGTTGCCGGGCGGGCCGATCCTGCTGATCGCCGCCGGCCTGATCCTGTGGCGCAGCCGCGGAGTCGCCTGGGTGGCGGTCCTGGGGCTGGGGTTGCTCTATCTGGCTTCGCTGCCGGCGACCACCCGGCTGCTGTGGACTTGGATGGCCGTTCCCCCACCCGTAGATCCAAAGACCGCCCGGAACCGCGCCGAGGCCATCGTCATCCTCGGGGCGACCCGCTATTCGCGCGCCCCGGAATACGGCGGCCGCGACAACCTGGCGGGACTGGGGCTGGAACGGGTGCGTTACGGCGCCTGGCTGCAGCGCCGCACCGGCCTGCCGGTTCTAGTGAGCGGACGGGGCTGGCGCGCCCCCGGCGAACGTTCGGAAGCGGCCATCATGGCCGACATCCTGGAACACGAATTCCGCGTCCCGGTAGCCTGGAAGGAGGAACAGAGCCGCTCCACCTACGAAAACGCCCGCTACAGCAGCCGGCTGTTGCAGCAATTGGGAATCGGACGCATTCTCCTGGTCACCCACGCCTATCACATGCCCCGCGCCCGCGAAGCCTTCGAGGCCATGGGGCTGACGGTGGTCCCGGCACCAACGGTCTATTTCCAGACCTTCAGCGAATACGCCGTTTTCGACTGGCTGCCGGAAATGCGGGCCCTGCGCCGCAACCGCCTGCTGGTGCACGAGATCGTCGGGCGCTGGTGGTACCGGTGGCGGTATTATTGAACTATTCCAGCATCTCCAGCAATTCCGGCCGGCTGGCCTGCTGCTCGCCGTCGATTTCGACCACGTAGTCGAAGTTGCCCTCCCCCACGCGCTCGGTCAGGCGTTCGAGCACGTAGCGGACGGTCTTCATGTCGTCGTTGGGGCCCTGGACGTAACAGGGCTTGCCATCGTGACCGTAGGTGTATTCCGTCTCGCACCGGGACGGGTCGGCATCGCCGAAGAGCTTCTCTGCGCGCCAGTATTCCTCCGCCGGCTCGAAGCCCAGTTCCTTGGCGTACGCGGCCGCCCCCTGCAGCAGCTTGCGGGCGCAGCACAGTTCCACCGGATTGACGCCTTCAGCGTGGGTGTTGGTGAGCATGGGCTTGAGCTTGCTCAGATAATCGGCCTTGCGCATCACGGTGAAGAAAGCCTCGCGCACCCCCAGGCAGTAGGTGTCCACCACGAAAGCGCTGACGGCGACTTCGGCATACGGGGTTTCGCGCGCCAGCAGCACGCTGCCCATGCCGACCTTGTCAACGCTTGCGCCCACCAGACAGTCGATGATGGGATGCTCCAGGTACTTCTCCGGCCGCAGGCCCTTGGCCTGCTTCTTGACGACCGTTTTCCGCTTGCGTTTCTGCGCCTTCTTCTGCAATTTCTTCTGGCGCTTTTTGGGGTCAACCGCCATGTCGCTCCTCAGGTTCTCGGGTTGATTCGGAAGAAAAGAAACTCTGCCACAACAACAGCCCCACCCCTACGGTGATCGCCGTGTCGGCAAGGTTGAAGGCCGGCCAGTGCCAGCCGCCCAGATGGAAATCGAGAAAATCGACCACGAAGCCGTAGCGAATGCGGTCGATGAAGTTGCCCAGGGCCCCGCCGAGAATCAGGCTGACGCCGGCGGCCTCCAGCCACCGCCCCCTGGGCAGGCGCCAGAGCCACACCGTCAGGATCACGCTGGCCCCCAGGGCCAGGGCGACGAAGAACCAGCGCTGCCAGCCGCCGGCGCCGGCGAGAAAGCTGAACGCCGCCCCGGTGTTGTGGACGTGGACCAGGCGGAAGAACGGCAGCAGTTCGACGGCGTGGCGGTAAGGCAATCCCGCCACCACCCACGCCTTGGTGAGCTGGTCGAGGATCACCACGGCCGCCGCCAGCGCCAGCCAGCCGAGGCGCTCACGCATACCGGCGCACTTCGCCGGAACCGGCCACGTTTTCCACGCAGCGGCCGCACAACTGCGGATGCTCCGGGTGGCTGCCCACGTCCTCGCGCCGGTGCCAGCAGCGCACGCACTTGGGATGGGGAGAGGGTTCGGCCAGGATCTTCAGCCCTTCCAGCTCCTCGGCCGGTTCGGCAGCCGCCGGCGCCTCCGCCAGGGGCCTGACCTCGGCCCTGGAGGTGATGAGGACGAAGCGCAGCTCGTCGGCCAGCCGCCCGAGGATTTCCTGCAACGCCTCGTCGGCGTAGAGGGTGACTTCCGCCTCCAGGGACGAGCCGATGCCACCGCGCTCGCGCAGCTTCTCCAACTCCTTGGACACCGCCTCGCGCACCGCCAGCACCTGTTCCCAGAAAGTGCGGTTCATGGGCTGGTCCTCCGGCAGCGCCTGCAGCCCCTCGTACCAGGTGGTGAGGAACACCGATTCCTCCCGCTCGCCGGGCATGAACTCCCAGATCTCGTCGGCGGTGAAGCTCAGGATCGGCGCCAGCCAGCGCACCAGCGCCTCGGCGATGTGGTACATGGCGGTCTGGGCCGAACGCCGCGCCAGGCTGTCGGCCTGGCAGGTGTACTGGCGGTCCTTGATGACGTCGAGATAGAAACCGCCCATGTCCACGGCGCAGAAATTGTGGACCTTCTGATAGACGCGGTGGAACTGGTAGTCCTCGTAAGCGGCGATCACCTCCCGCTGCAACTGCAGGGCCCGGTCCACCGCCCAGCGGTCCAGGGGCAGCATGTTCTCATAGGGCACTTTGTGCGCGGCCGGGTCGAAACCGACCATGTTGGCCAGCAGATAACGGGCGGTGTTGCGCAGGCGACGATAAACGTCGGCGGTGCGGCCCAGGATCTCGTCGGAAACCGCCATCTCGCCGCGGTAGTCGGTGGCCGACACCCACAGGCGCAGCACGTCGGCACCGAGCCTGTCCATCACCTGCTGGGGGGCGATCACGTTGCCGCGGGACTTGGACATCTTGTAGCCCTTCTCGTCCACGGTGAAACCGTGGGTCAGCACCTGGCGGTAGGGGGCGGCATCGTTGATGGCCACCGAGGTCAGCAGCGAGGACTGGAACCAGCCCCGGTGCTGGTCGGAGCCCTCCAGGTACATGTCGGCCGGAAAGCCCAGTTCCTGGCGGCGGCGCAATACGCACTCGTGGGTGACGCCGGAGTCGAACCAGACATCGAGGATGTCGGTGACCTTGTCGTACTGCCCGGCTTCCTCGCCCAGCAGTTCTTCGGGATCGAGCTCGAACCAGGCGTCGATCCCCTTTTCCTCCATGCGCCGGGCGACTTCCTCGATGAATTCCTGGGTGCGCGGATGCAGGTCCCCGGTTTCCTTGTGGAGGAACACCGCGATCGGCACCCCCCAGTTGCGCTGGCGCGAGATGCACCAGTCGGGGCGGTTTTCCACCATCGCCTCGATGCGGGCCTGGCCCCAGTCGGGAATCCAGCGCACCTTTTTGATTTCTTCCAGCGCCTTTCGCCGCAGCCCCTGTTTGTCCATGGCGATGAACCACTGCGGCGTGGCGCGGAAGATGATCGGGGTCTTGTGGCGCCAGCAGTGGGGATAGCTGTGCTCGATCACCTCGGCGTGCAGCAGGGCGCCGCGCTCGCGCAGCACCTCGATGACTTTGTCGTTGGCGGTGAACACGTGCTCGCCGGCGAACAGCGGGGTGTTGGGCAGGAAACGGCCGTCGCCGCCGACGGGATTGTCCACCGGCAGGTCGTATTTGCGCCCCACCAGATAGTCGTCCTCACCGTGGCCGGGGGCGGTGTGGACCGCGCCGGTGCCGGCCTCCAGGGTGACGTGCTCGCCCAGGATGACGGGCACCTGGCGGTCGTAGAAGGAATGCTGGAGCTTGACGCCCTCCAGATCACGGCCGCGGCAGTAGGCCACGACGCGGTAGTCGTCGATGCCGTAACGGGCCATGACCTCCTTGAGCAGCCCCTCGGCCACCACCAGACGTTCCGGTCCCTTATCGGTGCGGCACTGGACCACGGCGTATTCCAGCTCCGGATGGATGGCGACCGCCTGGTTGGCGGGCAGGGTCCAGGGGGTGGTGGTCCAGATCACTACCGAGATCGGCCCCTCCCCTTCGTGGTCGGGCACCCGGTGGCAGCGGGCCAGAAAGTCGGCCTCGTCCACCACCCGGAAGCGCACGTCGATGGCTGGCGAGCGCTTGTTCTCGTATTCCACCTCGGCTTCCGCCAGCGCCGAGCCACAGTCGGTGCACCAGTAAACCGGCTTGGCGCCGCGGGTGACGTGGCCGTGGGCGAGGATCTTGCCGAAGGCGCGCAGAATGTTGGCCTCGAACGCCGGCGCCATGGTGAGGTAGGGGTGCTCCCAGTCCGCCAGCCCGCCGAGGCGGACGAAATCCTTGCGCTGCAGCTCCACCTGGGAACGGGCGTAGTCGCGGCAGGCGGCGCGGAACTCGGCGGGGCTGACCTTGACCCCGGCCTTGCCCACGGTCTTCTCCACCTGCTGCTCGATGGGCAGGCCGTGGCAGTCCCAGCCGGGCACGTAGGGGGCGTCGAAGCCGCTCAGGGCCTTGGACTTGACGATGAAATCCTTGAGGATCTTGTTGACCGCATGACCGATGTGGATGGGACCGTTGGCGTAGGGCGGGCCGTCGTGGAGCACGAACTTGGGGGAGCCTGCGAAACGCTCGCGCACCTTTCGGTACAGCTTCATTTCCTGCCAACGGGCCAGGCGCTCGGGTTCGCGCTTGGCCAGATTGGCGCGCATGGGGAAATCGGTCTTGGGCAGGTTCAGAGTGTGTTTGTAGTCCATGTGGGTTCCTTGTCTTCGAGCCACTGGCGGGCCTGGGCCGCGTCCTGTTGAATCTGGGCACGCAACGCCTCCAACGAGGGAAAGCGGCGCTCCTCGCGCAATTTGTGCCGGAAGAACACTTCCAGCTGGCGACCGTACAGATCGCCGTGAAAATCGAACAGATGCACCTCGAGCCACACCCGGGTGCCGGCGACCGTGGGACGGACACCGACGTTGGCCACCCCCGGCCAGGGCCGTTCGGCCACGCCGGTGACGGTGACGGCGAACACCCCGCTGACCGGGCTCTTGCGGCGGAAGGGGTCGATGTTGGCGGTGGGAAACCCCAGGTCCCGGCCCCGCTGGCGCCCGGCGGCCACCCGACCGCACATGGAATAGGGCCGGCCGAGAAATTCCGCCGCGGTCTCCATGTCCCCCCGCTCCAGCGCCTCGCGCACCCGGGTGCTGCTCACGCGCACGCCTTCGAGGGTGAACGAGGGGGCCTGGACCACCTCGAAGCCCCGGGTTTCACCGACCCGGCGCAGCAGGGCGAAATCCCCTTCCCGCCCCCGGCCGAAGCGGAAATCGTCCCCCACCACCAGATATTTCACCCCTAGCCCCTGGACCAGCACCCGGTCGATGAACGCCGCAGCCGGCAACGGCGCCAGCCGCCGGTCGAAGCGCAGCACCAGGACCCGATCCACCGGCAGCTCGGCCAGGCGGGCGACCTTCTCCCGCAGGCGGGTCAACCGCGCCGGCGCCGCGGCGCCGCGGAAATACTCCTGCGGCTGGGGTTCGAACAGCACCACCGTCACCGGCAGCCCCATCCGCGCCCCCACCGCCGCCAGACGGTGGATGACGTAGCGGTGCCCCAGGTGGACGCCGTCGAAATTGCCGATGGTCGCCACCGTCCCGGGTGCCGGCAGGTTATGGAGGCCGCGGATCAGGCGCATCGCATCAATGATCGAACAAAGCAGGGCATTTTAGCAAATTCGCCGCCGTCAACGGGCCTCGACGGTCAGATCGAGCGTCCCGCCCGGCAGATCGACGAGGACGCCGGGACGGCCGGCCGGAAACCGCAACCGGAGCGGGCGCTTCCCTTGCAGGCGGCAACCGATGACTTCGCCTTCCCGCCACGGAATCACTGCGGTCGGATTGGCCTCCCCCCGCAACGCAGGCTTCAGCACCAGCAGGAAACGGTCACGCTTGCGGGCCGCCGGCGGCACCACCTCCACCCGCCAGCGCCCCGGCTCCGGTCTGGGCTCCCGGTGGGCCGCCACCTTGCGCCAGACCTCGCCGCTCTCATCGTAATTCCGACCATCCACCCAGAATTCGAAGCCGGGGCCACCGCTGGGATTCAGATAGGCTTCCTTGGGGAACAACACCTTCGCCTCCAGGTATCCGCCGCGGCGGTGCAGTTGCGGCTTCGGCGGAACATCGACCCGAAAACCGCCCTCACCGAGCCTCGGTCGTTCGAGGGTGTGAATCAGAAGGCGCTTGATGAAAGCGGGGTCGGTGGCGGTCACGTCGTCGTGGATCACCACCACGTCGTTGCGGCGGTCGTAGAGGAAAGTGCGCCAGTAGCGTTCGACCCGGCAGGTGCGGTCGAAGAAATTGCCTTCGCCGCAACGGTGGTTGGTATAGGCCGGCGTCAGTTCCGCCACCGCCACCACCAGACCGTCGCCGGCGTGATAACGGGCGATGCGGCCGGTGTGGTAAGTCTCGTAGTCCTCCCGCCATTCGTCCAAATCGATGGGCGCCCGCTTCCCCCACCCGGAGCCGACCCGGCGCTGGCCGCCGTCGTTGGCGATGAGACGCGGCGGTTTCTCGTCCTTGCCTGGCATCGGTGCGGTGTCGTCCGGATCGGTCACGGTGACGACGTTGTGGGCGATGGTCTGGTAGCTGTAGTTCATGTGGTGGTCGGACCCGTATTTCGGTCCGTAGAGGCCACTGTCGATGACCAGTGGCCCGCCCTTGTAGAGGGTGAAGCTGCCCTGGTCCAGGTGAGTGTGGGACCAGTAGTTGTCGCCGGCCTTAAAGGTGACGTAGGTGGCATCCCTGCGCCAGTCGCTGCGGGCGATGACCATGCCGATGCCGTCGAAGTGTTTCTGCAGCGGCAGGGTTTCGACCGCCTCCGGGCGGCACAGGGAATCGTCCGGCAGCGGCCCCCAGGGCCAGGCGGTGGGGCGGAGCCGGCGGGGACAACCGAAGAAGGTGTAGGCGGCAGCGTCGCGGTACTCCAGCGCCAGGGCGTAACGCTCCGGCACCCGGCGGTCGAAGTGGCCGGCATCGCCCCAGCGCATGTGGGTCCGATCGGGACGGTGGCGGTAGACGAGAAAATCCAGAAATCCCCGAATCCCAGGCTCCCGGAACAGGTCCTCCCCCGTGGCCCGGCGCCACATCGACGGTACGCTGTACGCCGCCCGACCGATGCCGATCCCCACGTATTCTCCGCCTTCGTGCCAGCCCCCGGTATGGCCCATCACCTGGCGCCAGACCGGCAGGACCCGGTGTTTCCACAGATCGTAGGCGAAAGCCATGCACTGCTCGCCTTCAGGATGATCCCCATAAAGGGCGATGGCCACCGCCATCAGGGCCTGGAACGGGGCGTTGTAGAGATAGACGTTGTAAGGCGACAGGGCGGCGCTTTCGATGTAGTCCCTCAGATAGCGGCAGCCTTCGGCCAGTCTGTCCTGCAGCCGGCGGCGCTGGGCCGGGGAGAGGCGGGGATAAAGCCAATCGTAGGCTTGGGCGAGCGGCATCGCCTGACGGTGACCGCGCCCCCGGTAGGCCAGGCCGGACAAGCGGCGAACGAGGGCATCGATCTTCTTCGGATCGGGATGCAGATGGGCTTTCAGAATGGTGGAATAGAAACCCGCCACCCCCGCCAGCGCGTGCTGATCGATGGGCGGCAGCGCTTCCTTTAGACGCTGCCTCTCCGCCGCCGTCGGCACCGGCAGGCGCGGATGGGAGAAACGGAATCCCGCCAGCTCGCCTTCGGCGGCCGGCAATGCCGCCAGCAGGCCGAAAACAGCGAGGAGGAAAAGGTATCGCACCCTGAGAGCCGCTATAATCATCCCATCCATCCCCGGAAGCCGTCATGCATCCCAGTGCCGAACACCGCCGCCTGCTGCGCTATCTCTGGCTCTACCTTGGCTTCGTCGTTTACGGCAGCCTGATTCCCTTCCAGCCCCGCCCCCTGAGTCTGACCCAGGCGCTGGAAAATTTCCAGCACCTCGCCTATCTGCAACTGGGACCAGGTTCGCGCGCGGACTGGATCGCCAACATCGTACTTTACATTCCGCTTGCCTTCCTCGCCTGTGGCGCCTTCCTGGGGCTTCGGCAGGTACGCCCCCGTCCGTCGCCGGCCTTGGCTCTGATCTTCGGCGGCTGCCTTGGGGTGGCGGTCGCGGTGGAATTCGTCCAGCAGTTCTTCGCCCCACGCACGGTGTCCCTCAACGATCTGATCGCCGAGGGCCTCGGCAGCCTCGGCGGCATCCTGCTGTGGTGGCGGGGACGGTCCTTCCTCGTCCGCCTCGGCGACGCCTTCACCCGCGGCGGCCGGGAATCGCTGCAGGCCGCCGCCGTCGCCTACCTGTTGGCCTATGTCGCCCTGGCCCTGTTCCCCTACGACATCGCCCTGTCCCCGGCCGAGCTGGGCGCTCACCTTGCCTCCGCCAACGTGGGCTGGCTGGTGACGCCGGGCTGCGGCGGTCCGCTCCGCTGTGGCGCCCGCCTGGGGGTGGAAACAGTGGCGGTCGCTCCCCTGGGCCTCCTGCTGGGGCTGCTGTGGCCTGCCTTCGGCCTGCGCCGCCTGGCCGTGGCGGGCCTGCTGTTGGGCGCCGGCCTGGAGCTGGTGCAGCTGTTCATCCTTTCCGCCACTGCCCAGGGCATTTCCCTGATGACCCGCGCCCTCGGCCTGGTCGCCGGCGGGATGCTGGCCAACTGGCTCCGCCGCCAGAGCGTGGACGCCCTCGCCCACATGCTGAACCGCGTGCTGCCGTTGCTGGCGTTCCCCTACCTGTTCGCTCTGCTGCTGGTCAACGCCTGGTTCACCGCCGGCCGGCTCCCCTTCGGCGTCGGTCTGGCACGCCTCGCCGACCTGCATTTCACGCCCTTCTATTACCACTATTACAGCTCCGAGCCGATGGCCATGGCCAGCCTGCTGGCCAACCTGGCCCTGTATGTCCCGATCGGTATCGCCGTCTGGTGCCGGCGGCGGGCGCGCCGGCTTCCCGAAGCCGGTGGCGCCGGGACCGCCGCCTGGCTCGCCGCGCTGCTGGCCCTGCCGGTGGAGACGGGCAAGCTCTGGCTCGCCGGCCATCACCCCGATCCGACCAACCTGCTGATCGCCGCCGCGGCCGCCGCCCTGGCCTACGGCGCGACCGCCTGGCTCGCCCGGACCGTCGATGGCAGAGCTCAGGCCCCTCCATCACCTCTCCCGTCCGTGGCCACCCCGGCCCCGACACCACTGCCCTCTGGAAAGACCCTGGCGGCTACGGCCATCGCCACAGCGATACTGTTCACAGGACTGGCCGGGATCCCCCATGCCGGCATCTGGGTGGGAATCGTGGCGGGTTACGCCCTGCTCCTGTGGTTTCAGCCCCTTGCCTGGCTGTTCGTGCTGCCTTTCTGCCTGCCGCTGCTGGACCTGGCCCCCTTCGAGGGCCGGCTGCCGCTGGAGGAATTCGACCTTCTGGTGCTGGCCACCCTGGCGGTGGTTTCCCTGCGTCTCAGGCAGCCACCGCGCCCCTGGCCCGGCGCCGCCGCAAAGTGGGCCGTGGCGTTGCTGTGGCTGAGCTGGCTGGCCGCCACCGCCCGGGGACTGCGGGGGCTGGATTTTCACGAACCGTTCGGGTCCCATTCGCCTCTGAACGCCTGGCTGGAGGGCAAGGGGCTGCTGTGGCCGCTGCTGCTGCTCCCGTTGCTGCGGCGGATTCCCGAATCGGAGAGCGGATCGGCCCGCTGCCTCGTCTTTCAGGCGGTCGTCGCCGCCCTGGCGGTCGAAGTGTTGGTGGTGATCCGGGAACGCTTCCTCTTCGTCGGCCTGACCGACTTCGACAACGTCTTCCGCGTCACCGGCACCTTCGCCAGCATGCAGACCGGAGGCGCCTATCTCGAGGCGTTTTTGGCGCTCGCCTTGCCGTTCCTGCTGGTGGGGATCCTGCGCCACCCCTCCCCCTGGGTCCGTCTGGCGGGTGCGGGGCTGGCAGGGCTGAGCGCCTATGCCATGCTGGTCACCTTCTCCCGCGGCGGCTACGCCGGCATGGCGATAGGCTTTCTGGCGGTGGCGCTCGGCGCACGGCGGCGCTGGCCAGTGGCGATCGCCCTGGCGGCGCTGCTCGCTCTGATCGCCGCCCCGATTCTGAGCGACGGCTTCGCCCGCTATCGCCTGCAACGTTCCGGCCAGGATCTGACGATCCGCTGGCATCATTGGCAGCGGGCGCTGAACCTGATGGACGCCGGCTGGCCGGCCCGCCTCGTCGGCAGCGGCTTCGGCCGCTATCCGCTCAACTATCTGCTCTACGGCGACTACGACCGTCCGCCGGGCGGCTATCTCGTCCGCCGCGAAGGACGGCAGCATTTCCTCCGGCTGCTGCCGGGCGAGTCGGTCTACCTGGACCAACGGGTCGCGCTCGCTCCCCACACCCCTTACCGCCTGCAAGCCCGTCTGCGCGTCTCCGCCGCCGGAGACGCCCTGACCGTACCCCTATGCGAGAAGGCGCTGTTGTATTCCTTCCGCTGCCACTGGCAACGGCTGCAGCCTGAGCGGCCGTCCCGCTGGGAACCGGTAACCCTCGTCCTTCACAGCGGCGAACTGGGGGACGGCCGACGGCCGCTCAAGCTTTCCCTGTACAACGCCGGCGACCATCCCATCGACGTGGACGACATCCATCTTCTAGCCCCCGCCGGCAACGATCTGCTCCGCAACGGCGGTTTCGAACGCGGCGACACCTTCTGGCTGTTCGTCACCGACCGCGACCTGGCCTGGCACATCCACCAGGCCGGCATCGAGGTATACTTCGCCCAGGGCTGGCTGGGGCTGCTGGGGGCCGGACTACTGCTGTATGCGGCCGCCCGGCGGCTGTGGCCCGGCTGGCGCGAGGGTCGGCCCTGGGAACTGGCGTGCCTGGGGGGGCTGGCGGGCTTCGTGACGGTCAGCCTGACGGGCAGTACGATGGATGCGGCGCGGGGGATGATGTTGTTTTACTTCACGGTACTTTGTGCCATAGTTGTCAAGACAGATCCACCAGAAGCAAGAAGGAGGTCCGACAAATGAAACTCTCCACACACATAGCCCTTCTGTTCACCGCTTTGTCTTTGGGCGGACTGGCCTTTACCGCGTCCGCCGATTGCGCCTCTCCGCCAGTAGGCGATGCCGCCACCGTGCTTCGCGGCAAAACGATCTGTGTGACGGATAGCAGCACCGGGGAAAAATGGCAGGAATACCACGCTCCCAGCGGTGCTTTGATCGACTACAAAAAAGGACCCTCCGATCCGGTGGATCCTTCCAAAACGGTGGGCAGCTGGAGCACATCCGGCGCACAAGTGACATACACATACGGCCAAGCTTCTTACAGCTATACCGTCACAGGCGATGCAACGAGCGGCTATAGCCTCTGTGGGGCAAAAAATTTCACCAACGTAACCCTACTGTCGGGCCAGCAGCCTTGTCCATAATTGAATTTTGCACCGATCGGCCTCCAGCTTCAGCTGGAGGCCGAGGATTCTCCCTTTAGATGCCGGAATCGCAATCCAACAATCCACAAACCGCTGCCGTAAACAAGCACCCCCAGCCCGATCAACCCCGCCAACTGCAACAAGCGAATCTCCAGCAGCCCCTCCCAGGAAAATTCCCGGGCGGCGTAATACAAGCTGGCCGCCATCATTCCATTGACAACCACCACCCGCAGCAACAATCCCCACCACCCCGGCCCGGCCCGATAAACCCCCAACCGCCTCAGCCGCATCAACAACAGCCCTCCGTTGACACAGGCCGCCAGGGACGTCGCCAGGGCCAGGCCGGCGTGGGCCAGCCAGCCGATCAGGCCCAGGTTCAATACGATGTTGACCACCATCGCCGCCACCCCGAAGCGTACCGGGGTGCGGGTGTCCTGGCGCGCGGTGAAACCGGGCACCAGGATCTTGACCAGGATGAAACCGATCAGACCCACGGCATAGGCCGTCAGGCTCAGACTGGCCATGTGAACGTCGTGGGCGGTGAAGGAACGGTACTGGAACAGGGTCGCCAGAATGGGCCTGGCCAGCACCGCCAGGCCCACCGCCGCCGGCAGGCCGATCAGGACCACCCAGCGCAGCGCCCAGTCGATGGCGCGGGAGAAATCCTCCCGGCGGCCGGCGGCCCAGTCCTTGGACAGATTGGGCAGGATCACCGTCGCCAGGGCGATGCCGAACACCCCGAGGGGAAATTCCACCAGGCGGTCGGAATAGTATAGCCAGGAGATGCTGCCGTGGGGCAGGAACGAGGCCAGCAGAGTGTCGATCAGCAGGTTGATCTGGGTCACCGACACCCCGAACAGCGCCGGCAGCATCAGCTTGAGGATCTTGCGCACGCCGGGATCGTGGAAGCCCCAGCGCAGTCTGGGCAGCAGTTTCAACCGCCACAGCGCGGGAAACTGGAACAGCAGCTGCAGGCTGCCTGCGGCGAACACCCCCCAGGCCAGGGCGGTGACCGGCTGCGGCAGCTGCGGCGCCAGCCACCAGGCGGAAGCGATCAGGCACAGATTGAGCAGCACCGGGGTGAAGGCCGGCACCGCGAAGCGGTTGAAGGTGTTGAGAATCGCTCCGGCCATGGCGGTGGAGGCGATGAAGAACAGATAGGGGAAGGTGATCCGCAACATCTGCACCGCCAGCGCGTACACCTCCCCGGAACGGGCGAAACCCGGCGCGAACACCAGGATCACCCACGGCGCGCCGATCACCCCGAGCACCGTCACCGCCATCAGCACCAGGGCCAGGGAACCGGCGGTACGGTCGAGGAAACGCTTGAGCTCGACCCGGCCCCGCTGTTCCTTGTACTCGGCCATCACCGGCACGAAGGCCTGGGAGAAAGCCCCCTCGGCGAACAGGCGGCGAAGAAAGTTGGGGATCTTGAAGGCGACGAAAAAGGCGTCGGTGGCGGCGTTGGCCCCGAACAGATAGGCGATGACCACGTCGCGGACGAACCCCAGCACCCGCGAGATCAGGGTCATGCCGCCGACGACGGCGGTGGAACGGAACAAACGGCGGCTCAAGCGATTCCCCTGGCGCAATATGGATCAACGGCACAGCCCACTATACCCGAAATCCTGACATGCCCGGTACCGCTGCAGCAGGTACTGGCCGACGGCCCGGACCGGGTCACTGGCCACACAGCGCTTGCGATAACGACGTTTGTTTTGCAAGATACAGCGGCCAACCGATCGAACAACTCCACACCCCGAAAAGTGTTCAGCAATTTTCATCGGCGTACCTGCCTGTTTTTTCTGCTGTTTCCCGTAGCCTTTAACGGCTTGGCGATTGATACACAACAGCTGAATCCCGGCTTCTATCCAGCACTACAGATCGGCTATGCCTGGCTGGACAATGTGTTACGAAGCGAGAAGCGGGAAAAAGCCGACACTATGTTCCAGGCCCGTCCCATGCTACACTGGAAAGCAGGCACAGTCGTTTATGACCTCAATGTACGCTATGAGGGGGATTATGGGGTCTATCGCGTGCTGGACGAGCAGGATTACATGGACCACGCCATGTCCATCGGCTTCGGCTTCCATCCCACGGAAAAAATGGGGCTGGAACTGAGCGATCGTTACAAAATCGGGCACGATCAACCCGGCGTATCGGGAACCCAGGTGTTTGCCCCCCCAAAACCCAACCGCTGGCACGACAATCACTTCCGCGCCCAGTTCACCTATGGCCGCCGGATCGCTACAGCCCAGCTGCAACTGGCCTACGAGGAGATCTCCCGAAGATTCCAGAACAATCAACGCGAATTCTCTGACAGAAATCGACACATCGGTACCGCCACCTGGCTCTATCATGTACTGCCAAAGACCTGGCTCGTAACCGAATTCCAGTACCAGATCAATGACTTCCAGATGAACAAAACCTTCGACCAGGATTTCGACCAATGGCACGTCTTCCAAGGAGCCAGTTGGGAAATCAGCGCTGTCACCCAAGGCGAGATTCTTCTGGGCTACATCCGCAACACCCCCAAGGACCAGCGATTCTTCAAGCCTTTTTCCGGATTTGGCGCCCGCGTGTCGATCAATTGGCAGCCCAGACCTTATTCCAGAGTCACCTTGAGAGCCAAACGGATGCCCCAATTGAGCAGCACTGCCAGCACCCTTTTCCTGGCCAACCGGATCGGCCTGACCCTGCAACACGAACCTACCGAACGCATCCGCATCCGAACCAGCGCAGGTTACGAAAAGGATGACTATACCTTCAACAAGTTCGGCCCGAAACGGCGGGACCGTTTCCTCAATTTCGGGTTTGAGATAGACTATGCGATGCTGCACTGGCTGAATCTCGGCCTGAGATACCGCCACGATACCCGTGATTCGTCTTTGCGGCTGAGTGACTATGCCGCCAACATCATAAGCTTCCATGTTCAGATACTGCCCGAATATGCCCGTAATCCTTAAGATCATTGGCTTTCTTTTCGCTTTCCTTCTGCTCGATCCGCTGCTGGCAGGAGAGGACGACGAAAGTTACCAGGTCGCCCCTGGTGACGTCCTGACCATCCGGGTGTTCGGTGAACCGGATCTCAGCTTCAATGAGATACCGATCAATCCAAACGGCATACTCTCGTTTCCTCTGATCGGGGATGTCGAGGTTGCCGGTCTGTCCACCAAAACGATCGAAAAGGAGATCGAACGGCGCCTTGCGGACGGATACCTGAAGAAACCCATCGTCACCGTCTCCATCAAGCGCTTTCGCAACATTTATATCCGCGGCGAAGTCAAAAGACCGGGGGCCTACCCTTACGAGAAAGGCCTGACGGTGGAAAAAGCCATCTCCATGGCCGGCGGCCTGACACCCAGGGCTTCCAAAAGTGCCATCACCCTGAAGCGGGAAAAGGGCCAAAAAGAAATCGATGCGGACATGCAAACCCCGTTGCGCCCGGGTGACATCGTCACCATCGGCCAAAGTTTCTTTTGATTCAACCACACGTTAACGCAGATTGCCCTATGCAGTATCCGGTCCCGAAATTGACGCCATTGCCCGCCGACACCCGGTCAAACACCGCCTTGTTGCCTCATCCCATTCCAGACGAGGAGGAAGAAATCAGCCTCCTCGACTACTGGCTGATTCTCAAACGCCACAAATGGGGCATCCTTGCCTTCGTTCTGCTTGGGTTCTTCATCGCCTTTCTGATTGCTTTCAATGCACAACCCCTTTACAAGTCCCGCGTCCGGCTCATCGCCGAACCGGTCATGCAGCGTGTTGCCGACCAAGTCGGTCCTTACCAATCGGTCAACACGGCCTGGGTGTTCTACAAGACCCAGTACGAACTGATCGCCAGCCGCGCCATCGCCGAAAAGGTCATTCGCCAGCTGGATCTGGTCCATAATCCCACCTTCACCGGCGCCAATCGCAAAAAACTGTTTGAACTGCCAAAAATCGACTGGCGTGCCTGGATTCCCAAAGCCTGGCTGCCGGAAACGCCGGAAAAAGAGGGGGCGGAAATCCGGGAAATGGACCCGCTGGCGCCTTATGTCGATCTGCTGCTTTCCAACCTCAAGGTGACGGGGGATGAGGAAAGTGCCGTCATCACCGTCGAATACACCGCCCCGGATCCGGTTTTGGCCGCCCAGATCGCCAACGCCATCGCCCAGGCCTATATCCAGTTCTCGGTCGAATCCCGAATGGAGACCACCCAAGCGGCGACTCAGTGGCTCAAAGATCAGCTCAAAGAGGTGCGAAACAAACTGAAGGCCTCCGAAGAAGCCCTGCAGCGTTTCCAGGCCCAGGAAAACCTTATCGATACGGAAAACTCCCAGAGAATCGCAGCAACCAAGCTGGCATCCCTTTCGGCTGAATTGGTCCGGGCCCAGGCACAGCGCAGCGAACTGGAAGTCCGCTACCGCCAGGTCAAAGCGATTCTCGACAGCGGCACCAGTCTGGAATCCGTCAGTTCGGTCCTCAACAACCGGGTGATCGAACAGCTCAAGGCCCAGTTGGTCCAGAGATTGCAGGCAGTCCGCGAAATGTCGGAGCGCTACGGACCCAAACACCCCAAAATGATCGCGGCCAATTCCGCCCTCGAGGAAGCCCGTAAAGCCCTACGTCAGGAAATCGACAAGATCGCCGCCAACTTGCGCAAGGAACTGGAGGTAGCGCGGGCGCGAGAGCAGGAATTGAAACGATTGATCGCAGACCAGGAGAACGCCATCATCCGCTATCAGGACAAAAGTTTCAAGCTGGCCCAACTGGAACGCGACGTTCAGACCCAACGGGAACTTTATGAAAACCTTCTGGAGAAAGCCCGCCAGCTGGAAGCCCAGCACAATTACAACCTCCCCAACATCACCGTGATCGAAAAGGCACACCCGGCCCTAAAGCCATTCAAGCCGAAGAAAGCCCAGATCCTTTTTGTCGGTTCCGTGCTGGGGGGATTTTTGGGGGTATTGATCGCATTCCTGAGGGAATATCTGGACAACACGGTCAAAACGGAAGAAGACGTCGAGAAAAAAATCGGGGTGCCACTGCTCGGCGTCACCCCCCTGCTCGACAACAAAGAATTGCATGGCTCGCCTCCAGAGTGCGTTTACCGCAGCGGCCAGCCGCATAAATTCGTCGAGGCAATCAACTATATAAGAACCGGGGTGCTGTTTTCCAATCTTGACCGCCCCCCACAAACCATCATGATTACCTCCTCCGTACCCAACGAAGGAAAAACCACGCTGGCGTGCAATTTGGCCATGGCCTTCGCCAAGCTGGACACCACCTTGTTATTGGAAACCGATCTGCGCAAACCCAGACTGGGGGAACTCATAACCAAGGCGCCCAAAGGCCTGACCGAGGTCCTCCTGGGGGAGGCCCGCCTGGAAGAAGTACTGGTTCAGGACAAGCAGGAAGGCAACCTTTATTATCTGGCCGCCGGAATGACCCCGCCACACCCCCTCGAAGCGCTGTCGTCCCATGCCTTCCAGGAACTGGTAGCGAAACTGAAACAACGATTCGCCCATATCGTCTTCGACACCCCGCCCATCAACGCGGTCAGCGATCCGTTGGTCATCGCGCGCCTGAGCGATGCCATCGCCATGGTCGTCAAAGCCGACGATACGCCGATCAATTCAGTGATGGCCGCCCTGAAACGGCTACAAACCGTGGAAAAACGGCCGACCGGTATCATTCTCAATCAGTTGGATCTGGAAAAAGCCGCCTATTACGGCTACCACGGCTACTACGGCGGGACCTACGGGGATTATCAATACGCCCGGATCACCCCCTCTGGCAGTGCCTGAGCGACTGATTGACATCCACAGTCACATTCTCCCCGGTGTGGACGATGGAGCGTCCACAACCGAAGAGGCACTGGCCATGCTTGAAACGAGTCAAAGGGAAGGCATCGGGATTCAATGGCTCACCCCCCACCTGGGACGCCCACCCTTCGATCTGCCATGGCCGGACCTGCAACAGCGTTTTCGGGCTTTCCGGCAACAGGTCGTCCAGCACGGACTGGCCATCGAGATCCGTTTGGCCGCCGAAGTGCATATAGGCCCGCATATCCTGACATTGGCCCGGCAAAACGCCCTGCCCTGTTGCGGCCAATGGGAAGGGGAACCCGCCTTTCTTCTGGAACTGCCTTTCGAGCGGATTCCCCATGGCACGATCAATCTGATTCACTGGCTGACCCGCCAGGGTATCCGCCCGATTCTGGCGCACCCGGAACGCCTGCGCCCGTTGCAAACCGATCCGGGCAGACTCGAAGCCTTTATCGAGGCCGGCTGCCTGATTCAGGTCACGGCGGCCAGCCTGACCGGAATCTTCGGTGCCCACACTTATGAAGCGGCCAGGATCTTCCTGCAAGCAGGTCAGGTCCACTTTCTGGCCAGCGATTGTCACAATCTTCAGCGGCGCCCCCCGGGACTGCGCCATGGACTTGCCGTCGCCACGGATCTGATCGGAGAAACCGCAGCCAGACGCCTGGTAAGCGACAACCCTGCCCGGCTGTTGTCTTCCGTGTGCGCGTGAATGTCCCGTCCGATAATGCGCCTTGCCCCTTTACGACGCTGGTTCCCCTTTCTGCGTCCGGTATGGCCGCACATCGCCCTGGGAATCGGATTGCAAGGCCTCGCCCAGGGCGCACTCCTGGTCGCCCCCTGGATCGCAGGACGCATCACCGATGAATTGCTGCAGCCGCAAACAGCAGACGCCATCCCCTGGCAATCCCTTGCCCTGTTCCTGGCGCTGCTCCTGATTCGAAACCTGCTGAGTTTCTTCGCTTCCTGCCTCATCGGCACCGCCCACGAAAACCTGCTGGCCCGGCTGCAGGAAAAGATCCATGCCCATTTGCTGTCACTGCCCCTGGGTTTTTTCCATCAGCATTCACGGCGCGATCTGAGCGTGCTGCTCCACCACGAAGCCGCCCATGTCGCCGGTTTTCTGGCGCTCACGCTCCCTCCCCTGCTGCCTCATACACTTCTCTTGCTGGCGATCATCGGCATACTGACCGCTTTGGCCCCACTTCCAGGACTGGCATTGGCCCTCTTGTTACCAACAGGTTATGGAATCAGCCGCTGGTTCGGAGGAAAACTGCACCGGCTGGCCGACCAAATCCTTACCAGCTACGACGAAGCCCTCACCTGCGCCCGCGACAACCTGGCCCGCATTCAGGAAATCAAGGCTTTCCATCGCGAAACTTTCGAAAACGTTCGTTTCCGCGATTGCTTACAGCAGGTCTTCCAGCGCAGTCGCCGTTACGTAATCGGGCAGGCATTATTCACCCTGGCGATCCAGAGCGCCATCGCCGCCGCCCTGGTGGCAGCCGTTGCCTGGAGCGCTCTGGAAACGGTCAACGGGCGGCTGAATACGGCCCGGCAATTCAGCTTCCTGATGTATGCCCTGCTGCTGTTCTATCCCCTCAATTCCCTCAGCGGCATTTACGGCAAATTGCAGCAGGCCAGCGCCGCCGCCCGGCGGCTGAACGCGATCCTGGAGACCCCACCGGAGAGACATCACGGTTACCGGCTCCGGCGCCGGGACGCCGAAGGCGACATTCTCTTCAACCGGGTATCCTTCGCTTATCCCGGTCAGACGCCAGTCCTGAATGACCTGACGCTCTCCATCGAGGCGGGAACCACCGTCGCCCTCGTCGGCCCCAACGGCAGCGGCAAAAGCACTCTGGTGGCCCTGTTGCTGCGCTTCTACGATCCTGACAGCGGCATCATTACCATCAACGGCCGCAGTCTGACCTCATGCAGCCCGGCAAGCGTCCGCCAACAAATCGCCTATGCCGGCCAGCACACCCGTCTGTTCCATGACACCCTGTTCGCCAACATCCTGTACGGCAATCCGGAAGCGGATCGCAGACAGCTGGAAGCCGCCTGTGCGGTCGCTCAACTGGACGCGCTGATCGCCTCGCTGCCCAGGGGAGGCGAGACCGAAATCGGCCCCGATGGCGTACGATTGTCCGGCGGGCAGCGTCAGCGCGTCGCCCTGGCCCGGGCATTGATCAAGGACGCCCCCATTCTGGTATTGGACGAGGCCACGTCCCAGTTCGACCCCGAAGGGGAACGCCGTTTCCTCCAGGCGGCACGCGAGCGCTTCGCCAAAAAAACCGTGATCCTCGTCAGCCATCGCCCCCATAGCCTGGAAATCGCCGACCGGGTGTTTCGGATGGGAAAACCATGAGGAGAGCGCAAAAACTGCGCTTCGTTTTGCACCAACTGCCCTGGATCGCCGAAGCCTGGGGGCGGTTGCTGCTGGCCCGCTTCCGCCGGCGGCCGTTTCCTCCCCCGGCACCCCGGGGAAAATCCCCTTCCCTGGATGTCCTGGTACGTTGCTTTCAGATCGCCGCCGCCCATCATATTTACCGTCCCACCTGCCTCCCCAGAAGCATTGCGCTGCATCATTTCCTGAAACGCCACGGCCACCCGGCGGTATTGCGGATCGGGGTCCGCAAGGAAAAGAAAGGCATCAAAGCCCACGCCTGGGTCGAGGTCGATGGGCGGATCGTGGACGACGATCCGCTGAACACCCAACGCTATCAGCCTTTACGAACCCGCCACGATGATCCGACGGAACCGGAATGACCCTTTGTATGCGGCCTTCCTGGCCCTGGTTTTCTTGCTGCCGTTACCCATGGGGGGCAACCGCATTCCTTTCCGCAGCGTGTTGGCAGGTGCCGTTTTTCTGCTGGTCGCGGTCTGGTTGTGGCAATGGTACCGGGGAAACCGGCCCCTGACGCCAGCCCTGCGGGCGGCCAGGCCCGCCCTGATCACATTGGCGTTATGGTCCCTTTATGTGGCATTGCAGCTATTGCCTCTGCCTGTCTCGGTTTTGGCGCGGATTTCACCAGAGGCGGCCAAAGCATACCTTGTCCTCCATCAATCAACCGCCCCGCTCACCCTGGAAAACCACGCCACCCGACTGGGATGGTTGCAAACCTTGGCCTACACCGGCATCTTCCTGTTGACCCTGGCGCTCATCGACAGCCGTAAGCGGGTGAAAACCCTGGTCTTGGTCCTGGTGACCGCCGGAACCCTGCAAGCGCTTTATGGCACCTTCATGGTGCTCTCCGGATTGGAATGGGGGTTTCCAGGACCCAAGCCAACTTTCTGGCACCGCGCCACCGGCACTTTCGTCAGCCGGAACAACCTGGCCAATTACCTGGTGTTATGCCTCTCCGTCGGCCTGGGACACCTGCTGGCTCAAAGCGCTCCGAACCCCTTCCGCCGATCCTGGCGCCAACGTCTGCGGCACCTGTTGGACTGGTTCCTCGGCCCTGGCATGCGCCTGCGACTGATGCTGTTGGTCATGACCGTGGCATTGGTCATGACCCGTTCGCGGATGGGCAACGCCTCGTTCTTTTTCGCCCTGCTGTCGACCGCATGCCTCATGCTCTTTTTCGGCAAACGCCGAGTTTCGCCCGCGGTATTGATTCTGATCTCCAGTCTGTTGATTGTGGATGTCTTTTTCATTGGCTCCCTGGTCGGATTGGACAAGGTCGTCCACCGCCTGGAACAGACGGAAAACATGGGGGAACGCGGCATCCTCGATACCTGTTCCCTCCGTTATTGGCAGGATTATCCCTGGTCCGGTTCCGGACTGGGAAGTTACTATGTGTCAAGCCCCGTGAGATTATATACACGTTTTTTGAAGAGCTCCGGCCGCTTCTTCTGCCAGTCTTTGAGGGCCTGTACTGGTGAGATGTGTCCCAGGGCCTTCTGGGGGATCTGATGGTTGTAGACGCTGGCATACTGCATCAGGGCCCGATCCAGATCCTGGCTGCTTTGGAAGCGAGTGGTTTTGAGGATTTCGGCGATCCGACCGTTGAAGCGTTCTACCATGCCGTTGGTCTGGGGGTGTTTGGGCGGGATGAGGCGGTGCTCGATGCCATGGCATTGGCAGACCTGGTCGAAAAGGTGTCGGCCGGTCGGTTCGCGCTCCCCGGTGGCACAGAAGCGGTCGGTAAACTCTTTGCCGTTATCGGTCAGGACCTTGGTGATTGTGAAGGGGGCCTTGGCGATCAGGCGCTCGAGGAAGGCGGCGGCGACCCTGGCTTCCTTGGTGGGATGGATTTCCAGGTAGACCCAGCGGGTGGCCCGATCGATGGCGACGAAGAGGTAACGGCCCCGGCTCTCGTCGGGCATCTTAGGCAGGTACTTGATGTCGATGTGGACAAACCCGGGCTCGTAGTCCTTGAAGCCCTTCTTCTTGCCCTTGGAAGGGGCGTTCTCTCCTTCCTTGGCGGCGATCAGTTCTTTGAGGTTGGAAACCCCATGGCGGCGCAGCAGCCGGTCCAGAGCCGAGCGGGACATCTCGGGATAGATGAAGCGATGAACGACCGCCAGCAGGTCATCCAGGGGCAACAGCAGGGTTTCGCGCAGACAGACGACGATCGCTTCCTGCTGCGGGGTCAGGGTGGCATGGATGCGATGGGGCCGGTGCGAGGCGTCCTCGACCGAATCGCGCTGGCGCCACTTGCGGATGGTATGACGATGAACCCCGTATTTCCTGGCCAGAACCGTGGCCGGCAGCTTGGAGTTCTGGATCTCCCGGCGGATCTCGGGCGTGGTGCGGGCTTTCTTGTGGAGACGGATGACCATGACTTCCTCCTCGTCCATCAAGCTTGAGTCGTCTTTCCGGCCTGGGACTCTGCCATCAGCTCGCTCAGAACATCCCAAGCACGGAACAAAGGATAGCTCCTCTTGGGAATATGATCACACGGGACCCAACAACTATGCCGTCGTCCCCCGCTACTTCCAGGCCGAAATTTCAGGCATCTGGAGCCACGCGCACAACGATTACCTGCAGTTCCTCAATGAAGTCGGTATCCTTGGCGTCGCCTTGCTCGGCGCTTTTCTGTTATTTTGTCTCAGACAGGCCTGGCAGGCGATCAGCTCTCCTTCCCCTTGGCGCCGCGGCTACGGATTCGGCATCCTGATGGCGTCCATCGCCACTTTGATGCACGCCACGGTCGAGTTCAATCTGCAGATTCCCGCCAATACGGCCACCTGGCTGACCCTATTGGCCCTGGCCTGGATCGTATCCAACGAACGGGATGAAAAATGCAGTCACCGGGCACAGCCTCCTTACTCCCCCGATCATACCCATGACCGCTCCCGGATGGCTACCACCCTCGCCCTGACCGCAATCGGACTTTGTCTCGCCCTGGCTTTCACTGCCCTGCGTTGGGGAACCGCCGACCTGCTCACCGAGATCGACGAAGCTGCACTGGACGAGTCCTCGCCCGAACAAATCCTCCCACGCCAACGACTGGCCACCCGGCTCGATCCGGCCAACCATCACGCCTGGTTCACTCTGGCCAGGGTCCATTTGTATCAGGCCGACACTACGGGCCAACATTCCGGGCCTCTGGCCAGCGCCCGGAAATATTCCCGCCAGGCGCTGAGGCTCGCCCCCAGCGAGGCCGGAAACTGGCTGCTTCAGGCAGCGACGCTCGCATTTCAAGGACAATTCGGCCCGGATTTCAGCATCGCCCTCCATCGAGCTTTTCACCACGCCCCCTGGAAAACCAAAATCCTGTTGGGCATCGTCCACTTGGGGGAATCGAGCTGGCCCAGGCTGACCCAACGGGACCGGCGGGTCGTCACCGAAGCGGCCCTGCACGCCCTGATCCGCCGCCGTCACCGCAAAGGTATCGCCATCCCCGGCGGGGCCATGTTGCTGTCGCAGTTCTGCCGTACACACCGTGACGAATACGCTGAGCTCGCCAAGGCATGCCGGAAGCTCAAATCATCGTCTTCCGATCCGAGGCCTTTTTCCATCCTGAGGATTCCGAGTACCCGACCGTTGGACGGTTTTTCCGGCTTTACGCCTCACAGAGCACTAAACTATTGAGAGGGGGAGAATGAGCAGACCGATTTCCAATTGGTCGTTCCATTGCTTCCTCGCCCTGCTGGTGTGGATTCCCCTGCCCCGGGCCAGCAACCGCCCGGAAGCATGGGGTCTGCTGGAGATGCTCACTTTTCTTCTGCTCCAGGTCTGGCTGTGGCACCAGCTGCGTCACCGCCAGCCTCTGCCTGCCGCGATCCGGACCGCAAAACCGGCTTTGTGGCTTTGGGGGGCATGGCTGGTCTGGGGACTGATCCAGCTGATTCCCCTCCCCCCCGAACTGTTATCCCGGCTGTCTCCCAAGACCGCCGAACTGCAGTACCTTCCACCGCTTGCAGCCGAACGCTGGGCATCCCTGTCCCTTTCCCCCCACGACACCTTCGTCCAATGGCTCAAGGGCCTGTGCTACGCCACCTGGTTCTTTTTGACCCTGGCCCTGGTCAACTCCCGGCGCCGCTTGCGCCTGCTGGCTGGCGTCATCGCCGCCAGCGCCGCCTTGCAGGCGGTGTACGGAACGGCGATGACGCTCACCGGCCTGGAACTGGGATTTCTGATCCCCAAATTCGCCTATGTCGGCACCGCTACCGGCACCTTCGTCAACCGCAACCATTTCGCCAATTACCTGGCTCTGGCCGCCATGGTGACCGTAGCCGCGATCCTGGCCCAGTTGGAGGACAGGCAGCGGCCGGTCTCCTCCCGCATTCGCTGGCGCAATCTGTTGAACTGGCTGACAGGCAACAAAATCTGGCTGCGCCTTGCCCTTCTGGTCACCGCCATCGGCATCGTGGCCTCCCGCTCCCGCATGGGCAACGGCATTTTTTTCCTCGGCCTGCACCTGGCGGGAATCCTGGCCTTCATCCGCTGGCCCCGCCCGACCCGGCCGGCCATCCTGATTCTGATCGCCAGCATGATCATCCTGGATGTTTTCATCATCGGCTCACTGGTGGGCCTGGAGCGGGTCGCCCAACGGATGGAACAGACATCCCCAGCCAGCGAAGGACGTGACGAAATCGCCCGCGACACCCTGCACTACTGGCGGGACTTCCTCTGGACCGGCTCCGGCCTCGGTACCTACGCCGTCATGCTGCCGGCCTACAAACAGGGCGATGTCAAAGGATTTTACGACCATGCCCACAACGACTATCTGGAGCTGGCCGCCGAGGCCGGATTGACCGGCATGGCGATTCTCGGATCGCTGGTCATCCTTTCCCTGTGGCAAGGCTGGATCGCCTTACGGCGCAGCCGCCATCCCTGGAAACGGGCCATGGCGCTGGCTTCGCTCACCGCGATCCTGATGATGCTGTTGCACGCCACCGTGGATTTCAGCCTGCAGATCCCCGCCAACGCGGTCTTGTTCACCCTCCTGCTGGCGCTGGCATGGATCTGCGCCACTCCCGCTTCGGCCGAACCGGCATCCCCCCTGCCCCGTCCGTTGTGGGCGCTCCTCCTCCCCGGCCTGACCACCCTGCAGGTGCTGGCGTTCCGTCTGTCAGCCTCCGATTACATCAGCAACGAATCCCACGCCCGAACTCAAAGCTGGCAGGCCGCCGGAACCGTCCCCCGGAGCACATGGCAGCGAACCTACCGCCTGCAACAAAAGGCCGTTGCGCTCGCTCCCGGCAACGCCTGGGCCTGGGTCAACCTGGCCCGGCTCAATCACTGGCGGCACGCTTTTACCAACGGGCCAAACCCAAAGATCGACCGGGTTTCCCTGCAATGGCTGCTCCGCGCGGCGGCGGCGCAGCCTGCCGACGCCAGGATCTGGCTGGCCATCGCCACCATCCGGATCGCCCAGGGACGGATGGACGCGCTGTTCCGCCACTCGGTGCACCACGCTTTCCAACTGGCTCCCTGGGAATCGAAAATCCAATGGTCCCTGCTCCGCCTGCTCCTGGCGGTCCACCCTCATCTGCAGGGCCCCGAGAGGAACCTGCTGTATGAAACCTTGCGCCACAACCGGCAGCTGCAACCGGAGCGCATCCATCGCCATCTCCCCGACAGCGACATTCCGGCCGGACTGTGTGCAGAAACCACCGCCGGGGCCACACATCCCGATGTCTCCTGAGTGTCAGTTTTTTTTACACTCGAAAGCCCGACAACAAGCCCTCCGATACAGTTCAAAATAAAATCACCGACATATGCAAACGGCGTTAAAATTGCTTGTGTATGTTCATGCCGCTGTTACTGAATCTGGAGGTAACAAGATCATGCGCCGACAGCTTCTGACCGTCACCCTGACCCTGGCCCTGACCCGACCGGCGGCCGCGTTCGACATCGCTTTCGATTACACCTACGGCGATTCCTTTTTCGATGCCTCCATCCAGAACATCCTCGACAGCGCCGCCGCCGTGTACGAAAGCCGGATCACCGACACCCTGGCGGATACATCGGGTCTAAGCGCATCCATCGCCAATCCTTCCGACCCTAACCAACAGGTAACTGTCCAGGCATCACCGGCGGACACGCTCACCATCTATCTCGGCGCCCGGGACCTGGGATCCGGCACTCTGGGCCTGGGCGGTCCTGTGTGGTTCGAAGGCGACAATCTTCCAAGAACCGTCTCCGACAGCGAATTCGAGCCTGCATTTGGAACCATCACCTTCAACAACGCCTTCAACAACTGGTATATCGACCCAGATCCCAGCACCACCGAATCGTTCAGCGGCTACGATTTTTACTCGGTCGCCCTGCACGAGATCGGACACGTCATGGGCATCGGCAGCGCCCCATCCTGGGATGCTCAGATCCAGAACGGTACGTTCACCGGACCGGCCGCCACGGCTGCCAATAACGGCGCGGCGCCAAACGTCACCAGCGACGGCGGTCACTGGGCCGAAGGCACCCAAAGCACGGTCAACGGCCAGCCCCAGGAAGCGGCCATGGATCCCACCATCGGCAACGGCCAGCGCAAACAGTTGACCGATCTGGACTGGGCCGCCCTGGACGATATCGGCTGGGACGTACAAAGCAATTCAGTGAGCCCGAACTCATGAACCGACACCAGCGTTACCACATCCCCGATCACGTATTGTTCCAAAAACTGGAAAACGAGACCGTCCTGCTCAACCTGGAAGACGGCCATTACTACGGCCTCGATGACCTGGGAACCCGGATCTGGCAGATGTTGAAGCGAGGCGACAGCCTGGGCGAATGTCTGGAATGGATTCTGGAAAACTATGAGGTCTCCCCCGAGCAGGCCGAAAAGGATCTCAATGCGTTGATCCGGCACATGACCGAAAAGGGGCTGATCGAACCCGCCGGCCCATGACGCCCCACTTCCATTCACTTTACGGTCTGAACCTGGCCAGCGACTTCGACCTCGGCCTGCCCCCCGCCCGGGGAAAAACGGATCTGTGGATCTATCGCGGCGAAGGCCGCGGGGCACGCCTTCAGCTGACGACCGGACGGGCCTGGCTCGACCCGCAGGCCGGAACGATCCACTTCCAGCCCGGACCACGGCTGGACGCCGAAGCGATCCGGCAGGTCATCCTCAACGTCCTGCTGCTGGAAATGCTGCCCCGGCTCGGTTACGTCTGCCTGCACGGCAGCGCCGCCACCCGCGACGGCTGCACCCTGGCGGTGCTCGCCCCCCAGGGCACCGGCAAGTCCACCTACGCCGCCGCCCTGGCGTCCCAAGGCTGGCGACTGCTCAGCGACGACCTGCTGATCATCGAGGCGGAGAAGCTGACCATTCAGCCTGGCATTCCCCAGATCCGCCTGTGGCGGGACAGCATCGAAACCCTGGGCTGGCAGCGCCGCCCCCGGGATCCCGACCGTTACCGGCCCGGAAAGTTCGCCCTGCCGCTGCAGACCGACCCGCACCCCCGACGCCCCGACGCCATGATCGTGCTGGCGCGGGGACAAGGGGAGATCAGGCGGCTCGCCCCCGCGGAGGCCTTCTTCAGCCTGCTCAACAACAGCTTTCCCCTGCAGATTCCGGACCGCCGGGCCGAGGCCCTGCGCTTTCAGACGCTCAGCCGCCTGAGCCGCGATCTTCCGGTTTACCGCCAGTCCCTGACGCCCCGCATCCTGGAAAACGCACGCCGGGCGCTGGACGCCGTCGTCCCGGCAAGCGCGAAAACGACTCCATAAAGAATCCCGCTCTTGGAGCGGGATTCTTTATACTGGGCTTCTTTCTAGGGAGAGGGCGGCTGGAACCCGCCGCCTCCGCCAGAGCCGATATCGCCCGGCCCCGGCGGGTTACCGGCGGGAATGGAAGTACGCCCCAGGGTCAGATGGGAGACCTCCCCAAAATCGGTCAACTTGGGAGGTTGATAGGCCTGTTTCTTAGCTTGCTGATCCATTTTCATCGTCGATACCTCACAAAAAACTCATCCGATTTTCAGTATGGCACATTTGCCCCTGTGCCGCACGATCAGTCCGAGCAGCCCGACACCCACCAAAAAGAGGCTGCCCGGCTCCGGCACGGTGAATTTCCAACCCTGGATAAAAACACCGTTGACGTAGGAATCCACCTGCCACTCACCCCGCTCGTCCAGCACCACAGGGTCGGTGAAGAACTGCCATCCGGGACCCAAAGAGCTGGAAAGACTGCTCCATGGCACCTGGACATCGTTGTGGTATTTGCTGGTGTCAGGATCGGCCATGGTGGAAGGGGCGTTCCACACCACGGTCCAAACCAAGGTATCAACTAAAGATGATCCCCAGTTGCTCAAAGCGACATTGAGAGCTGTTTGAGTCAAGTAGGTGAAATCGAACAGCTCACCCGCCCGGACCGTATCGCCAAAGGAAAACGCGTCCAAAGCCGCCGGACCGCCGCTTTTCTGCGGCACCGGCGTTCCAGAGCCGGTATCGAGATAAGTCACGATCCCTGGCGGGACCGCGTTTTCCGAGATGGTGATGACGTCGGTCCCGTCCGGCACCCCGGCCACCCCACTGGCCCCTGTCGCCGCACTCCCATCGATGTCGCAGTAGGGATAACTCCCTCCGCAATTTACAGGGGTCGCCCCCGCAAAACTGCCGGCCAGCAGCAAGGCCAGCCCAAAACATAAACGCATTATCTTCATCATCACTGATTCTCCTTATAGGATCAAACCCAGATATCACTATGCAACAATCAGACCTTAATAGAAAAATATATTACATTCAATCTCTTGAACACCCTCTGACGATTCCCAACACGCAACCACAGCCGAATTGTAAAAAATTCTGACAGCTACAACCGCTCCCGCTTGGAATCATAATCCGGATCGCCCCAAGCTTTCAATCCCGCAGGCAACTTGCGCAGCAGACAGACCACCCGGGCCGGGAGATTTTGCCAGCCCGGCGCATAACAGATGTTGCGCCAGGCCCAGGGCAGCATGTTCAGGCGATAATAAGCCGTCAGCGTCATGCGCCATAGCGATTCGCCCCAACCGGCCGTTTCCACCGGTACCGAAAACCGCAGCCCCATCAGCAGGCGCCGCGCGTTCCAGCGCACCCGACGCCCGGCCTGTCCCGTCAACGGCGTTTCCGTCCCGAACAGCTCCCCGGCCAACACCGCATACGCCAACAGCGGGGTGCGAAAACCCTGGCGTTCGCACAGGGAAAGCAGCGCCTGCCAGTCGATCCATTCCCGGTAACGCGCCACCAGCCAGGCGAATTCCGCCATCTGCATCAGATTGATCCGGGATGTCAGATACTCCTTTTTGAGGGCATGCACCACATTGTGCAACACCCTTTCGGTGGGGGCCGGAATGGCCGTCCGCTGTCCCTCCCAAAGTACCGTCTGCCGACGTCCCCAGACCCGCGCCGTCGGGAGAATGCGATTCCCCTGGCCGTAACAGACCCGGTAGTGGAGCTCGATCACCACCTGATGGCGGGCATCGTAGAACGGCGGCAGGTGATGGTGGCGACGGTCGAACACGTCCCCCGCCAACACCGCCGCCGGCGGGCATTCCTCGCGGAAACCGTTCTCCAGCAACACCCGCCGGGCCCGCTCCTTTTGGGACTCCGGCACCAGAATGTCGAGATCCCCCATGGCCCTGGCGCCGGAATCGCCATACAGATCGTCGCAGAAGGTCGCCGCCCCCTTGAGCAACAGGGTCTCGATCCCCGCTCGTTCGAACAAGGCCAAGATCTGCCTGAGGCAGTGACGGTGACGCAGATAGCGCACCGTGTCACGACGGTAGGCCCCCTTCAGCGCAACCGCCATCTCTGTAGGCAATCGCGCCAGCAGCCCGTGGCGTTTGAGATTGACATACAACAAGGAAGCACAACCGTGGGCCTGTGCATAGGCAAGCCCCAGGGGTGACAACAGCGCGGAATCAGGATTGAGCCCCCCAGACAGATCAGGGGCCAGCAACCTGGACAACGACCTCACCGCGCCACCACCGGGCATCTCAGGTAAAAAATCACACATCAGACGGATTTGCTATCATGCCCGAAGCCCAATGACAGAACCTTGCCAAAATCATGCATGTCCCCATCGAAATCTACCAACTCCTGGAAGACCGGCTCGGACGGGAGGAAGCCAAAAAAGTCGCCGAATCGATCGAGGTCAGCCTCGCCCATCTCGAGGAGCGCAGCCGTGAAATCGCCGCGCAGCGCAAGCTCGAAGCCAAGGAAGAGCTCAAGCACGAACTGCGCAACGAACTGGCCACCAAGGAAGACCTGGCCAACCTGCGCACCGAACTCAAGGAAGACATCGCCAATGTCCGTACCGAACTAAAAGAAGACATCGCCAACCTGCGCACCGACGTAATCCGCATGGAAGCCCGCCTGGAGCGTAAATTCACCATTCTCTGGCTGATCACCCTGTTCACCATCGTCTTCCTCAACCAGAACGCCCTGCACTTTCTGGCGCGTCTGCTGGGCCTGCTGAAATGAGGCTCCCCATCAGCCACCAATCCCAAACTCCGCCTTGAACCAACCCCAGATCCCCAGGGAAAACCCCGGAATCAGGTCGATCCCCAGAGCCGATTTGACCAGATACAGCACCAACAACCCGAACAACGTCGCCACTGTCACCAAGACTCCCAGAAACACCGCCTCGGTCCAACGCATCGCCCGCTCGATCCGACGCGGCAGACGCCGGCGCTCGCGCCCGAGCAGGATCACGTAGTAAAAACGCCACCGCCACAGGGAAATCGTGCCGCGCAAATCCACCGGATGGAGCTTCCACCGCCGCGCCCCCAGGGCAATCTTGAGGCCAAGGAGCTGGTCGTCGCTGAAGCTGTCGCGCAGTTCCGTCGGCAGACGGGACAGCAGACCACGGATGAAGGGATCGTTGCGGATATCGGCAGGATCAGGAACGTTCATGGAGCAACTGCTTTCCGGCCAGCAACAGAAATCTGGGATTCAGAAGCAAATACCGCCGCCACAGCCGCCGCGGCTCACACATCAACCGGAACGACCATTCCAACCCCACCACCTGCATCCAACGCGGAGCATGGGGCTTGACACCGACGAGAAAATCGAAAGCCGCCCCCACACCCAGCATCACCGCCTGCACCTTGCCTTTCTGCCCCGCCATCCAAGGCTCCTACTTGGGACATCCCAGGCCGACGAACAAACGGTCTCCGTCGCCCGAGGTAAAGATCAGTCTTCAACTCAAGAACACGCACTCTCTCGCGCATCTATAGGCTCTTGGGAGAACCGTCTTGGCAAGGCCATGAATGCGCAGTCGACACTTTATCGGCTAAACAACGCTTCATAGGCCCTCAGAAGCTTTGGGGCCTCATACTTCCACTCAAGCTCATTTTCAATACGCTTCTTTCCATATTCGCCCATCTCTTTCCGAAGATCTGGGTTATCCAAGAGATGGAGTATTTTTTCCGCCATATCCTCTGGGGAATTCCATTTTGCATAAAGCGAAGCCTTTTGTGCCGAGAATTTTCCCTCTGTTAAATCAAACTGCACGATAGGCTTGCCAAGCGCCATATACTCCATAATTTTATTCATTGTCGACTTGTCATTCATTTCATTGCCAACGTCCGGATTGACGCATACGTCTGCCGTATTCAGCATCTCAAGCATTTCCTTGTCCGGCACCCGACCTGTGAAGGTCACGTAATCCGATATTCCCAACTCCTTTGCTAATGCCTGCATATCGCTAAGAGCCGGTCCAGAACCAACAATCCCAAAATGCACGTCCTTACGACCTTTCTTGTTGATAATGTAGTTTGCGGCCTGCAGCAAATAGTCGATGCCCTCTTGGTTTCCAATGACACCTACATAACCCACCAGATATTTCCTGCCATTCTTGAGCGTTTCCACGGGTGGCAATATTTTCAACCGATCTAGAGTGGGGCCGCTTCTGACAACGAACACATCCTCTGGATTCATTCGCCCACGCTCTATCGCAATCTTTTTATATGATTCATTCGTAGCAATTGATATGTCGGCTGTCATAAAGGTCAGACGCTCCCACCATCTTATGATGTGGTAGAAGAGGTCTCGTTTACCAAACTTTGCCTCATACAGTTCAGGGTTTATATCATGATGATCGAAAACAAACTTCTTTCCTAGCAGTTTGAATATCAACCCTATCAAGAAGATATTGTCCGGAGGATTACATGCATGAATAACGTCAAACCCCCTGGTGAAGAAAACCTTCCAGGCTAAAATAAATTCCCAAAATAAGGCTATAGAATACTCGACCAGATAACCGAAAGCACCTTTTGCCTCCACTGGCAAGGGATGCCGATAAATATGAACCCCCTCCAATATTTCATATCGTTTATCGTAACCCTTGCCTACCGGACATATAATGGAAACCTCGTAACCATTCTTCTGCAGAGTCGTTGCCTCCTGCCAAACCCGCCTATCAAAAGGACAGGGCAAATTCTCCACAATAATCAATATACGTCGACGGGATCGTTTATTCTTCATAAGAATCACCAACAAATCCCGTCATAATTACCGGCAGATGACCGATCAACGATCCTAACCAAATCGATGATAACCTGACCATCTGAGATCATTTTAGGAACGTCCCGAAACTCTTCGGAGGTATTGCCAATTACAATGACATCCGCATGTTGTAATACCGCATCGATATCATCCACCATTAGCTTGGAAATGTGAGATATGTGATTGAGTATGTAGTCTCTGTTGGCGCCAATCAGACTGGCGATCTTGACATTCCTATCGTAAATACGCACATCGTAGCCCTTTCCTATCAATCGCTCGATGATCTCAACTAAAGGGCTTTCACGCAAATCATCGGTACCAGCCTTGAAACTAAACCCAAGGATGCCTATCTTCTTGCGGCCCTTTTCAGTGATCATGGACAGTCCCTTCTCGATCTGCCTCTGGTTACTAGGCATAATGGCGTTGAGAATAGGCACATCCAGATCCAGAGACTTCGCCTTGTAGGTCAAAGCCCGCACATCTTTGGGAAGACAGGAACCACCAAACGCAAATCCAGGCTTCAAATAACAAGGAGACAAATTCAGCTTCCTATCCTGACAAAAAATCTCCATCACCTCATGGCCATCAATACCTACCGCCTTACATATGTTACCGATTTCATTGGCGAACCCAACCTTCAACGCATGCCAGACATTGTCCGCATATTTAACCATCTCGGCCGTTTCTATACTGGTTCTTATCAGCGGGGCATCCAGCCTATCATAAATATTCACCAACAGGTCTCCGGCCTTCGCGTCCGTTTCCCCGATCACAATTTTTGGGGGATGATAATAATCATATACGGCGGTTCCCTCCCTCAGAAATTCCGGATTATTGCATACCCCAAAGTCAGTGCCTGCCTGTTTTCCAGAATATTCCTCGAGCGTCGGGATCACTATGGAGCGCATGCTTCCAGGCAGCATGGTGCTGCGAACAACCACCACATGAAAGTCATCCTTGTTCTGCAAAGCCGTGCCGATCTCCTCACATACCCTTCTGACGAACTTGAGATCAAGGTTACCATTGGACTGGCTGGGCGTCCCCACGCAGATCAGGGACATATCCGATGCCAAAACAGCTTCCTCGGCGTCCTGCGTAGCACGCAACAGTCCCTTGGAAACCGCTTTTTCTATAAGCCTATCGATATCCTTTTCAACGACGGGGCTCCTTCCCGAATTGATCAAGCCCACCTTGGTTTCATTTGGATCAACTCCGACAACCTCGTGCCCCTCGTTCGCAAGACATCCTGCCGACACGGCACCCACGTATCCAAGACCAAATATACTAATCCTCATAGCTACTACCATCCTTTATCTGAATAATGGTTTTTATTTCAACAGGCGGTACAACATGATAATGACCACGAAGCGTGATGGCCGGTTGTTTCATACCCAACCCAGACGAATACCATCCACCAATAGGGTTCTCCCTACCCCGCACCGTCCACCATTCTCCATCCTCGGGCCGAATCACAAGTCGAGTATTCTTTCCTGGCCAAAACGCCAACCACCCTCCCTCCACTGGACGCACCTCAATCTGGGGAGCGAAATGAAAATGCAGCGAGACCGATTGCTCCGATCGACCCACCAGCCGATCCCAAATCTCTAACCGGCGGCTTGCTACATCCAACCTGACAGTCCGGCAATGCTTCCAACCCAACCTTGAATAACCGTCATGACAGCCACCGCACCATTGAACATCCCCTTCCCGACCCACTTCCTCAAGCCAGGCATTCGCCTTCCGCAGCCACAGGAAAGGACCGCCGATGACAGATTGATCCCTACCGGCCACCTGAACCGTGTTATGCGCTGCCGTACCCCGGAAATAATTCCGCCATTCGGGTTCACCGTGATAGGAATAGGTTCCCGGGTCCACCAACCACCAGTCGCCATCCACAGCCAGACAGAAACTCAAGGCATCGGCATGGCCGTGAGCCGCAATGCTCAAATAGCCAAGCGGTCCCGCATCGAACACCAGGTGCAGTCCGTTGCCCCCCAGGACGACATACCCCCCTTTCCGGTAGGAAACGGGATATTTCCTTTGCCATATCTCCGAGCGTTCCCTCTCATCACTACGCTTTCCGGCAATCGCCGCATACCAGAAGCTTTTTTGCCAAGATGGCTGGGCATTTCCGAACACCACATCGACTGCCTCCAACACCTGGCGATAAGGATGCCGGGGCCAAAACGGATCGAACCGGGCGACACAGCCGTCGTCCGAATCCCCGACATGAGGTGGATCACCTCCCGGGGGGGATATATCCCGCAAAAAATTGCTCATGGCGATCATCCGGTCCCGGAACCGTCGGGAAAACGATTGCCCCGAACGCGCACCCACGACCCAGGAAAAAAGAAAGTATTCCAACACTTCCAGATGGTAATGGAAGGCCTGTTCCTTATTGACACCATCTTCGTAAACCTGACGGAACATTTCCCGCTCCAAGCCCCGCCGGGCCTCTTCACGCCATAATTCGCCTTCCCTGCCAAGCTCGAAAACAGTCGTGGCCACCCATAGACCGCACAACTCACCGATCAGATGATTGTTAGCGGAAGAAAATAGGGAAAAGTAATGACGTATGAACCAGGCCTGCTGAAAGATCGACTGCCCTATCGCTTCGGGCACAGCACTTGCCGCGAAGATCCCCTGGGCACCATCCCGGAGGGCAAACAAACTGTGAATCAATGCCCAGGAAATCAGTCGCAACGCCACTTCCAGCGAACTGCACCAATGAATTCCCACCGCAAAGGGATTCTGGGCGATCCAGGCTTCGATCTGCTCCAATACCGCCGTCCGGTAGGATTCATCGCCGGACACCGCATAGGCCACGGCAAGCGGCACCAGGTGCTGATGGCGCCCGAGTTCCCAGACGAACTTGATATTGCCAACCTGCGACTCGTCACGGTAATTAATATATTTGCCAAACTCCAGTGGCGAAGTGATCCCAGTCAGGGGATCCCGGTGCCACTGCACCGGATTACCCACATCCATGGGCTCATGGGCAAAAAAGTCGATCCGGCCCTGCCGATAAGGCTCATACGCATCCGGATCGAACCGAAAACAGGCATGCCAGCGCTCGATCAAAGAGCAATCCAGGTCAAACAGCAAAGTTCGGGGGGCAACCGGTCGCTCCGGCAAGGGTTCCCAGCCTTGTCGTACCCGCCATCTTTCCCATCTCTGCATCAACGCCCGCCGAGTGCGAAATCCCACTTCCCGTATGGACATCGTTCGCAAACGGTTTATTTTCCAAAGCAATCCACCCGTCATATCGCCAATCCATACCTTGGGATGTCAGTTTCCAGGTTGAACAAAATCGGAAGCAGAGCAGCTTTTTCCATGCCGGCAACATACATTTCAGTTCAACTCGATGCAACCAAGGAACCAAGCCGGCGGACCAGGTAAGGCACAATTGGCCCCCGAACAGCCCGGTTGGCCCGAAGTGCCCGCCACAGCGCAAAAGGGGTCGATGCAATACAGACAGCAACCTTTAGCTGCGACACTTTAATGGATTCCAACCGGTAGCCGAGTTGCTCCAGCTCAGGGCCGGCGATGGCCTGAGCGATGGCGATTTCCTCCGGAGCAAGATCAGTACGCCAACGGTCGATGGAGGAAGAAAATATTCCCTTGGCAGCAAGCGCATTGGAACTGTTGTGACTATCCACCTCCAACATGGCCGGTTCAAATTCTTCTTCGACAGTGCGGCAAAGCCGACGGACCGAGGCTTCAGGATCTCTCACCAGATCCTCGTAACGCATGATGAGGAGGTTCTTTTGCGGAACCGCCTTCTGGATGGCCGGAAGCCGTCTCATACTGGATTTCCATAGAAACGAAGTAATGACCGGATGATACAGGGCCTTCAAACGATCCACATTCTCTCGACGGGTAATTCTCCATTTACCTTTGTAGGAAAGCAGAAATGCCCGGATGTCACGAACGCAGACGATAAACTTGGCATCAGGAAAGAAACGGAGAATTTCCTCGACCCAGAACAGATCCCGGGGCACATTATTGCCCCACCTCGATTTCCCTTCACGGTCACATTGAATCTCCATGAAGCGGGCAAACAGATCGCCATAGGACTGACAACCTACCAGCGCTTTCTCCAAGGCATCGGGTGTCGGGAAAATTCCCTCGATTCGCTTTTGGTCGAACGGTTCATTGTAACGCTCATAAAGGTTGAATAAGCGTTGGCTGATCTTTTTCACTGCTTGCGGGCTATCCAGTAGTCCTAATTCTTCTGCCCGTGAGTAAATGTCCTCGAAGAAATGAGTCTCCCCCGGCATGAACAGCTTGGAGTGCCGACCAAGGATTCTAGCCGTCAGGGTAGTACCGGATCGGGGAGTTCCAACAACGAAAATCGGTCGATCGGATTTACACTGAGTTTTGGTCATGACCATCCTTCGCCACGGTAAAGCCGCTCAAAACGTCTTGCCACCTTTTCAGCCTCGTATTTTTCCCATGCTTCCTTCCGGTTCAGCTCACCCATACGTTTCCGAAGCTGCGAATCTGTGACCAAGCGCCTGATCCCGTCAGCGATATGCCAAGGCGTCACTTCCGCCAGAAGGAAACCGTGCTTTCCGTCCTCAACGATATGGGGAATTCCCCCCACCGGCGTGGTGATCACCGGCAGCCCGGCAGCCATGGCCTCCAACAGGGAGACCGGACAGCCCTCACCATAGGATGATGGGAGTAAAAAAATATCGGAACTGTAAATCAATTTCCATTTGTCCCCCCCCCGGCAATAACCGGGAAAACGCACCCGACCTTCAAGACCCAGTTCGACGACGCGCTGTCTTACGACATTTTCTTCCGATCCAGTACCAGCTATTACCAATTCGAGACGACCATCTTCTCTGCTCAAGGTAGAGAATGCCTCCACCAATTCAAAAATGCCTTTTTCACGAATAATCCGTGAGAGATATAAAAGTCTGATTGTATCTCCTGAAGGGTCAGTAGAGTCAACAGCCGACTTGGCTTCATCGCCATCAAACATGGTGGTAAAGCGGTGAATCCGTTCGGCGGGCAGGCCCTGCGCTACCAACCAATCTCGGAAGCTGTCAGCCAGCACCAAAATATGGTCGGGCCAGCCGAAGACCGTCCTGAACAAGAATCGAGACAAATGATTGTTTTCGATCGCCCGAGCGGTTGACGGTTCCCAACCGTGAAAACTCACGACAACGTTACGCGCCTTGAAGCAGCGCAGAATCAACAAAAACAATCCATCCCGAATCAGAGATGCAGGATTCAGGGAAGGATTCACATGATAGGAATCAAAACGCTCCCGGAAAATTAGCGTAGTCAAGCAAATCGCATCCACCAAAGGAGTCAGATACTTGGAAATGGGCAGCGGATTGCCTGGCCGTTGCCCAATGGTAAAATTATAATATTCTACGGTTTTCTTCGTCTCCTTCTGAAGAGCAGCGAGAAAATTGACGACACCACCAAACCATGCCGGATCACGCCCAAAAAGCAAGATTCGAGGTCTTAAAAACATCTCCATATCACTGTATAGATACATGAAGCCTACTATATTCATACATAGCCGGTGTCGGCTCCAACCCTGCGTCAAACAAAGATTCCCGCACACGACTACGAGCAATATTCTGCGTACCTGGAAACCAGTTGAACCAGAATACCCTTTTCACTCCTTGTGACCGGGCCTGCATATAGATCTTCGGCATCTGCCGGGCCGGCTCAAATAGATTAAATGGTTTCAACCAGGCTACCGGCCCCCCATCAGCACCAAGCCTGTCCAACCTGCCATCATCACTGGACCAGGGCACACCCCGTTCCGTATCCCACAGCGGCAGGTTCTCATAACCCGTTTTGTTTAGCAGCTTCCTAATGCGCACAGCGTAATCTGTCAATGGATCAGACCAATCCTCCTTACCTAAGAAATTAAAAGCATGCCTGCTATGGTAGGAAATTACATCGACATGTTTTCCACCACCAAGACGCAACATATCCTCTAGAAACCCCGGAAATTCCCCCCTCCGGCGGCCATGCCCAAACATCGGATAAGCCGTACTGCTGAACCCCACCAAACGGCTATCTGGAGCATATCGCTTCTGAATTTCCCGGGTAATCCTGACGATACGAATGAAATCCTCCGGGAGGAATTTGTGACCGGGCTCATTCCAGATCTCAAAATTTTTTACCCTGCTACCAAGATGGGCAAACAATCGCTCCAGGTAACTACGGTATTTTTCCAAATCCAAATAGGGAGTCTTGTCATAGCCCTTCTCCTCGAACGCTTTCCTCTGATAATCGAAGCGCATTCCTTTCCGCAAATCGATGGTTTCCTCCCCAGGATGGCTGGTCAACAACCACTTGGGCAGGCGCGACAAACGATTAGAACCCAATTCCAAAAGAATTTCCATACCGTACTTATGAGCGGTCGTTATGGCTGCATCCAGAGCATGAAAATCATAATGAACACCATCCTCAGATAATTCATTCGGCATTGCCGGATTGAACATCCTTACACTGCCCACACCAATATCGCGCATCAGGCGGTACAGGTCATCCGCCGTGGCCACCGCCGGCACAAAATCGGTCAAACCCTCTTCCTCCGTACACATACCGAAGAATCTGCGCCGCTTTGGAGGGAGCCGAACCGGCTCGACGACCACATAAGCCCGCTTGACATATTCTTCCTTACCATCCTGATCCCGCAATCGTACCAGTATCCGGAAATATCCGGATTGCCCGGTCGGCAGAGGAATGCGCCAAACCTGAGAAGGGGTTCTCTCACCATCCAATGGAGAAACCTTCACGATTTCCCCAGACACATCCTCCACCCTGTAGTCTACCGGTATTTGATCTGGCGCGGGCAACAATCTCATCTGTCCTTGCTGGCCCCGGCGATAGACACCCAAGGCGACATCGGGTAACAACAGGGCGCGATGACCGGAAACCACTGAATGGCCTTTATCATCCAGCAAAGCAATTCGGTTTATCCAAACATTCTGCTTGCTACGGACCCACAGCTTCAGTACATGAACCGCCTTCTGACCGTTCACCCACCGTCTCAGAACATCAATGACCCCGCCACCTCCAGGTACCGGTTGGTCATCGGCTTCAAAGACCAGCTCAATTTTGCCGCTATCGATTATGCTGGCATATTCAGAGGCCAGTTTCTTAGTCCCGGCGAACACTTCGGCGGTCACCCCCACTGTTCCCGTGGAAGTCAAAGAAACGGCAAAACGATAGACACGGCCGGCTCGCAGTGCCAAAGGCTCGAAGGTGATGCGGTAGCCTCCTTCCGGAAAGCCAGGCAATACGAGCGTGCGGGAACGGTCCTGGTTTACCAACAACCGTGGAAAAGCTCTAACGTGATCATGTGGATAGCGGGGATAACGCTGAATCTCGAATCTGGCATCGAAAACGCAGCATTGCCCCAGGGGAACGGGATTGATCACGGTATTCCCGGCGATGGCACATCCTTCCAGGCAAAATAGCAAGGAGAAAACGATAAAAAATGCCCTAGGCATAACCGTAACGGTCCAACTCCGAACGCATGACCTCGGTAATCCTGTCTACCGTTTCTTCCCCCAAGTTGGTCAAATACTTATCTCTGAAATCCAAGATGGGAACCTTTCCCAAGGCACGCTCCATCAACCCAGGGTATACCTCCAAACCTGCAAATTCATATATTTCCCAATAATCACCAAGCCATACAAGTGCCCGGTGAGCAGCGAAAGCCTCGAAAATGATAGTCGTTCCGCTTCTCGGAATACCGACTAGCTTCTTCAGGCAGGAGCCCTGGTCACTTCTTTGCACTAGCCTCCTCCACGACTTGACAGAGCAGATCGGCAGTCCGGGCAAGCATCTGGCTTTCGGTAAAACGCTCGGCCACCCATTCCTGAGCCATTTCCCCCATATCCGAAGCCTGGTCGGGATCATCCACGATCCGTTGCATTCTCTCAGTCAAAGCACTGACATCTCCAGCCGGAAACAACAACCCGGTCCGGCCCTGAATCACCGCCTCCGGTAAGCCGCCAATTTCCGGGGCAATGACTGGAACCTCCATGGCCATGGATTCCAGCATGGCCATAGAAAAAGTTTCCACCGCCACGGAGGCCAACACCGTAGCATTACAGGCGGCGATGACCGGACGACTGTCTTCCACCTGCCCTAGAAAAACGATCCGCGCAGCCTTTCCAACCCTGGACGCACGCGCTTCCATCTCCGCTTTCAACGGTCCGTCGCCTGCCAGCAGCAACCAGGCATCCCCCTCGATCCGGTCGAAGGCTTGCAGCAGCAGATCATGGGCTTTCTCGGGGCGAAAGCCGGCGATGCAACCAAAGACCACCGCCTGTTCAGCGATACCGTACCGATCCCGCAACGTCTTTCCCGCCGAAACAAACTGGCTCCTCCGGAATCTCTCAGGGGGTATGCCATTATGAATCACCCAGGAACGGTCCCTGAGTTCAGGGAATCGGGAAAGCCAATACCCGCGCTGATTGTCACAGACAAAAATCACCCTCGCGCAGCGCCGCAGCAAACGTCGGTACAGCAAACAGGTTTGCCACTCCTCCTTGGCATTACGGCTGACCGTGGTATGCAGGGAGGCCACGAGGGGCGGCTTCCGACGGGCCCGGAGGCGTCCCAGCCACCCGGCCAGCAGGGCAAACTGCAACGTGGTGTGGATGAGCTGGATACCGTATCGATCGATCACCCGGGCGATCTCCCGGGTATAGCCGAAATCGAACTTCCAGCGGCGGCGGGCAACATGATGGTGAACCCTTTCATGCAGCCGCCCAGCCTGATCCAGATGGCGTTCAAAGGTCAGCAGATGGACTTCATGCCCCCGAGCCGCCAGGCCGTTGACCAGGGCCACCACCTGGGTTTCGGCTCCCGCCCGCCTGAGCGAGGGCACGATGAACAGACAGCGCATCAGTTCCGCTCCAGAAGCGGTCTGAACAAGGCCTCGTAGCGGTCGACCACCCCAGGACCATGATGGGCCAAGGCATACGCCCGCACTTTCCGGCTCAGCCGCTGCCAACGCTCAGGCTGCGACAACAGATCCCGAATCACTTCGACCGCTTGCGGGACACTCGAGACCACGACCCCTAAACCTTCCCGTTCGATGATGCCGTCGGGATCGAAAAAGGCCACCACCGGGGTTCCCGCCATCCAAGCCTGCAGATAGGTGTTGGGAAAACCCTCGCTGTCGGAAGTGGACAGCAGCAACTTCGCCCTAGCAAACATTCCCCGGCTTTGGTGATAAGGCAGGAAACCACTCCACTCCAGGTTACTGAGGGTTTGTGCCTGACGTTGCAAGTCCGCATACAGTTTTTCACTCCCAGGACAAGCACCACCTATCACCCGGAAACTCAGATCAGGCAACCCCGCAGCGATCTCCAGCACCCGCTGCGGGCATTTGACCGGGCGGATGTTGTTGACCCACAAAACGTCCAAGTGCCGTGCTTCCAACCCTGTAGACCTTTCCAACTCCTCCACCAGCATCCCAGCCATTTCACTATCAAGTCCATAATGCCGGCGCAGCAACGCCTGCTGTTGGCAGCTTTGGGCCACGATCAAATCGGCCTGTCTCAGCCCCCATTCGTAGAGCTTACGATCACGCCAATAACGGATGAGCTGCCGACCGGGAATGCAATCCGTATCGCTGGCCACTCGGTAGACAAACGGACGCCGGTGACGCCGGCAATGCCAGGCGGTCAGCGCCGTGGCCACGCCGGCACAGGACTGGTAATACAAGTCGGCATCGGCGCGCGCCAGCGCCGCCAACAGACCGGTGGCGCGGGGATGAACGAACCGCAGCACCGAGATCCCGGCCTGGGGGGAAAAGGCCTTCCACAGGCGGATGCCGTCGATGACTTCCCCATCGGGCTGGCCATGGTCCAGTACGACCATGTGGACCTCGTAACCGCGCCGGACGAAAGCCCGGGCCAGCAGGGCCTGCTGGACACCTTCGCCCCCATGATGCCCCCCCTTTTCAGGATTGAATACTGGATAGGCCTCCAGCCCCACGAAACAGAGTCGTTTTTTCATGGCGCTTTTTTCCAATTGCGTGTTTTTTTCCTGTCATTGGCACCATCCCGGCATGCCTCTGCTTTGGCAACCGTCCCAGAGCCAGGCACAAGGCCGGAACGAACCAGAAAAGAACGATGTAATTGAGGGAATGAAAGAAGGCCACGGGAAGGGTGGCCACCAGCGCCCCCGCTAAGGCCGTCCCTTCCTGGCGATAGCCCCGGTGGATGGCCCGCACTGCGGAAAAATAGGCGCGCCCGAGGACAGTCAGGAAGACCCCCAGACCGACCACCCCGGTTTCCGCCAGGACATTGACGAAGGTGTTATGGGGGTCGGCAGGAAATCCCACATGGCGATCCACCGCATTCGGCCCCCCACCCAGAATGGGTGATTCCTCCCAGGCGGCCAATCCCATCTCCGCCAGCCTGGGCCGATTCCTGGCGGAATCATCGATGGTCGTGGCATGGGTCAGCATCGCCAGGGCCGCCTCGTGCAAAGGGGGAATCACGACGGTCAGCACCAGGCTCAATACCAGCATGGCCCCCACCGCTGACAGAGTCCGGACGCTCCGCCGGCGCCACAAAACATCGATGCCCCCCAGGACCGCCCCGATCAAGGCGGCACGCAACACGGCAAACACCACCCCCGCCAGGCCGATCAAGCCCAAAACCACCGCCAAAATCCTCTGACGCAGATTCCCCGCAAACACGAACAGGGTCGCCGCGATGGGAAAAACGACCACGGCGTACAATCCCGCCATGGCAAAATGGCCAGAAAGTCCAACCCCACGGACAAAGCCCCCCGCCTGAGCCACCTCCAGCTCACTGGGCAGATAGGCCCACATGAAACCAGCGCGCTGCAGTCCCTGTACAATGGTGTTGACCAGAATCAGAAGGACATACACCCATAACAGCCGATAAAGCGCCGGCCGGGAATGGATGCTGAGATAGATGAGCAGGGCGAAAAAAACCGGCACAAGAGCCGATTTTACCTCCCAGAACGAAAGGCCATTGACGAGAATGGCCATGGCGATGCAGGCGGCGTAGGCCAACAGCAGGGCCACGTCAACGAGTTTGACGATGGTTTTCCTGATCAGCATGGACGCCAACAGCGGCGGGCCGAAAATCAGCAGCGTCAACTGCCCGGTGGGAATCTTTTTACCGCCGAACGCCAGATCCACGAGGGCAGGCATGAAAAAGAAAAAAGCTAGCACCAAGGCGGCGATCCATTCAGGATGCTTCACCAACCAGTAGAAGCCCAGCAGCCACAGCAGCAAGGCGGCGACGAGATAATGGAGGGGAATATTGAGGATGACTTCCATTTCAACGCGTGACTTGAGCAAGCTGGCGGTTTCTTTCTTGTTCGAGAGCCTTCCTCACCGCATCCGGGGAATAGGGACCACAGCTATCCATCAAGAGCCGGACACCACGGAACAGAAGGTCGCCTTTGTTCCTGACCCGGTACATGGCCGGGTCGCGCCGGTCCACCATCGGCCTGGCGGTGAAGCGACGCAGGCGTTCCAGCTCTTCATCCCCTTGCATGAGGCGCTCGTAGTTCAGTAGTAGAAAATCCTTCCCCAACGGTCTGCCAAAATTCAGTATCGCCGTGTTGTACTCACACCACTGGCGCAAATGAACGAACGCCCGCCAGCCGTTGACATAACGGCGCCGGTATCCCCGCCAGCGGTGCCGGGGCCAGTTGCCGGCCGGATCGCGGTAAACCGCGATCAGCCGATGCGGTGGCAACAGATTCTTCCAGAGCGGATAGGTGACCACGGTCCGCGGGTCCTTGAACCCCCAGTCCTGATACCTCTCCTGTTGATTTGCGATCAGTCTTCGCATGCTTTCCTGCTGGTCAGGCGATAACGCTTTGGGACAATGGCGGGGACGCAGATGCCTGACCTGGTCGTCGGCCAACCCAAGCAGGGCCTTGTTGACCGCCTGGAAGGCCGGATGCTCGTACTTGCCCCCCGCGTCGTAGTTGTCGTCGTCCACATCGATCATGCGAATGCCACTATGATGGAGCAATTCGCTCACCAAAGTGGTCCCGGAAAATCCCACCCCCAAAACGACGTAAATCAAGTTTCCACCTCCTGTACTCGAGCGATCGTTCCCAGCTTCGGAGCTCCTGCAACCACGGCCATGTATAGGATCAGACCGAGGAGCATGATCCCCCGGGCCAGCGCACAGCCCCACAACAGCGACAGGACATCCCCCCCCAGGTAATATCCCAAAGCCATGCCCCCCAGTTGCATCGCTAGGATTCCGTGCTGGAACAGCAACCAGAAACGCTGCCTGCGCAGAGTGACCACCAGAGCGGAAGCCGGAACCGCCGTCCACTGCATCAGCAACCAGGGCATCAGCGCCGCCGCATAGACACCAGCCTCGGCCCATTTTTCCCCCAGTACGACAGCGAACAACCATTGGCCATACACCATGACCAGAGCCACCGGCCCCGCTGCAACTAGAAACATCAATGCGGTCACGGTGAGAAAATCCTTTCTCAATTTCCCTTCAAGTCCCCCTTGCGTCGTCCGATGCAGATAAGAGCGGCGGACCGACTCGCCGATCACCGTCAATGCCGTCACCAGCAGAGCATTCACCATGGCATACTGCCCCGCCTCGCGAGCGGTGAACAGCCAGGTGATCACCAGCAGCGGCAATTGGGTATTAAAGGCGCGCAACAAGGCCGCCGGGGTATTATACAGGGGAAAGTGGCGGTATTCCGCCACCATCCGGCGTAGGTCAATCCACCTCAAGGAAACAGCCTGCCGGACGATACGAACCACATGAAAACTATAAATGAGGACCCGCAGCAACTGGCCGGCCAGTACGCTGGCCATCAGCGGCCACAATTGCGCTCCCAACAGGTAACCGCCCCCCACGCGCATGCCGCTGGTGGTCCCGGACTGCAACACGTCCCCCAGGGAACTGAGGACGAAACGGCGCCGGCGGGTCATCCATCCCTCGCAACCCATGATGATGCCTTGCAGCAGCACCCCCAGCGGCAACAGCCACAACCAGTCGCCCAGTTGCGGCAATATTTCCATGCCGAAACAGGTGGAGACGCCAATCACCATCCACAACAGGATCGAGAAAACCATAACCGCAAGGAAGGCAAAAAGCGCCAGCCCCACCGCTTCCTGTTCTTCTTTCGGCAGGACGATGGCCTGGGGAAAGGAAAGAACGGCAACCGGAACCAGAATGCCGACCAAAGAAACGAACAAGGCTGCGATTCCATATTGATCCGGCAGATAGATCCGGGAAACGATGGGTACCAAGCCGATACGAAGCCCCGTGGAGACAGCCTTGCCACCACTGAGAATTACGATGTCTTTGAGAAATCTCTTCCTGCTCACAAAAACTTCCAGGCAAACCGGCACAAGGGTCAGATGCGATTTAGCATCAGCCCTGGCGCTGGCTTAACTTTCTTTGGTCTTTTTGCAACCCACAACGACTTCCCTGATTTATGCAAGCACCGCAGCTTTTAGCACTCTTGCAAAGTCCACAAATTACCGGACACCATTTTTAAGCAAAAGGCAAAATCCATGCTGCTTCTGCGACCGATTGACAGCTGTCACATTGTGCTCCTTGATTTTCGACTCAGTAGGCATTGGGCGAACGGAATCCCTTGAAGATCGTCAGAAAAATGATCTTTAGATCCAACCATAAAGACCAGTGGCGGATATATTCGATATCGTGGCGTACCCGCATGGCCATTTTATCCAGCGTGTCGGTCTCCCCCCGGAAGCCGTTGATCTGCGCCAACCCGGTGATGCCGGGTTTGACTTTGTGGCGCAGCATGTATCCTGGAATCAGCCTGCGATACTGTTCGTTGTGGGCCACCGCATGGGGCCTTGGGCCGACGATGGACATGGTGCCCTGGAGGACGTTGATGAACTGGGGCAGTTCGTCCAGCGACGTGCGGCGCAGGAAAGCGCCGAAGCGGGTCACCCGCGCATCGTTCTTCTTGGCCTGTTTCACGTCTTCACCATCTTCGCACACCGTCATGGTACGGAATTTCCACACGATAATTTCCTGGCCGTTGAAACCGTAGCGGCGCTGCTTGAAGATGACCGGCCCGGGAGACGACAGCTTCACGCCAATGGCAATGATCAACATGGGCAGGCTGATCAGCAACAGAATCAAACTCCCCAACACCAGATCTTCCGCCCGTTTGAGCGCCCCCTCCACGCCACGGAAGGGCGTATCGTAGACGCTGATCACCGGGATCCCCTGCAGCATGTCCCAGCGGGACTGGATCAGATCGAAAACGAAAAAGTTGGGCACGTAGAAAACCGAAATGGTGCTGTCGCCCAGATGGGAAAGGATACTGCGGATACGCTTCTCGGCACTCATGGGCAGCGTGATGAAAAGACAGTCGATGCGGTTGTGGCGGGCATCTTCATAGAGACGCTTCAAATCGCCCAGTAGGGGAGTGCACGATTGCAGCAGCCGGCCCGGTTCCCGGTCGTCATAGTACCCGACGAACTGGTATCCAAGCCAGGGCATTTCCGCAATGGCTGTCTGCAAACGCTTTCCCAAAGCATTCGCCCCGACGATCGCCACGGTTTTCCTGTTCCTGCCCCGGTTGCGAAAGAAGGCAAGCAGCAGACGCCGCCCGCCATATAAGCCGATGAGCAATACCAATGCGGTCACGAACCATAAAAGAACCACCTTACGGGAAAACAGAGTGGCGGTCTTGGTAAGAAACAAGACGGCGATCAGGACCGCAATGGCGCAAATCCAGGCGAAGGCCAGCCTGCGCGCCTCCCGGTAAAAGGAAGAACCGCGCCAGGACTGATATACCTCCAAAGCTTCGGCAAAAAATCCGAAGAGAAAGCTTCCGCCTATTCCAAGCCAGATATAGGGGGAGGTAACAGGCGTTTCCGTCCATTCCAAAAGGAAAAGTAAAGACAAGAATATGGCAGCATTATCCAACAACCGGACCAGTGCGGTCAGCTTGGAATGGTGCGGACGAATGACACGGTTTACTGAGCTTTCATTCACTGGAGTTCCAGTTCTTGTGTTTTTTCACTCAATGCGAGTGGAAACAAACGATAAAAATTATCCCGGCTGGTTTCACCCACCCGTTCCAAAGTCGTTCCCCGCAGCTCGGCGATCTTCTCCGCCACTTTGCGGACGTAGAAAGGATAGTTGGGCTTGCCGCGGTAGGGAACCGGCGCCAGATAGGGGGAATCGGTTTCGATCAGGAAGCGGTCCTCGGGCACCTTTTGCGCCGCCTCCTGGATGGCCTGGGCGTTTCTGAAGGTGACGATGCCGGAAAAGGAGATGTAGAGGTTCAGGTCCAGGGCCCGGCGGGCCATGTCCCAGTCCTCGGCGAAGCAGTGGAGCACGCCACCGACCTCCATCGCCCCCTCCTCCTGCCAGATCCTGAGGGTGTCCTCTTTGGCGGCGCGGCTGTGGACGATGAGGGGTTTGTTCAGCGTTTTGGCGACCTGGATGTGCTGGCGGAAACGTTCCTGCTGCCAGGTCAGTTCCCCCTCGCTGCGGAAATAGTCGAGACCGGTCTCGCCGATGGCCACCACCTGTCGGCGGCGCCCGTATTCCAACAGCCGCTCCACGTCCAGAGGCTGGCCCTTGCTGTCGTTGGGATGCTCACCGGCGGAAAGGGAGATTTCCTCAGGATGACGGGCCGCCAGTTCGGCGCAGCGCTCGAAGGTGGACAGGTTGATGCCGACGCAGAGCATGTGGCCCACCCCTTCCTCCCGGGCCCTGGCCATGAAGCGGTCGAAATCGCCTTCGAAAGGCTTGAGGTCGAGACGGTCGAGATGGCAGTGGGAATCGATCAGCACCGGTCGGCCGGCCTCCAGTATCCAAAACGGGCTACATGGTATGGGTTGGCTTCTCGGATTGCAAGGTTCCGGCGAGATGGGTTTCGATCTTGCCGCGGGTCCTGCCCTGGTCCTCGTCGCTGAATTCGACCCCCACCCCGGCGCTGCGGTAGCCTTCCGCCCCTTTGGGGGTGATCCACACCACCCGACCGGCCACGGGGATCCGCTCCGGTTCGTCGAGTAGGCTCAGCAGCATGAAGACTTCGTCCCCCAGCTGATACTCGCGACTGGTGGGTATGAACAGGCCGCCGTTGTTCAGAAACGCCATGTAGGCGGCGTACAGAGCGTTCTTGTCCTTGATGGAAAGCGACAGGATGCCTTGTTTGGGTTTCGGTTTGGTCATGATCGGAGCCGATGGATTTCCAGAAACAGCGCTTCCACCTGCAGGGTCTGGTTGAGTGGCGCCTCTACCCTTTGGTGCAAGGTCAACAGCCGCTGCCAGAAAGCGAACAGCTGCTCTAAGTCTAGTCGCTGGGCCCAGGTCTGCAACCAGTCGCGGCGGTCGGGATTGCGCAGCCTTTCGCCGACGCCCTGGCGCAGACAGATCCAGTCGGCGGCGATCGCCGTCAGGTGCAGGAGCAGGGTATCGAGCGGGCTTTCCTGCCAGGCGGCCACCAGCATCACCGGATCGCGGCGGCCGCCAAGAATAGCCTCCAGGGTTTTGAACAGCCGCTGGCGCAGCTCGAAGGCCTCGCCTTGAAGCCAGGCCAGCGCCGCCAGAGGGGCGTCGGCGTTGAGGGCCAGGGCCAGTTCGGCCCGGTTCCGGTCGATCCCCTGCGCCGCCAGCCAGGCGATTCCCGCCGGTGGCGGAGGCGGGCACAGGCGGAAATGCTGACAGCGGCTGACGATCGTCGCCGGCAGGCGGGCAGGCTGCTCGCACAGCAGCCACAGACTGGTATCGGGAGCCGGTTCCTCCAGCGTCTTGAGAAAGGCATTGGCGGCGGCCGGATTCATGCGCTCCGCCGCCTCGACGATCACCAGCCGCCCGCGGTCGTATTGGGGGGTCAGGGTCAACTGCCCGCTGAGCTGGCGGATCCGCTCGACGGTCAACGGCTTGCCCGGTTCCGGGGCGATACGGCACAGATCCGGGTGACTGTCAGCGGCCAGCAGGCGACAGGCGGCACAGGTCCCGCAGGCGCTGCGCGTTTCACACAACAGCTTCGCGGCAAAATCATGGGCCAGCCGCCCCTTGCCCAGGCCGCGGGGACCGCTGAGCAGCACGGCCGGGGGCACCCGTCCCTGCCTCAGTCCCGCCATCAGCCGGCGCCAGACCGGCTCGTGCCAGGGATAGCGCGGCAGGCTCATCGCTCACCCAGCAACCGTTGCAGTTCCGCCGCGATCGCCTGCTGGACCTGCGCCAGCGGCAGGGTGGCGTCCACCCGGCGGATGCGCTGCGGCGCCTGACGCCAACGGCGCAGATAGGCCTGACGCACCCGTTCCAGAAAGGCCACGGTTTCCTCCTCGAAGCGGTTGGTGTCCCCCCGGGCCCGGGCCCGGGCCAGACCCACCTCCACCGGCGCGTCGAGCAGCAGCGTCAGGTCCGGCTGGCGGCTTACCAGCCAGCGCTCCAGATATTCGATCCGTTCCCAGTCCAGTCCCCGGCCGCCTCCCTGATAGGCGTAACTGGCATCGACAAAGCGGTCGCACACCACCCAGCGTCCGGAGGCCAGGGCCGGTTCGATGAGATCGCGCAAATGCTGGACCCTGCCGGCGAAGATCAACAGCAGCTCCGCCTCCGCCGCCAGCCCCTGCGTCTCCAATACCAGCGTCCGCAGGGTTTCGGCCACCGGCACCCCCCCGGGCTCGCGGGTGATAACCGCCTCGATCCCCCGCTGCCGGAGGAAATCCCGGATGAAGGCCAGATTGGTGGTCTTCCCCACGCCCTCGCCCCCCTCCAGGGTGATGAAACGGCCACGCTTCACCGGCGCCTCAGCTGGTAACGGGCCACGGCGCGGTTGTGCTGGCGCAAGGTGGCGGAAAAATAATGACTGCCGTCCCCCTTGGCGACGAAATACAGCGCATCTCCCGCCGCCGGATGCAGGGCCGCCTCGATGGCGTCGCGTCCCGGCAGGGCGATGGGCGTCGGCGGCAGACCGGGATGGACATAGGTGTTGTAGGGGGTGTCGGCCTTGAGATCACGACGCCGCAGATTGCCGTCGAATCTGTCCCCCAGACCGTAGATCACGGTGGGATCGGTCTGCAGTTTCATGCCTTTCCGCAGGCGGCGGATGAAGACCCCGGCGATCTTCGGCATTTCGTCCCGGCGGGCGGTCTCCTTCTCGACGATGGAAGCCAGAATCAAAGCCTCGTAAGGGGTCTTGAGCGGCAGATCGGAAGCGCGACCGGCCCAGGCCCCGGCCAGCACCTGTTCCATGCGCCGGTAGGCGCGGCGCAGGATGTCGCGGTCGCTGGCGCCGCGGGTGAAAAAGTAGGTGTCGGGGAAGAAGCGCCCTTCCGGATGTCCCGGCGGCAGCCCCAGTTCCGCCAGCAGCCGTGACAGGGGAACGTCATTCAGGGTATGGCGCAGGGCCGGTTCCGCCGCCAGGGCCTGCAGAGCCTGCCGCACCGTCCAGCCCTCCACCAGGGTGAGGCGGTGCTGGGCGACCTTGCCGGATACCAGCAGCGCCAGCAGGGACTTGGGCGTCAGCCCCGGGGTCAGGCGGTATTCGCCGGCGCGGACGGCGGCCGCCTCCCCCCGCTGGCGGGCCCACCACAGCAGCCAGCGGGGCTGGGGCAGGATACCCTCACGATGCAGACGCTCGGCCACCGAGCGCAGGGATTCCCCGCGCCGCACCTCGAAACGCAGCGGCAGCTCCAAGGCCAGAGGGCGCTCCAGGGCCTGACGGTAGCTGCGCCATACCCAGGCGGCCCCGCCGGCCGCCACCAGGCTCAACACGATCAGCCCCCACACCAGCCGCTTCATGACGACCACACCCTTTGCAATCTGCGCGTCGTCTCCCCCACCGGCCAGTCCCGTGCATCCTGCCAGCGGATCACCGGGACGATGCCGATGACGCTGTTGGTCAAAAACACCTCCTGCGCCTGCAGCAGAGCCTGCGGATGCGCGCGCACCTCCAGGACTTGGAGGCCCCAGGCTCGCAGGCGATCCATCACCCAGCGCCGCACCACACCGGCCACCCCGCAACGGTCGAGACGGGGGGTCAGGACACGTTCTTTCTCACGCCAAAACAGGTTGGTCATCACCCCCTCCACCAACCGGCCCTCGGTATCGCACATCAGCCCTTCGTAAATGTCCGGGTCGCGCCACTCCCGCCGGGCCAGAACCTGTTCCAGGCGGTTGCAGTGTTTGAGACCGGCGAGCGCCGGATTGATCCCCAACGGGGTATGGCAGAGGCGTACCGCCACCCCCAGGCGGCGTCTCTCTTCCAGTCCGGCAGGAAGCGGGTGCAGGCTGAACACCCGGGTGGGGCGGGGATCGGCGGGCGGGGCATAACCGCGGCCGCCGCAGCCGCGGGTCAATTGCAGCTTGAGCACGCCGGCAGCGACGCCACGGCAGGCGGCCAGGGCCTCCCGCCACAGGGTTTCCGGCGCCGGCAAGGGGATGCCCAGACGTTCGCACCCCAGGCGCAGCCGCGCCAGATGGGCCTCCCAGAGGCAGGGGCGTCGATCCCGGATCAGAAAGGTCTCGAACAGAGCGTCGCCGTACTGGAAGCTACGGTCACAGACGGAGACGCTGTCTTCCCTGCGACCGTCGATCCAGACCGGACCGGCCATGGCGGAAGTCTCAACCGTCGAAGCGCTTGAAGACGAGGGTGGAATTGGTACCGCCGAAGCCGAAGGAATTGGAAATGGCGATATCGACCTTGGCCTCGCGCGCCGTGTGCGGCACGTAGTCGAGATCGCACTCCTCGTCCGGTTCGTCCAGGTTGATGGTGGGCGGCAACACCTGGTCGCGCAGCGCCAGGATGGTGAAGATCGCCTCGATCCCCCCGGCGGCGCCGAGCAGATGCCCGGTCATCGACTTGGTGGAACTGACGGGGATGCGGTAGGCCGCCTCGCCGAAAGCCTGCTTGATCGCCCGGGTTTCGGCCAGATCCCCGGCCGGCGTCGAGGTGCCGTGGGCGTTGATGTAATCCACCGCCTCCGGGGCGATGCCGGCGTTGTGCAGCGCCCGGCGCATGCAGCGGGCGGCCCCGTCGCCGTGGGGCGGCGGCTGGGTCATGTGATAGGCGTCGGCGCTGGCGCCGTAACCGATCAGCTCGGCGTAGATGCGGGCGCCGCGGGCGCGTGCGTGCTCGAGGGATTCGAGCACCACCACCCCGGCCCCTTCCGACAGCACGAAACCGTCGCGGTCCTTGTCCCAGGGGCGGCTGGCCCGCTGGGGATCGTCGTTGCGCCGCGACAGCGCCCGGGCGGCGGCGAATCCCCCTAAGCCGGTCGGCGAAATGGGATATTCGGCGCCGCCGGCGATCATCACCTCGGCATCACCGGTGCGGATGATACGGGCGGCCTCGCCGATGTTGTGGTTGGAGGTGGCGCAGGCCGAAACTACCGCGAAGTTGGGGCCCTGCAAGCCCTTCATGGTGGCGAAGTTGCCGGAGATCATGTTGATGATGTTGGCCGGCACGAAGAACGGGGAAATGCGCCGCGGCCCGCCCTTGAGAAAGGCGCTGTGGCCGTTCTCGATCCCGGTGATGCCGCCGATGCCGGCGCCGATGGCCACCCCGATCATCTCGGCGTCGGCCTCGCGCACCTCCAGCCCGGCATCGTCGAACGCCTGGCAGGCGGCGGCGATGCCGTAATGGATGAAGGGATCCATCTTACGGGCTTCCTTGGCCGGGATGTATTCGGTGACGTCGAAATTCTTCACCGTTCCGCCGAAGCGGGTGCTGAACTGGCTGACGTCGAAATACTCGATCGGCCCGATGCCGCTTCTGCCGGCCAGGATGTTCTCCCAGGCCTCGGCGACGCTGTTTCCCACCGGGCAAAGAATTCCCAGCCCCGTAACGACGACCCTTCTCTCGCTCAATGCTCTCACCTGGATATGAAAGCCCGCAGGAGGTGCCTGCGGGCGGAGACTCAGTGATTCAGATGCTTTTCGATGTAGTCGATGGCTTCCTGAACCGTGGTGATCTTTTCGGCTTCCTCGTCGGGAATTTCGCAGTCGAACTCCTCTTCCAGCGCCATCACCAGCTCCACGGTATCGAGGGAATCGGCCCCCAGATCGTCGACGAAAGAGGCGTCGTTGGAGATCTCTTCCTTCACGCCCAGCTGTTCTGCCACGATCTTCTTCACACGTTCTGCCACGTCGCTCATGAATGATTACCTCGGTCGGTTTTGTTGTCGTTGATCCAAAAACCAGGAAGCGGGCATTTTAATGGCCACCTCCGGCAAACACAATGTTTATGGGCCGCAGTCTTGGCACCTCTCAATTTGCACTTCCGGGGGCCGGGAAGGGTCTGCCGGGCCGAAATTCGTCCGTAAATTTAGGCCCGGCGCGGCCTTCCCTGGCCGCTGACAGACCCTTCCCGGCCCCCTCCGATAGAGGGAAAACAGGTACTGAAGGCCGAGGTCTTAAGGCATGTACATGCCGCCGTTCACATGCAGGGTTTCGCCGGTGATGTAGCCGGCCCGGTCGCTGCACAGGAAGGAAACCGCATGGGCGATCTCCTCGGCCTCGCCCAGGCGCCCCAGGGGAATCGCGCCCAGCAACGCCTCGCGCTGGGCCTCGGGCAACGCCCGCGTCATGTCGGTGTCGATGAAGCCGGGCGCGACGGTGTTGACGGTGATGCCCCGCGAGCCCACCTCCTTCGCCAGGGACTTGGTGAAACCGACCATGCCGGCCTTGGCGGCGGCATAGTTGGTCTGACCGGAGTTGCCGGTCGCCCCCACCACCGAACCGACGTTGACGATCCGCCCCCAGCGCGCCTTCATCATGCCGCGCAGGCAGGCCTTGCTGAGGCGGTAGACCGAGGTCAGGTTGGTGTCGAGGATCGACTGCCATTCCTCGTCCTTCATCCGCATCAGCAGATTGTCCCGGGTGATACCGGCGTTGTTCACCAGCACCAGAGGGGCGCCGAATTCCTCGTTGATACGCTCGACGATCTGCTGCACCTGAGCGGCATCGGTCACGTCCAGCACCATGCCGGTCCCTTCCCCCACCTCACGGAGGGCGGCGGCGATGCGCTCGGCACCGGCCTGGCTGGTGGCGGTTCCCACTACGGTGAGTCCGTCGCGGGCCAGTTGCAGGGCGATGGCGCGGCCGATGCCGCGGCTGGCACCGGTCACGAGGGCGACTTTGGCGGTCATACGATTTCCTCCAGGCTTGCGGCCAGCGTGGCCGGATCGAACACCGGCAACGTCCGGCATTCCTTGACGATACGTTTGTTCAGGCCGGTGAGCACCTTGCCCGGCCCGGCCTCGACGAAGCGGATGACTCCCTGGTCGCGCAGGAAACGGATGGTGTCGCTCCAGCGCACCGGTGAATACAGCTGCTGAGCGAGCAGGGCGCGGATGACTTCCGGGGCCGCATGGGTGCCCACGTCCACGTTGTGGATCACGGCGATCTTCGGCATCTCCACCGGAACCGCTTCCAGCAGCGCCGCGAAGCGTTCGGCCGCGGGCTTCATCAGCTCACAATGCGACGGCACGCTGACGGCCAGTTTGAGGGCGCGCTTGGCACCCGCTTCCCTCGCGGCCTCACAGGCGCGCTCCACCGCGGCCGTTTCCCCGGCTATCACCACCTGGCCGGGGGCGTTGAAATTGGCCGCCGCCACCCGCTGTCCGGTCTCCTCGCTCACCTTGCGGCAGAGCCCGACCACCACATGGTCTTCGAGCCCCAGAATCGCCGCCATCGCCCCCTCGCCTTCGGGAACGGCGGTCTGCATCAGGCGGCCGCGCTCGGCCACCAGCTTGACCGTATCCGGGAACGGCAGCGAGCCGGCACAGACCAGGGCGGTGTATTCCCCCAGGCTGTGACCCGCCATCCAGGCGGGACAGGCGTCCGTCTGCGACTGCCACACCCGCCATACGGCGACACCGGCCGCCAGCAGCGCCGGCTGGGTGTTGACGGTCTGATCGAGCTTTTCTGCAGGGCCTTCCTGGACCAGACGCCAGAGATCGAAGCCCAGCGCCTCGGAGGCCTCGGCGAAGGTTTCCCGGACCTGTGGGAAGGCGGCGGCCAGATCCTGCAGCATGCCGACCGCCTGCGACCCCTGACCGGGGAACAGGAATGCCAAATCGGGACGTTGTCTTTCTTCTTCCATCTTTCAATACCTGATCAAAGCGGAACCCCAGGTGAATCCCCCGCCGAAAGCCTCCATCAACAACACCTGACCCCGCTGGATGCGGCCGTCGCTGACCGCCTCGTGCAGCGCCAGCGGCACCGAGGCCGAGGACGTGTTGCCCTGACGCTCAATGGTGACCACCACCCGCTCCATGGACATCTTGAGCTTGCGAGCGGTGGCGGCGATGATGCGGATGTTGGCCTGATGGGGCACCAGCCAGTCCACGTCGGACTTCTCCAGACCGTTGGCCGCCAGAGTCTCGTCCACGATCCGCCCCAGGGTGTTGACGGCGATCTTGAACACGTCGTTGCCCTGCATCCTGATGTAAGGTGGCTCGCCGCTGATCCCCATCTCGGGGTTGGGGAGATAGAGCAAGTCGTGGAAGTGGCCGTCGGCATGGATGTGGGTAGAGAGGATGCCGGGGGAGTCAACGGCTTCCAGCGTCACCGCGCCGGCACCGTCACCGAACAGGATGCAGGTGGCGCGGTCGCTCCAGTCCACTAGGCGGGAGTTGATCTCGCTGCCGACTACCAGGGCCCGACGGGCGCTGCCGGCGCGGATGAACTGGTCGGCGATGCTGAGGGCGTAGATGAAGCCGGCGCAGGCGGCCTGAACGTCGAAGGCGGGACAGCCGCGGATTCCCAAACGCTGCTGCAGCAGGCAGGCGGCGCTGGGGAAGATCCGGTCCGGGGTGCTGGTGGCCATGATCACCAGATCGACCGTCTCCGGTTCCCAGCCGGCGGCCTCGATGGCCTGGCGGGCGGCGACCTCCCCCATGCTGGAGGCGGTTTCCTCCGGGGCGGCGATGCGGCGCTCGCGGATCCCGGTGCGTTCCACGATCCAGGCATCGGTGGTGTCCACCATCCGGGAGATGTCGTCGTTGGTGCGGACCGTGGCGGGCAGGTAGCCACCGGTGCCGGCGATGCGGGCGTAACGGTTCATGCGCGATTCATCCGGGTGGTGTGGGGGGCATCTTCGTGAATGCCGGCCCCATTGGCGAAAATGGTGGCCACCCGTTCACCGATCCGTTCGGGAACGGCCTTGTCGATCTCCAAAAGCGCCATGCGAATGGCGTTGGCGAAGGCGGCGCGGTCGGCGTTGCCGTGGCTCTTGATCACGATGCCCTGCAACCCCAGCAGAGTGGCGCCGTTGTAACGCCGCGGGTCGAAACGTTGCTTGAAGCCACGCAATACCGGCAGCGCCATCAGCCCCACCAGCCGGGCGTAGAGGTTCTTCTGAAAACCCTCCCTGAGCGCCTGGCCCAGCAGCCGCGCCAGCCCCTCGATGGTCTTGAGGGCGACGTTGCCGACGAAACCGTCGGTCACCACGATGTCCACCTGGCCGGTGAAGATGTCGTCGCCTTCCACGTAACCGATGAAGTTGAGATAGGAGCTGGAAAGCAGACGGGCGGCCTGCTTCACCTGTTCGTTGCCCTTGATCTCCTCCTCGCCGATGTTGAGGAGTCCGACCCGGGGGGAATCGACGTTCTCCACCGCCCGTACCAGCTCGTAGCCCATGACGGCGAACTGGTACAGATGTTCGGCGCTGCAATCGACGTTCGCCCCCATGTCGAGGATATGAGTACAGCCATTGGCCGCCGGCAGGGTGACGATGATGGCGGGGCGGTCGATGCCGGGAATCGTCTTCAGCACGAACCGCGCCGTGGCCATCAGGGCGCCGGTGTTGCCGGCGCTGACACAGGCGTCGGCCTCACCGTCGCGCACCAGATTGAGGGCGACGCGCATGGAGGAATCCCGCTTGTTGCGAAGCGCCCGGGAGGGAAGATCGTCCATTGCCACCACCTCGGAGGCATGGTGGATCCGCAGGCGGGGGTGGTCCGACCGGCCGTGGGCGGCCAGGCTTTCCCGCAACACGGCGTCCTGACCCACGAGGATCAGCTGCAGCTGCGGGTACTGGCGCAGGCAATCGAGCGCCGCGGGCACGGTCACCTCAGGACCGTGATCGCCGCCCATGGCGTCGATGGCGATCACAGGCGCCTGTTTAGACATGAACGAACCCCCTCCCTGACCGCTTCATCATCGTGACCGTGTTTTCCCGCCGAGCTTATTCTTCTTCCACCTCTTCCTGTCTGACCGCGATCACCTGGCGGCCGCGGTAGTAGCCATCGGGACTGACGTGATGGCGCCGGTGGGTTTCCCCGGTCAGCGGATCCTGGGACAGTGCCGGGTTCTTCAGGCTGTCGTGGGCGCGGCGCATGCCGCGCTTGGAACGGGTCTTGCGATTCTGTGGTACCGCCATCTCTAACCTCTCTGTCGGTCTTGCTTTGTCTTCAACCGGGCCAATGCCGCGAACGGATCGTCGGCCGCCACTGCTTCCTCCACACCGGCATCCGCCGAACAGGTCTTGGCAGGCTGGCAATGGGCGTGCTTGGGGATGTCGGGAATCGCCAGGATCAGCTCGTCCTCGACGATGTCGGAGAAGGGAATCCGATCTTCCTCCAGCAACAGCGGCTCGAACGCCTCCGGAAGCCGGTCACCCTCTTCGATGGAAGTGACCACGCCCAGACTGACCGGACTGTCCACGGCGATCCGAAGCGGCGCCAGACAGCGCTGGCAAATCACTTCCAGTTCGCCACGCACAAAACCGGTGACGGCCGCCACCCGGTCCCGGCGCTCGAAACGCAGATCCACCGTCACCACCTCGTCGGGATTGGTGATCATCCCTACCAACCGGGGCAGCCGAGCCAGCGGCAACCTACCCACCCAGCGACGCCCTTTGGCGACACACTGAAGCGGGTCGATCAATTCCGGCAAACGCATTGGCATAATTTGGGAATGATACCGATTTTGGCAAAAACCTGTCAAAATAATATCTTTAGTCCACCTGGATGAAACGATGCCGCCGCTGGTCCTCGCCTCCGGTTCCCCCTATCGCCGCAGCTTGCTGGCCAGGCTCGGGCTGCCCTTCGAATGGGCCGCTCCGGAAATCGACGAAACCCCACACTTCAACGAGGCCCCCGAGCAGCTGGCGAGCCGGCTGGCGGCCGCCAAGGCCCGGGCCCTGGCGGCGCAGTTTCCCGAACACCTCATCATCGGTTCCGATCAGGTCGGCCTGCTCGGGGGCCGCAAACTCAGCAAGCCCGGCGATTTCGAAACCGCCCGGGAACAGCTGCTGGCCGCCGCCGGCCGCACCCTGAGCTTTCACACCGGCGTCAGTGTCCTCAACAGCCGCAGCGGCCGTCAGTTAAGTGCGGTGGATACCTGCCGGGTCCATCTGCGGCCGCTGACCGCCGCCCAGATCGAAAATTACCTGCGCCGCGAGCAGCCTTACGACTGTGTCGGCGCCTTCAAGTCCGAAGGGCTCGGCATCGCGCTGATCGCCCGCATCGAAGGCGATGACCCCAATACCCTGGTGGGCCTGCCGCTGATCCAGCTGATCTCCCTGCTGCAACGCTTCGGCATCGACGTGCTGGCGGCATGAATATCGACGACGAAGACATCGAACTGTTCCGCCGTGCGGTGGCCGGCATCGAGCCGCTGCCAGCCGGCAAGCGGGGCCGGGCCGTGCCGGTGACCAAACCGGCAAGCCGCCGGCAACCGTCTCCAGAAGCGGGGACGGAGGCGGAACCGGCCCTGTCTCTGGGCGACACCCTGCGCTATCTGCGCCCGGGCGGCGACCAACGCCTGCTGAAACGCCTGCGGCAGGGCCGTATCCCGCCACGGGCCGAACTGGATCTCCACGGCTGCACCCGCACCCAGGCCAAGCCGCTGCTGGATCATTTCCTGGCCGAATGCCTGGCGGACCGCATCCGCTGCGCCCTCATCGTCCACGGCAAGGGCTGGCGCTCCCCGGACTTCAAACCGGTGCTGAAAAGCGCCCTTGACCAATGGCTGCGCCAGCATCCCCAGGTGACCGCCTTCTGCAGCGCCAGGCCGAAAGACGGCGGCAGCGGCGCCCTCTACGTGCTGCTGGGCCAGAAGAAGTAGAGCAGCACGCCGCCGAGCAGCAGCCGGTAGAGGACGAACGGCATCATGCCGACCCGTTCGAGCAGACGCAGAAACCAGCCGATGCAACCGTAGGCCGCCAGTGCCGAGGTGGCGACCCCGAGCAGCAGCAGATCCCAGTCCACCGTATCGCCGGACTGGATGAGATCCACCGTTTTCACCCCACCGGCCAGGAGGATGACCGGAATCGACAGCAGAAATGAGAAACGCGCGGCACTGAGGCGGTCGTAGCCCAGAAACAGGGCCCCGGTGATGGTGATGCCGGAACGGGAGGTGCCGGGGATCAGGGCGACCGCCTGGAACACGCCGACGATCAGGGCGTCGCGCCAGGTCAGCCGGTCCAGACTGCGCCGCCCCCGGTGCCAGCGTTCGGCGATTCCCAAAAGCAGTCCGAAGACGAGGGTGGCGGCGGCGATCACTTGCGGGGTGCGTAGATACGCTTCGATCCCGTCCTTGAGCAGCAGCCCCGCCAGCCCGACCGGCACGGTGCCGATGAGAACGCCCCACCCCAATACCGCATTGGGGTTGGAACGGCGCGTCTTCAGCGCACGCAGCCAGTCCGAGGCGATGGCCGCGACCTCGCGCCGAAAGTAGACCAGCACTGCGATCAGGGTGCCCACATGCACCGCCACATCGAAGGCCAACCCCTGATCGGCCCATCCCAGCAGCCTGGGCACGAGAATCAGATGGGCCGAACTGGAAATCGGCAGAAATTCGGTCAAGCCTTGGAGCAGCGCCAGCCAGAAGGCATGGGTACAGGTCACGGTATCTCCTCCCCGGTTTCGATCAGTTCATGAACCAGCCCGGTAGCGTAACTGCCGGCCGGCAGGGTAAACGACAGCCGCAACGCCGCCGGTTCCTCCCATTCCCAGCGCAAATCCCGCACCCGCACCCGCAGGGGCCGCCGCTGCATCTTGGCCTCCCGCACCAGCGCCGCGGCCAGATCCGGCCACAGGGAAACGGCCCGGTGCTCCCAGGCGCCCGCCTCTCCGACGGCGCCCTCCCCCTCGCCCCACAGGGGACCTGTGGGATGCAGCGCCAGGCGGGCCATCCGCGCTTCGATTTCGGCATCGATCCCTTCAGCCCGGAAAAAGGCGCCGCCGCCGTCGAACATGAGCAGGTCGCCGGGCAGCGCCCGGTCCCAGCATCCGGCCTCGACCCGCAGGGCCAGCACCTGGTTGAAGATCACCGCCCGCGCCGCCGACAGATACAGGCCCCGGTGGTGGCGGCTGCGGACCTTCTCTCCCTGCAGCATCGCCACCGCCCTTGCCAGATTGCCGCCCCCGTGACCGAAGCGCTGGGGGCCGAAGTAATTGGGCATTCCCCGGCGGGCGATCTGTTGCAAGCGGGCTTCGAACGCGGCCCTGTCGCCATCGAAGCCCTGCAATCGCAGGCGGAAACGATTACCCTGCAAAGCGCCTTTGCGCAGCCGCCGGCGGTTGCGGGTCCAGCGCAGCACCGCAAAACCGTCCCCCCGGCAGCCGTCCCACGGCAATTCCCGTCTGCCCGGCAAGTGGACGCAGAACCACTGCCAGGTCAGCGCGTGACGGTCCTTGAGACCGGCATAGGACACCTGCCGCCGCGGCACACCGGCGAAACGGGCCAGTTCCATGGCCACGTCCTCGGTGTTGCGGCCGCGCTTTTCCACCCACAGGAAAACGTGTTCCCCTTCCCCTGAAGGCGTGAACCCCAGGATTTCCTCCACCTGGAAATCCTCCGCCGCCTGCTTGACCTGGGCCCGGCCCAAAGGCGGCCCGAAGGTGCGGGGACAGGTGGGCGGTTTCAACGGCCTGCCAGCAACGCCACCGCCTGGGCGGAAATTCCCTCCCCCCGGCCCTCGAAGCCCATCTTCTCGGTGGTGGTGGCCTTGACATTGACCGCCTCCGCCTCCAGCCCCAGATCGGCGGCGATGTTGGCCTGCATCTCGGGGATGTGGGGCACCAGCCTGGGGGCCTGGCAGACGATGGTGAGATCCACGTTGACCGGCCGCCAGCCCTTTTCCGCCAGCAGCGCGCGCACCCGCCGCAACAACAGGCGGCTGTCCACCCCCTTGTACGCGGCGTCGGTATCGGGAAAGTGACGGCCGATGTCGCCCAGGGCCGCCGCCCCCAGCAGGGCGTCGCACAGGGCGTGGAGAGCCACGTCGCCGTCGGAATGGGCCGCCAGGCCCCTGTCGAAGGGAATCCTGACGCCGCCGAGGGTGACGTGATCGCCGGGCTGGAAGCGGTGGGCGTCGTAACCTTGTCCGACTCGGAAGTTCATGTCTGTTGCCTCAGATAGAACTCGGCCAGAGGCAGATCCTCCGGCCGGGTGATCTTGATGTTGCCTGGATGGCCCTCGACGATCTTAGGGCGGCGCCCGGCCCATTCCACCGCGCTGGCCTCGTCGGTGATCGTCGCCCCGGCCGCCAGCGCCCGTTCCAGGGACTCGGTCAGCGGCCGGTAGCGGAACAGTTGCGGCGTCAGGGCGCGCCAGATGCGGCTGCGGTCCACGGTGGCGACGATGTCGCGACCCTCGACCTCCTTCAGGGTATCCACCGACGGCAACGCCAGGATGCCGCCGACCGGATCGCCCTCCAGCTCGGCCAGCAGCTTCTCCACATCGTCCGGGCGCAGGCAGGGACGGGCAGCGTCGTGGACCATGACCCAGTCGTCAGGCCGCGCTTCTGCCGCCAACGCCCGCAACCCGGCCAGCACCGAGTCGGCCCGCTCGGCCCCACCGATCGCGGTCATCACCCTGGGATCGAAGGCCGCCGGCAAGGCAGGCCAGCGCGGGTCGTCCGCCGCCAGGGCGACGACGATGCGCTCGACCGCCGCCACCGCCAGCAGGCGTTCGATCGTATGCTGCAGCACCGGCTTGCCAAGCAGGGTCAGATACTGTTTGGGAATCGCCGCCCCCATCCGTTTGCCGCTGCCGGCAGCGGGAATGACGGCGAAACAGCGAGCCTTCATGTCTCTTTCACGAATCCGTTGCTATGGGCGCCGTGGCAACCCTGCGATGGTCGTGGGAGACGGATTCCGGGGACGCCATGAACCCATCCCTGGGGGCTCGGTACTCGGCCATCCAGGCCAAGTACGCCCCTCCATCCGTTTCCCACGACCATCCTCCCGCAAGGCTCACTGCGGCACCACCATGACATAGATCTCGCCGCGCCGGATCATCCCCAGATCGCGCCGGGCCCGTTCTTCCACCGCGGCCAGATTGTGCTTGAGATCCTGCACTTCCGCCTCCAGGGCGCGGTTGCCCTCCTCCTGCTCGGCCACCTGGGATCGCAGCGCGCTCACCCGGGCTTGGAGACGGCGGTTCTCGACGAAGCCGCCGTCCCCGAACCACAGCCGGTACTGCAGAGCCAGCAGCAGCCCGGCGAGGATCAGAAGCGCCGCTCTCACCGCAAGTGCGGGAAGGCGCTGCGCCCCGGATAGACCGCCTTGTCCCCCAGCTCCTCCTCGATCTTGAGCAGGCGGTTGTATTTGGCGATACGGTCGGAACGCGACAGGGAACCGGTCTTGATCTGGCCGGTGCCCCAGGCCACCGCCAGGTCGGCGATGGTGACATCCTCGGTTTCTCCGCTGCGGTGGGAAATCACCGCGGTGTAGTCGGCATCGTGGGCCATACGCACCGCTTCCAGGGTTTCGGTCAGGGTGCCGATCTGGTTCACCTTGATGAGGATGGAATTGGCGATGCCCTTGTCGATGCCTTCCTGCAGGATGGCGGGATTGGTGACGAACAGGTCGTCGCCCACCAGCTGGATCCTGCCGGCTAGCTTGTCGGTGAGGATCTTCCAACCGGCCCAGTCGTCCTCGGCCATGCCGTCCTCGATGGAGATGATGGGATAACGCGCGACCCAGTCGGCCAGATAGTCGGCAAAACCTTGGGAATCATAGCTTCGGCCCTCCGATTCCAGCACGTACTTGCCGTCCCGGTAGAATTCCGAGCTGGCCACGTCCAGCCCCAGCATGATGTCCTCGCCGGCCTTGTAACCGGCCTTGTCGATGGCCTCCAGGATCACCTGCAGGGCCTCCTCGTTGGAGGACAGGTTGGGGGCGAAGCCGCCCTCGTCGCCGACGGCGGTGTTGTAGCCTTTCGCCTTCAGCACGCTTTTGAGGTGGTGGAACACCTCGGCGCCGTAACGCAGGGCTTCGCGGAAGCTGGGCGCCCCCACCGGCAGGATCATGAACTCCTGGAAATCGACGTTATTGTCGGCATGGGCGCCGCCGTTGATGATATTCATCATCGGCACCGGCAGGCGGAATTCGTTGTCCTTGAGATAGACGTACAGCGGCACGTTGCCGTCGAGGGCGGCGGCATGGGCGGCGGCCAGGGATACCGCCAGGATGGCGTTGGCCCCCAGGCGGCCCTTGTTGTCGCTGCCGTCCAGTTCGATCATCCTGCGGTCCAGGGCGGCCTGGTCGGCGGCGTCCATCCCCACCAGGGCGTCCTTGATCTCGCCGTTGACGTTGGCGACCGCCTTGAGCACCCCCTTGCCCAGATAGCGCTTGGGATCGCCATCGCGCAGCTCCACCGCTTCGCGGGCACCCGTGGAAGCCCCGGAAGGCACCTTGGCGCAGCCGATGACGCCGGAGGCCAGCTTCACCTCGGCCTCGACGGTGGGATTGCCGCGGGAATCGAGAATCTCTCGGGCGTGAATGTCTACGATTTTGGCCATGTCGTCTCCTTGTTGTGTCGGAATCAAACCTGTTCTTCGAGCCACTCGCCCTGTTTGACCGTACGGTCGAGGGCCATGAGGGTTTCCAGCAGCGCCTCGATGCGGTCCAGGGGCCAGGCGTTGGGACCGTCGCTGAGGGCCTTGTCCGGATCGGGATGGGTTTCCATGAACACCCCGGCCACCCCCACGGCCACCGCCGCCCGCGCCAGCACCGGCACGAACTCGCGCTGGCCGCCGGAGGCGGTCCCCTGACCGCCCGGCAGCTGCACCGAATGGGTGGCGTCGAACACCACGGGACACCCGGTCTCGCGCATCACCGCCAGCGAACGCATGTCCACCACCAGGTTGTTGTAGCCGAAGGTGTAGCCGCGCTCGCACACCAGGATGCGGTCGTTTCCCACCGCCTTGGCCTTGGCGACCACGTGCTTCATGTCCCAGGGGGCCAGGAACTGGCCTTTCTTGATGTTGACCGGCAGTCCCTGGCGGGCCACGTTCTGGATGAAGTCGGTCTGGCGGCACAGGAAGGCCGGGGTCTGGAGCACGTCCACCACCGCGGCCACCTCCGCCAGCGGGGTGTATTCGTGCACGTCGGTGAGCACCGGCACGCCGATCTGCCGCTTCACTTCGGCGAGGATTTCCAGCCCCTTTTCCAGCCCCGGACCGCGGAAGCTGTCCTTGGAGGAGCGGTTGGCCTTGTCGAAGGAGGACTTGTAGATGAAGGGAACACCCAAGCGGGCGGTGATTTCCTTCAGACGCCCGGCGGTGTCCAGGGCCAGCTGCTCGCTTTCGATCACGCAGGGGCCGGCGATGAGAAACAGGGGGCGGTCGAGCCCCGCTTCGAAACCACAGAGATTCATACGCATGCGGTCCTCTCTTGCTGCGCCAGGGCCGCCCGGACAAAGCCGATGAACAAGGGATGCCCCCGACGCGGGGTGGAAGTGAATTCGGGATGGAACTGGCAACCGAGGAACCAGGGATGATCGGGGATCTCGACAATCTCCACCAGCCTGCCGTCCTCCGACACGCCGGACACCTTGAGCCCGGCCCGTTCCAGGGGCTCCCGGTAGGCGTTGTTGAATTCGTAGCGGTGGCGGTGACGCTCACGGATCAGATCCCGGCCATAGAGGCGATGGGCCAGCGTCCCGGGCTGCAGGCGGCAGGGCTGGGCACCGAGGCGCATGGTGCCGCCAAGGTCGGTGTGGGTGTCGCGACGCTCGACACGCCCGGTGGCGTCCTGCCATTCGGTGATGAGGGCAATGACCGGATGGGGCGTGCTGGGATCGAATTCGGTGCTGTGGGCGCCTTCGAGTCCGGCCACGTGGCGGGCGTATTCGATCACCGCCACCTGCATCCCCAGGCAGATCCCCAGATAAGGGATTTTCTGCTCCCGGGCGAAGCGGGCGGTGGCGATCTTGCCCTCGACCCCGCGCTGGCCGAAGCCGCCGGGCACCAGAATGGCGTCGCACCCCTCCAGCACTTCCGTCCCCCGGGATTCCACGTCTTCGGAATCCACGTAACGGATCACCACCTGGGTGCGGGTGTGGATGCCGGCGTGCACCAGAGCCTCGTGCAGGGATTTGTAGGCGTCCACGTGGTCCACGTATTTGCCGACGATGGCGACCGTGACCTTGTGCGCCGGGTTCTCAAGGGCCCGCATCACTTCTTCCCAGGCCGACAGATCGGCAGGATCAGCCTGGAGCCGGAGTTTGTCGAGGACGATCTCGTCCAGGCGCTGGTCATGGAGCAGCAAGGGGATGCGGTAGATGGAATCGGCGTCCACCGCCGAAATCACCGCCTCCTCCGGCACGCTGGTGAACAACGCGATCTTCTTGCGCTCGCTGCGCGGCAGCCCCTTTTCGCTGCGGCACAGCAGCACGTCCGGCTGGATGCCGATGGCGCGCAGTTCCTTGACCGAATGCTGGGTCGGCTTGGTTTTCAATTCCCCGGCCGAGCGCACGTAGGGCACCAGGGTCAGGTGAACGAACACCGACCGTCCCGGCCCCAGTTCCATCCCCAGCTGGCGGATCGCCTCCAGGAAGGGCTGGGACTCGATGTCGCCCACGGTGCCGCCGATCTCGATCAGGGCCACGTCGTACCCTTCGGCGCTGGCCTGGATGGCGGCTTTGATCTCGTCGGTGATGTGGGGGATGACCTGGACCGTCCCGCCCAGATAGTCGCCGCGGCGCTCCTTGCGGATCACGCTCTCGTAGATACGGCCGGTGGTCCAGTTGTTCCGGCGCCCCATGGTGGTGGAGACGAAACGCTCGTAATGGCCCAGATCCAGGTCGGTTTCGGCCCCATCCTCGGTGACGAACACCTCGCCGTGCTGGTAGGGGCTCATGGTACCCGGATCGACGTTGATGTAGGGGTCGAACTTGGCCAGGGTCACCTTCAGGCCCCTGGCCTCGAGAATGGCCGCCAGCGACGAGGCAGCGATGCCCTTGCCCAGGGAGGACACCACCCCGCCGGTGATGAAGATGTATCTGGTCATGAATGTCCCAAGCGCGAACAAACGAGGTATTTTACCCGCTGGCACCGGCGGCGTCACGGCTTGACAATCTTGCTTCCACCACCGTCGAACGGGTATCTTATTGGCCATGCTGCAATCCACCCGCAATCAAGCCATCGCCCTGGCCGGCCTGAGCCAGGCCATCGATCTGGTCCAGCAGGTCGCAAAGACCGGCGAGCCCGACGAGGGCGCGATGGCTACCAGCATCGCCAGCGCCCTTAAGATCGATGCCGCCAGTGTCGAGGACGTCTACGGCGGACTGAAGAATCTGCACCCCGGGCTGGAAGTGCTGCGCCGCCAGCTGGGCGCCCAGGGCCAGATCGACCCCGAACACGCCCGTTACAGCGCCCAGCTCATGCTGCTGCAGGGCAAGCTGAGCGCCGATGCCGAGGCCCAGAAAGGGGTGCGGGCCGGTGTCGAACGGGCCGCCGCCATCGCCGGCGACCAGGATGTGCCCGACGAGACGGTGCTGGAGATCCTTGCCGACACCTACCATCAGAACATCAGCCCCCTGGGGCCGAGGATCATCGTCACCGGAGAGCGCCGGCACCTGAGCGAACGCAGCAATGCCTACCGCATCCGCGCTCTGCTGCTGGCGGGGGTGCGATCCGCCCTGCTCTGGCGCCAGTGCGGCGGCGCCCGCTGGAAGCTCCTGTTCAACCGCAAGCGCCTGCTCCACGAAGTCGATTCTCTGCTGCAGGAAATCGATGCTGATTGAAGCCAGCCATCTTTACCGCTTCTACGGCAACACCTGCGCCGTGGCCGACCTGTCCCTGACCCTGGAGAAAGGGGAGATCCTCGGCTTTCTCGGCCCCAACGGTGCCGGCAAGTCCACCACCATGCAGATGCTGTGCGGCACCCTGGCCCCCAGCGCCGGGGAGATCCGCATCAACGGCATCGACCTGCTCGACCGCCCCAAGGAGGCCAAGCACCATCTGGGCTACCTGCCGGAGCTCCCGCCCCTGTACCGGGAGCTGACGGTGGACGAATACCTGAACTACTGCGGCCGTCTCCACGGCCTGCGCGGCGCCGCGCTGATCCGCGCCCGGGACGAAGCCAAGGCCCGCTGCGGCTTGGCGGAGGTGGGCGGACGCCTGATCGGCAACCTGTCCAAAGGTTACCAGCAGCGGGTCGGCATCGCCCAGGCGATCCTGCATTCGCCGCCGGTGGTGGTGCTGGACGAGCCCACCGTCGGCCTCGACCCGATCCAGATCCGCGAGATCCGCAGCCTGATCCGTGACCTGGGGCGCGAGCACGCGGTGCTGCTGTCCACCCACATTCTCCCGGAGGTGCAGGCGGTTTGCAGCCGGGTGATGATCGTCCATCAGGGCAAGGTGGCCCTCAACGCCCCCATCGACGAACTGGAACGTCACATGCGCGCCTCCAGCCTCGTCCTGGTGACCGAAGCCCCGGCGGATCCGGCTGCCCTGCAGGCTGTCGAGGGCGTCCACGACGTCCGCCCCCTGGAAGGCGGCCACCGTTACGAGGTCTTCCACGACAAGGACCGCAACCCCGCCCCGGCCCTTGCCGCTTTGGTGGTGGAAAAGGGCTGGGGGCTTTTGGAGCTAACGCCGGTGCGCCATTCCATCGAGGAAATCTTCGTGGACATCACCCGGCAGGAGGCCGCATGAACACCCTGGTCATCGCCGCCCGCGAACTGCGCAGCCTGTTCCTGTCGCCGCTGGCCTGGTCGATCCTGGCGGTGGTGCAGTTCCTGCTCGCCTATCTGTTCCTGGCCCAGCTGGAATACTTTCAGCAGATCCAGCCCCGTCTGGCGATGCTGCACGAGGCCCCGGGGGTCACCGACCTGGTGGTCGTCCCCCTCTACGGCAACGCCGGGGTGATCCTGCTGCTGGTCACTCCCCTGCTGACCATGCGCCTGATCGCCGAGGAACGCCGCAACCGCACCTTGAGCCTGTTGCTGGGCGCCCCGGTCTCGGTCACCGAGATCATCCTCGGCAAATATCTGGGAATCCTCGGCCTTTTGGGGGTCATGGTCCTGCTGACCACACTGATGCCCCTGTCGCTGGCCTTCGGCACCCATTTGGACTGGGGCAAGCTGGCCGCTTGCGTCCTGGCCCTGAGCCTGTTGCTGGCCACCTTCGCCGCCATCGGCCTGTATCTGTCCACCCTGGCGAGCCAGCCCACGGTGGCGGCGGTGGGCAGTTTCGGCGCCCTGCTGCTGCTGTGGATCATCGACTGGAGCGCCGCCATCGGCACCGAGAAGGGTGAACTGCTCAGCGCCCTGTCGCTGCTGCACCACTACGAGAACCTGCTCAAGGGGCTGGTGAGCAGTGCCGACCTCAGCTATTTCGCCTTGCTGATCGCCGCCTTCCTGACCCTCAGCGTCCGCCGTCTCGACTACGATCGGCTGCAGAAATGAAGCTCGACCGCCATCTCCACCAGCAAATCCGCCTGCAGAACTGGCTGTTCACTATTTTGTTCCTGGTGCTGATCGGCCTGCTGGGCTGGCTGTCGCAGCATTACGCGACCGCGTGGGACTGGACCGCCAGCGGCCGCCACACCCTGTCCGAGGCCAGCCGCAAGGTGCTCGACACTCTGAAGGGGCCGGTGACCATCACCGCCTACGCCCGGGAGGAGAACCAGGAGGTGCGTGAGCGCATCCGCGACCTGGTCACCCCCTACCAGCGCCGCAAGCCGGATCTGACTCTGGTGTTCGTCAATCCGGACCTTCATCCCGACAAGGTGCGGGAGCTGGGCATCACCATGGACGGTGAGCTGGTGATCGAATACCAAGGGCGCCAGGAAAAACTCACCGATCTCAGCGAAGCCGGCCTCACCAACGCCCTGCTGCGCCTGGCCAGCAGCGAGCAGCGCACCCTGGTGTTCGTCACCGGCCACGGCGAGCGCGATCCCCTCGGGGACGCCAACTTCGACCTGGGCCAGTTCGGCCACGCCCTGCAGCAGCGCGGCTTCAAGATCGAAACCTGGAATCCGGTCCAGCATCCCAAGCTGCCGGAGGGCGTCACCGCCCTGGTCATCGCCAGCCCCCAGACCGCCTACCTGCCCGGCGAGGTGAAGCTGCTGCGCGATTACCTGGAGAAAGGCGGCAACCTCTGGTGGCTGCTGGAACCCGGCGACCTCAAGGGGCTCGAACCCCTCGCCGAACAACTGGGGATCGAGCCCCTGCCCGGCACCATCGTCGATCCCAGCGGCCAGATCCTGGGCATCGCCGATCCCACCTTCGTGCTGGTGGCGCAGTATCCGCCGCATCCGATCACCCGCAACCTGCGCAACCTCAGCCTGTTCCCGGGGGCGCGGGCGCTGGAGAGCGGCGGCGAATCCGCGTTCCACCCCACCCCCTTCCTCGAAACGCTGCCGCGCACCTGGACCGAGACCGGCCCCCTGGAAGGAGAGATCCGCTTCGATCCCGACCAGGGCGAGCGCGAGGGCCCCCTGACCCTGGGCCTGACCCTGACCCGTGAATTCCAGCGTGAGGGCGAGAAGGAACCGGTGCGCCAGCGCATCGTGGTCGTCGGCGACGGGGACTTTCTCACCAACACCTATCTGGGCAACGGCGCCAACCAGGACCTGGGGCTGAACACGGTCCAATGGCTGACCCATCAGGACCGTTTCATCGACATCCCCGCCCACACCGCCCCGGACACCCAACTGAACCTCTCGCCCCTGGCGCTGACCCTGATCGCCTTCGGCTTCCTGCTTCTGCTGCCGGTAGGGCTGCTGGCCTGCGGCGGCATTCTCTGGTGGCGGCGCAGGAGGGCCTGATGCGCCACGGCTGGCTCACCATCGCGGCACTGTTCCTGCTCGTCGCCGGGCTCGGCGGCTGGGTGTGGTGGCTGCAACACCAACCGCAGGAGAAGAGCAAACCGGCGCTGGCCGACATCGATCCTGAAACCGTCCGCCACATCACCGTCCGCCACAGGGAGACGGAAATCGTATTCGAACGCAGCGACGGCGGCTGGCGGATGCGCCAACCCTACGAAGCCCGGGTCGACAGCTACCGTATCGAGCAGGTGCTGGCGCTGCCCAAGACCGAAAGCCAGGCCAGCTACCCGGTCAGCGGGGATGGTTTGCGCAAGTTCGGCCTCGAGCCCCCGCGGGCGGAAGTGGTGCTGGAGAAGGTGCCTTTCCGCTTCGGCAATCAGAATCCCATCGACTTTCGCCGCTACGTCCAGACCGCCGACGGCCGGGTCCATCTGATCGAAGACACCCTGTTCCATCTGCTGACCTCCCCCCCCACCGACTGGATCGACACCCGCCTGCTGCCCGAAGGCGAACTGCAGGAACTCGTGCTGCCCGGCTGGCACCTGTCCCGGACCAAGACGGGCGGCTGGCGCGCCGAACCGGAACTGGCCCCGGAGCGCCTGCAGCACTGGATCGATGAATGGCGGCTGGCCCGCGCCATCCAGATCACCCCCTTCGAAGGCCCGGTGCCCGCAGACAAAGCGGAAATCCGGATCCGGTCGGTGGGCCGGGAGATCCGCTTCCTGGTGCTGCAACGGGAGCCGGAGCTGATTCTGCTGCACCCGGAGCGGAAGCTGCGTTACCACTTCTACGGCCGGATCGGCCACCGGCTGCTGCAACCGCCGGAACCGGCATCCAAGGACTGATGCCGGAACTGCCGGAGGTCGAAACCACTCGGCGTGGTCTCGAGCCTCACCTGTGCGGGCGTCGCATCGTTTCCGCCCAGGTGCGCCAGCCGCGGCTGCGCTGGCCGGTTCCGGAAGATCTGGCCGGGCAGGTCTGCGGCCGGACCGTCCGGGCGCTGAAGCGGCGGGGCAAATACCTGCTGTTGCAGCTGGAAACCGGTCACCTGATCGTTCATCTGGGCATGTCCGGCAGCCTGCGCCTGACCGACACATCCACCTTCGGCAGACACGATCACGTCATTTTCACCCTGGACGATGACCGCCGTTTGGTGCTGCGCGATCCGCGCCGCTTCGGCGCGGTGCTGTGGTGGCCGGGCCCGGTTGAAGCGTACCCGCTGCTTCGGGATCTGGGGCCGGAACCGCTGGGTGCGGACTTCGACGGCGCCTGGCTTTATCGCCGTTCCCGCGGCAGCCGGCGCGCGGTCAAGCAATTCCTCATGGACCAGCACGTCGTGGTGGGGATCGGCAACATCTACGCCAACGAGGCGCTGTTCGCTGCCGGCATCGACCCCCGCCGCCCGGCCGGCCGCATCGGCCGCCGGCGTTACGACCGTCTCGCCGCGGCGGTCAAGGCGGTCCTGGAACGGGCCATCGACCAGGGAGGGACGACCCTGCGGGATTTCGTCAACGACAAAGGCCAGCCGGGTTACTTCCAGCTGGCCTTGCAGGTATACGGGCGCGAGGGGCAATCCTGTCCCTGTTGTCACACGCCCATCGAGCGCATCACGCTGGGGCAGCGGGCCACGTATCTGTGCCCGCGCTGCCAGCGCTAGAGGTTCAGCTCCTCCTCCAAATCGAGCGGTTCCTCCCCGGACGGCGCCGTCTCCTTGGAGGACCCGACGCCCGGCACTTCGATGCCCTCCTCCATTTCTTCCAGCTTGTCCTCAAAGCGGGAGCCGGTATCGATGCTGACCGAGGCCCGCGGGGACAGGGTCAGCTTCTGGCCCACGGCGGCGAACTGAAAACTCAGTTTGGCCTTGAGGGTCCGGGGACCGGCGATCAGATACCGTTTCTTGGCCTTGTTGTCGAACAGGGCCGAATCCATCGCTTCTCCCACGGTGTACTCGAAAGGCCCGGCGATCGTATCCTCACCGCCACCCTGGATGAACAGCCCCTCGTAACGAAGCCGGCTGCCGGTGGCCACACCGACCCCGTCGGCAGTGGCGAAGAAACCGCCGATCTTGGCCCGCGCCATGACCCGCCCGTTGGGTCCCGGGGGGAAGGTGTGCTGAAATTCGATCACCACTTCCGGCTGCAGGGAAACCGGTTTTTGCGCCTCGTCACCGGTTTCGGCAAGCGGTCGGGTTTCGGCTTCTTCCACCGGAGAAACCGCCGCTGTGGCCTCCGGTTGCGCCAAAGCCACGAAAGTCACGTTGTGGATGCTGAGAATGTCTCGCTTGGCATCGCTGTAGCAGACCTGCGGCACTTTGCCTACTTCGCTGGCTTCGATCCTGACACCGGGATACTCACCGGCGATTTCGATGCAGGTCTGACTGTCTTCCTCCGGCACCAGACGCTGCCCTTGAATCACCACTTCAAAGCCGTTCCCGGCCAGGCTCCAGCCCAATACCAGCAGCGCCCCCGTACGGGCGACGAATCTCGACATAGCGACAATCCCCCAACTTTATTCGTTAGTCCGTTCGAAAACTATAGCCGATGCCGCCTGGATCCGCACCCCCAAACGCAGATGCCGGGCATGATCCCGGCATCTGCAATCCCCTTTATGAGATTTCTCAGGCCAAGGGCCACATCGGCGTGTCGCCACCCTTGAGGAGCACGTTCCAGTAGTACCAGGGCAGGAAGTACTTTTTGAACCAGTACATGCTGCGGCGTTCCTTGCTCTGGTCGATGGGGAAGGTCTCCTTGGGCTTGAGGTTGTAGTCGAACTCCGCCAGCACCAGCTTGCCGTAACCGGTGATCAGGGGGCAGGAGGCATACCCGTCGTAGGCGGCGATGCCCTGCCCGCCTTCGAGATCGGTGACCAGATTGCTGACCACCACGTAGGTCTGGCTGCGGGCGGCGGCGGCGGTCTTGGAGTTGGGGGTGTTGGTGCAGTCGCCCAAGCCGTAGACGTTGGCGTATTTGACATGGCGCAAGGTGTGCTTGTCCACGTCGACCCAGCCACCTTCGCCTGCCAGGGGCGAGTCCTTCAGGAAGGCCGGCGCCCGCATCGGCGGGGTGACGTGGAGAAAATCGAAAGCGTGGGTCTGGCGGTCGCCGCTGGCCACGTGCTCGAAGGTCGCTTCCTTCTTCTCCGGATCGACGGCCACCAGATGGTGCTGGAAGTGGGTTTCGATCGCCTTGCGCTTCAGCACCTCGTTCAAGGTCTTGGAATAACGCTTGACCGGGAAAATGCCGGGGGCGGCGGCGAAGAACATCAACTTGGTCTTGCCGCGCACGTTGCGTTTGCGCCAGGCGTCGTCGGCCAGATAGGTGATCTTCTGCGCCGCACCGGGACATTTGAAGGGCGGCTTCGGCTGGGTGAAGATGGCCGTCCCGCCGCCAAAGCCCTTGATCGCCTCCCACACCCGCGGCGCCAGGTCGAAGTCGTAGATGGACTGGGCGACGTTGGCATTGAGGGCCTCCTGCAGGCCGGGAACCGCATCCCAGGCGATCTCGATGCCCGCGGCGATCACCAGGTATTCGTATCCGACCGTCTTGCCCGTGGCGGTGGTCAGACGGTTGTTGTCCGGATCGAAGCTCGACACCGCCTCCTGGATCCAGACCACCCCCTCGGGCACGACTTCCTTCATCGGCCGCCAAGTGGCCTTGGGTTTCATCTCCCCGGCACCGACCAAGGTCCAGCCGGGCTGGTAGTAATGCACGTCCTTGGGCTCGAGGACGGCCACGTCCAGGGTTTCGTCGTATTTCTTCAGATGGGATGCGACCGCCAGCCCGGCGGTGCCGCCGCCGACGATGACGATCTGATGGGAAAGGGTATCCGCCATATTTTCAAGCCTCCAGATTCTTGTTTTCGATACCGAAGCAATCGGCCGTATTATCTATGCTTTTACGCTATCTGCATAGAACGATAAGCGATCAAAAACGACGCCGCTTATTCCGCTCCCATGGTCATTCCCGCACCGGACGCTTGTCAAGCTTGCGTTGTAGGGTGCGGCGGTGCATCCCCAGAGCGCGGGCGGCGGCGGAAATGTTGCCGCCGTGTTCCATCAGCACCTTCTGCAGATATTCCCACTCCATGCGTTTGACCGACAGCGGCTTTTCCTTGATCTCCACACTGGGATCGCCGGATTCCTTGTACAGCGCAGCGACGATCTCGTCGGCATCCGCCGGCTTGGTCAGGTAATGGACGGCACCCAGCTTGATGGCCTCCACCGCAGTGGCGATGCTGGCGTAGCCGGTAAGCATGACGATCCGGGTGTTGATGTCCAGCGCCTTGAGCTTCTGCACCAGGACCAGGCCGGAATCGTGGCCGATACGCAGGTCGATGACGGCGTATTCCGGCGTCAGGCGGGTCGCCTGGGCCAGCCCCTCCTCCAGGGTGCGGGCAACGATCACCTGGAAGCCGCGCTTGCCCAGGGCCCGTTCCAGCACCTCGCAGAACACCTCGTCGTCATCCACGAGCAACAGTCGCGGCAGGTCAGTCATGGGAATCCTCCTCGACCGGCGTCAACAAAGGCAGGCGGATCCGGGTGCAGGTGCCCTGATCCGGCATGGGTTCCATCAGGATCTCGCCACCGAGGCGCTCGACCGTGGCATAGGCCAAAAACAGCCCGACCCCCAGACCGCGTTTCTTCGAGGCCACCGGCCGCCGCCCCAGCACCTCCCGCAGATCGGGGGTGATACCGGGGCCGCGGTCGATGATCGCCAAATCGAGCCAGGCGTGGTTCCAACGGGCCTGCAGCAGCACCGGCTCGGTCGAAACCTCGGCGGCGTTGTTGAGGATGTTCAGCAATGCATGGGTCAGCGTCTGCTCGGCGAGCAGCGCCGCCTTTTCGGGACCGCCTTCGAGCTGGAGTTTCAACCGGGCGCCGGGACGCTGCTGACGCCATTGTCCCACCAGGTATTCGAGATACCGGCGCACCTGCTCCCGGTGGCCTCCTTCGGCGCGGGCGTGGCCGGCCGAGGCGGACATGACCGCCAGGGCGTTCTTGCAGCGTTCGATCTGGTCCTTGAAGATCAGCAACCGCTGGCGCAGGGACCGGTCTTCCGGGCGATCGTAGTCCTCCAACAACTCCTGCAGCAGGATCGCCATGGTCCCCAGCGGGGTGCCCATCTCGTGGGCGGCGCCGGCCGCCAGGGTCCCCAAAGCGATGACCTGTTCGTCCCGCAGCGCCTGCTCGCGGATCTCCGCCAGGCGCCGTTCCCGTTCCCGCAGGGTATTGGCCATCTCCACCACGAAATAGGCCACCAGCCCGGCGCTGAAGACGAACCCCACCCAGGTGCCGAAGGCGTGCAGCTCGAAACGCCGGCCCTCGATCTCCTCCGGCGGCAGCAGCCGGGTGTCCCTGACCTCCATCACCGGCAGCGACGGCAGCGGGTGGAAATGGAAGATCAGCAGGGTATAGCAGCCGCAGGTCAGCAGCATCATCAACCAGGTGAACTGCTGGGGCAGGACCGTGGCGGTGATGATCAGCGGCAGAAGCAGAAACCAGGCCATGGGATTGGTGGCTCCGCCGGCGAAGTACAACAGGCCGGTGATGCCCATGGCGTCGAGACACAGATGGCCGAAAAGCTCCCACTCGGTCACCGGCCTTTCGTGCTGGAGACGGAACCAGGTCAGGCAGTTGAGCGCCACGGTCATGGCGATGATGCCCATGAGCGAATCGGTTTCCAGGGGGACGCCGACACCGAAGAGGGTCACCAGAATGATGAGAAGCTCGGCGACGATCAGCAGATTGCGCAGCAGAAACAGGGAATGCAGGTTGCGGCGTGCGGCGTCGGCCGAATCAAGCGGCAGCTGAAACATGACAGCGCTTTTGGTTCATAAAGATGAGAGGGCGGGGGTGCGACAATTTGTCACATTCCCAAACCCGGCCATAACCACTATCCTTTAACTCGACGGTAATGCTCATTACCTCCTGTCTCGCTTGTCTCGGCAGACAGTCTATTTCCTCCTCTTGATGCAGGGAGCCTGCTCCCTGCAGATTTCTTTTTTCCGGATGTGGTCTTCCTGCGACAATTTGTCGCATTCCCAACGACTTCATGGATTGCTATGATGCAATCGTGTTCGGTTATGACCGGACTTGCATTGCATGACAGTAGTGCGATACTCCTCCTCTTTGACAGCAGGGCGTTTCACCCTGCTGTTTTTTTATGCCTCAGTCTCGGCCGCGCAGGGCCCGCAGCCCTACCCGGGCGCAGGCTACGTCCAGCATCGCCCCTGGCGCCCCGCCGACACCGATGGCACCGACCACTTCCTTGTCTTCCCTGATCGGCAGGCCGCCGCCGAGCAGCAGAATTTTCTCGTTCATGGCTCCAAGCGCCTGGATCTTGGGATTCTTGGCCACCCGCTCCACCAGCTCGTGGGTGGGATGGCGCAGGGTCAAGGCGGTATAGGCCTTGCGCCAGCTGCTGTCGATGGTATGGGGTCCGGCCTGCTCGTCCCGCAGCAGCGCCAGCAAGTTTCCGTGACGGTCCACCACCGCCACCGACACGGCATAGCCTTTGCCCCGGCAGGCGCGCTGCGCCGCCTGGGCGGCCTTCTGCGCGCCTTCCAGGGTGATGCTTTTCTGTTCGACGGTCTCAACTGCCTGAACGTTCACGAAAAACGCCACGCCCAACAGCCCCAGCAAACATTTCTTCATCGCTCACCTCCTATTTCCAGTGTCAATGCCCGAGCCAGAACCGTCGTCAGCAAGGTCCCAGCCCGGGACAACGAGATACCATAGGCCAGAATACCATCCTCGTGGCCGGCCATTACGATGACCCCGGCCTGGGGCCGGCATCGCACCCGGGCCATGACCGCCCGGGCCAGCGCCGGGGTTCCGTAACCGGCCGTCGGCGGGGTAAGCCCCAACCCCAACGCCTCGCCGCAGTGCCAGATTTCCGGGCTGTGGCCATGGAAGACCGCCGTCACCTGCGGGGCGGCCCGATACACGGCCGCATGGGTCAGGGCCTCCGAGGAAGGCGGATGGACACCGCAGGCGACGATGCGGTTGGCCTCGATCTCCGCCGCCGTGACCAGGCAATAGTCCTCGACGCCGAGGCGGTCCCGGCCGCCGGTCTGGGTCGCGCTGATGACGAAGCCGCCGGGAACCCGCTGGCTGACGTTGCCGAACGCCAGGCCGCCATAGCGCGCCGGATCCTGACCGATCATGCCGAGACGGCGCAGGATCCGGCGCCAGGACTCCAGGCGGGGATAACCGGGCCACCGAGGCGCCCGGCCACGGCTGAAGTCCAGGCGGTAGCGGATGACGCCTTCGCCCAGAACCGCGTCCGCCGCCGGTAAGGACTTGACTGGCATGGGAAATCCGCTAAGCTAGCAGGCTGCCAGCCGGAAGCCGGACGGCACGTACCCTTGCGAATGTGGCGGAATTGGTAGACGCGCTGGATTTAGGTTCCAGTGGGCATAGTCCCGTGAGAGTTCGAGTCTCTCCATTCGCACCAATCATCCAACAGCCTCTGACGCCCCGCAGCATTTCGAATTTTCCACGCAATTTCCAACCAACCCGATCCATTCCGAGGTACATCCATTATGCAGATTTCCGTCGAAAACACATCCGACATCGGCCGCAAACTGACCATCGAGGTTCCCGAGGAAAAAGTGCAGGCCGAGGTCGACACCCGCCTGAAATCCCTGGCCCGGCGGGTGAAAGTGGACGGTTTTCGACCGGGCAAGGTTCCGCCCCGCATCGTCCGCCAGCGTTTCGGCAAACAGGTCCGCGAGGAAGTTGTCTACGATCTGATCGGCGCCAGCCTGCGTGAAGCCATCGAGGCCCAGGAACTCAAGATCGCCGGCGAACCCAAGATCACCCCCACGGAACTGGCCGAAGGCAAGGGCCTCAAATTCGAGGCCGAGCTCGAGGTCTATCCGGAGATCGAACTGGCCGCCATCGAGGAACTGGAGATCGCCAAGCCGGTCTGCGAGATCACCGAAGCCGACGTGGAGGCGATGATCGAAAAGCTGCGGGAGCAGAAAAAGACCTGGGAGACCGTGGACCGGCCGGCCCAGGAAGGCGACAAGGTCACCCTCACCTTCGAGGCTCTGCGTGACGGTGAACCGGTCGGCGAGGGCAAGGTCGAGCACTTCGAGGTCGAACTGGGCGCCGGCAAGATGATTCCCGGCTTCGAGGACAAGTTGATCGGCGCCAGGGCCGGCGACCACCTGGAATTCGAGCTGACCTTCCCGGAGGACTACCACGACGAGGATCTGGCCGGCAAGACCGTGCTGTTCAAAGTCGACGTGGAGAAGGTCGAGGAAGGGCGGCTGCCGGAAGTCGATGCCGAATTCGTCAAGGAATACGGCGTCGAAAGCGGCGATGTGGAGGAATTCCGCCGCGAGGTGCGCGCCAACCTGGAGCGGCAGCTGCACACCGCCCTGAAGGAAAGGATCAAGGAACGGGTGCTGGACGCCTTGTTCGAGAAGAATCCGATCCCGGTGCCGGAAGGGTTGGTCAAACAGGAAATGCAGCGCGCGCTGCAACCGCTGGCCGAAGCCCTGAAGCAGAATCCACAGCTGCTCGAGCAGCTGCCCCTGGACAATCTCAGGGAAAGCGCCAGGAAACGGGTCGCTCTGGGGCTGCTGCTGGCGGAGGTGATCCGCGCCAACGATTTGAAGGCCGACCCGGAAAAGGTTCGTGAGGCGGTCGAGGAACTGGCGCAAAGTTATGAGGATCCGCAAGCGGTGGTCGAATGGTTTTACGACAACTCGGAACAACTGGCCCAGATCGAAAGTCAGGTACTGGAAGAGCGTGCCATCGAATGGATTCTGGAACACGCCAAGGTCACCGAAGAACCGGTGAAGTTCCAGGATCTCATCAATCAGCAACAACAGGCAGCCTGATCTCCATGCAACATCCATCCAATCCCATCCTCGACCAGCTCATCCCCATGGTGATCGAACAGACGCCGCGGGGTGAGCGGGCCTTCGACATCTATTCACGTCTGCTCAAGGAACGGGTGATCTTCCTGGTCGGTCCGGTGGAGGACCACATGGCCAACCTGGTGGTCGCCCAGCTGCTGTTCCTGGAGTCGGAAAACCCCGACAAGGACATCCATCTCTACATCAACTCTCCGGGCGGGGTGGTCACCGCCGGGCTTGCCATCTACGACACCATGCAGTTCATCAAGCCCGACGTCAGTACCATGTGCATGGGCCAGGCCGCCAGCATGGGCGCCCTGCTGCTGGCGGGCGGCGCCGCAGGCAAGCGCTACGCCCTGCCCCATTCGCGGGTGATGATCCACCAACCGCTGGGCGGCTTCCAGGGTCAGGCCAGCGACATCGACATCCACGCCCGCGAGATCCTGCAGACCCGCGACCGTCTCAACCGCATCCTGGCCAAACACACCGGCCAACCGCTGGAGAAGATCCAGCAGGACACCGACCGCGATTACTTCATGAGCGGCCAGGAAGCCTTGGAATACGGCCTGATCGACAGAGTGCTGACCTCCCGGGCCAGGCTCCAGGAGGAATGACGGCGGGGGTTTGGAAATTTTCCGCATTCGGGTATATGCTGATACCATCCGACCCCAACGTGGCGTGCGGGATTTCCGGTTTTTCATTCTTTTTCGAGGTAACCCATGAGCGACGCCAAGCGCGGTAAAGATCGAGAGGGCAAGTTGCTGTATTGCTCCTTCTGCGGCAAGAGCCAGCACGAGGTCCGCAAACTGATCGCCGGCCCGTCCGTGTTCATCTGCGATGAATGCGTGGACCTGTGCAACGACATCATCCGCGAAGAACTACAGGAGAATCCGGAGGACAGCGGCGACCGCCTACCCAAGCCGAAGGAAATCAAGGCGGTGCTGGACGAATACGTGATCGGCCAGGAGGAGGCCAAGAAAGTCCTGTCGGTGGCGGTCTACAACCACTACAAGCGGTTGCGCACCCAGACCGGCCGCAAGGACGAGGTCGAGCTGTCCAAGAGCAACATCCTCCTCATCGGTCCCACCGGCTCCGGCAAGACCCTGCTGGCGGAAACCCTGGCGCGCCTGCTCGACGTCCCTTTCACCATCGCCGACGCCACCACCCTCACCGAGGCCGGCTACGTGGGCGAGGACGTGGAGAACATCATCCAGAAGCTGCTGCAGAAGTGCGACTACGACGTGGAACGGGCCGAGTCGGGCATCGTTTACATCGACGAGATCGACAAGATCTCCCGCAAGGCGGACAACCCCTCCATCACCCGGGACGTGTCCGGGGAAGGGGTGCAGCAGGCGCTGTTGAAACTGATCGAGGGCACCGTCGCTTCGGTGCCGCCCCAGGGCGGGCGCAAGCACCCGCAGCAGGAGTTCCTCCAGGTCGATACCTCCAACATCCTGTTCATTTGTGGCGGCGCCTTCGCCGGGCTGGAGCGGATCATCCGCCAGCGCTCGGAGAAAGGCGGCATCGGCTTTTCCGCCGAAGTCAAGAGCAAGGAGGATTCCCGCAGCGTCGGTGAGATACTGTCCGAGGTCGAGGCCGAGGACCTGATCCGTTACGGCCTGATCCCCGAGTTCGTCGGCCGCCTGCCGGTGGTCGCCACCCTGCGGGAACTGGACGAAGACGCCCTGGTGCGCATCCTCACCGAGCCCAAGAACGCCCTGGTCAAGCAGTACAAGAAGCTGTTCGAGATGGAGGGCTGCGAACTGGAGATCCGCGAGGACGCCCTGCACGCCATCGCCCGCAAGGCCATGGAGCGCAAGACCGGCGCCCGCGGCCTGCGCACCATTCTCGAAGCGGTGCTGCTCGACATCATGTACGAACTGCCCTCGAGCGACAACATCACCAAGGTGGTGATCGACGAGAGCGTCATCAACGGTGATTCCAAGCCCTACCTCATCTACGAAAACGACAAGCAGCGGGCCTCGGCCCAGTAAAACGGTCATCCTGCGCCGGACCCGCCCGGGTCCGGCCCCACCCGCCGGAACCCGGCGCCGCTTTTCCCGATCCAAGCGGAAACTTGTATTTCTCCGGCCGATTGCCCATATTTAACGTAAACGGCCTGATTTCCCCTCATCTTCCACTACCATTCGGAAACGTACCCGTATGACCACATCCCAATTCATTCCTGTCCTGCCTCTGCGCGACGTGGTGGTCTATCCCCACATGGTCATCCCGCTTTTCGTCGGCCGCAAAAAGTCCATCGAGGCCCTCGACGCGGCCATGCGCACCAATAAGCAGATCTTCCTGGTGGCACAAAAGGACGCCGAACAGGACGATCCCGGCTTCGACGACATCTACCGCATCGGCACCTTGGCCACCATCCTGCAGCTGCTGAAGCTGCCCGACGGCACCGTCAAGGTGCTGGTGGAAGGCAACCAGCGAAGCCGGGCGGAAAGCTACGAGGAGATCGACGGCACCTTCGTCGCCCACGCCCTCCCGCTCCACGACCACTGCAGCTGCAGCGATCAGGAGCTGGACGTGCTGATGCGCACCGCGGTCAGTACCTTCGAGCAGTACGTCAAGCTCAACAAGCGCATTCCCCCGGAAGTGCTCAATTCCCTGAGCGGCATCGACGAGCCGGGACGGCTGGCGGACACCATCGCCGCCCACATGAACCTCAAGCTGGAGGAAAAGCAGGCCATCCTGGAAACCGCGGACGTGGCCGAACGCCTGGAGAAGCTGATCCTGCAGATGGAAAGCGAGGTGGACATCCTCGAGATGGAGCAGCGCATCCGCGGCCGGGTCAAGCAGCAGATGGAGAAGAACCAGCGCGAATACTATCTCAACGAGCAGATGAAGGCGATCCAGAAGGAACTGGGCGAGCTGGACGATGCACCGAACGAAATCGAGGAATTGGCCCAGAAGATCGCCAAGGCCGGCATGCCCAAGGAGGCGCGGGAAAAGGCCGAGGCCGAGCTCAACAAGCTCAGGATGATGTCGCCCATGTCGGCGGAAGCCACGGTGGTGCGCAACTACATCGACTGGATGGTCAGCCTGCCCTGGAAGAAGCGCACCAAGGTCAGCGACGATCTGAAAAAGGCCGAAGAGATCCTCGACGCCGACCACTACGGCCTGGAAAAGGTCAAGGAACGGATCCTGGAGTACTTGGCTGTGCAACAGCGGGTCAGGAAGATGAAAGGCCCGATCCTGTGCTTGGTGGGCCCGCCCGGGGTCGGCAAGACCTCCCTGGGGCGCTCGATCGCCAAGGCCACCCACCGCAAGTACGTGCGCATGGCCCTGGGAGGGGTGCGCGACGAGGCCGAAATCCGCGGCCATCGCCGCACCTACATCGGCTCGATGCCAGGCAAGATCGTCCAGAATCTGGCCAAGGTCAAGTCGCGCAATCCGGTGTTCATGCTCGACGAGATCGACAAGATGGCCATGGATTTCCGCGGCGATCCGGCCTCGGCCCTGCTGGAAGTCCTCGATCCGGAGCAGAACAACGCCTTCAACGACCATTATCTGGAGGTGGATTTCGATCTCTCCGACGTGATGTTCATCGCTACCGCCAACACCCTGAACATCCCGCCGGCCCTGCTCGACCGCATGGAGGTCATCCGCCTGCCCGGCTACACCGAGGACGAGAAGCTGGCCATCGCCAAGCGCTACCTGGTCCCCAAGCAGGTCAAGCAGAACGGCCTCGAGGAGGACGAAATCCATTTCAGCGACGGCGCCATCCTCGACATCATCCGCCATTACACCCGCGAAGCCGGGGTACGTAACCTGGAACGGGAAATCGCCGGGATCTGCCGCAAGGTGGTCAAGAACCTGCAGGCCAAACCGGCCAAGGGACCGGTACGGATCACCGCCCGCAACCTGGAGAAATATCTGGGCGTGCCCCGCTACCGCTACGGCCGCGCCGAGGAATCCAACCAGGTGGGGCAGGTCACGGGGCTGGCCTGGACCGAGGTCGGCGGCGAACTGCTCACCATCGAAGCGGTGGCGGTTCCCGGCAAGGGCAAGCAGATCTACACCGGCAAGCTCGGCGACGTGATGCAGGAGTCGATCCAGGCGGCCATCACCGTGGTCCGCAGCCGCGCCGAAGTGCTGGGCATCGATCCGGACTTCTATCACACCAAGGACATGCACATCCACGTCCCCGAAGGGGCGACGCCCAAAGACGGCCCCAGCGCCGGCATCGGCATGTGCACCGCCCTGGTCTCGGCCCTGACCGGCATCCCGGTGCGCTGCGACGTGGCCATGACCGGCGAGATCACCCTGCGCGGCGAGGTCCTGCCCATCGGCGGCCTGAAGGAAAAGCTGCTGGCGGCTCACCGCGGCGGCATCCGCACCGTCGTCATCCCCCGGGAGAACGAAAAGGACTTGGCGGAGATTCCGGCCAACATCAAGCAGAATCTTGAGATCGTGCCGGTGCGCTGGATCGACGAGGTACTGACCAAAGCCTTGGAATACCAGCCCACGCCGCTGGAACCCAAGGTCGAAGCCCCGCAGGCCAAGACTAAAGGCAAGCGTAATCCCAAAACGGTGACGGCTCACTGAAAGCGCCGCGACGGAAAACGTCCGCTGGTGGCCATGGACGGCCGCTGAGGCGTTAATCCATGCGGGTCCGCGCTTGACGGGCTATGGGCAGGCTGCTATAAATCCTCGGCAGCGCAAGCCCTATCGCTGATCGCACGCAATCGTTCGCTAAATTTTCATCTCAAGGGGGATCCATGAACAAATCCGAATTGATCGACGCCGTTGCCGACAAGGCCAATCTGACCAAGGCCGACGCCGCCCGCGCCGTGGACGCTTTCATCGATACCGTCACCGAAGCGCTGAAGAAAGGGGACAGCGTCACCCTGATCGGCTTTGGCACCTTCACCATCAAGGAACGGGCCGAGCGCCAGGGCCGCAATCCGCGCACCGGCGAACCGATGATCATCAAGGCGGCAAAAATTCCTGCATTTAAGCCTGGCAAAACGCTGAAAGATGCAGTACAATAATTAACTCGTTGAGGGGGTGCTTAGCTCAGCTGGGAGAGCATCGCCCTTACAAGGCGAGGGTCGCAGGTTCAATCCCTGCAGCACCCACCAGTTCCCGGAGCGGTAGTTCAGCTGGTTAGAATACCGGCCTGTCACGCCGGGGGTCGCGGGTTCGAGTCCCGTCCGCTCCGCCATATTATTCTTCAAGCCCCGCTTAACCGCGGGGTTTTTTGTATCCGTCGTTTGGACCCAAGGATTAAACCGATGCTGCAAACGATCCGAGACCGCGCCCAAGGCATCTTTGCCTGGATCATCCTGATTCTCATCATCGTCCCCTTCGCTCTTTGGGGCATCCAGAACTACTTCGACACCGGCCGGGAGAAACCCATCGCCGTGGTCGGCGACCGGGAGTTCTTCGAACGCGACCTCCTGCGCCTGTACGAGAACCAGTACGCCCGTTTTGCCGATCAGTATCCGGAGGAAGAACTGAAAAAACAGGCCCTCGAACGCCTCATCGATGACGAGGTGCTGTTCCAGGCCGCGGTGGAGAAAAAACTGGCGGTCAGCGACGCCCAGGTGGCCCGGTTCATCCGCGGCCTGCCCTTCTTCCAGACCGACGGCCGCTTCGACGAGGAAAAATACCACCGCCTGCTGGCCGGCCAGGGCCTGACCACCACCGCCTTCGTCGCCCAGGTGCGCCGCACCCTGCTGATGGAACAGCTGCGCCGCAGCATCACCGATTCCGCCTTCGCCACCGAAGCCGAGGCCAGACGCTTCTACCAGCTGCAGAATCAACAGCGCAAGATCGCCTATCTGATCCTGCCTTCGTCCGAGGAAGGGATCGAGGTCGGGGATGCCGAAATCCAGACCTATTACGACGCCCACCGCGACCAGTTCCGCACTCCCGAAAAGGTGGCGGTCGAATACGTCAAACTGTCCATCGACGACATCGCCAAGACCATCCAGCCCACAGAGGATGAACTGCGCCAGTACTACGAGGAACAGCAACAGGCCTTCGCCACGCCGGAAGAGCGCCGCATCCGCCACATCCTGATCACGGTCAAACCGGATGCCTCCCCGGAGGAGAAACAAAAGGCCCTGGAGAAGGCCAAGGCCGTACGCCAACGGCTGCTCCAGGGCGAGGATTTCGCGCAAGTGGCCAAGGAAGTTTCCGACGATCCCGGCTCCAAGGCCAAAGGCGGGGATCTGGGCTTCGCGCGCAAGGGGCTGATGGAGAAGAACTTCGAGGAAGCCGCTTTCTCCCTGCCCAAGGGGGAGATTTCCGAACCGGTGGAAACCCCCTTCGGTTATCACCTGATCCAGGTGACCGAAATCAAGCCGGCCAGGGTCAAGCCCTTCGAAGCGGTCAAAGACGAGATCGCCCAGGCGATCAAGCGCCAGCAGGCGGAAGCCAAGTTCTATGAACTGGGAGAACAATTGGCCCAGCTCGCCTACGAAAATCCCCAGAGCCTGGAACCGGCCGCAGAAGCCCTGGGGCTGAAGATCCAAACCACGCCCCCGTTCACCCGCGATCAAGGGGAAGGCATCGCCGCCAATCCCAAAGTGCGCGCCACCGCCTTCAGCGCGGAGGTGCTCGAAGGCAACAACAGCGAGCCTGTCGAACTGGACGACGGCACCGTCGTGGTCCTGCGGGTCAGGGAACACCAACCGGCCCAGCCGCTGCCTTTGGAAAAGGTGCGCGACCGGATCGTCACCGAACTGAAACGCCAAAAGGCCCGCCAACGGCTGGCGCAGCAGGCCGAAGCGTGGCTGGCGCGTCTGCAGCAGGGGGAAACCCTGGCGCAACTGGCCGCTCAGGCCAAGGCGGAGGTGAAGACCGCCACCGTCCGCCGCAACGCCCCGCCGCCTGAACTGGCGCCGGTGGTCACCGAGCTGTTCAAGGCGTCGAAACCCGGCACCGCCAAGCCCAGCTTCGTCCGTGCCGAGCTTCCCGACGGTCGCCAGACGCTGGTGCAGATCCTCGAAGTAAAGGCGGGCGACTACGCTGCCCTGTCTCCGCAGGAGCAGAAGGCGCTGCGGACCAATCTGGCCCGCCTGTTCGGTCTCATGACCTTCAAGGAATACCTGCAGCAGCTGCGCGACCAAGCCAAGATCCGCATCCACTGGCCGCAAGACCAGGAATGACTCGCAGGCTAGCCCCGGGGATGGAAACGCTCGTGCAGCGCCTTCAGGCGCGCCTGGGCCACGTGGGTATAGATCTGAGTGGTGGACAGGCTGCTGTGACCCAACAGCAGCTGCACCACCCGCAGATCGGCCCCGTGGTCGAGTAGGTGGGTGGCAAAGGCATGGCGCAGGGTATGGGGTGACAAGGGTTTGTCGATGCCGGCCTTGCGGGCGTAGCGTTTGATCAGCTGCCAGAAGGCCTGACGGGTCATGGCCCCACCGCGGTGGGTGACGAACACCGCCTCCGCCGACCGCCCCTTGAGGATCAGCGGCCGCCCCTCCTGCAGGTACCGCACCAGCCAGGCCAGCGCCTCCTCCCCCAGCGGCACCAGCCGCTCCTTGTCGCCCTTGCCGAAAACGCGCACCAGCCCCTGCTGCAGATCCATCTGCTCGAAACGCAGCCCTGTCAGTTCCGACACCCGCAGCCCCGTGGCGTACAGGACTTCCAGCATACAGCGATCCCGGAGTCCCAGGGGATCGCTCACGTCCGGCGCCTCCAACAGCCGCTCCACCTCGGCCTCGCTCAGGGAAGCCGGCAGGCTGCGCCCCAGATAGGGAGATTCGATCCCGGCACAGGGATCGGCCTCCAGCAGACGTTCGCGCACCAGATAGCGGTAGAATTTGCGCAGGCTCGACAACAGGCGGGCGCTGGTCCGGCGGCTGGCACCGTCGTGGAGACGCTGGCTCAGATAGGCGGCGATGTCGCCCTGGCTCGCCTCAGGCAAGGGCTTGTCGAGCCAGGCGGCGAACCGTTTCAGATCGCTGCGGTAAGCCGCCAGGGTGTTGGCGCTCAGCCCCTCCTCCAGCCACAGGGCATCGACGAAACGCTGGATCAGTGCTACATTGTCTTCAGCCATGCCAACCCTCGTGCGCGAGCAGCCACTTTTTGATTTCAAGGCGCGGACCCCGCGTGGCGCCACAATAGCCCCCTAGCCCGGTGGCGGCGACCACCCGATGACAGGGCACCGCCACCGGACAGGGGTTGGCCCGACAGGCGGCCGCCACCGCCCGGGGCGAAGTCTGCAGCTGTGCCGCCAACGTGCCGTAGGTGCGCACCTGGCCGGCGGGAATTCCCAGCAGCGCGCCCCAGACCCGATGCTGAAAGGGGGTACCGGTCAACCGCAGGGGAAAGTCGAAACCACAGGTGGGATCGATTTCGAAGTAATACCGCAGCGCCCGCAAGACACGATGGACCGAGGTGGCATCCACATTCCTTTCCCTGAAGTCCGCCTGCAACCGCCACGACAGGCCGGTCACGGCACCGCCCTCCACCTGGACTTGCAGCAGACCGCAGGGGGTCTGGAGAAGGAAAGCCGTCACCTACGAAAAACGGGCGCGTGAGGCGCCCGTTTTCACCTGATCGATCCGGCTTCTAGATCTTTTCCTTGATGCGGGCTGCCTTGCCACGCCGTTCCCGCAGGTAGTACAGCTTGGCGCGGCGCACCTTGCCGCGGCGCTTGACGCTGATTTCCTGCACCAGCGGGCTGTAGAGCGGGAAGACCCGCTCGACCCCTTCGCCGTGGGAGACCTTGCGCACCGTGAAGGCGGAATTGAGGCCGCGGTTGCGTTTGGCGATCACCACCCCTTCGAAGGCTTGCAGCCGTTCCCGGTTGCCTTCCTTCACCTTCACCTGCACCACCACGGTGTCACCGGGACCGAATTCGGGAATCGGCTTGTTGCCCAGCTTCTCGCGCTGTTCCTGTTCCAGTTGTTCAATGATGTTGCTCATCGTCGTCCCCTTGGGTTGTCATCTCTGTCTTGAATTCTTCCAAAAGCTGCCGCCGGGTTTCGTCCAGTTCCAGGCGCGCCAGCAGATCGGGCCGCCGCAGCCAGGTCCGCCCCAGAGCCTGCTTGAGGCGCCAGCGGGCGATGGCCCGGTGGTCGCCGCTGAGCAATACCTGCGGCACCCGCCGGCCGTTGATCTCCTCCGGACGGGTGTAGTGGGGATGATCCAGCAACCCCGCCACGTGGGAATCCTGCCGCGCCGACTCCTCGTGGTGCAGCACCCCCGGCAGCAGGCGGGTCACCGCATCGATCACCACCAGCGCCGCCAGCTCACCGCCGGAGAGGACATAGTCGCCGATCGACCATTCCTCGTCGATCTCGCTCTCCACCAGGCGCTCGTCGATCCCCTCGTAACGCCCGGCCACCAGGATCATCCGAGGCCGCCGGGAGAACGTCTCGACAGCGGCCTGATCCAGCTTCCGCCCCTGGGGCGAAAGGTAGATCACCCGGGCCGGCCGGGCGTCGGCCTCCCGCGCCGCGCGGATGGCCGCGCGCAGCGGCTCGACCTTCATCACCATCCCCGGCCCGCCCCCGTAGGGACGGTCGTCCACGGTGCGGTGGCGGTCGCGGGTGAAATCGCGCGGATTCCAGGTCACCAGCTCCGCCTGCCCCCGTTCCAGCGCCCGCCCGGTGACGCCGTAGCGGCTCGCCCCCGCGACCATCTCCGGAAACAGGGTGACGACGTCGAAACGCATCGGTCCGCTTCCGGGTCAGTAATCCGGATCCCAGTCCGCCTCGATCACGCCGGCTTCCAGGTCCACCCGGCGGATGACCCGATCGCGAATCCAGGGAACCAGGATTTCCCGGCCTTCCGGCCCCTCCAGCACCAGAACGTCGTTGGCGCCGGTTTCCATCAGGCGGATTACCCGCCCGAGCACCCGGCCCTCCACATCCCGCACTTCCAGGCCGATGAGGTCGTGCCAGTAGTATTCACCTGCCGGCAACGGCGGCAACTGGCTACGGGCCACGAAAATCCCGGCCCCGCGCAGGGCTTCGGCCTGTTCTCGGCTCTCGACGCCCTCGAGGCGAGCCACCACCGTCTTTCCCTGACGCCGGCCTTCCAGCGGCCTGACCTGGCGGGTTTCACCGCGGTAGCGCAGGCGCCAGGGGGAATAGGACAAAATGTTTTCGCGCGGCTGGGTGTGGGAATAGACCTTCACCCAGCCGCGCACACCGAACACACCGGAGATCTCTCCGAGGAGGATCTCCCGATCCGTCGCCGTCCTCAAACCTCCTGCTGGGCGCTTTGCATCTTGCGCCATTCCTTGAGCAGGCTCTTGACCCGGTCGGTCAGCTGGGCACCCTGATTCTGCCAGTACGCCAGCCGTTCCATGTCCAACCGCAGGCGGTCGTCACCGCCCTCGGCCAACGGGTTGAAATAGCCAAGCCGCTCGATGTGGCGGCCATCGCGCTTGGCCCGCTTGTCAGCCACCACCACGTGGTAGAAGGGCCGTTTCTTCGCGCCGCCGCGCGCCAGACGAATCGTCACCATAAATCGCTGTCTCTCTCGTTAGTTCCGAAGGTTGAATCAAACTGTCAAGTCCCAGGTCAATCGGCATATTTTACCGATTTGGCCAAACAAGTTAAGCCTTTTCTGGAGACTTACTCTTCCAGCGGTTCGAAATCGTCCTTGGTCACGCCGCATTCCGGGCAGACCCAATCGTCGGGAATGTCCTCGAAACGGGTTCCCGGCGGCAGGCCGCTGTCGGGGTCGCCCTCGGCTTCGTCATAGATGTAGCCGCAGACCACACAGACGTATTTCTTGTATTCCACTTGCAGGGTCACTTCGCTCTTCATCGCCACTTCACTCGGTCGTTGGGAACGAAGATTCGACCCGGATCAATCGGCCGGGTTCTCCAGCACATAATCCAGCCACAGGTCGGTAAGCTTTTCCTGCACCGTGTTCTGGCGCAGGCGGGCGTGGAGGTGGTCGAAGTCCACCCGGTCCAGCGCCTGATCCTGGTTGTAGCAGGAATAGACGAAGTATTCCCTGCCGCTTTCCGGGTCCACGTGGCGGCACAGGCACTGGCCGCAGACACCCTTGAGCATGCACTGCATCGGCGAGTTGATGGAACCGATGGCGGTGTGCTGCTTCTTCAGGTACGGAGCCAGCACGCCGTAACGGGCCTCCTTGACCGCCTTCATCATGCGGTCGGAACCGATGACGATCAGATGGTCCACGTCGTCGAAGTGGATCGGCGTCGCTCCCAGCTCACCCTTGGCGTAAGCCAGCATGGCTTCGACGATGTTGCCTTTGAAGGTCTTGTCCTGGGGCCGGGTGGGACGGATCGGCTCGTTACCGGGCAGGTCGTCCACCGCCCAGACGATGACGTCGGAGGCTTCCTCGATTTCCCGCACCTTGAACACATCCGAAGACCTGCGGTAACCGGCGAAGTACAGCACCTGGTTGCCCGCCGCCTTCAGGGCCTTGCCGATGGAGAACAGCACCGCGTTGCCCAGACCGCCGCCCACCAGCAGCACCGTGCGCCCGGAGGGAATCTCGGTGGGGGCGCCGGTCACCCCCATCACCACCAGGGAATCGCCCGGCTGCCACAGGCCGCAGAGTTTGGAGGAGCTGCCCATCTCCAGCACGATCAGGGACACGATGCCCCGCTCCTTGTCCACCCAGGCGCCGGTCAGGGCCAGACCCTCGGACGCCAGACGGGTGCCATGGCGCAGCGGCGCCTGGGACTCGAAGTTCTGGATGCGGTAGAACTGGCCCGGGGCGAAGTGCTTGGCCGCCATCGGCGCCTTGACCACGATCTCGACGATGTTGGAGGTCAGGCGGATCACCTCGACGATGTGGGCCAACAACAGATCGTCCAGTTTGGCGCGGAACCCGGCCCAGAGCCGGTCGCGCTCGGGCTGGGCGGCCGGATCGAGCGTTTCCAGCTCCTTCTGAAACAGGCGCACGATGTGGGGATAGCTGTCCTTGGCCGAGGCCATCGCCCGCACCACGTTCCCGGCGTAGATCGGATTGTTGTCGCCGTAGAAGGTGATGAACTTGCCGTAACGCTGGTAGGAAGTGAAGGGCGCCGGCCGGCTGATCTTGGGCCAGAGGAAATCGTCTTCCACCGGCTCGAGGTCCGGGACGTGATCGACCCATTCCGGCACGAAGGGCTTGTAGAACTTGCCCTGCATCTCGAAGGTGCCGGGATGCTCCTCCTCGTATAGAGTGTTGGGCGAGGTGCCGGCGGCGACCATCAGACTGCGCAGCGGCACTTCCACCACCTCGTCGGTGGCCTGCCAGCGGCCGTCGACCTCGGCCATCTTCTGGAATCTGACCGCCTTGAGGTGGCCGTATTGGTCCTGCACCGCCTCCAGCGGGCTCATGCCCTCGGCCAGCAGGATGCCCTCCTCCAGGGCCTCGCGGATCTCCTCGTGGTTCTCGCGGTAGGCGGGCGAGTTACGCATGCCGCGGCGGTAGAACACCGTCACCCCGCCCCACCGGTTCAGCAGCGGCAGGAAATCCGGTTTCTCGCCTTCGGCCTCGGCGCGCCGGCGCTCGGCGCGAACGGCGCGACCGTGCTCCAGAAACTCGTCGAGGATCTGCAATTCCTCCTCGTCGTAACGGCTGCGCACGGCCTCCTCGCCCCGTGCCGCCACCAATTTTTCGTAGCGCTGCAGAATCTTCTCCACCTGCACCGGATAGTAGGCCATAAGCTCGGTGGCGGTATCGATGGCGGTCAGCCCCCCGCCGATGACCCCTGCCGGCAGACGCACCTGCAGGTTGGCCAGGGAGGAGAATTTGGCCGCCCCGGACAGCTGCAGCGCCATGAGGAAGTCGGAGGCCTTGCGGATGCCGCGGATCAGGTTGTTCTTGAGGGGAATGATGGTGGGCTTGCCGGCCCCGGCGGCGATGGCGATGTGGTCGAAACCCAGGTCCCAGGCCTCGTTGATGGTCAGGGTGCCGCCGAAGCGCACCCCGCCGTAGCAGCGGAAGGTGCGGCGCCGCGCCAGGCTCAGATAGATCACCTTGAGGAAGTTCTTGTCCCAGCGCACGGTGATGCCGTACTCAGCCACCCCACCGAAGCCGAGCATCACCCGGTCGGCCAGGTCCTCGTAGAGCGTATCGAAATCCTCGATCGGCTGCGGCGGGGTTTCCAGATCCCCCACCAGTTCCCTGGGCAAGGGCTCGATCTTGAGGCCGTCGACGCCGACCACCCCGAAACCCTCGTTGGCCAGATAGTGGGCCAGGGTATAACCGGCCGGCCCCATCCCCACCACCAGCACGTTCTTGCCGTTGTAGGGCAGCTGGTAGGGACGCCTGACGTTGAGCGGGTTCCAGCGGGTCAACAGGTCGTAGATCTCGAAACCGTAGGGGAGGTGGAGAACGTCGGTGAGGACGTTGGTCTCGATCTCGGGAATGTTGACCGGCTCGGTCTTCTGATAGATGCAGCCCTTCATGCACTCGTTGCAGATGCGGTGGCCGGTGCCGGGGCACATGGGGTTGTCCACCATGATCAGGGCCAAAGCGCCGATGTCGTCCCCCTGGCGCTTGACCCAGTGCATCTCGGAAATCTTCTCCTCCAGCGGGCAGCCGGTGACCGGGTTGCCGAAGGGGCCGGTCTTGTAACCGCCCTTCTTCTTGTCGCGCATCCCCTTGGAGCAGGAGTCGGTGTCGCGTTCGTGGCAGTAGATGCAGTGGTCCACCTCGTAGAGCACCGGGCGCAGGTTGCGGTAACGGTTGTCGGTGAGGTGGAAACCGTCGCGGCGGCGATAATGGCCTTCCGGCGTGGCCCAGGCCCGATAGGCGCCCTTGTCCACGAGCGCGTGAGGGACCAGATGATTGACGTCGGTGCGGGCCGGAGTCCTGAAGCTGATCCAACCGGCCACTTCCCGTTGCAGCTCGGGATGACGGGCGGCGGCGAAAGTCCAGCGCAGCACCAGATCGTAGAGGGATGCGACCAAAGCCGCATCTTCCTGTCGCAACGCCTCGGCGAACAACCGTGCGGCCTCGGGATGGGATTGGATACGCCGGCGCAGGGCGGCGGCTCGATCTTCCAGCGGGCTGAGATCACCGCTTTCCGCCAACCGCGCGGCTTCCTCGCTCAGATCCTGAAGCTGGAGCGCCAGCCCGGCCACGGCCCGCTCACGGTCCTTCAGATCGTCGCTCAGGGCCTCCAGCAACGCCTGGAAACGGTCCCGGAGGGCGGCGACGTCCCAGTCCTCCGGCTTCTCGCGCTTGAAGCGCTTGGGTGCGGCTTTGGTGACGATGGCATCGCGGTAGCGCAGCACGGTGCGTACCTCTTCCACCACCTTTTCCATCTGCCGCCTGCGGGCGTCCTCGATGTGGAACAGGCGGGCGACAAAATCCCCCAGGTAAGGGGCCATGCGCACCAGCAGGTCGGAAACCTTCTCCGGCGCCATGCCCTCCCCCCGACAAGCGCGGTATTCGTCGAACTCGCGCAGCAGCCCCGGATCGCGCGCCTCCACGTGACGGTCGAACGCGGCGACGAGATCCTCAAGACGATGGGGGTCGTAGAGATCGGCGTAGGTGAAGCCTTCGATGCCCAGCTGCCAGCTTGCGTGCTCTGCCATGTCACTCCTTCAAGTCGGTTATAGAACCGCCCCACAGAAATGGAGGGCGCTAATCAAACGATCAATTATAACGCGTAGGGCGGCCAACGGCTTCGACGACACGGAAATTCAACGTTCATCCCCGTTGCCCAGGCGCTCGGCCAGCGCCTGCAGATAGCGCTCCTGCAATAGCAGATCGTCTCCGCGCAGCTCCCCGAGCCGTTGCAGGAGCAGCTTCAGGCGGCGGCGGGCGTCGGCGGCGAGGGATTCACTGGCCAGCCCCTCGGCCAGAAGGCGGTGGACATCGGCGATCTCACGGCGCAGCTGCACTTCCTCCGGGACGTAACCGGCGTTCTTGAGGATCCGGTAGGCCATACGCAATTCCGGCGGCACCCCGGGCAGATCCTCCGCCGGCAGCGGCCTGCCGGCGCCGGGAAGATCGTCGAACGCACCCTGGGCCATGGCCTCCTGAATGCGCTCCTCGGCAAGCCGGTCCCAGAACCGCATGATCGCCTCAGGCCAGCGGCGCGATGCCCACCGCCTCACGGATCTCGCGCATGAAGGGACGGGCCACCTCCCGCGCCCGCTCGCCGCCCTGGCGCAGCACCTGTTCGATCCGCTCCGGATGCTGGATCAGCTCTTCGTAGCGGGTCCGGGCCTCCTTGATGTGCGCGTTGATGTATTCGAACAGCAGCTGTTTCATCTCGCCCCAGGCGATGCCTTCTTGATAGCGTTTGCGCAGCGCCTCGACCTCCTCCTTGGTGGCAAAGGCCTGGTAGATGCTGAACAGGGTGCAGGTGTCCGGATCCTTGGGCGCCTCCGGCGGCAGGGAGTTGGTCTTGATCTTCATGATCAGCTTGCGCAGGCGCTTTTCCGGAGCGAAGATGGGAATGGTGTTGTCGTAGCTCTTGCTCATCTTGCGCCCGTCCAGCCCCAGCAGCACCGCGGTTTCCTCCTGGATCACCGCCTCGGGCAGCACGAAATGGCGGCCGTAGATGTGATTGAAACGGGCGGCGATGTCCCGGGCCATCTCGATATGCTGGATCTGGTCCCTGCCCACCGGCACCTTCCTGGCCTTGAACAACAGGATGTCGGCGGCCATGAGGATCGGATAGCAGTACAATCCCATGGTGATGCCCTTGTCCGGGTCTTTCTCCCCCCTGTCGAGGTTCTCCTGCACCGCCGCCTTGTAGGCGTGGGCCCGGTTCATCAGCCCTTTGGCGGTGACACAGCTGAGAATCCAGGCCAGCTCGGTGATCTCCGGCACGTCCGACTGGCGGTAGAACACGGCGTTGTCGGTGTCGAGCCCCAATGCCAGCCAGGTGGCGGCGATCTCCAGGGTGGACTGGCGGATCCGCGCCGGTTCCTGGCATTTGATCAGGGCGTGGTAGTCGGCGAGGAAATAGAACGGCTTGACGTTGGGATCACGGCTGGCCTCGATGGCCGGCCGGATGGCGCCCACGTAGTTGCCCAGGTGGGGGGTGCCGGTGGTGGTGATGCCGGTGAGGACGATTTCCTTTTCGCGTGTGTCGGTCATGATGGCCTCGGTTGCAAACGATCCGGCCTATTATAACCGCCGCCCGCAGTGCACGAATCCCCTATCCGGCGGTCTGATATAATCGTTCAGACGCTCAACACTTTCACCGCCATGGCGCTCGCTCACGAAGACCTCGAACAGATCCGCAAGCTGATCCGCGAGGAAGTCGATGCCCGGATTTCCCCGGTCCAGGCCACCGTCAGGTACGACTTGGAACTGCGCGAACGGCTGGTGCGGCTGGAAGAGGAGCTCAAACATCAGCGGGAACTGATGGAGCAGGGCTTCCGGCTGATGGAACAGCGTTTCGCCCAGATCGACAAGCGCTTCGAACAGATCGAGAGGCGTCTCGACCAAGTCGACAAGCGTTTTGAACAGGTCGAGAAGCGCTTCGAGCAAATCGAGAAGCGGATGGAGCTCATGGAAAACCGCATGGAGCTCATGGAGAAGCGTATGGAACTCATGGAAAACCGCATGGATTCGCTGGAACGGCGTATGGAAAGCTGGGAAGCCCGCTTCGAACGCTTCATGCGCTGGTCCTTCGCCACTACCCTCACCGTCGGCGGCCTGGTGGTCGCGGCGATCAAATACCTTCCCTGAGCCTCCATGGACTGGAGCCTGCGGGACACCCGCGAGACCTACGCCCTCCCTCACTGGAGTGACGGCTATTTCGACATCGACGACAAGGGACGCCTGACCGCCCGGCCCTGGCGCGACCCGGCCCGCGGCGAGATTCCCCTGGCGGAGGTGGCCGCCGCCGCCGAGCGCGAGGGGCTGGCCCTGCCGGTGCTGGTGCGCTTCACCGACATCCTTCGCGACCGGGTGCTCCGGCTGTCGCAGGCCTTTGCCACCGCCTGCAGCGAGTACGGCTTTCAGGGAACCTACACCCCCGTCTATCCCATCAAGGTCAACCAGCAGCGAAGCGTGGTGGAGGCGATCCTCCACGCCCCGGTCCCCCGCATCGGCCTCGAGGCCGGCAGCAAACCGGAACTGCTGGCCCTGCTGGCGCTGGCCCCCCGGGGCACGCAGGTCATCTGCAACGGCTACAAGGACCGCGCCTACGTCCGTCTGGCCCTCATCGGCCGCCGGCTGGGACTGGACGTGCACATCGTGGTGGAAAAGTCTTCCGAGCTGGACCTGATCCTGGCCGAAAGCGAAGCCTTGGGCATCGAACCGCGCCTGGGGGTGCGGCTGCGGCTGGCCTCGGTCACCTCCGGCAAATGGCAGAACAGCGGCGGCGAGAAGGCCAAGTTCGGACTCCCCCCCGCCGGCGTGCTGGCCCTGGTGGAAACGTTGCAGGGCCACGGCCGGCTGGACTGGCTCACCCTGATGCATTTCCACGTCGGCTCCCAGGTCACCGACATCCACGAGCTCAAGAAGGCCCTGCGCGAGGCCGGGCGTTATTACGCCGAGCTGCGCCGTCTCGGCGTTCCCGTCACCTGCGTCGATGGCGGCGGCGGTCTGGGCGTCGACTACGAAGGCACGCGCTCCAACGACTTCTGCTCGGTCAATTACACCCTGGAGGAATACGCCCACACTCTGGTACGGGCTTTCACCGAGATCTGCGCCGAGGCGCATCTGCCCCACCCCGATCTCGTCACCGAATCGGGCCGGGCGCTGACCGCCCATCACGCGGTGCTGATCACCGACGTCACCGAGGTGGAGACGGTTCCCGCCACGCCGCCGCCGGCCACCGGCGACACCCCGGCGGTGCTGGCGGACCTGCGCCGCGCCCTCGACCGCCTCGACCACGGCGGCCCGGTGGCCACCTTCCACGACGCCTGGTTCGACCTCCAGGAGGCCCGCACCCTCTATACCCAGGGCAAGCTCACCCTGGCCCAGCTGGCCGAGGCCGAACAGCTCAGCCAGATCGTCGCCCGGCGGGTGCGCGAGCGCCTCGACATCCGCCTGCGCGCCCACCGCGACCTCCTCGACCACCTCAACGACCGCCTCGCCGACAAGGTCTTCTGCAACTTCTCGGTGTTCCAGTCCCTGCCCGACGCCTGGGCCATCGGCCAGATCTTCCCGGTGGTGCCCCTGCAGCGCCTGGACGAGCCGCCGACGCGCCGCGGCCGCATCATGGACCTGACCTGCGATTCCGACGGCACCCTGAACGGCTACGTGGACCGCCAGAGCGTCGAGACCACCCTGGCCCTGCACGCCATCGCCCCTGGCGAACGCTACCTGCTCGGCTTCTTCCTGGTGGGCGCCTACCAGGAAATCCTCGGCGACATGCACAACCTGTTCGGGGACACCCACTCGGTCAACGTGGAACTGGACGACGACGGCCGCTGGCACCTGAAGGAACCGCTGCGCGGCGATCTGGCCTGCGACCTGCTCCGCTACGTCCACATCCAGCCCGAAGCCCTGCAACGGGCCTTCCGCAAGAAGCTGGCCGAGGCCGAACTGCCCCCAGCCCAACGCCGCGCCTTCGAAAACGAACTGGTTTCCGGTCTCAACGGCTACACCTACCTGGAGGATTGAGGATGACGCTGCGAACCGGTTTCATCGGCCTCGGCGCCATGGGCGCCCCCATGGCCCGCAATCTGGCCCGGGCCGGGCTGCTGACCGCGGTGTGGAACCGCACCCCGGCCAAGGCGGCCGAACTGGCGAAGGAACTGGACGTGACCGTGGCCGCCGATCCGGCTGATCTGGCCCACCGCTGCGACGCGGTCTGCCTGTGCGTCTCCGCCGACGCCGACGTGCTCGAAACCATCGACGCCCTGCTGCCGGGGCTGCGACCGGGCACGGTGGTGATCGACCACTCCACCGTCAGCAGCGAAACCGCTCGTCTGGCGGCGGCGAAGATCCGCGCCGTCGGCGGCGATTTTCTCGACGCCCCGGTTTCCGGCGGCGTCGAGGGGGCCCGGGCCGGCACCCTGGCGGTCATGGTGGGCGGCGAGGCGAACACCCTGGAAAAAGCCCGCCCGGTGCTGGAGGCGGTCGGCGGCCGCATCGCCCACATGGGCGACGTGGGCGCGGGACAGGCCACCAAGGCGGTCAACCAGGTGCTGTGCGCCGGCATCAACCAGGCCGTGTGCGAGGCCCTGGCCTTCGGGCGCGCCCTGGGCCTGAACCTGGACAAGGTCATCGACGTGATCTCCAAGGGCGCGGCGGGTAACTGGTTCCTGGAAAAACGCGGCCCGACCATGATCCAAGGCAGCTTCGAGCCCGGCTTCAAGCTGTCCCTGCACCACAAGGACCTCCAGATCTGCCGGGAGATGGCCCGGCACCGAGGTGCGGAGGTGCCTTTGGTGGAAAAAACCCTGGCGGACTATCGCCGCCTGATGGCCGAGGGTCACGGCGAGGAAGATATTTCCGCCCTGCTACGATTGTGGTATCAGCCTGACGGAAATTGTCAGAAAAATTGACAACCCGCCGGCCTCAAAGCACCTGATATAAAATAAATCAATATGCTACTAAAATTGGCGCAATTTATGCTTTAACATAGCTGTAGGGATAGAGGGCACTCAGAAACTCAGGATGAAGTTCTAGGAGTGCCAATGAAACATTACTACCTGATCCCCGGACTGACCGCGTTGCTTTTGTTGACGCAAACGCCGGTACAGGCCATCACAATCGATGGCGATCTGAACGACTGGATCGCCACCCCCCAGGGCGAAGCCAGCGACTGGCAGCCGCTACGCAATACGACCTCCTACACGATCGAGGATCAAAACACCTCTTACCTGAATCCAGGCTACGGCGGCCAAAATTACGATGCCGAAGCCATCTATGTGGAAATCGACGGCGGCACGCTGTACATCGCCATCGTGACCGGGTTGAGCCCGAATTCCAGCGCATGGCCCGCCGGCGACATCGCCATCGATTTCGGTGACGACGACAGCTTCGAATACGGCATCGTGGTCCTGGGAGATACGAGCAATCCTCGCGGCGGGCTGGGCTCAGCCGGCGAGATATATCAGGTCACCGAATGGAACTACGGACTCTGGACCGCCCCTGCCAACTACGATCCATCCGGCAGCTCATTGTACAAATCCGCACATCCGACGACTGTCAAATCGGGGGAACACGAAGGGACTGCCAGAATGGTTTATCAGAAGGCCCTTTATAATGACAACGAGATCACCCAGTTAGGCAAATTCGCTGGCGATCATTATGTGATCGAAACCGCTATCGACGTTTCGGTCTTCGACCCCTCGCTGTGGGGACAGAAGTTCAACGTTCATTGGACGATGGCCTGCGCCAACGACTGGATCGAAGTCGATCCGGTTCCAGAACCACCGGTAGCCCTCTTGTTTGGCGCCGGCCTCGGCTTGCTGGGATGGTCCCGCTATCAAAGCAAAAGACGCGCCCACCGATCGTAATCGCCGGAAGCGGTGATCTCCACCGACATCCAGGTAGAACTAGTGCATCCGCTTCAACCGCACCGGTCCCACGTCCAGGATTTCGGAATCCGCCTCGGGGGTTGCCAACAGCGGCAGCGGCGCGTAAACGGCCGGGTCCTCCGGCCCCTCTACTTTCAGGATGCCCCAAGCGCCGCGGTCGATACGGCTGAGGGCGTGGTCCACCAACACGTAGTCGCCCGGTACGTCCAGGTGCAGTTCCACCATCGAAGCCCCGCCAGCGGGAATCAACGTGGTCTGGACGTTGCGCAGGACCGGTTCGGTGGCGGCCTCGGGCCACACCTTGCTGAAAATCTCGCCGATGATGTGGAACGAGGAAATCTTCGCCACCCCGCCGTTGCCCAGGAAGATGCGGATCCTCTCTCCCACTTTGGCTTTGAGCGGATGCGCCACCAGGGCCCCGACCCGGCCATTGAAGATGATGTACTCGGGCCGTTCCTCGAACATCTTGCGGCCGTCGAAGGGCTGGAACCCCTTCGCCCCGATGACCCCCTTGGTGTACAGCTCGCCCTGCATCACGTAGAACTCATGGTCCACCGGCGGCAGCCCCCCTTCCGGTTCCACCAGGATCAGGCCGTACATGCCGTTTGCGATATGGGTGGGCGGATTGCCGGCGGCGCAGTGATAGACGTACAACCCGGGATTGAGGGCCTTGAAACGAAAGCCTTTGGTTTCCCCCGGCTTCACCTTGGTCAGCACCGCACCACCCCCCGGGCCCGTGACGGCATGGAGGTCGATGTTATGCGCGTGGCTGCTGCTTTTGTCGTTGCGCAGGGTCAGTTCGACGGTATCTCCCACCCGCACACGGATGAAGGGACCGGGAACAGTGTCGTTGAAGGTCCAGTAGTGGAAGCGGATGCCAGGAGCGATTTCCGAAACGACCTCCCGCGCCACCAGATCGACCCTGACGGTCTTGGGTGGACGATCACCCACCGGAGGCGGCAGGTCGTCCGGGCGCCTGGCGACGTCGGCGACGGTTTCGTAATCCTCGGGGTGGATGGCCTTGTGGAGATGGAAACTGTCGCCGGGGCCGAAAGTGACCAGTTCCTCCCCGCCATGCGGCGCCCCCATGTCCCCGTGACCAGTGCCGGCCCACGCGCTTCCCGCCAACAGCCACCCCAAAAGCAAACCGATCGTCTTTGTCATGTTCTTTTCCTCCTCTGCAACCTAAGAGGTTTCAATTTAGCACCGCCGCAAAGGAAACGGCATGACCTCGATCAAACGAACCACCATCAATCACAAGTTCTGAAGGGCTCCCGACACAACAGCCTCTCGAATTCGGCGGCCGGCTGGGGACGGCTGAAACGGAATCCCTGGACGCTGTCACACCCCAGACGGCAGAGAAACTGCAGCTGGGCCTCGGTTTCCACCCCCTCGGCCACCACCTGCAGGCCGAACACCTGTCCCAGCTCGATCACCGCCTTGACGATGGCCTCGTCGTTGGGATCGCCGGGCACGTCGCGCACGAAACTGCGGTCCACCTTGAGCATGGAAACCGGCAGCTGCTTGAGATAGGCCAGGCTGGAGTAGCCGGTCCCGAAATCGTCGATGGCGAAGTTCACCCCCAGACTCCGGAGCCATTGCAGGGTCGCCATGATTTCGTCGGTGTGCTGCAGCAGGACCGATTCGGTCAACTCCAGCTCCAGCCAGCGGGGATCGATCCCGGTGTCGGCCAGCACGCGGACGATACGGTCGCGGAAATCCGGGCGGCGGAAATCCATCGCCGACAGGTTGACCGCCACCGGAATCTCCCCCAACCCCCGGCGCTGCCATTCAAGGTTTTGGCGACAGACCTCCTCCAGTACCCACTGGTCGATGGGGACGATCAGACCGATCTCCTCCGCCAGCGGGATGAAATCCCCTGGAGAAATCCAGCCGTCCTCGGGATGGCGCCAGCGCAGCAGCGCCTCGGCGCCGCAGATGCGGCCGTCGGCAAGACGGACCCGGGGTTGATACCAGAGCTCGAACTCCCCCTGTTCCAGCGCCTGCCGCAGACGGTTTTCCAGCCGCAGGCGGGCCCGCACCCGGGCGTTCATCGCCGGGGTGAAGAAGCGATAGGTGTCACGCCCGGCTTCCTTGGCATGGTACATGGCGACGTCGGCGTGCTTGACCAGGGTGTCGATGTCCCCGCCGTCATCCGGATACAGCGCCACACCGATGCTGAAAGAAGCCCGCACCTGCTGGCCCTGTAGCGCGATGGGCTCGGCCAGGGCGGTCTGGATCTTTTCGATGACCGAAACGATATGATCCAATCGGCGAACATGAGGCAGGACGATGGCGAACTCGTCGCCCCCCTGGCGGCTGACCGTGTCGTCTTCCCGCAAACAGTTCCGCAGGCGGCGGGCGATCTCCTGCAGAAAGCGGTCGCCGACCCCGTGGCCGAGAGAATCGTTGACGTGTTTGAAATTGTCCAGGTCCAGATAGAGCAGCGCCACCTGCCGGCCTTCCCGGTGGGCCTCGCCGATCGCCTGCTGCAGCCGGTCGCGGAGCAGCACCCGGTTGGGGAGCAGGGTCAGAGGGTCGTGATAGGCGAGGAATTCGACCTGGGCGTAGGCGTCCTTCAGGGAGCTGATGTCGGTGAAGATGGCGACGAAGTTCTGAACCTGACCCTGTTCGTCGTGGATCACGCTGATCGACAGCCATTCGTGGTATTCCCGCCCATCCTTGCGACGGTTGATGATCTCTCCTTCCCAGTGGCCGGTGGTCTTGAGCGCCCGCCACATCTGCTGGTAGAAGGCACGATCGTGGCGGCCCGAGGACAGGAAACGGGGATTGCGCCCCAGCACCTCTTTGGCGCCGTAGCCGGTGATGCGGGTGAAGGCCGGGTTGACGGCGACGATGCGGTTGTCGCGGTCGGTGATCAGGATCGCCTCGTTGCTGTGTTCGAACAGTTCGCCGTAAAGCCGTAGCTTGTTTTCCCGCTCCCGGGCCGTGGACAGGTCCACCACCTGAACCACGAAATGCGAAACGCTGCCGTCGGGGTGACGCACCGCCGCCACCGCCACCCGAACCTCGATCAAATGCCCCTGCTTGTGGCGGTAACGCTTTTCGTAGATCGCCGTGTCCATTTCCCCCCTGTGGACAGCATCCAGAAACCGGCGCGTGATGGCCTGGTCTTCCTCGGGGGTGACGTCGTAGACGTCCATCTGCAGCAACTCGCGCTCCTCGTAGCCCAGCATCCGGCAATAGGCAGGATTGGCCGCCAGCCAGCGCCCCTCGGGCGACCCCAAAGCCAGACCGTGCGGGGCGTGTTCGAAAATCCAGTCCACCTCTTTCATCGGAACTTGCGTCTCGCCATGTACACCCCCAAAAACAAAACAGACCACAATGTGTCAGCAGTTATGATTTTAGCCGGATAGACAAGTTCATCAGGATAGTGCTCTATGCCGAAACGATCCGACAGACGCAGCCTGAGCGATTTCCTTTTCGAAACCCGCGCCGAGGAATGGCAGGCGCTGGGTTTCTATGCCCGTTTCGAGCAGGTGGTGGCGGTCACCGTCACCGTCATCATCTCGGTGGTGATCGTCTTCGCCCTGCTGGCGCTGGTTCGCGAAGTGGTCGCCGGCCTCGTCTTCGGAGGGCTGGAGCCGCTGAATCAGGAGGCGCTCAAACGCCTGTTCGGTATGATCATGACGGTGCTGATCGCGATGGAGTTCAAGCATTCCATCATCAAGGTCGCCGGGCGCCGGGAGAGCATCATCCGGGTACGGACGGTGGTGCTCATCGCCCTGATGGCCCTGGCGCGGAAGTTCATCATTCTGGATGCGGAAAAGATGTCCGCCGCCACCCTGGCGGCCCTGTCGCTCGCCCTGCTGGCCTTAAGCGTCGCCTACTGGCTGATCCGGGAACAAGACCTGCGCCTGGCTCAAAGGTCCTCGGGCAAGTCCCGGGGCCGGACCCGCTCCAGGAACCGCCCCTTCCCGGGTCCAAGATCCGCCCACCCCCCGGAAACCGCCAGCCGCAGCAAAGCGGCGGTGGGAAGCAGCTTCTTCCCCGGCAACGCCAGCGGCCCGCACAAGGCAAGCGCCAGTTCCTCCAGACCGGGATTGTGGCCCACCACCAACACCCTGCGGGCGGTTTCCAGGCAGGACCGCAGCACCGCCAGCAAATCCGACACCGAAGCCTCGTAGAGGCGGGGCTCCCAGCGAATCACGCCGGGATCAATCCCCAGCTCCCAGCAGACCGCCTCGGCGGTCTGGCGCGCGCGGCGGGCCGGGGAGGCGAGAATCCGGTCCGGGATCCATCCCTGGCGCCGCATCCACCGCCCCATGCGCGGCGCATCCCGCTCGCCGCGGCGGTTCAGGGGGCGCTCGAAATCACCGGGCGCGTCCGTATCCCAGGCGGACTTGGCATGGCGCAGCAGCCAAAGCTCACGTATCGGCATCGCGCTTCTCCGTTTGCAACAGGGCTTCGAAGCCGGCTACCACTTCCAGCAACTCGGCGGTGATCTGTTCCTGGCGCTGTTGCTGATAGGCGCTTTGCAGCCGTTCCAAATGCCGGCGGATGTTCCTTTCCGCCTGCTGCATGGCCAGCAGCCGCAGCCCGTGCTCACCGGCTAGCGATTCGGCGCAGGCGCGGTACAGGGATACGAACAAATACTGGCGCACCAGGCCGCCCAGCAGAACCGATACCGGCGCCGAGAAGGCCGGCAGGGACCGCCCCGGCCAGGGATGGCGGCCCAGATGGCGGAAAAAACTTTCCTCCAAAGGCAAAAGGCGCAGCTGCACCGGTACTGGACGCCCCCGACCACGGGGGCGCTGGTGAAACAGGTCCACCGTCGTCACCCCCTCCCGGTGCCAGGACTCGATCTTCTCCAGGATCTGGCGCACCGTGGCGGTGATAGCCGCGACCGAGCCCGGCACGAAAAAACACTCTTCCACGGCGATCCCCCGCGCCTCCAGGGCGCTCTCCGCCCGGGCGCCCACCACCAGGATACGGGCCTCCCCCGCCAGGGCCGCCTCGGCGAACGCCACCAGGTTTTCATTGAAGCGGCCACACAGCCCCTGGTCCGAGCCGAAGACCAGCGCCGCCCGTCTGCCCTCCCGGTAGCGCCAGCGCGGCAGCCCACCGCGGCGGATGAGGCCACTCAATCCCAGCTCCACAGTATGGGCATAGTGCGACAGGGCTGCCGCCGCCTGCTCGTACTGGTGAATGCTCACCGCCGCCAGCACCTTCATGGTACGAACGATGTCCGCCAGACGGCTGCCGACCTCGATGGCCCGCTGCAAAGTTTCCAAAGTCTGCGTCACTTTTTCGTCCGGCCGGAGGCAAAAATTCCAGAATGGGCTAAGGTTAATTTGAGAGCCATCACAAAAACCTGTCAACAAAAATCGATAGTCCGGAGAGTCTCATGTTTCTCAAGCAGTCCATCGGCATACGCCTGTTTAAGATCGTGTTTGCCGCCTTCGTGCTCGTCGCCTGCCTGCTGCTGGTCCTGTACTGGCAGCAGCAGCGCCGGGCCGCGATCGCCCAACAGGTGGACGCGGCCCGCAAGGTGGTGACGATGGCCGAATCGGTGCGCCACCGGGTCAGCCGCCTGTGGGACCTGGAAGTCATCACCCCGGAGAAATTGCGCGAATTCGACGCCATCGCCAACCCCCAGGAACGCCGCCGGAAAATCCTGGCCACGGTGCCGGTGGTGGTGGCCTGGAAGGTGATCCAGGACAAGGTCGCCAGGGAAGGATTCGAACTGCGCACCCCCCGGCCCAACGCCCGCAACCCGAAAAACGAACCTACCCCGCTGGAACGCCAGGCGTTGGAATACTTCGCCAGCCATCCCAATGCCGACGAATATGTGGTGTTCGACGACGAAGCCAACGCCGTACGCTATTTCCGACCGGTCCGGCTGGAACAGCAGTGCATGATCTGCCACGGCGACCCGGCCACCTCCCAAGCGTTGTGGGGCCGCAGCGACGGTCGTGACATTCTCGGCTATCCCATGGACGGCAAGCGCCCCGGCGATCTACACGGCAGCTTCGAAATCGTCGCCTCCCTGGACGAGGCGATGGCCGCGGTGCGCAACAACATGCTCAAGGCGGGTCTAGGCATGACGCTGGCCATCGGCCTGTTCGGCTGGGTTTTCTACCGCCTCACCCAGCACATGATCAGCCGTCCCCTGCAGGCCATGGGCGATCAGCTCCAGGCCATCGGCGACGGCGATCTGACGGTGCAGCTGGACGTCAACAGCGAAGACGAAGTCGGCGCCATGGCCCGCCACATCAACGCCTTCTCCAGCCGCATCCGCCAGCTGGTCAACGATCTTCAGGCCACCATCTCCCACCTGAACCGGGCCGCCGGCGAAATGGCGGGGATCGCCCAGGAAACCGAGGCCAAGGCGGAGAAACAGCACCGAAACACCGAGCACACCACCGCCTCCATCCAGGAGCTGAGCGCTTCGATCCAGGAGGTGGCCCAGACCACCTCGGAGGCGGAAGCCCGCGCCCGGGAAACCGATGCCGAAGCCAAGCAGGGCCACGAGGTGGTCACCGCCGCCACCGGGCAGATCCGGGCGTTGGCCGGGGAGATCGACCAAGTCACCGAGGAGCTCCACAAGCTGGAGGCGGACAGCAAGAACATCGGCGAGGTGCTGGAAATCATCCGCGGCATCGCCGACCAGACCAACCTGCTGGCCCTCAACGCCGCCATCGAGGCCGCCCGCGCCGGCGAGCAAGGCCGCGGTTTCGCGGTGGTGGCCGAGGAGGTCCGCACCCTGGCCAGCCGCACCCAGGAGTCCACCGCCCAGATCCAGGAAACCATCGACGAGCTGCGCAACCGGGCCCGCTCGGCGGTGGAGATGATCGAGCACAGCCGCGAAAGCGCCCACCAGGGCGCCGAGCGTACCGAAGCGGTGGACGAGGCCCTGAGCAACATCATCGCCATGGTGGAAGCCACCGGGGCGCTCAACACCCAGATCGCCACCACCATCGAACAGCAGAGCGCGGTGAGCGAGACCATCAACCGGAGCGTGGACGAAATCAACCAAGGCAGCCTCGAGGTCTGTCAGAAAATGGAGGAAACCCTGCAGGCCACCGAGCAACTGCGGCAGACCGCCGCCCGTCTGGAGGAGGCCGTCAACCGCTTCCGGACCTGAGCGGTGCGATCGCCTGCTGCGCCAGCTGCAACAGATGCTGGCGCAGCCCTTCCGTCAGCGGCTCGCCGGCCTCGATGCGGCGGGCCGTTTCCTTCTGCGCCTGGACGGCGGCGCGAATGCGACGCTCGGCCGGCCGCGCCGCCTCCAGGGGCAAATCGTCGAACAACCCGGCATTGAGCGCCAGCAGCACCGTCAGCTGTTCCAGCGGCGTCAGCAGGTCGCCCTCCTCCTGTTTGAGAATCTCCCGCACCCGCCGCCCCCGCTCGATGGCCAGGCGGGTGCGTTCGTCCAGCCGGGTGCCGAAGCGGGCGAAGGTTTCCAGTTCCTCGTACTGGGCGTAGGCCAGCTTCAGCTCGCCCACCACGGCCCGGTAGGCCGGCAGCTGGGCCTTGCCCCCCACCCGCGACACCGAGCGGCCCACGTCCACCGCCGGCAGTTCGCCGCGCTGGAACTTCTGCGGTGACAGGTAAAGCTGGCCGTCGGTGATGGAGATCAGGTTGGTGGGAATGTAGGCGGAAAGGTTCTGGGCCTGGGTTTCGGCGATGGGCAGGGCGGTGAGGCTGCCGCCGTCCTTGAGATGGGTGGCCCGTTCCAGCAGGCGGGCGTGGAGGTAGAACACGTCGCCGGGATAGGCCTCCCGCCCCGGCGGCCGCCGCAGCAGCAGCGACAGCGCCCGGTAGGCGTCGGCGTGGCGGCTGAGGTCGTCGTAGATCACCAGCACGTCGCGGCCCTGGGCCATGAACCACTCGCCGATGGCGGTGGCGGCGTAGGGAGCCAGGTATTGCAGCCCGGAGGGGGTCTCACCGCCGGCGTTGACCACCACGCAGTATTTCATCGCGTCCCGCTCCCGCAGCCGGGCGATGGCGCGGGCCACCGTCTGGGCCCGCTGGCCGATGGCGCAGTAGATGCAGATGACGTCCTGGTCGTGCTGATTGAGCAGGGTATCCAGGGCGAGGGTGGTCTTGCCGGTCTGGCGATCGCCGAGGATCAGCTCGCGCTGGCCGCGGCCGATGGGAACGAGGGCGTCGATCACCTTGATGCCGGTCAGCAGCGGCGCCGTCACCGGCGCCCGGGCCAGGATCGGCGGCGCCTCGCGCTCCACCGGCCAGCGTTCGCCGGCCTCGAGGGGGCGGCCGTCGTCCAGGGGCCTTCCCAGGGGATCGAGTACTCGTCCCAGCACCCGGGGCCCGACCGGCACATCCAGCACCCGGCCGCTGCGGCGCACCGGCATCCCGGCCTGAACCGCGGTTTCCGGATCCAGCAGCACCACCCCGACCGCGGCGGGATCGAGGTCGAAGGCTACCCCGGCGGCGCTGCGGCCGCAATGCACCACCTCCATCGCCTTGACGCCGGGCAGCCCCTGGACCTGGGCCACGCCGAGCTCGATGTGCCGCAGCCAGCCGATCTCCTCAGGCTCAAGCCGGAACCGGAAGGCCTCGATCTGCGCCCGCAGCCGGTCACCGTGCTGGCGCAGCAGCTCCCGCAGTTCGCTCATGACGGCAACGTTTGCAAAAAGCGCTGCAGTTCGGCCTCCAGCTGCTCCAGCCAGGCCGCGAGATTCCAGGACCACACGCGTTCCCCGGCTTCCAGGGCGATGCCCAGGATCAGCGCCTCACGCTCGACGAACCGCACCTGGACATCGGGGTTGAAACGCCGCAACGCGGTTTCGATGCGGCGGCGCAGGTCCGCATCCAGGGGCTGGGCCGTGGCGACGGTCCACTGGCGGGAGCCGGACTCGGTCAGCAGGCGTTGCAGCTCCGGCGAGGTTTCCAGCCGTTCCAGGAACGTCTCCACCAGGCAGGCTTCCAGACGACGGCCGGCCAGCTCCGCAAAGGCCTTGCGTCCCAGGGCGATGAGCTGCTCCCCCAGCAACCGCTCGAGATCGCGGGCCAGCTGCTGCTGCTCCCGCGCCAGCGCCTCGAGCCACTGGCGCCGCTTTGCCTCCACTTCCAGGCGGGCCTGATCGAGCAGTGCCTGGCGCTCGCGTTCGGCTTCCTGCCTGGCCTGCTCCAGCAGCTGCCGGCTCTGCTGCTCCACTTCCTCGAGACGGTGGCGGTAGGTGGCGATGAGGCGCTCGGCCTGGGCCTTGAGGTGACGGGCCTCCTGCAACTGGCGTTCGATGTGGGCCTGACGCGCGGCCATGGCGGTGACGATGGGGCGATAGAGGAAACGCTTGAGCAGCGCGGCGAGGACGAGAAAGTTGACGATCTGAGCGACGACCGTCAGCCAGTCCACCTGCATCCTCAAGGCCCGGTGGACAGGAAGTGATCCCAGTAGGGATTGGCGAACAGCAGGATCATGCTGATGACGAAGCAGTAGATGGCGGTGGACTCCACCATCGCCAGACCCACGAACAGGGTCCGGGTGATGGTGTTGGCCTCGTCCGGCTGCTGGGCGATGGCGAGCAGGGCCTGGGCCACCGCCCGCCCCTCCCCCAGTGCCGGCCCGATGGCCCCCAGGCCCATGGTGAGCCCGGCGGTGAAGATGGAAACCATGGCGATCAGCGTTTCGGCGTTCAAGGCGATTCCTCCCGTGTTCGCAGCCGGGCCAGGCGTTCCTGCTGCACCCGGCAGCCCGAAGCGATATAGACCAGGGCCAGAATAGCGAAAATGTAGGCCTGAATGAAGCCGGTCAGCAGCCCCAGAAGCTGCATCACCACCGGAAAGAAGAACGGCACCAGGGTGATCAGCACCGCCCCGATCACCGCCCCGCTCATGAGGTTGCCGTACAGGCGCACCGCCAGGGCCAGGGTGCGGGAGAACTCGCCGATGACGTTGAAGGGCAGCATCAGCGGATGAGGTTCCAGGTACTGGCGCAGATAGGCCTTCAGCCCCACCTCGCGAATCCCGAACCAGGGCACGGCGACGAACACGCACAGGGCCAGGGCGGTGGTGGTGGACAGGGAGGCGGTGGGCGGCAGGTAACCGGGCACCGGCGCCAGCAGATTCGACAGGGCGATGAACAGAAACAGGGTGCCGACGAACCACAGATACCGGTCCGGGTCCTGATGGGTCACCTCCCGGATCTGGTTGCGGATCACCTCCACCAGCGCCTCCAGGAAATTCTGCCAGCGCCCGGGCCGGAGCGTCGGACGGATGCGGCGGGTCGCCAGCCACGATCCTGTCACCAACAGCACCATCACCCCCCAGGTGTAGAGGAGGGTGGCGCTCAATTTGAAAGGGCCGTACTGCCAGAAGACGATTTGATCAGGATTGAATGGCATCATGTCTCCGCTGCCGCCACACCAGAAAAAACCGCATCGCCACAAAACCCGCCAGGACGGCCGCCAGCCGCCGCCAGTCCCCGGCCATGAGGCCGGCCATCACGCCAATGGTGACGGCCGTGCGCACCGCAAAGCTGACCAGCATAGTCAGCACCGGATGGTGGGCCGCCGGCAGGCGTTTCACCGTCCACCACAGACCGCCGTAGAAGAACGCGCCCAACCCCAGCCCGGCGGCGAACAGCGCCGGCCACAGCCAAGATTCAGTCATCGCGGCGGCTCTCCCGCCTAATCCACTGCCAGGCGTTGTAACAGCCCAAAGCGACGCCAAGGAACAAAAACGTCAGGGTCCAGGAGGGGGGGCCGGGAAACCTGCGGTCGAGCCACCAGCCCAGGGCGATCCCCAGCAGGGTCGGAATCGCCACCGACCAGCCCACCAGCCCGAACATCCCCAGGCCGAACCACAAACCGCGGCGACCTTCACGCTCGGCCTTGAGGCGGCGCCGGACCTTCTTGTCCACCTCGCGCAGCAGGCGCGCTTCGTCTTCCGGGGGATCGGGTCTGGAAGCGTCGCTCATTGCAACACCGTTTTGAGCTGGCCGTATTGCCTCAGAATGCCGGCCTCCAGACGCGCCAGGGCGCTGCGCGTCGCCTGTTCGGCCTCGTTGAGCTGGCGAATCTCCTGCGCCAGCGCCGCCTGCAGGATTTCCAGCCGGTCTCCGGCCACCGCCTTGAAGGTGGACACCCGCACCTCGAAGCCGCATTTGACCAGCACACCCTCGTCCACGGCCACGTAAGCGGTTCTGCCGGCCGGGGTGACGTAACTCAGCACCCCCGGCACCAGGGGGGCGATGAAGTCCACGTGACGGGGCTCAAGGCAGAAATGGCCGTCGACCGCCTCGGCCCGCACCTTGACGGTCTCGGCCTCCAGCAGCACCCGCTCAGGCAGCAGCACGTAAAGCTTCATCGATGCGTCCGATCATGTACAGCGCCTGTTCCGGCACGTCCTCCAAGGCGTCGTCGAGGATGCGCTCGCAGCCGTCGAGGGTGTCCTCCAAGTCTACCATCACCCCCGGCCTGCCGGTGAAGTGCTCGGTGGTGAAGAAGGGCTGGGTGAGGAAACGCTCCAGACGCCGGGCGCGGTTGACGGTGCGGCGGTCGGCCTCCGACAGCTCCTCCAGCCCCAGCATGGCGATGATGTCCTGCAGCTCCCGGTATTCCGCCAGCACCCGCCGCACCTCGCGGGCAATGCGGTAATGACGCTCACCGACGATGTGGGGATGGAGCAGCCTGGAGCTGGACTGGAGCGGATCCACCGCCGGGTAGAACCCCTGGGCGGCGCGCTGGCGCGACAGCACCACCGAGGCCGACAGATGGGCGAAGGTGGCGGCGGCGGCCGGATCGGTGAAATCGTCGGCGGGAACGTACACCGCCTGGATCGAGGTCATGCTGCCGTGGACCGTGGAACAGATGCGGTCCTCCAGTTCCGCCAGCTCCCGGGCCAGGGTGGGCTGGTAGCCGACCCGCGAGGGAATCCGCCCCAAAAGCCCCGACACCTCGGTGCCGGCCTGGATGAAGCGGAAGATGTTGTCGATGAGCAGCAGCACGTCCTGGCGGCGCTCGTCACGGAACCATTCGGCGATGGTGAGGGCGCTGTGACCGACGCGGAAACGCACCCCCGGCGGCTCGTTCATCTGTCCGAACACCAGCACCGTGTTGCCGAGCACGCCGGTTTCGGCCATGGTGCGGTGCAGCTCCTCGGCCTCGCGGCAGCGTTCGCCGATACCGCAGAAGACGCTGGCGCCCCGATAGCGCCCCATCATGTTGTGGATCAGCTCGGTGATCACCACCGTCTTTCCCACCCCGGCCCCGCCGAACAGGCCGGCGGTGCCGCCGCGCTCCAGGGGCACCAGCAGGTCGATGATCTTGATGCCGGTGAAGAACTGCTCCGGCCTGACCCGGCGCTGCGCCAGCGGCGCCGGGGTCCGGTGGATGATGCGCCGTTCATCGCTGTCCACCCGTCCCCGGCCGTCGAGGGGGCGGCCGAAGACGTCGAGCATCCTTCCCAGCACCGCCTCCCCCACCGGCACCCGGATCGGCCCGCCCCGGTCGCGCACTGGATCCCCCCGTTCCAGCCCCTGGGTGTTGGCGAAGGCGATGCAGCGGGCTTGATGCGGGTCCAGGTGGATGGCGACCTCCAGCGGCACACCGGGCGCGGCACCGGCCTCCAGCCACTGCCGCAGCGGCGGCACCCCGTCCGGGAAAGCCACCTCCACCACGCTGCCGCGCACGGCGGTCACGGTTCCTGTCGCTTCGGGTGCTGTCATCGTCTTCGGCTCCAGTGCTACCAAGGTTGCGCCGCAGTGCGTAACCTTACATCGCGCAGCGATTTAGGTGGTGGTGAAGCGGCGCTATCGCCCGTCAGGGCGATCAGTATACAATTCAAGCCATGGCCCATCGTAAAGTCACCTATCGGTTGTATCCCACCCCGCGCCAGATCGAGGCGCTGGAGCGGCAGCGCTGGGTCCATTGCCTGCTGTGGAACACGGCGCTGGACGAACGCCGCAGGGCCTGGCAGGAAGATCGGGTTTCCCTCTCCTTTTCGGACCAGTGCAAGGCATTGACCGGATGGCGGGCGCAATCGTCCTTGCTGCGGTCGGTCAACGCCCAGTCCGAACAGGTGACGTTAAAGCGTTTAGGTTTGGCCTTCCAACACTTCTTCCGCCGGGTGAAGCGCGGTGAGACGCCGGGGTTTCCCCGCTTCAAGCCGCTGCATCGTTTCAAAGGATGGGGTTACAAGACCCACGGAGATGGCTGGCGGCTGCTTTCCGGTCCTGGGATGAAGCACGGCAAGTTGCGCCTGTCGGGGGTGGGCGAGATGCGCATCCGGGGCAAGGCCCGGACGGTCGGTGAACCCAAAACCTGCGAGATTATGCACCGCCGCGGCAAATGGTACGCCTCGGTCACGGTCGAATGCGAGCCTGAACGGCAGGGCGGGAAGCGGATTGGCGGTCTGGACTGGGGTTTGGAGACGTTCGCCACCATCGCCTCATCGGAAGGGGTGGAACGGATCGAAAATCCCCGGCATTTGCAGAGCTCCCTGGAGCAAATCCGCACCGTGCAAAAACGCATCTCCCGCAAGGAGGAAGCGGCGAAACAGGCCAGCGGCAAATTGAAAGGCTTTCCCATCTCCAAGCGTTTGAGGAAGGAATACGCCCTTTTGGGCAGGTTGCATGAAAAGGTGGCCAACCAGCGCCGGGATTTTCTCCACCAGACCAGCGCCCGGCTGATCGCCACCTTTGCGGTTTTGGGGCTGGAGGCATTGAACATCCGGCGCATGACGGCAAAGGGAGGGTCGTACAAACGCGGTTTGAACCGCAGCATTCTCGATGCCGCAGGCGGCATGCTCCATCAGATGCTCGGGTACAAAGCGGAAGAGGCTGGTGCCTTAGCGATGGAAGCAGACCCCCGGCGGCTCAAACCCAGCCAGCGTTGTCACCGCTGCGGCAGGCTGGAGAAAAAGCCCCTGTCGCAGCGCTGGCATGATTGTCCTTGTGGGGCGTCTTGTTCACGCGATGAGAACGCCGCCAGGGTGCTTATGGCCTGGGTCATGGAACAGATTGGCGGCCGGGAACCGGCCGAGGCGTGGAGGGAGGTAAGACCGGCAAGCCCTTTGGGCGAACCGGCGCTCCCGTAGAAGCGCGAAACTCCCGCCATACCGTTAAGCTGGCGGGAGTAGTTCATCATGCCCTTTCGAATCATAACAACAAGATCCGGAGGTTGCCCATGGAAAACGACCGTCTCACCCTGGCCGCGATCCTGGCTTTGGTGCGCGCCACCCTCACCCTCCTGCTGGCTTCGCTGGTGTCGCGCCTGGCGCCCCAGGCCGGTTTCGGCCCCAAGCTGATCACCGCGATGCTGACGCTCATCAGCTTTCTGCTGTTCGCCTACATTTTCACCACCTTCCGGCGTCTGCTCGCCGAGCGCTGCCGCTTCCACGGCGGCGACCTGTTCATCGCCGGCCTCATCGGCCTCAACGGCCTCGCCGCCGCGTTGACCGTGGGCGGCCTGTTCGTCCCCGGCCTGGCCGACACCTTCGCGCTCAAACTGGTGTCGGTGGCCTTCGGGCTGCTGCTGAGCGGCTTCGCCCTGCAGCTGCTGCTGCGCCTCGACGATCCGCTGTTCGGCCTGCGCAAGCTCTACGCGGGCCTGCTGACCGTGGCCGGCCTGGGGATCGCCTCCCTGAAGCTGGCCGGCGTCGGGGTCATTTTCGGCGCCGTGGCCGACATCCTGCTGGCGGTGATCTTCGTCCGCGCCGGCAGCCGGGCCACCGATCCGTCCGAAACCTGAGAGGAGGAATCCCATGAAACACGACCGTCTCATGCTCGCCGCCATTCTCGCCTTCATCCATGCCGTGACCAGCCGCTTCTTCGTGGCCTTCACCCGGGAGATCACCCGGGCTGACGCCGGCCCACTGCTGACCGCGGCGCTCCTGGCCCTGGTCAACTTCGTGCTGTTCGTTTTCCTGATGACCACCTTCAAGCGCCTGCTCAACGAGCGCTACCAGTTCACCGACGCGGATCTGCCCATCCTGGCGCTCATCGGCCTGCAACTGGTCGGCATCGTCCTGGTGCTGTTGCCCCTGGCCGGCATCGGTTACGGTTCATTCCTCTGGATCATGCGGCTGATGGGGATCGTTTCCGGCCTGGCCTGGCTGGGGCTGGCCTGGCGGCTGTGGAACCTGCCGCCCGAAACCATCAAGATGCTGCGGCCCTATACGGTGGCGATCGCCGCCATGGGGATCAGCTACGCCTCGGTGGTCCTGGTGGGGCTGGGCTCGCTGCTGGGCATCGTGGCCGACATCCTCCTGGGGGTGATCTTCATCCAGGAAACCGGCAAACCGGAACCGGGTCAGATCGAGGCCTGAAACGCCTCCCAGCATTGCCGCAACCAGGCGCCGATCCGCGCCCAGGGCTGGGTGTGCAGCAGGACCAGCGTCGCCAGGATCAGAAAGACGATCCCGCCGAGGCGGTGGATCCAGGTGAGCGACAGATAACGCAGCAGGGTGCGGCCAGCCGCCACTCCCAGGGCCGAAGTCGCCGCCAGGGCGGCGGTGGCGCCGGCCCACACCGCCTGGGGCGGCGAGGCGAGGCTGAGACCGGCGACGGCGAGCTGGGTCTTGTCGCCGAATTCGGCCATGAAGATGAGGGCGAAGGTAGTGAAGAAGATGCCGTGGCCGCTGCGTGCGGCCACCACCTCGTCCCCGTCCGCTTCCTCGCCGGCCGTCAGGGCGTGAATCCCGAAACCGGCAAACAGCAGCCCCACGGCCAGCCCCACCAGCCACCGCGGCAGCCAACCCGCCACGGTAGCGCCGAAGACAACCGCCAGAGCGTCGAGCAGGGCGAAGGCCACCACCGCCCCCAGCAGCACCGGCCAGGGCCGGTGGCGGGCGGCCAGGGTCATGCACACCAGCTGGCTCTTGTCGCCGAATTCGGCCAGGAACACCAGCGCGAACGCGGCCGCTGCCGCCAGCGTCTCCGACCGCCCCCAGGTCAGCCAGTCCGCTTCCACCAAGCCTCAGCCCAGGGTGCTTTCCAGCACCGTCATGACCGCGAAACCGATCAGAACGCCGAAGGTGGCGATGGAGGAACGTTCCTTAGCGTGCATTTCGGGAATGATTTCGTAGGCGATGACGTAGAGCATGGCCCCGGCGGCGAATCCCATCGCCAGGGGCAGCAGGGTGTGGAACACCGTCACCAGGGTCACCCCCAGAAAGCCGCCGACCGGCTCCACCAGGCCGGAGATCAGGGCGATCGCCACCGCCTTCCAGGGCTTGTAACCGATGGTGAGCAGCGGCAGGGCCACCGCCAGCCCCTCGGGAATGTTCTGGGCGCCGATGGCGATGGCCAGCAAGGTGCCGTTGTTCCAATCGCCACTGCCGAAGCTGACCCCCACCGACAGGCCCTCGGGGAAATTGTGCAGGGTGATGGCGGCGACGAACAGCCATACCCGCCGCAGGGTCGCGCCGGTTTCCTGGTCCGCGGCGAACAGCTCGTGGGGAATGGTGCGGTCGGCCCAGTCCAGAAACCAGGCCCCCAGCAGCATGCCGGCGATGACGAGGTAAACCCCCTTGCCGGGCCACAGTTCATTGCCGAATTCCACTCCCGGCTCCACCAGGGAATAGGCGGTCGCCGACAGCATGATGCCCGCCGCCATGCCCATCATAAAGTTGACGGTGCGAAAGGAGATTTCCCGGAACAGCACCGCCGGCAACGCCCCGAGCACCGTGGCCAGCCCGGCGAGGAAACTGGCGAAGAAGCCCACCACCACGGTGATCCCGAAGACGAGGTAGAGCAACCCGAAGACCACGATCTGGCTGAGCGCGAACACGCCGGCGGCAGCGGCGATCTGCCCGGCCAGGGGCCAGGATCGGACCCGGCGGTACCACGGCTGGGCTTCCAACCCGTACCGCCAGGTTTCCAAGTGATGTTCCCACCGCTGCTGCAGGGCTGTCCAGTTCATCGACGCCTCCTCGCTGATTCGGGTTTGGATTTCGCTAAAAGCATACCCGATGTGGGATTTGGGATCGAATCCTAGGAAACGACGGACGCAAATTCCCATACTGTCCAGCGCCGTTGTCAGAATTTTTTACCATACCGCCCGCACGCCCGCTCCACGACGCCGGGCCGAGGCGGCAAAATTTTGATCCTATTGACAAATTCGCGCATCGGCACGAAAGTCGCTTCCACCGCTTGCAGGAAGACCACGACTGGAAGGGAAACATGCGACCGCGACCCCAGGATCAGGATTTCGACTTCGAGGCTTGGATGCGACTGGCCCGGAGCGATCCGGAGGGTTTCGAAGCCCGCCGCCGCCAGCTGATCGAGGCCCACATCGCCGCCCGCCCCCCAGAGGACCGGGAACGCCTGCGCCGCCTACAGTGGCGCATCGACCGGGAGATTCAGCGTCACGGGAATCCGCTGGGAGCCTGCGTTCATCTGCATCGGTGGATGTTCGACAGCCTCGCCCGTCAGCAGCAGGCCCTTGAAACCCTGCTGAACGGCGCCTCCGCCACACCCCGGCAAACCGCCCGGGTGGTTCCCCTGCGACCTCAGCGGTAACGCAGCGACACCGCCTCCGCCCCCCAGAGCCGGCGCAGTTCCTGGAGCAAGTCGTCGCTCGGGCTGACCTGCCACGCCTGACCGAGACGTAAACAGGCCCGGGCCTCGGCGTTGGCGTAGTCGATGAACAGGGGGCAACGGCCGCCCCGGTGCTTCTCCAGTACCGCGGCCAGGCAGGCGACCGCCTCGCGGGGATCGACAACCTCAGGCCAGCGCAGCCACAATCCCTTGGCGAAATGGGCCCGGGCGTCGGCCACGGTCCAGAGCTGTTCGGCCACCAGCCGCAGCTGACCGCTGTAATCGTCGCGGCCGAGCTCGCCCTTGACCACCAAGATGGCGTCCTTGGCCAGCCATTCCTGGCACCCTTCCAGCACCTCGCTGAAGATCGCCGCTTCCAGCCGCCCCTGCCCATCCTCCAATGTGAGGAAAGCCATCCGCTTGCCCTGCTTGTTCTGACGGGTACGGATCTCGGCCACCAACCCGGCAACCACCGCCTCGACACTGGCGGCGCCGGGCTGATTGAAGCGTTCCTCGAGCGGTCCCAAGGGGGCGGTGACGAAGTGGGCCAGCTCCTCGCGGTATTCATCCAGGGGATGGCCGCTGAGATAGAAGCCGAGGACCGTCTTTTCCTCGCTCAATTGCCGGCGCAACGGCCAGGGCGGCACCGGCGTGGTGGCCGAAGGCACCACCGGCATATCCTCCGCCCCCCCGCCGAGGCCGAACAGGTCGTTCTGCCCCAGGGCGGCGCTGCGGTGGTACTGCTCGGCCGCTTGCAGGGCGGCCCCCAGATCTTCCAGCAGCTGGGCGCGATGGTCGCCAAGATGATCCAGGGCCCCGGCGCGGATCAGGGCTTCCAGCACCCGGCGGTTGGCTTTGCGCAGATCGATGCGGCGGCAGAAGTCGTACAGGTCCTTGAAGGGACCGGCCTGCCTGCGGGCGGCGAGGATGTCCTCGATGGCCGCCTGCCCCACGCCCTTGACCGCCCCGAGGCCGTAGCGGATGGCGCCGTCGTCCTGGACGCTGAAGCGATAGTCGGAGTGGTTGACGTCCGGCGGCAGCAGGGTCAATCCCAGTTGGCGGCATTCCTCCACGAAACCCACCAGCTTGTCGGTGTTGTCCATGTCCGAAGACAGCACCGCGGCCATGAAGGCCGCCGGATAATGGGCCTTGAGCCAGGCGGTCTGGTACGACACCCAGGCGTAGGCGGCCGAATGGGACTTGTTGAAACCGTAGCCGGCGAACTTCTCCATCAGGTCGAAGATGTACTCGGCGGTTTCCCTGTCCACCCCGCGTTCGGTGGCGCCCTCGACGAAGATGGCGCGCTGCTTGGCCATTTCCTCCGGTTTCTTCTTTCCCATGGCGCGGCGCAACAGGTCGGCGCCGCCCAGGGTGTAGCCGGCCAGGTCGCGGGCGATCTGCATCACCTGTTCCTGGTACAGGATCACGCCGTTGGTGGGCTTGAGGATCGGCTCCAGAGCCGGATGGGGATAGTTGGCCTTGGCGCGGCCGTGCTTGACGTTGATGTAGTCGTCCACCATCCCCGACTGCAACGGGCCGGGACGGAACAGCGCCACCAGGGCGATGATGTCCTCGAAGCAGTCCGGCTGCAGCCGCCGGATCAGATCCTTCATGCCACGCGATTCCAGCTGGAACACCGCGGTGGTGCGGCAGTTTTTCAGCAGCGCGAAGGTTTCGGGATCGTCGCGGGGGATGCGGTCGATATCGAGGGAGGGCTCGCCCCGGGCGGCGCGCTGGCGGTTGACGGTTTCCACCGCCCAGTCGATGATGGTGAGGGTGCGCAGTCCCAGGAAGTCGAACTTGACCAGTCCCGCGGCTTCCACGTCGTCCTTGTCGAACTGGGTGACCACGCCCTCCTCGCCTTCTTCGCGGTACAGCGGGGTGAAGTCGATGAGCTGGGAAGGCGCGATCACCACCCCACCGGCGTGCTTGCCGGCGTTGCGCGCCACCCCTTCCAGGGATTTGGCCAGGTCGATGAGAGCGCGGATCTCCTCGTCCTGTTCGTAGAGCTGGCGCAGCTCCTCGCTTTCCGCCAGGGCCTTGTCGAGGGTCATGCCCAGCTCGAAGGGAATCAGCTTGGCGATGCGGTCCACGAAGCCGTAAGCGTGCCCCAACACCCGGCCGACGTCGCGCACTACCGCCTTGGCGGCCATGGTGCCGAAGGTGATGATCTGGGACACCTTGTCGCGGCCGTATTTCTGCGCCACGTACTCGATCACCCGGTCGCGGCGCTCCATACAAAAATCCACGTCGAAGTCGGGCATGGAGACGCGCTCGGGGTTGAGGAAACGCTCGAAGAGGAGATCGAATTCCAGCGGGTCCAGATCGGTGATCCTCAGGGCGTAGGCCACCAGGGAGCCGGCGCCGGAACCGCGCCCCGGCCCCACCGGAATGCCGTTGGCCTTGGCCCACTGGATGAAGTCGGCGACGATGAGGAAGTAACCGGGGAAACCCATCTGGACGATGACGTCGATCTCGGTCTGCAGCCGCTGCCAGTAGGCGTCGGCCCGGTCCCTGGGAAGCGCGCCGGACTCGAAGCGCCGTTCCAGACCGCGGCGGCTTTCTTCGACGAAGAACTGGTCCAGGGTCATCCCTTCCGGCACCGGAAACAGGGGCAGGCAGGGCTTGCCCAGTTCCAGTTCCAGATTGCAGCGCTTGGCCACTTCCACGGTATTGGCCACCGCTTCGGGCAGGTCGGCGAACAGCGTGGCCATTTCCTCGGGGCTTTTCAGGTACTGCTGCTCGCTGTAACGGCGCGGACGCTTGGGATCGTCCAGGGTCCAGCCCTCGTGGATGCAGACCCGGGCCTCGTGGGCCTCGAAGTCCTCGGGGGTCAGAAAACGTACGTCGTTGGTGGCCACCACCGCCACGTCGCGGGCGGCGGCCAGATGCAGGACCGCCTCCAGATAGTCCTCCTCCTGCGGGCGGCCGGTGCGCTGGATCTCGAGGTAGAAACGGTCACCGAAGGCGGCGAGCCAGCCGTCGAGCGCCCTGGCCGCTTCCCTTTCCTTGCCCGCCAGCAGCCAGCGGCCCACATCCCCTTCCCGGCCGCCGGACAGCGCCAGCAGCCCCTCGGCGTTGGCGAGGATCCAGTCGCGTTCCACCAGCGCCCGTCCCAGGCGCTGACCCTCCAGATAGGCCCGCGACAGCAAGGCGGTGAGGTTGCGGTAGCCGGCGTGGTTCTGCACCAGCAAGGTGAGGCGGTCGGGCTCGCGGGGGTCGTCGGGATTGCGCACCCACAGGTCGGCGCCGACGATGGGTTTGATGCCGCCGGCCTCGGCGGCGCGGTAGAACTTGATGAGGGCGAACAGATTGGCCTGGTCGGTCAATGCCACCGCCGGCATGCCCAACTCGCGGCAGCGGGCGATCAAAGGCTTGATCCGCACCAGGCCGTCGCTGAGGGAATACTCGCTGTGGAGGCGCAGGTGGACGAAGGACGGGGCCATGTCAGTCACGCAGCGTTTCCTTGACGGGACGGAACGAACGCCGGTGCCAGGGGGACGGCCCGAGGTTCCGCAGCGCCTGGCGATGGGCCGCGGTGGGATAGCCCTTGTGGACGGCGATACCGTAACCGGGCACCAGACGGTCGAGCAACTGCATCTCGCGGTCGCGGGCTACCTTGGCCAGAATGGAGGCGGCGGCGATTTCCGGGACGCTGGCGTCCCCGCCGATCACGGTTTCCACCGGCATGGGCAAATCGGGGGCGTGGCGGCCGTCCACCTGGACCGCGGCCGGTCGCAGCGCCAGTCCGGCCACCGCCCGCCGCATCGCCAGCAGGCTGGCCTGGAGGATGTTGAGGCGGTCGATCTCCGAAGGCTCGGCCCGGGCCACGCACCAGGCCAGCGCCCGGGTTTCGATATCGCCCGCCAGGGCCTCGCGCCTTTTGGCCGTCAGCTTCTTGGAATCGGTCAACCCTGCGACGGGCCGGGCCGGATCGAGAATCACGGCAGCGGCGAACACCGCCCCTGCCAGACAGCCGCGCCCGACTTCGTCCACTCCGGCCCGATGGTCCATCGGCGTCAGTGTTCGGCTTCGGCCGCCGCGCACATGATCTCGGCGCTGGCGACGAATTCACCGTCCACTTCGGCGCGGCAGGCGAAAGCCCAGATGTTGCGCTTGTGGCGCAGATACTCCACCTGCAGCTGCAGCTGGTCCCCGGGCACCACCGGCCGTTTGAAGCGAGCCTTGTCCAAACCGACCAGGTAATAGATGAAATTCTTGCCGGCCAGGATGTCCGGCGCGCTTTCCGAGGCCAGAAGCCCTGTAGCCTGCGCCAGCGCCTCCATGATCAGCACCCCCGGCATGATCGGCTCGCCCGGGAAATGGCCCTGGAAGAAAGGCTCGTTGTAGGAAACGTTCTTGATCGCCACCAGGCGTTTGCCCGGTTCGCATTCGATGACCCGGTCCACCAGCAGGAAAGGATAGCGGTGGGGCAGGTAGCTCATGATCTTGTGGATGTCCAAAGGCCCGGTCTCCCTCGATTGGATTATTTCATCTTCGCCAGGCGTCGCTGCACCTTGTCGGTCACGTCCACGCGGTCGCTGGCGTAGACAACCCCGTCGGTCAGCAGGAGATCGTAGCCCTCCTCCTTGGCCAGGGATTTGATGGCCTCGAACACCTGCCGTTGCAGCTTGCCCAGCTCCTCGTTGCGGCGCAGATTGAAGTCCTCGCGGAATTCCTCCTGGGCGCGCTTGAGCTCCCGCTGTTTGGAGAGGATCTCCCGCTCCAGCTTGCGGCGCTCGGCATCGCTCATCACCGCCGCGTCGCGGGACATCTTTTCCTCCAATTTCTTCAGCTCCTTCTGCATCGCCACCAAGCGCTTATCGCGCGGGGCGAATTCCTTCTCCAGACGTTTTTTGGCCGCCTCCGCCTGGGGCGCCTGCTGCAGCACCCGGGCAACGTTGACGAAGCCGATCTTGATTTCCGCCGCCTGCGCCAACGAACTGACACTGAGCAACAGGGCGGTCAGGCCGCCGATCCAGATACGTCGCATCGTTTTACTCCTCAAAGATTGAAACATTCACACATCGTCAGAATCCGGCTCCGAAAGAGAACTGGAACACCTGCTCGTCATCCTGGCTTTTGGCGTTCAAAGGCTGGGCCAGGCTCACCTCCAGAGGGCCGAAGGGTGACAGCCACTGGGCCGAAATGCCCGCGGAATAACGCAGGTCCCCCGGCTTCAGACTGTCTTTGAACACGTTACCGGCATCGAAAAACACGCCCATGCGAAACGCGGAACTGAACTCCTCGCTCAGGAACGGCACCGGAAAGAACAGCTCCGCCCCACCGACGAGCTTGACGTTGCCGCCGAAGGGATTGTTGTTGGAATCCCGCGGACCCAAGGTGTTCTGGCGGAAGCCGCGCACCGATTTTACCCCACCGGCGAAGAAGTGTTCGAAGAAAGGCAGTTCGTCGGTGCCGCCGTAACCGTCGCCGTAGGCGAAATCCCCGTGCAGGGAGAAGATCAGATCCCGGGTCCAGGGGAAGAAATACCGCCCCCGGGCACGGATTTTATAGTATTCCAGATCGACGAAGGGCAGCGAGCCCAGCAGAGACAAGGAGTGACGACCGCCACGGGTAGGAAAAACCGCTTTGTCACGGGTATCGTGCACCCAGGTCATCCCCAGCGTCATGACGCCATAGGTCTCACCATGCTGTTCTATGAAATCGAGGATCTCGTCCGAAGTGTCGCCGCTGGTCTTGAGTTCCGTACGGCTGAAATCCATGTTGGCGTTCAGCCGGTCCCATTCCGACATCGGAATGCCGCCGCTCAAACCCGCCGCCAAGGTGTTGGTGGTGTAATTGGCGATGTTGGCATTGTCGGCGTCGATACTGCGGTAACTGACGTGGAAGCCTGCACCGATGCCATCCAGGGTGAAATAGGGGTCGTAAAGATTGACCCGATAGATGGTCGACACCTGACTGTTGTTGAATTCGAAGCTGACCTGCTTGCCGGTGCCGAGGAAATTGGTCTGGGACACGCTGGCGTTGAAGATCAGCCCCTGCACCTGGGAGAAGCCGATGCCGGCGCTGAGGTTGCCGGAAGGCTGTTCGGTCACTGAGAAATTGAGGTCGATCAGATCCTCCGCCCCCGGCACCTGCGGAGTTTCGACGTTGACCTCCTTGAAGTAGCCCAGGCGCTGGATACGCTGCTTGGACTGTTCGATCTTGGTGGACTGGGCCAGGGCCGCTTCCATCTGGCGCATCTCCCGCCGCACCACCTCGTCCTGGGTGCGGGAATTGCCCTTGATGTGGATCCTGCGTACGTAGACCCGACGACCGGGGTCGACGAAGAAGGTCAGCTTGACGGTCTTTTTGGCCTCGTCGATTTCCGGCACCATGTTGACGTTGGCGAACAGGTAGCCCTCGTCCCCGAGGCGTTTGGTGATGGCGTCGATGGATTCAGTCGCCGCCTTGCGGGAAAACACCTCCCCCGGCCCCAGCTTGAGCAGTGCGGTCAGTTCGTGGGGCGGGACGATCAACTTGCCGGTCAGACGCACCGATTCGAGGCGGTAGACATCGCCTTCCCTGACGTTGATGGTGATATAGATGTCGCGCTTGTCCGGAGTGATGGCCACCTGGGTGGATTCGATCTCGAACTTGAGATAGCCACGGTCCATGTAGAAGGAGCGCAGGCGTTCCAGGTCGGCGGCCAGCTTCTGTTTGGAATACTGGTCGTTCTTGGTGTAGAAGGACAGCCAGCCGGTGGTGCCGAGCTCGAATTGGTCGAGCAAGGTGTCGTCGTCAAAGGCACGGTTGCCGACGATGTTGATGCGCTTGATCTTGGCGACCTTGCCCTCGGCGATCTTGATCAGGATCGCCACCCGGTTGTGGGTGATCGGAGTCACCTCGGTCTTGATCTTGACGCCGTACTTGCCGTGGCTGAAATACTGACGCCGGAGCTCGCTTTCGATCTTTTCCAGCAGGCGGCGGTTGAAGATCCGCCCCTCGGCCAGGCCGACGCTTTCCAGCGCCTTGGTCAAATCCTCGGTCTTGATGTCCTGGTTGCCGACGATCTTGATCGCGGCGATGGAAGGCCGCTCCACCACCTCGATCACCAGCACGTTGCCCTCGCGCGCCAGACGCACGTCCTTGAAGAAACCGGTCTTGAACAAGGCCCGGATCGCGGCGGCGGCCTTCTTCTCGTCGAGGGTCTCGCCCGGCTTGACCGGCAGGTAGTTGAAGACGGTGCCGGCCGCGACCCGCTGCAGGCCCCGGATACGGACGTCCTCCACCACGAAAGGCTCCCACGCCAGCAGGCTGCCGGCCCAAAACCAGACCAGCCAGCCGAATGTGCGCAGGCGCTTCATACCGGAAACGCGACAGGATGAGAGGTTATCGCTGGACTTCCTGTTCCAGCTGCTCGAGGCTGATGTGGCGGACATCCTTGCCCTTGACGTAGTAGATGAGGTATTCGCAGATGTTGCAACTGCGATCGCCGATGCGCTCCAGGGAGCGCGCCGACCACATGATGTCGAGGGCGATGGGGATGTTGCGGGCGTCCTCCATCATGTAGGTGATCTGTTGGCGGACGATGGTTTCGTATTCTTGGTCGACGACCTTGTCTTCCTCCACCACCTTCAGCGCCAGATCCACGTCCATGCGGGCGAAAGCGTCGAGGGCGTCGTGCAGCATGGAACGGACCTGCCGGGCCAGCTGCTCCAATTCGCCGAGCTGGTTCTTGCGCGGCTGGCGGGTACCGAGATCGAGCGCCTGCCGGGCAATGCCGCGAGCCTCGTCACCGATGCGTTCAAGATCGGCGATCATCTTGATGACCGCCAGCACGAGGCGCAGATCGCGGGCGGCAGGCTGGCGCCGCGCCAGGATCTCGGTGCATTTTTCGTCGATCTCCACCTCCATGGCGTTGACCTTGTAATCGTTGGCGATCACCTCCTCGGCCAGGGCCACGTCGTTCTCCAACAGAGACCTGACCGCGTCGGCCACCTGGGATTCCACCATACCCCCCATGACCAGAACCCGGTGGCGCAGACTTTCCAATTCCTGCTCGAACTGCTTGGAGATATGCTGGTGCACCTGTTCCCCTGCCATATGTTTTCCCTGCCCGCGGACAAATAGGCGCCCATTGTATGCTGTTCGAAGGGGATTCTCAATCGACGTTCAGGCGCCTGAGCAGCGCTTCCGCCTGCTTCCGCTCGGGGAAAGCGGGATGGCGCTCGAGCAGACGTTTCAGTTCCAGCTTCGCCTCGTGCGTGCGGCCGGCCGCGGCCAGGGCCTCGGCCCAATGCAGCCGGATGGTCGGAAGGTGTGGCGCCTTCACCGCCGCCTCTTGCAGGATCGGCAGCGCTTCGTCGACGCGCCCCTGGCGTAGATAGACCCAGCCCACCGTGTCCAGGATCTCCGGCCGATCCTGAGCGATCGTCTGCAGGCGGCGGGCGCTTTCCAGCGCTTTGGGATCTCCGCTCTGTTGATACAGCCAGGTCAGATTGTTGCGCGCCACCACGTTCTTCGGGCTGGCGGCCAGCACTTTCTCATAGGCTGCGATCGCCGCCTGCAGCCGGCCGTCGGCCTGCTCCGCCAGTGCCAAGCGCAGCCAGGCACCGGTATCGTCCGGATGTTTGGCGAGCCAGTCCTGCAGGAAGCGGCGCGCCTCATCGGCCTTACCCAGCTGGCGTTTCAGGAAGAAAAGTTGCTGCGCCGTCAGCGGCCCGGGCTGACGCTGGTGGGCTGCTTCCAGAGCTTTCAGAGCTGTTCCGTAGTCCTTTTGCGCCAAGGCCACCTGCCCGGCCCAGAAATGGCCTTCGGCCCGCTCTGGGAAGCGGGATTGCAATTCCTTGGCTGCAGCCAGCGCCTCATCGTAACGTTTCTGTTCGAGCAGCAACCGCAACCGGGCCACTACCGCCGGGATGAAATCCGGCTTGGCTTGCAGGGCCCGTTCCCAGGCGGCCAGGGCCGCCTCGGGCGCATCGTTCCTTTGTTCGGCGACCCCAAGCCAGTACAGGGCCATCGCATTGTCGGAGCGCTTCGCCACCAACCGGCGCAGGGTTGCGGCGGCGCTGGCGGGCTGCCCCGCCGCCAGCTGCCCCTGAGCGGTCAGCAACAGCGCCAGCGGATGATCGGGGTGTTTCTCCAGCACCGGCCGCAACACGCCGACCGCCTCGAGCCCCTGGTTACGAGACAGGTGATAACGGGCCAGCATCACCGCCGGCTCCGGCCGCTGCGGGGCGCTATCGTGGGCCTTCTCCAGATAATCCCGCATCGCTTCGAGATCCTTGCGGGCCTCGGCGACCTGAGCCAGCCCGATCAGAGCCGTGACGTGCTTTGGATGACGCTGGAGGATCGCCCGGTAAAAGGATTCGGCTTCGTCGAGCTCGCCCTGGGAAAGCTTCAGCCGAGCCAGATTCAACCGCGCGGTGACATAATCTGGGAAACGCGCGAGCGCCTCGCGCCACTGGCGCTCGGCCCCGGCCTTGTCCCCCTTGGCCATCAGCACCCCGGCGATCAGATTGACCGGCATCGGATTGTCGGGCATCGCCGCCGCCATCCTTTTGGCCACCGCCAGCGCCTCGTCGTAACGCTTCTGGTGCAGGCGGGTCAGAACCAACATGACGTCGGCCTGGACCAGCTCCGGCTCCAGAGAGACGGCCTGTTCCAGCTCACCCGCCGCCGCTTCCAGATCGCCGCCGCCAATCTGCCCCAGCGCCAGCTGGGTGCGGATGACAGCGATATCCGGCGCCAGTTCCGCGGCCCGCCCCAGCAGCTCGGTGGCGCGATCGAACTTGCGCTGCTGCAGGTAGGCGCTGCCCAGCAACGCCAAAAGCTGGGGATCGTCCGGATGGCGATCGAGGTAGGGTTCCAGCAGGGCGACCGCATCCTCGGGCCGGCCACGTTTCAGCTTCACCGCCCCCAGCACTTTGGCCACCGCCACCTGGTCCGGCTGCCTGGCCCGTACCGCTTCCAGGTATTCCTCCGCCGCCGCCAGTTCGTTCTGGCGGTAGGCGATCAGACCCAGCAACAGCTTACTGGGCAGGTGGGAAGATGCCTGGCTGATCACCCGGGTCAAAGCCTCCTTGGCCTGGTCCAGCCGTCCCTCCCGGAACGCCAGCAATCCCTGGAGATAATGCAGCAGGGGGGCGTTCGCGGCGATCCCGGCGGCCTTTTCCAGATCGGCGGCCGCCTCCCGGGTGCGCCCCAGGGCGATCGCCACCGCAGCCCGTCCCAGCAACGCCTGCACGTTTCCGGGCTGAGCCTCCAGTGCCTGGGTCGCGGCGGCGTGGGCGCCTTCCAGATCGCCCAGCTGACGCTTGGCTTCCATCGCGATCAGGTAGGCGGCAGACGGCGTTTTTTCACCCTGCAGCAACGGCTCGACTTCCTTCAGGGCCCGTTCCGGCTGGCCCTGCGCCAGGGCCAGCCGGGCCAGCCCCAGACGTCCTTCCGGCAACTGCGGCGCCAGCTTGAGGGCGGCGGCGAACTCCCGGCCGGCCGCCTCCAGCTCCCGGCGCTGCAAATGGGCCTCACCCCGCAGGGCGTGGAGTTTGGCCTTGAGCGCCGGCTCTCGGGCCTGGTCCGGCTGGATCCCGTCCAGCACCTTACGGGGCCGGTTCTGCAACAGATAGGCCCTGCCGAGCGGCACCAGCCAGCGTTCCGGCGCCAGACCGCCGTCACGGGCCTTCTCCAGCTCCTTCACCGCCCCGGCGGCGTCTCCCTGGCGCAGGTAGGTCTGCCCCAGCAGCAGCCGGGCCTCGGCGTCCAGGGGATTTTCCCGCAGGTGATTCTTGAGCTGAATCACCGCCGCCCGCAGTTTGCCCTGTTCCAGATAGGCTTGGGCTTCCCGCAGGTAGTTTTCCTCAGCCCAGGCGATCGCAGTGAAAAGACCGGCGGCGACAAGTAAACGGCGCATCACGAAACCTTCAAGTTGTGTCTGTCCAGCAAAGCATACAGGGTCGGGCGAGTCACATCGAGAATCTCCGCCGCTTTGGCGACCTTGCCGTCGGCGGCGCTCAGGGCCGCCGCCAGAGCCTGGCGCTCGGCTTCTTCGCGCGCCTCTTTCAGAGTCAGCAGCCGGCGGGTCGTTTCCGGCGGGCTCAGCTTGAGGTCCTCCGCCCGGATCTTCGGCCCCTGCGCCAGAGCCACGGCGGTCTTGACCCGCCCCTGGAGCTCACGCACGTTGCCGGGCCAATCGTAGGCTTCGAGGGCGGCCAGGGCGGATTCGTCGAAGTCGAGCAGATCGCGTTTCATCTCATGATTGTAACGATGAAGGAAGGCGCGGGCGAGCACGGCGATGTCCTCCCGCCGCTCCCGCAGCGGTGGGAGCTCGATGACGGATTCGTTGATGCGGAAATAGAGATCCTGGCGAAACTTTCCCTGGGCGATCAGCGCCTCCAGATCCTGGTTGGTGGCGCAGACGATGCGCACGTCCACCGGGATCGGCTTGCGCCCGCCGATGCGCTCGATGGTGCGCTCCTGCAGGAAACGCAGCAGCTTGGGCTGGAGGCTGGGGGGCATGTCGCCGATCTCGTCCAGGAACAGGGTACCACCGCCGGCCATCTCGATCTTGCCGATGGTCTGCTTGGCGGCATCGGTGAACGCGCCCTTTTCGTAGCCGAACAGCTCGGCCTCGAGCAGGGTCTCCGGAATCGCAGCGGTGTTGATGGCGATGAACGGCCCTTCCCGACGCCTGCTGAGATTGTGCAACGCCCGCGCCATAACCTCCTTGCCGGTGCCGCTCTCACCCAGCAGTAACACGCTCAGATCGGTGGCCGCCAGCCGCTCCAGCAGCCGGCAGATCTCCACCATCCTGGGACTGGCGGCGATCACGCCGTCCAGCGGGTGATTCACCTGGGACCGGGCAAGCTTGCGGTTCTCCTCCTCCAGCTCGTAGAGGCGCATCGCCCGTTCGACCACGAAGGCCAGCATGTCCGGTTCCACCGGCTTCTGGTAGAAGTCGTAGGCCCCCATGCCGATGGCGCGAACGGCGTTGTCCACCTGATCGTTGCCGGTGATGACGATGACCTTGGTGTTGGGGCTGTGGCGGAGAATGGCCTCCAGGGTGGCGAACCCCTCGCTGACGCCCCCGGGATCGGGCGGCAGACCGAGATCCAGCGTCACCACCGCCGGCGGACGCTTCTTCACCACCGCCAGGGCGGATTCCCGGTCACTGGCGGTGACCACCTTGTAGCGGTCGGCGAAATTCCATTTGAGCTGGCTCTGCAGGCCGGGATCGTCCTCGACGATCAACAAAGTGAAATCGCTCACGTAGGCACCTTCTTGTCGGAATCGATCCTGTTCGCTGACACGGCCAGGGGCAGAACGAAACGGAAACAGGTTCCCTCCCCGGGCGTGCTGCGGACCACCAGGTCCCCTCCCAGCTGGCGGGTGTACTCCCGGCTTTCGTAGGCGCCGATACCCATTCCCGTCAGCCCTTTGGTGGTTTCGAAAGGTTTGAACAGGCGCTGGCGGATGAAGGCCGCGTCCATACCCGGACCGTTGTCTTCCACTTCAATGATAGCCTGCCGTTCCTGCCTTGCCAGTCGCACTCGCACCCAACCGTGCTTTCCGGCCGCCTCCTGGGCGTTCTGGATCACGTGTTCGAACGCCGACGCCAGGCGGTCCGCATCGCCCTCGACCCACAGATCTCCACGGGCTTCGCAGACGAACCGAGGCCGGGGCAACTGCCCGGCCCGGGCCGAAACCACCTCCTCGAGCAGAGGGCGCAGGGCGATCCGTTTGGCCCGCTCGGCCTTCCCCATGCTCTTGAGCTGCTCCAGCAGTCGGCTCATCTTGCCGACGGCGTGTTCGACCGTCGTCATCGCATCGCGAACGAATTCCGGATTGCCGGCATGGCGCTCGGCATTGCGCACCACCAGGGACAGCTGGGCGATCAAATTCTTCAGATCGTGCACCACGAACGCCGACAGGCGGTTGAAACCCTCGAACTGGCGCGCCTCCAGCAACCGGGCGGCGGTTTCCTCCAGGGCCAGGAAGCCGGCGGCCTGGCGGCCGGCGGTCTTGAGCACGTCGATCACTTCCCAGTTGCAGTCCAGGGGGATCAGCGGACGCAGCAACAGCACCACCCCCCACAGTTCGTGGCCATGGAACAGCGGCACCAGTAGCCAGGCGTCGCGACAGTCCGCCAGCCACGGCGGCCGGGACAGTCCTTCATAGAGTTCGGGAAACCGCTGCAGCTCGTCCAGATCGACGACCCATTCCCGCCGTTTCATGAAGGCGATGACAGGATCATCCGCCTCGATCCACGGGATCTCCACCCCGGAACCGCCCCGGTCGGCCCGTTGCAGGTAATGCCCGCTGTCGCTGCGGACCCACAGCGTTCCTCCCGGGCTTTCCACCAATTCCGCCAGCGCCCGAATGACTCGCTCTCCCAGCGGCATGCCGTCGTCGCCCTGGGATAGGGCGGCGGTGATCCGTAGCCATTCCTTGCGATAATCGTAACGGTAATTGAAGAAATGCTTGTTTAGGAAGATCCGCAGCCGTGCCCGCAGCTGGCCGGAGAACAGCAGCACCGCCAGCAGCACCAGGGCCGCGACCAGGAACACCGCCTGCAGCACCCGCCCCCATTCCCCGCCGTAGAGGCGCACGTAGTAGCCGGCGGCCGCCATCGTCAGTAGATACAGGCCGGCCCCGAACAGGGCGGTGGAATGAAAGACCACGTCGCGAGAAACGAAGGCGTCGATCGACCAGTCCGGATTGCGCACCGCCGACACCGCCAGCAGCGGCACCAGTAGGGCACTAATCAATCCGCGCGCCTGCCACAGTTCGGCATTGATGCGCTTGAACAGGAGGGCATCGGCATACAGATAGAATTCGTAGGCGAACAGGGTCCCCAGCGCCAAGCACAGGAACTTGACCGCCCAGCGCCGCTCCGGATGGAGGTTGCGGTACAACTGTTCCAGCAGCACCAGCCCGGTCAACGCCAGCAGCAGCTGGCCCATCAACGGCCATTCCGTCACCTGCCAGGCCCCCAGGAAACCGTCGACCCAGGGGGCGCTCCAGTGATAGGCCAGCAGCGCCCCCCCCAGGGCGTAACTGGCGAAACGCCAGCGGCGCAGCCGGCCGCCGTCGGGGAGAATCTGCCACAGAAACGCCAGCCACAGCAGCAGGTGTGCGGTTTCCAGCGACCATAGCCAGACAAGGGGTACGCTGTGATAGGCCAGCTGCCAGGCGTTCACCGCCGCCCACAGGGCCGTGCCGGCGATGGCCAGCAGCAACAGACCGCCGCGCCGCCGGCCGCGCCACCCGGCCGCCAGCGTCAACCCCAACACCAGATAGGCGGCGGCCCCGATGCCATAGCTGATCGCACCGACCCAGCCGTTCACCTCAGCGCGCCCCCTTGCCCCACAGCACCACCTCCACGGTTCGCAGCAGGATCAGAAAATCGAGGAACAGACTGTAGTTCTTGACGTAATACAGATCGTACTGGAGCTTTTCCAGGGTGTCCGCCTCGTTCTCCGCGTAAGGGTAGCAGACCTGGGCCCAGCCGGTGATGCCGGGCCTGACCCGGTGGCGTTCGGAGTAATAGGGGATGGTCTCGGCGAAGCGCTCGACGAACTCGGGCCGTTCCGGGCGTGGCCCCACGAAGCTCATGTCGCCCCGGAAGACGTTCCACAGCTGTGGCAACTCGTCGATCCGGGTCTTGCGGATGAAGCGCCCCACCCGGGTCACCCGGTCGTCGTTGGCCTTGGCCATTCTGACACCGTCCTTCTCCGCATCCGGGCGCATGCTGCGGAACTTGAGCACCTGGAACAGGCGCCAGTCCTCGCCCACGCGGGTCTGACGATAGAAGACCGGATGCCTGCCGCGGCTCTCGATCTTGATCGCCGCCGCGGTCGCCAGCATCACCGGCCAGGCGACCGCCAGCAACGCCAGGCTGGCGCCGATGTCGAACAGGCGCTTGACGAGCATGCCGCTTTTCATCCGGAAACCGTCGGAGAACACCAACCAGCTGGGATGCAGGCAGTCGATCTTGACGATGCCGGCCTCGCGCTCGAAGAAGGTCAGCAGATCGACGACGTCGAAGCCGCTCATCTTGCAGTCGAGGATCTCGTCCACGGGAAAGCCCCGGCGGCGGTCGTCCGGCGCTACGACGATCTCGTCGATGTCCTCCCGGGCGGCAAATTCCCGCAGCGGCACGTCTAGGCTCACCAGACATTCCGCAGGCACCCGGCAATCCTCCTGCCCCATGCGCACGAAGCCGGCGAAGGTCAGATTGCCGTATGGCAGGCGGCGCCGGAAGTCCAGAATCTTCCTAGCTTTGTCCCCGGCACCCAGGACCAGGATGCGGCGGCGCAGGCGCCGGTTGTCGACCAGACGGTAAAACAAATAGCGCAGCAGCAACGTGGTGGTGAAGGAAACCAGCAAGGCGAAACCGAACACGCCACGGCCGACGAACAACTCGGGGAAAGCGTAAAACACCAGGCTCATCGCCACCGCCGCCAGGAAGATACTGACCCCCAGCCGTAGCACCAGATTGGCGGCGTTCCACTGGGCGGCGCGCTGGTACAACCCGGCCCCCACGTTGCAGACCAACATCGTGGCGGCGAAGAGGAAGGCCACCAGCAGCCAGTCGTCCTCCGGGCGCCAATCGCTGCTACGGAGGAAACGCAGGCTGCCTCCGATGTAGATGGCCCCCAGGTACAACAGGAATTCCACCACCATCAGGCCGAGATAGGCGGTGGAAACGTAATGACGAAAGATGCGTATGGTCGGCATGATGATTGGTTCTTGTCCAGAAAGGTCGCGTGGTGCAGCGGCAGGTAAAGGACTTTTATGCTAACAAAAAACTTAAGCGTAACGGCGAAGAGGCTCAGACCTCATCGTAACCTCGGGACCGCAGCCCCCAGCTGAACAATGACAGCATCTTACTGTCGGTGCGCCGCAGGCGGGCAGCCAGCACCTCGGCCAGATGGCGATAAAAGCGCGCACCTGCTTCCGGGTGGCTTTCCAGATAGGTCAGCAGCACCGCCGCATCGATTTCCGCCACCTCACCGTCGCTCAAGGCGACGACGTCGGCTCCATGGGCCTGACCGTCGATCAAGGCCAGCTCCCCCACCACGTCCCCCACATTCAGAACCTGAAAACCGATGCGCACGACCCGGTCTCCCAGGCTCAGGGAGCCGGTCACCTGCAGCTGTCCCGCCACCACCACGAAGACTTTCCCGCAACGCTCCCCTTCCCTTACAATGACGTCATTGATTCGGAAGACGCGCCGGCGCCAGTGGCGTCCCTCCTGCAGCTCCCCCTGGCGGATCAAGCTTTCCAGCATGGCCATGTCCCGATACAACGAATTTCCGACTACCCTTAAATCATAGCCGCAAACCACCCAGCTCACACGATAGAGGAGGAAACATGCTTTCACTGGACAGGGTCCACATCGGCGTCGTCGGCCTGGGATACGTCGGCCTGCCGTTGGCGGTGGAGTTCGGCCGCCGTTATCCGACCACCGGCTTCGACATCAACCGTGATCGCATCGAGGAACTGCGCCGGGGCATCGACCGCTCCCTGGAAGTGGAGTCGGAAGAACTGCAGCGCGCCGAGCGGCTGCGCTACACCTCCGACCCGGACGACCTGGCCTCCTGCAACGTCTACGTGGTCACCGTCCCCACCCCCATCGACCGCCACAAGCGCCCCGACCTGACCCCGCTGGTCTCGGCCAGCGAAACCGTCGGCCGGGTCCTGGCGCCGGGGGACGTGGTCATCTACGAATCCACCGTCTATCCCGGCGCCACCGAGGAGGTCTGCGTCCCGGTGCTGGAACGGGAATCCGGACTCAGATTCAACCAGGACTTCTTCGCCGGCTACAGCCCCGAGCGCATCAATCCCGGCGACAAGGAACACCGGGTCACCAACATCGTCAAGGTGACCGCTGGCTCGACCCCGGAAGCGGCGGAATTCATCGACCGGCTCTACCGCAGCGTGATCACCGCCGGCACCCACAAGGCCAGCAGCATCAAGGTGGCGGAAGCGGCCAAGGTGATCGAGAACACCCAGCGCGACGTCAACATCGCCCTCATCAACGAGCTGGCGGTGCTGTTCAACAAACTGGGACTGGACACCCTGGAAGTGCTGGAGGCCGCCGGCAGCAAGTGGAATTTTCTGCCTTTCCGGCCGGGACTGGTGGGCGGCCACTGCATCGGCGTCGACCCCTACTACCTGACCCACAAGGCTCAGGAGATCGGCCACCACCCGGAAATCATCCTCGCCGGCCGCCGCATCAACGACTCGATGGGCGAATACGTGGTCGCGCGGGTGGTCAAGCTCATGAACCAGCGCCGCATCCACGTCTGCCAGGCGGACGTGCTGATCCTCGGGGTCACCTTCAAGGAGAACTGCCCCGACATCCGCAACACCCGGGTCATCGACATGGTGCGGGAGCTGGAAACCTACAACGCACGGGTGGCGGTCCACGATCCCTGGGCCCACGCCGACGAGGCCCGGGCGGAACTGGGTATCGAGCTGATCGAACGCCCCGAACCCGGCCGTTACGACGCCATCATCCTCGCCACCGGCCACGACCAGTTCCGGGAAATGGGCGCCGCGGCCATCCGCGCCTTCGGCAAGCCGAACGCGGTGCTGTTCGACGTCAAGGGCATCCTTCCCAAGGATCAGGTGGACGGGCGGCTATGAAGATACTGGTCACCGGCACCGCCGGCTTCATCGGCTCCTTCGTTGCCCACCGCCTGCTCGACCGCGGCGACGAAGTGGTCGGCTTCGACAACGTCAACGACTATTACGACGTCCGCCTCAAGGAGGACCGCCTCGCCCGCCTCAAGGCCCGGGCGGGCTTTACCGAGGTCCGCGCCGATCTGGAGGACCGCCAGGCCGTCGCGGCCGCCTTCCGGAAACACCGGCCACAGCGGGTGGTGCATCTGGCGGCCCAGGCGGGTGTGCGCTATTCCCTGGAGAATCCCCACGCCTACATCGACGCCAATCTGGTGGGATTCTGCAACATCCTCGAGTCCTGCCGCCACGGCGAGGTCGAACACCTGGTCTACGCCTCGTCCAGCTCGGTCTACGGCGCCAACACCGAAATGCCGTTCTCGGTCCACCACAACGTGGACCATCCGGTGAGCCTCTACGCCGCCACCAAGAAGGCCAACGAGCTGATGGCCCACACCTACAGCCATCTGTACGGCCTGCCGACCACCGGCCTGCGATTCTTCACCGTCTACGGCCCCTGGGGGCGGCCGGACATGGCCCTGTTCAAGTTCACCCGCAACATCCTCGAAGGCCGCCCCATCGACGTCTACAACCACGGCCACCACCGGCGGGATTTCACCTACATCGACGACATCGTCGAGGGCGTGGTCCGCACCCTCGATCATGTGGCCGAACCCGATCCGGACTGGTCCGGCGACCGCCCCGATCCGGGCACCAGCCGCGCCCCTTACCGGATCTACAACATCGGCTGCCACAATCCGGTGGAACTGATGCGCTTCATCGAGGTCCTCGAAGACGCCTTGGGCAAAAAGGCGCAGAAGAACTTCCTGCCGATACAGAAGGGTGACGTACCCGCTACCTACGCCGACGTCAGCGATCTGATGCGGGACGTGGGCTACGCCCCTTCGGTGACCATCGAGGAAGGCATTCCCCGGTTCGTGGCCTGGTATCTGGAGTACTACGGCAACCGATGAGTGAGGTTCCCCTGCTGGGACTGGCCGCCTTCAGCGGCACCGGCAAGACCACCCTGCTGACCCGCCTGATCCCCTTGCTGAAGGCCGAGGGACTTAAGGTCGGGCTGATCAAGCACGCCCACCACGCCTTCGACATCGACCACCCCGGCAAGGACAGCTACGAGCTGCGCCGGGCCGGGGCCACGCCGGTGATGGTGGTCTCCCGGCGGCGGCGGGCGATCGTGTACGACTATCCCGACGAGGGCGAGGTGGATCTGTTCTCCCAGCTGGCCTATCTGGATGCCGCCGGCCTCGACCTGATCCTGGTGGAAGGCTTCAAGCGCGCCCCCATCCCCAAGATCGAGCTGCACCGCCCGATCTTAGGAAAACCGCTGCTGTTTCCCGAAGATCCCCATGTCATCGCGGTCGCCAGCGATGCACCCCTGCCCTGTCCCTGTCCGCTGCCGCAACTCGATCTCAACCGGCCACCGCAGATCGCCGCCTTCATCCGCCATGACTTCCTCCGCTGATCCCTGCCGCTCCCCCGGGCTGGTGCCTCTGGCGCAGGCTTTGGAGCAGATATTGAGCGGCATCGCGCCCTTGCCGGGCGACGAATGGGTCCCCGTGCACGATGCCGGCGGCCGCATCCTGGCCTGTGACCTGCAGGCCCCGATGCCGCTGCCCGCCTTCACCAATGCGGCGATGGACGGTTACGCCGTCAGGGCACAGGACCGCGGCCGGCTGAAGGTCATCGGCACCGCCTGGGCGGGCAAAGCGTTTCCGGGCCGGGTCGAGGCGGGCACCTGCGTGCGCATCTTCACCGGCGCCCCCCTGCCGGAAGGGGCCGACGCCGTGGTCATGCAGGAGCAGGTCGCGCGGGAAGGGGATACCGTCATCCTCAGCGCCCCGGTGCGCCCGGGGGAGAACGTACGCCACGCCGGCGAGGACCTCGAACGCGGCGCGGTGCTGCTCTCCAAAGGCAAGCGGCTGCAGGCCGCCGACCTGGGGCTGCTGGCCGCCGCCGGGGTGAGCCAGGTACCGGTGTGCCTGCGGCCCCGGGTCGGCTTCTTTTCCAGCGGCGACGAACTGCGCCCGCTGACCGAAACCCTGCAGCCGGGGCAGATCTACGACAGCAACCGTTACACCCTCGAGGGACTGCTGCGGGAACTGCCCGTCGTCGCCTGCGATCTCGGCGCCCAGCCGGACGATCTCGAACGCCTGGGCGCCTGCCTGCGCCTGGCCGCAGAACACACCGACGTCCTCATCAGCACGGGCGGTGCTTCCGTAGGCGAGGCGGACCTGCTACGGCAGGCCCTGATCCAGGCCGGGGGGGAAATCCACCTCTGGCGCCTGGCCCTCAAACCCGGCAAGCCTTTGATCTTCGGACGAGTGGGCAGGACCTGGTATTTCGGCCTGCCGGGCAATCCGGTGTCGGTACACGTGACCTTCCGCCAGCTCGTCCGCCCGGCCCTGTGGCGCCTGGCCGGCGGCCGGCCGTACCGTACCCTGCGCCTGCAGGTTCCCTGCACCCACCCTCTGAAGAAAGATCCCGGCCGCCTGGAGTTCCAGCGGGGACGGCTGCACTACGGTGACGACGGAAAGCTGGCGGTCACCGCCCTGAGCCGCCAGGGCTCGCACCAACTCGCCGCCCTCAGCCGTGCCAACTGCTACATCGTCCTGCCGGCCGACAGCCGCGGGGTGAACGCCGGGGAGACCGTCACCGTGGAACCGTTCACCACCGATCTGGTCGATGACTGACGGGCTTTTCGTCACCGGCACGGACACCGGCGTCGGCAAGACCTGGGTGGCCTGCCGCCTGTTGCGCCACGTGGTGGGGCGCGGCGTGGCGGTGCAGGTCCGCAAACCGGTGGAAAGCGGCTGCCGCCAGGGGGATGCCGGCCTGGTTCCCGCCGACGCCCTGGCCCTGCAGCGCGCCGCAGGCAGCGACGAACCGCTGGCGGCCATCTGCCCTTACCGCTATGCCGCCGCCGCCTCGCCGCCACGGGCGGCGGCTTTGGCGGGAAAGACTTTGTGTCTGCAGGAACTAATAGCCGCCTGCCGCCCGCACAAGGGGCGCTGGCGCCTGGTGGAAGGTGCCGGCGGCTTCTGTTCCCCCATCGCCGCCGACGGCCTCAACGCCGATCTGGCCGCCGCCCTGGGGCTGGCGGTGCTGGTGGTCGCCCCCGACCGCCTGGGAGCCATCAATCAGGTGTTGCTGACGCTGGAAGCCATCGAACGCCACGGCCTGACGGCAGCCGCCGTCTTCCTCAACGCCATCGAGCCCCCGCCTCCGCAGCTGAACAACGCTGCCGAACTGCGGCAGTGGACCTGTGTGCCGGTCGTCGGCCAGATCCCGGCGCTGGCGGATCTCGTCGTCAGCCGCTAAAGCCGATCAGGGGAAAAAGGGGGCGGGTCATGGGTTTTCGGGGCGTACCCGGCCTGGATGGGCGGGTTTCGAGCGTCCAGGGATGGATTCACAGCGCCTCGGGCTTGGGTTCGCGCAACAGCAGATTGCGCACCGCGGTCTGGGGCGCCACGCCCTCATAGAGCAAGGCATGGACCTGTTCCACGATCGGCATCTCCACCCCATGGTGGCGGGCCAGGTCCCGGATTAGCCGGGCGGTGCCGATGCCTTCGATCTCCTGGCCGATTTCCGCCTTCACGGTTTCGATATCGTGCCCCTGCCCCAGCCCCAGACCGAGACGGCGGTTGCGCGACTGGTCGTCGGTGCAGGTCAGAATCAGATCCCCGACGCCGGCAAGCCCCATCAGGGTCTTGGGCTTGGCCCCCAGGACGTCGCCCAGACGCATCATCTCCGCCAGCCCCCGGGTGACCAGGGCCGCCCGGGCATTGGCGCCGAACCCCATACCGTCGGACACCCCGGCAGCGATCGCCAGGACGTTCTTGACCGCCCCGCCGAGCTGGACGCCCAGCAGATCGTCGTTGGTATAAACCCGGAAGAAAGGATTGCGCAGCAGCGCCGCCACCGCCTCGGCGAAGGCCATGTCCGGGGAGGCGGCGGTGATTGCCGTCGGCAGCCCCTTCATGACCTCGATCGCAAAGGTGGGCCCCGACAGGGCGGCCAGGGAAGCCTCGGGGCCGAAACAGTCACGGGCCACCTGGTGCAGAAAACGGCCGCTGTGCGGGTCCAGGCCCTTGGTTCCCCAGACCAGCCGGTAAGGCGGCTGCAGGCAGGAGCGCAGCTTGGCCAAACAGGCGGCGAAAGCGTGGCTCGGCACCGCCAGCAGCATCAGCTCGCGCCCCGCTGCGGCACGCGCCAGATCCGCCTCACAAACGATGGCGTCGGAAAGCGGCAGGCCGGGCAGATAGCGGTCGTTGCGGCGGGTTTCGGCGATCGCTTCGATGCGCTCGGCGCTGCGGTCCCACAGACTGACGGAAAAGCCGTTGCAGGCGATCAGATGGGCCAGTGCGGTTCCCCAGGAACCGGCCCCGAGCACACAGACCGAGGAGATCGCCATCAGAGCGCTCAGTTGGGCTTGGAAGCCGCCTGCTGCTGGGCCTCTTGCTGCATCTTCTGGGCGTAGATGGCCTCGAAGTTGACCGGCGGCAGCACCATGGGCATGAAACCGCCCTTCAAGGACAGGTCGGACACCACCTCACGGGCGTAGGGAAACAGCACGTTGGGACAGTAGATGCCAAGCAGCGGCCCCATTTCCTCCTGGGCGAATCCCTGGATGGCGAAGATGCCCGCCTGGGCCACTTCCACCAGATAGGCGGTCTTGTCGCCCAGCTTGACGGTGACTGTCACCGTCAGCACCACCTCGAACAAATTTTCCTCCGCCAGCGGCGCAGCGCTGCTGGAGAGGTTGAACTCCACCTCAGGCTCCCATTTCGCCCGGAAGATATCCGGGGAGTTGGGGGTCTCGAAGGAAACGTCCTTGACGTAGATTTTCTGGATCGCAAACTGTTTTTCTTCCGCCATGTAAAATCCTTATTCGCCTTGTTTCGATTTGACCACCGGCAGACCGCCCTCTTCCCAGGCCGTCATACCCCCTTTCATCAGATAGACTTTGGGAAAACCGGCGGCGACCAGCTTCCTGCAGGCCGTGATCGCCCGGTTTCCGGACTGGCAGGTGACGATGACCGGCCGCTCCCGGTATGGGTCCAGTTCTCCCAGTTTCTTGTCCAGATCCCCCACGGGGATCAGCACCGCATCGGCCACGTGCCCCTTGACCCACTCGTGAGGCTCGCGCACGTCGAGAACCACGGCGTCTTCATCGTTGATCAGCAGCACCGCCTGTAGCGGGGTGATCACCTGATACTTGCGCAGCAGACTCTCGACCAGATCCCGGATCAGCAGCACCATCACCACCACGAAAGCGATAACCAGGTACAGATGATTCCCGACGAATTCAAACAGCCGTTCCAAGGTTATTCCGTCCATGTCGTTGTCCGTTTCTCTGTGTCAGTCAATCGATATTGGTGGACCCGTCGTGCTGGCAAAAGACGTCCCGGATCATCTCGATCAGCTTCAGGGTGCGCTGATCGTCGATGCGATAGAAGACGCGATTGGCCCGCTTGTCGAAGGTCAAAAGCCCTTTGTCCCGTAAGACGGCAAGGTGCTGGGAAACGTTGCTCTGAGTCGTCCCCACCTGCGCGACGATCTCCTGCACGCTGGCCGGCCCGCGCCCTAGGATGCATAAGATTTTCAGCCGCAAGGGATGCGACATCGCCTTCAGGCATTTGGCCGCCTTGGCGATGTCCTCCTCCCCGGCGATCAGCGTTTCACTCATTAAAGCCCTCGCGCGCTTCCCCCCCGCTGGGATCGGCGGTTTTCAACACGAATCGGGTATTATAACGATTTCCCCATCCCTGCCCCAGCCAAACCGTGATCGTCCGTCGCCTCCTCCCGGCCCTGCTGGCCCTGTCGCTGCATCCTCCCGGCGGGTGGAGCAAAACGTCCGCCCCGTCGATCCCCGCCCAACGGCTCACCCGGGAAATCCGGCACCTGGCCGACGAGCAGCGCCAGGCGGAAACCGAACTGGCCCGAGCCGAAAAGCAAATCGCCCGGCTCAACCACCGCCTCGGCGAGCTGGAACAGGAACGCCACCGACTGCAACGACGACAACGGCAGCTGCACCGGGAACTGGAAACCCTGCACCAAAAGCTCCGCGACCGGCGCCGCCGGCTGGCAGCCCAGATTCGCGCCGCTTACCTGCTCCAGCGCCACGGCGGCCTGCCGCTGCTTTTCAGCGACCGCAGCCCCGGCGAGATCCAACGACTGCTGGTCTATTACCGCCATCTGACCCAGGCTCAGGCCACCGGCCTGCGACAGCTGCAGACCCAACTGCGCCGCTTGCAGACCCTGGAGGCGCGCAACCGGCGGCTCCTCGCCCGCCTGGAGACGCTGGCGGGCGAACGCCGGGAAACCCTGGCCGCCCTGAAACGACAGCAACAGGCGCGCCGCCAGGCACTCACCGCGCTGCAGCGGCAACTTGCCGACCGCCGCGCCCGCTTGCGCAAGCTCAAGGCGGACCAGAACCGGCTGCAACACCTGGTGCGCTCGGTCAGCCGGACAGCAGAGGCTTCCGCACCCAAGACGGATTTTCTTCATCGCAAGGGCAAGCTGCCGTGGCCGGTCGCCGGCAGACTGGCCGTCCGCTTCGGCGCCAGACGCGGCAGCGGCCGCTGGGAGGGCGTGATCCTGAAAGCGCCTTCAGGCACTCCGGTAAAGGCGGTCCACGCCGGCAAGGTCATCTTCGCCGGCTGGATGCCGGGCTACGGCAACCTGCTGATCATCCGCCACGATCACGGCTTTCTGACGCTGTACGGTTTCACCCGCGAGCTGTACAAGCAAGCCGGCGACCGCGTCGAGGCCGGGGAAACAATCGCCACCGTGGGCAACAGCGGCGGGCGCACCCGTCCCGGCCTCTATTTCTCCATCCGCCGCGGCAGCCGGCCCGTCGATCCGGAACGCTGGTGCCACGGCGCCAGACACGGGCGGAGAGGCTGAAGACGGGGAAAATGTGTCATACTAACAGGCGGTTGAAAACGCCTCTGTCAGGTCTTTCAACCTCGCCAAGAATTCGAATGAAGGAAGCATCGATGCGTAGTACCAAAAGCAACCTGTTCCTGCTGGCCCTGGGCACCTTCCTGGGCATCCTGTTGGGTACCTGCGGCAGCGTTCTGGCCGAGCGCGGCGCCCGCCAGGCCGATACCATCCCCTTCACCGAACTTAGGACCTTCACGGAAGTCTTCAGCCGCATCGAAAGCGACTACGTGGAGCCGGTGGAAGATAAAACGCTGCTGGAGAACGCCATCCGCGGCATGCTCTCAGGGCTCGACCCCCATTCGGCCTATCTGAGCCCGGACGAGTACAAGGAGCTGCGCATCGGCACCACCGGCCAGTTCGGCGGCCTCGGCATCGAAGTGGGCATGGAGAACGGCTTCATCAAGGTCATCTCCCCCATCGACGACACCCCGGCGCAACGGGCCGGCATCAAGGCGGGCGACCTGATCATCCGCCTCGACGACAAGCCGGTCAAGGGCATGACCCTGCAGGAGGCGGTCAAGATCATGCGCGGCAAGCCCGGCACCAAGATCACCCTGACCATCGTCCGCGAAGGGGTGGACAAACCGCTCAAGATCACCCTCACCCGGGCGGTCATCAAGATCAAGAGCGTCAAACACAAACTGCTGCAGCCCGGCTACGGTTACGTGCGCATCACCAGCTTCCAGTCCCGCACCGGGGAACAGCTGCACAAGGCGATCGCCGAGCTGAAAAAGGAGGGGGCGCTCAAAGGGCTGATCCTCGATCTGCGCAACAATCCCGGCGGGGTACTGAACGCCGCGGTGGCAGTCAGCGATGCCTTCCTGGAATCGGGCAAGATCGTCTATACCGACGGCCGGATCGAAGAAGCCAAGATGGAGTTCAAGGCCACCCCGGGCGATCTCATCAAGGACGTGCCGATGGTGGTGCTGATCAACGCCGGTTCGGCCTCGGCTTCGGAAATCGTCGCCGGCGCCCTGCAGGACCATCACCGCGCCATCGTCATGGGACAGAAATCCTTCGGCAAGGGCTCGGTGCAGACCATTCTACCGCTGAGCAACGGCGGTGCCATCAAGCTCACCACGGCGCGTTACTATACCCCGTCGGGACGATCGATCCAGGCCGAAGGCATCGTGCCCGACATCGTTCTGGGCATCGTGCGCCTGGAGCCGGTCAAAGAGGCGGAGGAGTTCAAACCGATCACCGAAGCCAGCCTGAGCCGTCACCTGGAAAACGGCGCCCGGAAGGAAAAGCAGGAAAAGGACGGCCGCAAGGAAAGCGAGGCCCTGCTCAGGGACTACTACCTGCACGAGGCCCTGAACGTCCTCAAGGGCATCAACATCGCCAGGGAAGCCGGCAGGCGGTAACGCAAAAGGGGGGCGATGTCGCCCCCTTTTTTCCGGCCAGGAACCGGATCGGTATACACCGATCCGGTTTTTTATTTTCAGGCCGACAGCCGTCGCTGCTGCATCAGTCCCGGCCCGTCGGCGGCCGGCTGGTATTTCACCGAGAAGGTTTCGAAAGCCTTCAGGGCGTCCTCGAGGGATTCCGGACCCCGGTATTCGAAGGCGTTGACGCCGACCCGGGCCAGATAGAACATCTGGTCGTAGAGGAAATCGCCGCCGACCCGGATCTCCCCCGTGAAGCCGTAGCGCTGCCGCAGCAGACAGGCGATGGAAAAGGCCCGGCCGTCGGCGAAACGCGGCAGCTCCAGCATCACCATCTGGATCCGGGGCAGATCCGGGGCCAGCACGCCGAGTTCCTCCGGCGCCTGGCAGTCGAGACGCACCCCAACCTCGCCCTCGCGCTGCAGCAGCGATTCCCGTTCCACCAGCCAGCGGCTGAAGGGGACGGTCACCTTGCCGTTGGGGGGCACCACCTCGTCGCTCAGATGCACCCAGGCGTCTTCGATGATCTGCCGGTCCTTAATGATTCGCATAGACACGCTCCTTGAACGGGGTCACGCCCACGCGGCGCACGGTGGCCAGAAACGGCTCGTCCTCCAAGCGCAGATCCACGTAGGTCTTGATGAGGGTTTCCACGGTGTCGGCCACCTGATCCTTGGCCACCGCCGGCCCCAGGCGCTCGCCGAGGCTGGCGTCATCGGCCGACGAACCGCCGAGGGTGATCTGATACCACTCCTCGCCTTTCTTGTCGACGCCGAGAATGCCGATGTGGCCGACGCTGTGGTGCCCGCAACCGTTCATGCAGCCGGACAGGTTGACGCGGATATCGCCCAGATCGTAGAGGTAGTCGAGATCCTCGAAGCGCCGATAGATATCCCCGGCCACCGAAATCGAGCTGGCATTGGCCAGGGCGCAGTAGTCCAGCCCCGGACAGCAGATCATGTCGGTGAGCTTGCCGATATTGGGGGTGGCGAGGTCGATCTCCTTGAGCGCCTGCCACAATTCGAACAGATCGGTCTGGCGGACGTCGGCGAAGACCAGATTCTGGGTGTGGGTGGTGCGGGTGACGCCGAAGCTGTAGCGCTCGCACAGATCGGCCACCCGCTCCAGCTGCTCGGAAGTCAGGTCCCCGGGAGCCACCCCGGGCGGCTTGAGGGACAGGAACACCACCCGGTAACCGGGTACTTTGTGCGCTACGGTGTTGTGAGCGTACCAGGCGGAAAATTCCGCCTGCCGGCTGCGCTCGTCTTCCCAGGTCTTTTCCGCCGCGTCGGGATCGTATTGCGGCCTGACGAAGCGGGCTTGATACCAGGCGATGATGTCCTCTTCCAGGGGAAAGGTGCCTTGGATTGCTTGCCATTCCTTCTCCACCGCCTCACGGAAGGCCTCGACCCCCATTTCCTTGACCAGGATCTTGATCCGGGCCTTGAACTTGTTGTCGCGGCGACCGTGGAGATTGTAGACCCGCAGGATGGCCTCCAGATAGGTGAGCAGATCCCGCTTGGGCAGGAACCGCCGGATCACCTTGCCGATGATGGGAGTGCGCCCCAGACCGCCGCCGACGATGACTTCGAAGCCCACCTCACCCACCGCGTTCCTGACCAGGCGCAGGCCGATGTCGTGGACCCGCACCGCCGCCCGGTCACTGGGGGCGCCAGTGACGGCGATCTTGAACTTGCGGGGCAGAAAGGCGAATTCCGGATGCAGGGTAGACCACTGGCGGATGATTTCGCAATAGGGGCGCGGGTCCTCGACCTCGTCGGCGCAGACCCCGGCGAGGGGATCGGAGGTGGTGTTGCGGATACAGTTGCCGCTGGTCTGGATCGCGTGCATCTGGACGCTGGCCAGATCTTCGAGAATCGCCGGCACCTCCTCGACCTTGGGCCAGTTGAGCTGGATGTTCTGGCGGGTGGTGAAGTGGACGTAACCCTTGTCATAAGTACGGGCGATATGGGCGATCATGCGCAGCTGCCGGGCCGCCAGATGGCCGTAGGGCACGGCGATGCGCAGCATCGGCGCATGGCGCTGGATGTAGAGACCGTTCTGCAGCCGCAGGGGCAGATATTGTTCTTCGGTCAGCTTGCCTTCGAAATAGCGGCGGGTCTGGTCGCGGAACTGGGCTGCCCGCTCGTCGACCAGACGCTGATCGTGTTCGTCGTAAGTGTACATGGTTTGGCTGTCCCGCAATCCTGACTGGGACACTCGATTATGCGCGGCTTCGTTATGAAAAAAAACACTGGAAACGGGATATTTCCAAAACGAATCGTAATAACATCCGCTTTGGACTTCCGCCGGGCAGCTAAAATTGCCTATGATATACGGCTTGTTGCGCTTGCGTTCAATTCGTCACCGAACGAAAAAATCCTAACACGTTGAAGGGGGATCCACCTTGATCAGGTTCATACTCGCACTCATCACCCTGCTGGCGGTGCCCGGCATCGCCGCCGCCTCCCAGTGGGAAACCCTGAACATGGTCGCCACCGAACGCGGCCTTTACTGCGTGCTCATCTTCGTCATCGCCTACGTGCTGGTGATGGCGGAAGAGTTCACCGAACTGAAAAAATCCAAACCGGTCATCATCGCCGCCATCATCATCTGGGGGGAAGTGGCCTACATGGCCGCCACCCAGGGACCGGAAAGGGTCGAACAACTGGACGGCGCCATCGTCCACCATCTGGCGGAATATGCGGAGCTGATGCTGTTCCTGCTGGTGGCCATGACCTACATCAACGCCATGGCCGACCGCAACGTCTTCGAGCGTCTGCGTTCCTGGCTGCTGAGCCGCAACTTCGGCTACCGCAAGCTGTTCTGGATCACTGGCGTCATCACCTTTTTCCTGTCCGCGGTGGCCGACAACCTGACCTCGGCGCTGCTGATCGGCGCGGTGGTGCTGGCGGTGGGCAAGGACAACCCCCGCTTCGTCGCCCTGGGGCTCATCAACCTGGTGATCGCCGCCAACGCCGGGGGGGCTTTCAGTCCTTTCGGTGACATCACCACCCTGATGGTATGGCAGGCGGAGAAAGCCACCTTCTTCCAGTTCTTCGAACTGTTCATTCCCTCGGTGGTCAACTATCTCGTTCCGGCCATCGCCATGAGCCTGGCGGTTCCCGACAAGATGCCGGAACAGTCCACCAGCGGGCTGGTGCCCCTGAAGATCGGCGCCTACACCGTCTGCGGCCTGTTCGGCGTCACCATCGCCCTGGCCGTCAGTTTCCACCAGTTTCTCCACCTGCCGCCTTTCATGGGAATGATGCTGGGCTGGGGCATCCTGGCCATCTACGGCTACTGGATCAAGTTCCAGGAACACGATCTTCTTCACGAGCAGCGTTTCGACATTTTCGACATGGTCCGGGATGCCGAATGGGACACCCTGCTGTTCTTCTTCGGCGTCATCTTCTGCGTCGCCGGCCTCGACCACATCGGCTACATGGATCTGGTGGCGGAATGGATGTACGGCGATCTGGGACCGACCGTGGCCAACATTCTGGTCGGTTTCCTGTCCGCCATCGTCGACAACATCCCGGTGATGTTCGCGGTGCTGACCATGGATCCGGAGATGGATCTCTATCAGTGGCTGCTGGTGACCCTGACCGCCGGCGTCGGCGGCTCGATGCTGTCGATCGGCTCTGCCGCCGGGGTGGCGCTGATGGGGATCTCGAAGGGCAAATACACCTTCTTCTCCCATCTGCGCTGGAGCCCGGCGATCATGGCCGGCTATTTCGCCAGCATCGCGGTCCATTACTGGCTCAACGCCCCGTAACCGCTTTCGCAGAAAACCGCCACGAACCCCGGCCAAGCGCCGGGGTTTTTCATGCCAGCCAGCGGCGGAAACGTAGCAGTACCAGCAGGCCCGGCAGCGCGATCAGGGCGCAGAAGAGGAAAAACCCCGGCCATCCCAGCCATTCGGCCAAAAGCCCCGTGGGGGCGGCGACGATCACCCGGGGAATCCCCATCAGGCTCGACAGCAAGGCGTACTGGGTCGCAGTGAAACGGCGGTCGGTCTGACTGGCCATGAAGGCGACGAAGGCGGCGGTTCCCAGTCCGGCCGACAGGTTCTCGAAGGTCACCACCCCCATCAGCCCGATCAGATCGCGCCCCCACCAGGCCAACAGGGCGAAACCGGCGGTGGACAGCGCCTGCAGTACCCCGAAGCCCCATAGGGAGGCGTACAGGCCCAGACGCAGGATCAGCACGCCGCCGATCAGGCCACCGGCGATGGTGGCCCAGAAGCCGAACAGCTTGACCACCGCCCCGATCTCGGTCTTGCTGAATCCCAGATCGAGATAGAAGGGCATGGTCATGTGGCTGGCCATGGTGTCGCCGATCTTGTAGAGCAGGATGAAGGCCAGGATCCAGACCGCATCGTCACGGCGGAAGAACGCCAGGAAAGGCTGAACCACCGCCTCCGCCAGGGTCCTGGGGGCACCGTGGACGCTCTGCGGCTCACGGGCCCACAGCGTGATCACGGCCCCGGTCGCCATCAGCAGACCGCACAGGGCGTAGACTTGGCGGAAACCGATGAAATCGGCCAGGATCAGCCCGCCGCCGGACGTGAGCAGCATTCCCAGACGATAACCGTTGACGTACAACGAAGCCCCCAGCCCCTGTTCCAGATCGGCAAGAGACTCGCGCCGGTAGGCGTCGATGAGGATGTCCTGGCTCGCCGACAGGAAAGCGACCAGCAGGGCGACCAGCACCACTCCCCAGGGCGCATGGGCCGGATCCACCCACCCCAATCCTGCGATGGCCCCGGCCAGGCTCAGCTGCACCAGCAACAGCCAGCCCCGCCGCCGCCCCAACAGCGGCAGGGCGTAGCGGTCGAACAGCGGTGCCCACAGGAACTTGCCGGTATAAGGCAGGCCCACCAGGGCGAACAGGCCGATGGTGGCCAGATCGACCGCGGACTCGCGCATCCACGCCTGCAGCAGGGAACCGGTGAGCAACAGCGGCAGGCCGCTGTAGAAGCCCATGAAAAAGGCCACCACCATGCGGCGGCTCCACAGCACCCGCCAGGGACGGGACTCAGAAGGGGTAGTCATAATCGATGATCAGGGGCGCGTGATCGGAAAAACGCTGTTCCTTGTAGATCTCCACCCGCCGGATCCTGTCCTTCAGGGAAGGGGAGACGATCTGATAGTCGATACGCCAACCCACGTTCTTCTCCCAGGCCCGGCCCCGGTTGGACCACCAGGTGTACTGGTCCGGTTCCTGGTTGAGGACACGGAAGGCGTCCACCCAACCCTCCTGTTCCAGGACCCGGTCCATCCAAGCCCGCTCCTCGGGCAGGAAACCGGAGCGGTTCTGATTGGCGCGCCAGTTCTTGATGTCGATCTTCTTGTGGGCGATGTTGAAGTCGCCACAGAAAATGTAATCGCGGCCGCTGCGGGCGCATTGGCGCAGGAATTCGAGAAACCGTTCCAGAAAACGGAACTTGAACGCCTGCCGTGCCTCCCCGGAAGTGCCGGAGGGAACGTAGACCGAAGCCACGCTCAGGCGTCCGAAGCGGCCTTCCAGATAGCGTCCCTCCACATCCATCTCGGGCCAGCCGAAACCGTAGATGACCTCGTCCGGTTCCTTACGGGCATAAAGGGCCACGCCACCGTAGCCCTTCTTGTTCCGGGCCGGATAGTAATGACAGTGGAACCCCTCGGGCCAGAAGACCGGATCCTGCAGCTGCGGCAGCTGGGCCTTGATCTCCTGGAGGCAGACCAGATCGGCGTTCTGCCCGGCCAGCCAGGTGAAGAAGCCCTTCCGGGCCGCCGCCCGGATGCCGTTGACGTTCAAGGTGATGACGCGCATGGACGCTCCCGGGAAGTGGACAAAGTCACCATATCATCTATAGTTAAAAACACCTAAATCCTGACATATCAGCCCCGGAAACCCAAATATGGCGACAGCGACGGCAACGCCCCCACTCCTCAGCGGCCTGGCCCGGTGTCTGGTCGATGCCGGGCTGCTGACCGAAGAAGCGGCCGGCCAACACCAGGAACAGGCACGCAGGCAGCAGATCCCGTTGAGCGCCTATCTGGTCGCCAACAAGGTCCTCGCGCCGCTGGAAATCGCCCGTACCGCCTCCCAACAGTTCGGGGTCCCCCTGTTCGATCTGAACGCCATGGACATGGCACAGGCCCCGATCGATCTGGTGAGCGACAAGCTGATCCAGAAACACCACGTGTTGCCTCTGTTCCGGCGCGGCAGCCACCTGTTCGTGGCCGTTTCGGACCCGACCAATTTCCAGGGACTGGACGAGATCAAGTTCCACACCGGTCTCAATACCGAAACCGTGGTGGTGGAGGAGGACAAGCTCGCCAAGGCCATCGACGTCGCCCTGGAAGCGGCCGACAGCAGCATGCAGGAGCTCCTCGACGAGGATCTCGACAACCTCCAGGTCACCAGTGAAGAGGAAGAAACCGCCGCGGCCAGCGTCAGCGAATCCGACCTGGAAGACGCCCCCATCGTCCGCTTCGTCAACAAGGTCCTGCTGGATTCCATCAAGAAGGGAGCCTCCGACATCCACCTGGAACCCTACGAAAAGAACTTCCGCATCCGCCTGCGCATCGACGGCATTCTGCACGAGGTCGCCTCCCCCCCTCCCTCCCTGGCGACCCGCATCATCTCCCGCATCAAGGTGATGTCGCGCATGGACATCGCCGAACGCCGCCTGCCCCAGGACGGGCGCATCAAGATGAAGCTGTCGCGCAACAAGGCTATCGATTTCCGTGTCAACACCTGCCCCACGTTGTTCGGGGAGAAGGTGGTGCTGCGTCTCTTGGACCCCACCAGCGCCCAGATCGGCATCGACAAGCTGGGCTTCGAGCCGGAACAGCAGGAACTGTTCCTCAAGGCCATCCACAAACCCTACGGCATGATCCTGGTCACCGGCCCCACCGGCAGCGGCAAGACGGTGACCCTCTACACCGCCCTCAACATCCTCAACACCCCGGACCGCAACATTTCCACCGCCGAAGACCCGGTGGAAATCACCGTCCCCGGCATCAATCAGGTCAACGTCCACCCCAAGGCCGGTCTGACCTTCGCCGAGGCCCTGCGCGCCTTCCTGCGCCAGGACCCGGACATCATCATGGTGGGGGAAATCCGCGACCTGGAAACCGCCGAAATCGCCGTCAAGGCGGCTCAGACCGGCCACATGGTGCTCTCCACCCTGCACACCAACGACGCCCCCCAGACCCTGAACCGCCTGGCCCAGATGGGGGTACCGCCGTTCAACATCGCCTCGTCGATCAACCTGATCCTGGCCCAGCGGCTGGCCCGGCGCCTGTGCGAATACTGCAAGCAGGAAGCCCAACTCCCGCCAGAGGTCTTGGTCAAGGCGGGATTCCGGGAGGACGAGCTGGACGATCTGATTCTCTTCGGCGCCAACCCGGAAGGCTGCGACCACTGCACCAAGGGTTACAAAGGCCGGGTGGGCATCTACCAGGTCATGCCCATCTCCGCCCCGATCCAACGGCTGATCCTCGAAGGTGCCAACGCCATGCAGCTCGCCGATCAGGCCCGTCAGGAAGGGATCAACGACCTGCGCGCTTCGGGCCTCAACAAAGTCCGTGAGGGGATCACCACCCTGGAAGAAATCGACCGTGTGACACAGGAATAAGCCATGGCAGCCAAAGCAGCAGAGAAGGAAACCCTGGAAATCTTCACCTGGGAGGGGCTCGACAGAAACGGCAAGCGCGTCAAGGGCGAGCAGCCCGGCAAGAGCGAAACCCTGGTCAAAGCCCAGCTGCGCCAGCAAGGCATCAAGCCGGTCAGGGTCAGGAAGAAACCCAAACCCCTGTTCGGCACCCGCAAGAAGAAGATCACCACCAAGGACATCGCCGTCTTCAGCCGCCAGCTGGCCACCATGCTCGCCGCCGGGGTGCCGCTGGTGCAGGCGTTCGACATCGTCGGCCGCGGCCATGAGAATCCCGGCATGCAGGAACTGCTGCTGGGGATCAAGGCCGACATCGAGGCCGGCAGCACCCTGACCGAAGCCCTGAGAAAACACCCCCTCTACTTCGACGAGCTGTTCTGCAACCTGGTGGAAGCCGGGGAACGGGCCGGGGTGCTGGAAACCCTGCTGGACAAGATCGCCACCTACAAGGAAAAGACCGAATCCCTCAAGGCCAAGGTGAAAAAGGCCCTGACCTATCCCGCCGCGGTGGTGGTGGTCGCCTGCATCGTCACCGCCATCCTGCTGATCTTCGTGGTGCCGCAGTTCGAGGAGCTGTTCAAGGGCTTCGGCGCCGATCTTCCCGCCTTCACCCAGCTGGTGATCGAAATGTCCCGCTTCATGCAGGCCAACTGGTACTATCTGCTCGGGGCCCTGGTCGCCGCCATCTTCGGTTTCAACTACGTCTACAAGCGCTCCCAGACCTTCCGCCATTTCCTGGACCGGATGTTCCTGAGAATCCCCATCATCGGCCCGCAGATCCTGCACAAGTCCGCCATCGCCCGCTTCGCTCGCACCCTAGCCACCATGTCGGCCGCCGGCGTGCCGTTGGTGGAGGCGCTGGAGTCGGTGGCCGGGGCCGCCGGCAACGCCGTCTACAGCGACGCCATCCTGGAGATCCGCGAGCAGGTCGCCACCGGCCAGCAGCTGCAACAGGCGATGCGCCAGACCAATCTGTTCCCCCACATGGTGGTGCAGATGGTCGCCATCGGGGAGGAATCCGGCTCCATCGACAGCATGCTGTCGAAAGTGGCTGACTTTTACGAAGAAGAAGTGGACAATGCCGTCGACAACCTCAGCAGCCTGATGGAACCGATGATCATGGCCTTCCTCGGCATCGTCGTCGGCGGCCTGGTGGTCGCCATGTATCTGCCGATCTTCAAACTGGGATCCGTCGTCTGATGCTGGCGCTGCTGCAGCAGGTTCCGGCCCTGTTCTACGGCGCCGTCTTCGTTCTCGGCCTGCTGGCGGGCAGTTTCCTCAACGTGGTCATCCACCGCCTGCCGGTGATGCTGGAGCGCCGCTGGCGTCAGGAATGCCGGGCCTTTCTCGGCCTCCAGGAAGAGCCGGTCACGGAGCGCTTCGATCTGGTCCAGCCGGCTTCCCGTTGCCCCCACTGCGGCCATCCGATCCGTGCCTGGGAGAACATCCCCCTGCTCAGCTGGCTGCTGCTGCGGGGCCGTTGCAGCCAGTGCCGGGCACCGATCTCCCTGCGTTATCCCGTGGTCGAGTTGTTGACCGCCCTGCTGTCGCTGGCGGTCGCCTGGCGTTTCGGCGTCTCGCCCCAGACGCTGTGGGGGCTGGCGCTGACCTGGAATCTCGTCGCCCTCAGCGCCATCGACATCGACCACCAGCTGCTCCCCGACGCCATCACCCTGCCCCTGTTGTGGCTGGGGCTGCTGCTCAACGTCGCCGGCCTGTTCACCGATCTGCGTTCGGCGGTCATCGGCGCTGCGGCCGGTTATCTGATCCTGTGGAGCGTGTATCAGGTCTTCCGCCTGCTCACGGGCAAGGAGGGCATGGGGTACGGGGACTTCAAACTGCTCGCCGTCTTCGGCGCCTGGCTCGGCTGGCAGATGCTGCCCCTGATCATCCTGATCTCCTCCCTGGTGGGCGCGATCACCGGCATCGCCCTGATCCTGCTGTTGGAGCGGGACCGCGGCCAGCCCATCCCCTTCGGCCCCTATCTGGCGGTGGCCGGCTGGGTCGCCCTGCTCTGGGGCCGGGAATTGACCCAGTGGTATCTGCGCCTGACCGGCATCGCCTGAATGCTGAAGATCGGCCTGACCGGCGGCATCGGCAGCGGCAAGAGCACCGTGGCCCGGCTGTTTCAACGTCACGGCGTTCCTGTCATCGACACCGACGAGATCGCCCGCGACCTGGTGCGGCCGGGCCGTCCGGCCCTGCGCGCCCTGGTCGATGCCTTCGGCCCCGACATCCTGACCGCAGACGGTGAACTGGACCGGGCCCGCCTACGCGAGATCGCCTTCAACGATCCTGCCGCCAAGGCCCGCCTGGAGGCCATCCTCCACCCCCGCATCTTCTCGGAACTGGAACGCCGCCTGCAGGCGCTCGAAGCCCCTTATGTCATCATCGCCATCCCCCTGCTGGTGGAGACCGGCGCTTGGGGGCGGGTCGATCGGGTTCTGGTGGTGGACTGCCCCGAAGCCCTCCAGATAGAACGGGTCAGACGCCGCGACGGCTGGGACGAGGCGCTGATCCGCCGGGTTCTGGCCAGCCAGGCCGGCCGCCTCGAAAGGCTGGCGGTCGCCGACGACGTCATCGTCAACGACCGGGATCTGGCCCATCTGGCGCGCCAGGTGGCGGAACTCCACCGTCTGTATCTGCGTCTCAGCGGAACGGACGATCCCTGAAGACATGCTGCAGACCCCGCCCCTGAGCCTGTACGTCCACCTGCCCTGGTGCGTGCGCAAATGCCCCTACTGCGACTTCAATTCCCACCCGGTAGCCGGGAAATTGCCGGAGCGCGCCTATGTCGAGGCCCTGCTGGCCGATCTGGACCAGGATCTTGAAACCCTCGAGGTACGGCCGCTGATCGCCATCTTCTTCGGCGGCGGCACCCCCAGCCTGTTCTCCCCGGAAGCCTTCTCCCGCCTGCTGGCGGGCATCCGGGCCCGGCTGCCCTGGGCCGACGACATCGAGATCACCCTCGAGGCCAACCCCGGCACGGTGGAAAGTACCAAATTCGAGGCTTTCCGGGCGCTCGGCGTCAACCGGCTGTCGCTGGGCGTCCAGTCCTTCCAGGACGACAAACTCCAGCGCCTGGGACGGATTCACACGGCCGCAGAGGCCGTCCAGGCGGTGGAGACCGCCCGGCGGGCCGGCTTCGAACGCATCAACCTCGATCTGATGTTCGGCCTCCCCGGACAGACGCCGGCCGACGCGCGCCACGACCTCGACACCGCCCTCGCCCTGGAACCGGCTCACCTGTCGTGGTATCAGCTGACCCTGGAACCCAACACCCTGTTCGCCAAACATCCCCCGCCGCTGCCCGACGACGACCGCCTGTGGACGATCCAGACGGCCGGCCTGGAGCGTCTGGCCCGGGCGGGCTTCGAGCGCTACGAGATTTCAGCCTACGCCCGCCCGGGCCGGCGCTGCCGCCACAACCTCAACTACTGGCGCTTCGGCGACTATCTCGGCATCGGCGCCGGGGCCCACGCCAAGCTGACCTTCGCCGCCGAAAACCGGATCGTCCGCAGCCATAAGATCCGTCACCCGTGGCATTACCTGGAGAAGGCCGGGACGCCCACCCGCCTCGGCGGCCACCAGGACATCGCCCCCGCCGAGCGGCCGCTGGAGTTTCTGATGAACGCCCTGCGGCTGCGGGAGGGCTTTTACCGCGGCGAATTCGAAGCCCGCACCGGCCTGCCCTTCTCCCACCTGGAGCCGGCACTGGCCCCCCTGCTGGAACAGGGCCTGCTCGAGGGCGATGGCGACACGCTCCGCTGCAGCGACACCGGCTGGAATTTTCTCGATACCGTGCTGGCCCGTCTCACCACCTGAGCGATACGCGGTAAGATAGGCGCTCATCAACCCGATTCTCGTCACCGATGTACCCCTATCAACGCCAATTCATCGAGTTCGCCATCCAAGCCGGCGCCCTGCGCTTCGGCCGCTTCCAGCTCAAATCGGGCCGGATCAGCCCCTATTTCTTCAACGCCGGCCTGTTCAACAGCGGTAAGCGCCTGCGCCGGCTCGGCGGTTTCTACGCCGACGCCCTGGAAAACAGCCCCTTGAGCTGCGACATGCTGTACGGACCGGCCTACAAGGGCATTCCCCTCGCCTGCGCCACCGCCATCGCCCTCGCCGAACGTTACGACAAGGATTACCCTTACGCCTTCAACCGCAAGGAGGCCAAGGACCACGGCGAAGGCGGGCTGATCGTCGGGGCCCCGCTGCAGGGCCGGGTATTGATCGTCGACGACGTCATCACCGCCGGCACCTCGGTGCGCGAATCGGTGGAAATCATCCGCCGGGCCGGCGCCGAACCCTGCGGCGTGCTGATCGCCCTCGACCGGGAGGAGCGGACCGACGACGGCCTGTCCGCCATCGCCGCCATCGAACGGGATTACGGCCTGCCGGTGCAGGCCATCGTCACCATGGGCGACGTCATCGCCTGGCTGGCCGAAAGCGGGCGTTTCCAGGCGGAGCTGGAAGCCATCCGCGCTTACCGCCGCGACTACGGCGCTTGATCGGCCGCAGGAAACGGCTACGCTTAAAGTATGCATCGTATCGCCCTGCTCGTCCTCGGCATCGTGTTGGCCGCACCCGCCTTCGGTGGAAAAGACGGCGCCAGGCTCTACCGTTGGGTGGACGCGAACGGCAAGGTCCACTATTCCGATACGATCCCGGCGGAAGCGGCCCGCCAGCGGCGCATCATCTACGACAAGCAGCAGCTGCGCAAACTCGAGGTCGTCGACAGACCCAAAACCCCCGAGGAGCTGGCCCGCGAGGCCCGCCTCGCCCGGCTGCGCCAAGAGGAAAAGCGGCTGCTGGAGGAACAGCTGGCCCGCGACCGCGCCCTGCTGCGCACCTATCGCAGCGAGGAGGACCTGCAGCTCGCACGGCAAGGACAGCTGAACACCATCGACGCCCGCATCCGGGTCCTGAAGACCAACCGCAAGCGCCTCGCCGCCCTGTTGCAGCAGAAGATCCACAAAGCGGCACAAATAGAACGCGACGGCCGCAAGGTTCCCAAGGCGCTGGCCGGGGAAATCGCGGCGATCCGGCAGCAGATCCGCCTGACGGAGGAAAAGATCGCCAGCGAGAGAAAAAGCCGCGAAACCCTGGAACGCAAGTTCACCCAGGCTCTGGAACGCTTCCGCCGCCTGCGCCGGCACTTCCAGGCCGCCGCGGTGGCCACCACCCGTCCTGACAGCCAGCCTTCGGCCAGGCAGCGGATCATCCTCAGCGTCGCTTCCTGCCGCCCCCGCATCGACTGCGAGCGGGCCTGGCAGCTGGCACGCATCTACGTGCAGACCCACGCCACCACGCCCATCTTCATCGACAGCCCCACCCTCATCCACACCCAGGATCCCCGCCAGGACGACGACATCTCCCTGACCGTCGCCCGTATCCGCGGCGAGAAAAAGGACACGCTGTTTCTGGACGTGCGCTGCAAACTCTCCAGCGTCGGCCAGGCACTGTGCCACAGCGACAAGGTCAGACAGCTGCGGGCGGAATTTCCGCCCTTCATCGAAGCGGGCCTAAGCCTTGCCTCCCAGCAGGGTGCCGATGCCCCGGTCGGTGAAAAGTTCCAGTAGCACCGCGTGCTCGATCCGGCCGTCGATGATGTGGACGCTGCGCACGCCGCCGGCGATGGCGTCCAGGGCGCAGCGGATCTTGGGAATCATGCCGCCGGAAATGGTGCCGTCGGCGATCAGCCTCTCCACCTCCGCGGCGGTCAGACCTGTCAGCAGTTCTCCGTCCTTGCCCAGCACCCCGCGGGTGTTGGTCAACAGGATCAGCTTTTCCGCCTGCAGCACCTGTGCGATCTTGCCCGCCACCAGATCGGCGTTGATGTTGTAGGACACCCCGTCCTCCCCGACCCCGATGGGAGCGATGACCGGAATGAAATCGCCGTGGACGAGCATGTCCACCACGGCAGGGTCGATGCGCTCCACCTCGCCGACGTGCCCCAGGTCGATGATCTCCGAAGCCTCCGCCACGGGATCTTTCGGTCTCAGCACGATCTTGCGGGCCCGGATCAGGCCGCCGTCCTTGCCGGTCAGGCCCACGGCATGGCCGCCGTGCTGGTTGAGCAGATTGACGATTTCCTTGTTGACCAGGCCGCCGAGGACCATTTCCACCACGTCCATGGTCTCCCGGTCGGTCACCCGCATACCCTCGACGAAACGGCTGGTCTTGCCCAGGCGTTCCAGCAGGCGGCCGATCTGCGGGCCGCCGCCGTGCACCACCACCGGATTGATACCCACCAGCTTCAGCAGCACCACATCGCGGGCGAAGCTGTGCTTGAGGCTATCGTCCACCATCGCGTTGCCACCGTACTTGATGACGAGGGTCTTGCCCCGGAAACGGCGGATGTAGGGCAAGGCTTCGATCAGAACGTGGGCGATCTGATCGGCGTAGCGTTCGGACAACGGTTTCTGGCTTTCCATTCACTTTTCTCCCTGGTCAAATGGCAACGGCAACGCCAGCTCGAGGGTTTCGAACCAGTCCCGGAACCGTCCCTGGATGCGTTCCAGCGCCGCGGTATCGTCGGCCTCGAAACGGAATTGCAGCGCCGGGCGGGCGTAGGCCGCCCGTACCGCCCCCCAGCCTGTGGCGAAATCGATGCGCACCCCGAAACCGGCATCGACCTTGGCATCGTCGAAGAACCTGTCCGCCGTCTGCTGGAGTAGTTTCAACGTGCGCTCGGTTTCCTCCAGCGATTCCAAAGGGGTCTCCAGATAAGGGGTGACGACGCTCTGGGGCAGTCCGGCGAAGAGCTCGTCCGAGGTCAGGGGATCGGCCGAGAGCACCTCCACCAGCCGGGCGGCGCCATAGATGGCGTCGTCGCTGCCGATCCAGCGTTCCCGGAACCACAGATGGCCGCTGAAGCTGCCCCCCAGCGCCGCCCCGGTTTCCTGCAGTTTGGCCTGCAGCTGGCACGGCAAAGGCAATGCCGTCACCGGCCGGCCGCCGTGCTGGACCACGTAGCGGGAAGCATGGCGGCTGCACTCGGTGTCGAATACGATGTCGCTCCCCGGCTCCCGCGACAGCACGTCCCCCGCCAGCAACATCAGCACCCGGTCGGCGGGCACCCAGCGTCCCTGGGCGTCGACCACCGCCAGGCGGTCGCCGTCGGCGTCGAACGCCAGGCCCAGTTCGGCCTCGCCGTCGGCCGCCACCCGCCGCCCCAGGGCTGTGAGCGCGTCCTGCCGGGCCGGGTCGAACAGCCCCTCGCTGTGGATTTCCTCCACCTCGCACCCCAGGGTGCGCAGCAGGGCAGTCACCGTCTCGCCGACGGTACCGACACCGCGATCGACGATGACCTTGAGCGGCCGGCCGAGCTGGACGTCGTCCATTACCGTGCCGATGTAGTCGGCCAAAAGGTCGCGGTTTTCCACCTGCCCCATCCCGCTGGCGAACCGTCCTTGCGCCAGACGCTGCCGCAGTTCCAAAAGACGCTTGCCGGACCAGGCCTCCCCGGCGATGGTCAGCTTGAGGCCGCCGTATTCCAGCGGGCAGCTCCCGCCCGTGACCACTAGGCCGGAGCGGACGTTGAGGTAATGGCAACCGAAGTGGACCAGGGGGGCGGGAACGGCGCCGAGATCGATGACGTCCCGACCGCTGGCGCACAACCCCTCGACAAGCGCGGCGGCCAACGCCTCGCTGCCCTCGCGCCGGTCCCGCCCCACCACCACGGCCTGCTCGCCCTGGGCCTGGATTTCGGTGCCGATCGCCTGGCCGAGGGCCTGAAACACCTCCACCGGCAGTTCCGCAAGCGGCGCCCTGAGGTCGCAGGGTTGGAAAACGCGCTTTGCGGGAACCTGGATGGTCGTCTCGGACACCTCCACATCCCCGGATCCGGTACTGTCCGCACTCACCTTCACAGCACCGGAATCGGTTCGGGTTTTTCGCTCGACCTCCCGACGTAACGCCTCGTCCTCCTCCTTGAGTTCCGCACGGTCCACAGGAGGCGACAAAAGCAGCAACCGGTCAATCAACGGTTGCAGTTCTTTCGCTTTGAGCGGATAAAATTCCTGCCTTCTCCCCAACCGCCAATCATCGAGGAAGCGCAGCAGCATGGCCACGTCCGCCTGCAACGACCGGCTGATCCGGCGCCATCCGAAATATCCAGTCAACACGATGACCGCCACTGCCGCCGCCCACAAGACCAGCGCGTAAACAGGCCCCGAATCCTTCCCAACCGGCCAATAGACGATCTCCCATTCCGTTCCTGGCACCTGAATCCTGCCCTCCGGCGTCATACCTTTGAGCGCAGCATCGCCACGAAACGCCAGCATCGCCTTGCCCTGCATCAGGGCGTAGGCGCCAGTGGGGGGCGGTGTCAGATCGCGCTGTAGCCATTTCGGGTCCAGCGCCACCAGCAGCACCGCCAGCGCCTGGTCGCCGCTGCGGATCGCGCGGGCGAGAGCCAAATGCCGCTGAGGGGAGCCGAGACCGTGCATCGCCAATGGCGGCGCGGCGCTCACGGCCCGTTGGGCCAGGTCCAGATCGGCGAAACTGAGCACGCCCTGGCCGACATCGGTGCCTACGGGAAGCAGACGCACCCACAAGGCGTCCGGGAGCATCCGTTGCAACCGGGCTTCGATGGCGTCCCAGGGCTGCCCGGCCAGCTCGGTTTCCCAGCGGGGATCGCGCGCCAGGGCATCGACCAGCTGCTGCGTCCCCTCGGCCCGGGCGCCGATCTGGGCGGCGACCGCCTTGGCGTAGGCGGCCCAGTGCGATGCCTGGTCTTCCTGGGCCTGACGCCAGGAGAAGAAATACACCCCGCCCACCGTCAGCGTCAGCGCCAGCACGGCGACGATGAGAAGGACAATCAACCAGCGTGCCAGACCCATGGTCAATGCCGCCCGGTATGCCCGAAACCGCCACTGCCCCGCCGGCTGGGCGTGAACTCGGTCACGGTTTCGAACGCCACCTGCACCACCGGCACGAACACCATCTGGGCGATGCGCTCTCCCACCTCGATGGTGAAAGGCTCGGAACCCCGATTCCAGCATGACACCATCACTTCGCCCTGATAGTCGGAATCGATCAGCCCCACGAGATTGCCGAGAACGATGCCGTGCCTGTGGCCGAGGCCGGAACGGGGCAGCAACACCGCCGCCAGGGAGGGATCGCCGATGTGAATGGCCAGGCCGGTGGGGATCAGGGTGGTTTCCCCGGGCGCCAGGGTCAGCGGCGCCTGCAGGCAGGCTCTCAGATCCAGTCCGGCCGCCCCCTCGGTGGCGTAGTGCGGCAGGGGAATCTCCCGGCCCAGACGGTCATCGAGAATCTTCAGTTCGATTTTCTTGTCCATAACGTTCGCCGATCAAGGTTATCAGTCGCCGGGCCAGCGCCTTCTTGGAGGCCGTACCCAAATCCCGTTCCCCGCCGGGCCAAAACACCCACAGGGTGTTGTCGTCCCGGTCGAATCCCTGGCCGGGACCGACCGGGTTGGCGGCGATCAGGTCCAATCCCTTGCGCGCCAGCTTGTCCCGGGCGTATTCCCGCACCCGTTCGGTTTCGGCGGCGAAACCGACAGTGAAAGGGCGCGGCCGATGGGTGGCGACGGCGGCCAGGATGTCCGGGGTCCGGACCAGCTCCAGCTGCAGCCGGTCGCGGTGCTTCTTGAGCTTCTGCCCCGCTACCGTCACCGGGGCGTAGTCGGCCACCGCCGCCGCGCCGATGAAAACGTCGCAGTCGGCCACCCGCGCCATCACCTGTTCATACATCTGCGCCGCGCTTTCCACCGCCACCACCGCGACACCGGCCGGTGAGGGCAGAGACACCGGACCGCTCACCAGCACCACCTCGGCCCCGGCTTCCCGGGCGGCCTGGGCCAGGGCGTAGCCCATCTTGCCGGAGCTGCGGTTGCTGAGGAAACGCACCGGATCGATGGCCTCTCGGGTCGGGCCGGCGGTGATCAGCACCCGCCGCCCCGCCAGCGGCCCGCCCCGCCAACAGGCTTCGAGGTGTTCGAAAATCTCAGCCGGCTCCAGCATCCGTCCCGGCCCTGCCTCGCCACAGGCCTGAGCACCCTCGGCCGGTCCCCAGATGTCGACGCCCCGCTGCCGCAGCACGGCGACGTTTTCCCGGGTCGCCGGATGCTGCCACATGACCCGGTTCATCGCCGGCGCCACGGCGACGGGCGCTTCGGTCGCCAGGCACAGAGTGGTCAAAAGATCATCGGCCATGCCTATTCTGAGTCTAGCCAGAAAATCGGCGCTCGCCGGGGCGATCACCACCTGTTCGGCCCAGCGCGCCAGTTCGATATGCCCCATGGCCGCCTCCGCCCGGGGGTCGAACAAGCCGGTCCGCACCGGCCGGCCCGACAGAGCTTGCAGGGTCAACGGCGTGATGAAGCGGGTGGCGGCCTCGGTCATCACCACCTGGACCTCGGCGCCGGCCCGCCGCAGCAGGCGCACCAGCTCGGCGGTTTTGTAGGCGGCGATGCCGCCGGTGATACCGAGCAGAATCCGGCGCCGGGACAGTGTTCGAAATTCCATCTATGCTTGCAGACTATGAAAACGATTCGCGACTGGCCCGAGGGCAAGCGCCCCCGGGAGAAACTGCTGCAACGCGGGCCCCAGGCCCTGTCCGACGCCGAGCTGCTGGCGATTTTCCTGCGCACCGGCATCCCGGGCAAGACCGCCGTGGACCTGGCCCGCGAACTTTTGGCCCGCTTCGGCTCCCTGCGCGCCCTGCTGCAGGCCGACGCCAAGACCTTCACCGCCTGCAAGGGACTGGGCAGCGCCAAATACGTGCAACTGCAGGCGGCGCTGGAGATGGCCCGCCGTCATCTGTACGAGAGCCTGCAGCGGGGCAAAGCCCTGACCTCGCCCCAGGTGACCCGCGCCTTTCTGGTGCGCCAGCTGCGCGATCAGCCCTACGAGGTCTTCGCCGCCCTGTTTCTCGACACCCGCCACCGCCTGATCGCCTACGAACCGCTGTTCCGCGGCACCATCGACGGGGCCAGCGTCCATCCCCGCGAGGTGGCGCGCCGCGCCCTGGAACTGAACGCCGCCGCCGTCATCTTCGCCCACAACCACCCCTCCGGCGACCCCAGCCCCAGCGGTGCCGACCGCCAGATCACCGCCCGTCTGGTGCAGGCGCTGGGGCTGTTCGACATCCGCGTGCTCGACCACGTCGTGGTCGGCGACGGGGAAACCTTTTCCTTCGCCGAACACGGCTGGCTTTAGCCCTCCCCCAGCAGACGCCGCTGGGCCTCGCGGTACTTCTCCGCGGTCTTGGCGATGATCTCCGGCGGCAGCCGGGGGGCCGGGGGCCGTTTGTTCCAACCGATGGATTCGACGTAATCGCGCACGAACTGCTTGTCGAAGCTCGGCGGGCTGACGCCGACCCGGTACCGCTCCGCCGGCCAGAAACGGGAAGAATCCGGCGTCAGGGCCTCGTCGATCCAATACAGCTCGCCTTTCTCGTCGAGGCCGAACTCGAACTTGGTGTCGGCGATGATGATGCCGCGCTCCAAGGCGTAGGCGGCCGCCTCGGTGTAGATCCGCAAACTGACCTGGCGCACTTTTTCGGCCGTTTCCCGGCCCAGCAGTTCGACGGTGCGCTCGAAGTCGATGTTCTCGTCGTGGGTGCCGATCTCGGCCTTGGTGGAAGGGGTGTAGATGGGCTCGGGCAGTTTCTCGGCCAGGCGCAGCCCCGGCGGCAGTTCGATGCCGCAGACCCCGCCGGTGCGCTGATAATCCTTCCAGCCGGAACCGATCAGGTAGCCGCGCACGATGGCCTCCACCGGCAGCGGCTTCAGGCGGCGCGCCACCACCGCCCGGGTTTCCACCTGGTCGCGCTCTGCCGCGTCCGGGAGAATGTCCGCCAGCGGCACGTCGAGCAGATGGTTGGGGATCAGGTGCGACAGGCGCTGGAACCAGAAGCTGGACACCGCCGTCAGCACCTGCCCCTTGCCGGGGATCGGATCGGGGAACACCACGTCGAAAGCGGACAGCCGGTCGGTGGTGACGATCAGCAGGCGCTCGGCGTCGATGGCGTAGATGTCGCGGACCTTGCCGCGACCCAGCAGCTCGAGGGACCGGAGATTGGATTCGAACAGGGTCTCGGGGGGCATGGGCGTTTTTTCCTGGTCGGGCAAACGTGTCATAATGCTGATTTTACTGGAGATTGCAAGCACCAATGAGCTGGTTAGGCAAAGTCTTGGGCGGCACCTTCGGCTTCATGCTCGGCGGTCCCCTGGGCGCGCTGCTGGGCGCCGCCGTCGGCCATCAGTTCGACCGCGGCCTGGGCGAGTTCCAATCCCTGCCGCGCATGGACGCAGGACAACAGGAACGCATCCAGATGGCCTTCTTCACCGCCACCTTCTCGGTCATGGGCCACCTGGCCAAGGCCGACGGCCGCGTCACCGAGGAGGAGATCGCCGTCGCCCGTCAGATCATGGACCGCATGGACCTGCCGCCGCATTTGCGGGAAACCGCCATCCGCCTGTTCCGCGAGGGCAAGTCGCCGAACTTTCCCCTCGACGCCACCCTCGACCAGTTCCGCCAGGAAGTGGGGCGGCGCGCGTCGCTGATCCGCCTGTTTCTGGAGATCCAGCTCCAGGCTGCCTACGCCGACGGCCGTCTCCATCCCACCGAGGAGCGCCTGCTGCTGCACATCTGCCAGCGGCTGGGCTTCTCCCGCTTCGAGTTTCAGGCCCTGCGCGCCTTCATCGAAGCCCAGCTGCGTTTCACCCAGGCTTACGCCCAGCATCAGTACCAGCAGCGCCACGGTCACCGTCCGCCCCCCCGGCGCCAGCAGCCCAGTCTGAGCGATGCCTACGCCCTGCTCGGCGTCTCTCCCGATGCCAGCGACGCCGAAATCAAAAAAGCCTACCGCCGCCTCATGAGCCAGCATCATCCCGACAAGCTGGTGGCCAAGGGCCTGCCGGAGGAGATGGTCAGGATCGCCACCGAAAAAACCCAGAAGATCCGCGAAGCCTACGAGATCATCCGCAACCATCGGCAACACCGTTGAGCTGTGCTAGATTAAGCGGAAACCCCTCGATACGGAGGCTGCCATGAACGAACTCGATCCGATCGTCGGCAACTGGTATCTGGATCTGGAAACCGATCAGAAATTCGAGGTCGTCGCCGTCGACGAGGATTCCGGCGCCATCGAAATCCAGTACCACGACGGCAACATCGACGAACTGGACTTCGACGCCTGGCAGGAGCTGAACCTGGAACCCATCGAGCCCCCGGAGGACTGGGCCGCCCCCCTGGACGACGTGGAGCCGGACGACATTCCCTATTCGGAGATGGGTCTGGAGGAGGGCGGCGAGGAATGGGAGGACGGGGACTTCCCTGCCCGCGGCGATGACGACGCCTTCCACGAAGAGCGGGAATGAACGGCCGTTTCCCCTCCGAATACCGCCAGCGCATCCGCAACCGCCTGGCATTCCTCTACGGCGAGGCGCAGGCCGACGCGCTCACCGACCACCTGTTGGAAAAGCTGGCCGGCTTCGCCCCGGAAACCCATCCGGCGCCGCCCTCGCTTTGGCGCGAGCGCGACCTGCTGCTCATCACCTACGGCGACAGCATCCGCAGCCGGGATGAAACGCCGCTGCGCACCCTGCACCGGTTTTTGACCGCGCATCTGGGCGATGCGGTCAGCAGCGTCCACATTCTGCCCTACTTCCCCTACAGCTCCGACGACGGTTTTGCGGTCATCGACTATCTGCGGGTCAATCCCGCACTGGGCGACTGGCCCGACGTGGAGGCCATCGCCCGCGACTTCCGCCTGATGACGGATCTGGTCATCAACCACGTCTCCAGCCGGCACGCCTGGTTCCAGAACTATCTGCGCGACCTGGACCCGGGCCGCGACTATTTCATCGAAGTCGATCCCGGCACCGATCTGTCACAGGTGGTCCGCCCCCGCACCACCCCGCTGCTGACCCGTTTCGAAACCGTGCGCGGCCCGCGCTGGCTCTGGACCACCTTCAGCCCGGACCAGATCGACGTCAACTTCCAGAACCCCAAGGTCCTGTTCGAATACCTGGACATTCTGCTGTACTACCTGGGCAAAGGCTCCCGGATGATCCGCCTCGACGCCATCGCCTACCTGTGGAAGAAGATCGGCACCCCCTGCATCCATCTGCCGGAAACCCACGAGGTGGTCAAGCTGCTGCGGGACGTGGTGGCGCAGGCGGCCCCGGACACCCTGCTCATCACCGAAACCAACGTCCCCCACCGGGAGAACATCAGCTATTTCGGTCAGGGGGACGAGGCCCACGTGGTCTACCAGTTCCCCCTGCCGCCCCTGGTGCTCCACGCCCTCTACACCGGCGATGTCGGCTATCTCAACCATTGGGCGGCGAACCTGGAACCGCCGCCCCCGGGCTGCACCTTCCTCAACTTCCTCGCCTGCCACGACGGCATCGGCCTGCGGCCCCTGGAGGGGATCGTCCCGCCCGAGGAGATCGACCGCCTGGTGGCCGGGATGCAGGAACTGGGCGGGCTGGTTTCCTGGCGCGCTACCCCCGACGGCGGCCGCGCCCCCTACGAGCTCAACATCGCCTGGTTCAGCGCCATGCAGGGCACCGCCAAGGGCCGCGACGGCCTGGCCGTCGAACGGCACCGCTGCGCCCACGCCATCATGCTGGCGCTGCAGGGCATCCCCGCCTTCTACATCCTCAGCCTGCTGGGCACCGAAAACGACCGCGAAGGCGTCGAGCAAACCGGCGCCCCCCGGGCCATCAACCGCCACAAATGGGACCTGGACGCGCTCCAGGCCCGCCTGGCCGATCCCCACTCCCCCCAGGCCCGTGTGTTCACCGAGCTGCGCCGTCTGGCCGGACTACGCCGCCGGCAGCCAGCCTTCCACCCCGACGCCCCGCAGCAGGTCCTCGACCTGGATCCTGCCATCTTCGCCGTCCGCCGCCAGACGGAAAGCCAGACTCTGCTGGCGTTCCACAACGTCACCGCCACCCCCCGCCTGATCCCGCTACCCGGCGGCCAGTGGCACGAGCTGTTGAGCGGCGAACGGGTGGAGGCGGAAATCGCCCTGCCGCCCTATGGGGTAGCTTGGCTGGCGCTGGCCTAGGCGTTGTCCTCCTCGACCGCCTGGTAAAGCCGTTCGAGGAAATCGGGCAGAGCGCTCACCACCCGGTTCCAGCTGGGAATGAAAGGGGTTTCCATCGGGTTTTCCAGAAACTGTTCGCCGGCGAGCCAGATGTGCTGGGCGAACAGTTCCACCATCTGCTCCTCGGCGTGACGGTCGAAAGCCAGGCCGTTGATGCGGGCTTCGCTGTAGTAGCGATCGACGAAATCCAGGGCGATGCGGTAGTAGGTGGCCTTGAGGGCGCGAAAGGTTTCCTGGTGGAGGACACAGCCCATGGTCGCCAGTTTACGGTAGAGCGCCTTGCAGATGTCCATGCTCATCTTCGCCAGGCCGGCCTCCGGATTGTCCTGGGACACCGGCTGGTGCTTGTGGTCGTAGGCGTCGGCGATCTCCACCTGACAAAAATGGCTGTGGGCCTGGTTGCGGTGGACTTCCGACAGCACCCCGATCTCCAGGCCCCAGTCGCTCGGGATGCGGATCTCCCGCACCACGTCCACGCGCATGGAGAACTCCCCCGCCAGGGGATAGCGGAAGCTGTCGAGGAATTCCAGATAGTCCAGCGGGCCGATGACGGTCTTCAGCGCCCGCACCAGGGGCGTCAGCATCAGCCGGGTGACGCGGCCGTGGATGCGGCCGTCGGCGACGCGGTAGTAATAGCCCTTGCAGAAACGGTAGTTGAGGGCCGGATTGGCCACCGGATAGAACAGTCGCGCCGGCATCTCGCGGCTGTAGGTGAGAATGTCGCAATCGTGCAGGGCGATGACGTCGGCCTTGCCGGAGGCGATGACGTAGCCGTAACAGTACCAGACGTTGCGTCCCTTGCCCGGCTCCTGGGGCGCCAGCCCCTGGGAGGCGAGCAGCTGGTCCAGTTCCCGCAGGCGCGGCCCGTCGTGCCACAGGATGCGGTGATGCTGGGGCAGGCGGTCGAAAAATTCCCGGGCGTGGCGGAACTGGTCCTCGTCGGCCCGGTCGAGTCCGATGACGATCTCGTTCAGATACGGCACCTGGGCCAGTTCCTCCAGGATCGCCGGCAGCGCCCGGCCTTCCAGCTCCGAATACAGCGACGGCAACACCAGCGACATGGGCCGGTGGCGGGAGAAGCGGATCAGCTCCTCCTCCAGATCCTCAAGCGGCCGGTCCGACAGACGGTGCAGCGTGGTAACGACGCCGTTCTGAAAGAAATCTCCCATTCACTCCTCCCCGTTACATCCCCAGCCGGTCAAAACACGTCTTCATACAGCTCACCCATGCCGATGGTCAATTCCAGGGCGGCCAGCGGGATCTCCCCGTCGTCGGCGTCGTAGCCGTGCAGCAGCCAGTCGTCACCGAAACGGCGATAGACATCCACCGCGATGCGATTCGGATCGATGAGCCAGTATTCCTGCAGATCGGGCGACTGGCGGTAGCAATGGAACTTGCGGCCGCGGTCGAAAAGCTCGGTGGAAGGGGAGACCACCTCGGCGACGAACAGGGGGTGACGCTTGTAGAGGCGCTCGTCCCGGTCGCGCCGGTCGCAGGTGACGAACACGTCGGGATAGAAGAAGGCGTCGGCGGCATCGATGCGCAGTTTCATGTCCGCCATGAAGGTGCGGCAGGGGGTGCCGCGCAATTTTGCCTTCAGGAAACTGGCCAGATTCAAGGCCACGATGTTATGGCGGTCGGTGCCGCCTACCATGGCCCAGATCTCACCGGCCAAGTATTCGTGCTTGATCTCGAAGCTTTTCTGCTCGAAGTCGAGGTATTCCTCAGCCGTGAGCCTGGATTCTCGCTTGACCGCGGTCATCGCACGCCTCCGCAGACGTTTGCCGCCATTCTAACAGTTTGGGACGGAGAAAACGGCCGGTATGGGAAGCCGGGTTTTCCGCCACCTGCCACGGCGTTCCGGCGGCGATCACCCGGCCGCCGCCGGCCCCGCCCTCCGGGCCCAGATCGACGATCCAGTCGGCGGTCTTGATGACATCAAGGTTGTGCTCGATGACGATCACGGTATTGCCCTGGTCGCGCAGGCGGTGCAGCACCGCAAGGAGCTGGCGGATGTCGTGGAAATGCAGGCCGGTGGTGGGCTCGTCGAGGATGTAGAGGGTGCGGCCGGTGTCGCGCTTGGACAGCTCGCGCGCCAGCTTGACCCGCTGGGCCTCGCCGCCGGAGAGGGTGACGGCGTTCTGCCCCAGGGTGATGTAACCCAGCCCCACGTCCATCAAGGTCCGAAGCTTGCGTGCGATGACCGGCACCGCGTCGAAGAAGCCCAGGGCCTCCTCCACGGTCATTTCCAGAACCTCGTGGATGGTCTTGCCCTTGTAGCGAATCTCCAGGGTTTCGCGGTTGTAGCGCTTCCCCTTGCAAACGTCACAGTGGACGTAGATGTCCGGCAGGAAGTGCATCTCCACCTTGATGACGCCGTCCCCCTTGCAGGCCTCGCAGCGCCCGCCCCTGACGTTGAAGCTGAAGCGCCCCGGGGTGTAGCCGCGGGCGCGGGCTTCGGGGGTGGCGGCGAACAGCTCGCGGATGGGGGTGAAGAGGCCGGTGTAGGTGGCCGGATTGGAACGGGGCGTGCGGCCGATGGGGCTCTGGTCGATGTCCACCACCTTGTCCAGATGCTCGAGGCCGTCGATGCCGTCGCAAGGCGCCGGGGTCAGGTCGGCGCCGTTGAGGCGGCGAGCCACTGCCGGATACAGGGTGTCGTTGACCAGGGTGGACTTGCCGGAACCGGAAACGCCGGTGACACAGGTGAACAGGCCGACGGGGAAGGCCACGTCGATACCTTTGAGATTGTTGCCGCGGGCACCGCGCACCACCAGCTGACGCTTGGGGTCGGGCGGCCTCAGGGAATTCGGCACCTCGATGCGTTCGGCCCCACTCAGATAGCGGCCGGTGAGGGACTCGGGCACGGTGCAGACGGCCTCGGGCGGGCCTTCCGCCACCACCCGTCCCCCGTGAACGCCGGCGCCGGGACCGATGTCCACCACGTGATCGGCGGCGCAGATGGCGTCCTCGTCGTGCTCCACCACGATCACGGTGTTACCCAGATCGCGCAGGTGGATCAGGGTGTCGAGCAGGCGCTGGTTGTCGCGCTGGTGCAGGCCGATAGAGGGCTCGTCGAGGACGTACATCACCCCCACCAGCCCGGCACCGATCTGGCTCGCCAAGCGGATGCGCTGGGCCTCCCCGCCGGAGAGGGTGTCGGCGCTGCGGTCGAGGCTCAGATAGTCGAGGCCGACGTTGACCAGGAACGACAGACGGGTGCGGATCTCCTGGACGATCTTCTCCGCCACCCGGCCGCGCCGCCCCGGCAGGCGCAGATCCTCGAAAAAGGCCAGACAGTCGCGGATCGACAGGGCGGTCAGCTGCGGCAGACTGCGGTCGGCGACGAAGACGTGGCGCGCCGCCAGGCCCAGGCGGGTGCCGCCGCACTCGGGACAGGGCCGCGAGGCCAGATACTTGGCCAGTTCCTCGCGCACCACGTTGGAATCGGTCTCCCGGTAGCGCCGTTCCATGATCGGGATCACCCCCTCGAAGGGATGGCGCTTGACCTTGCCGCGGCTGCCGAAGTAGCGGAATTCGATCACCTCCCCGCCGCTGCCGTGGAGGATCACCCGGCGTACGGCCTCGGGCAGCTGTTCGAACGGCATTTCGAGATCGAACCCGTAGTGGGCCGCCAGGGAGCGCAGCAGGGCGAAGTAGAAGGCGTTGCGCCGGTCCCAGCCGCGGATCGCCCCCGCGGCCAGGCTCAGCTTGGGATTGGGGACGATCTTGTCGGGATCGAAATAGGGCTGCATCCCGAGGCCGTCACAGGCCGGACACGCCCCCTTGGGATTGTTGAAGGAGAAGAGGCGCGGCTCCAGTTCCTCCAGGGCGTAGCCGCATTCGGGACAGGCGTACTGATCGGAGAAGGTCAGCACCTGGGTGGGATCGTCCATACTCACCACGGTGACGATGCCGCCGGTGAGCTTGAGGGCGGTTTCCAGGGATTCGGCCAGCCGCGGGCCCAGATCGTCGCGGATGCGGAAGCGGTCCACCACCACCTCGATGGTGTGTTTTTTGCGCAGGTCCAGCCGGGGCGGGTCGTCCAGGTCGTAGATCTCACCGTCGATGCGGGCCCGGATGAAGCCCTGGCCGCGCAATTCCTCCAGCAACTGCACGTATTCCCCCTTGCGCGCGCGCACCACCGGCGCCAGCAGCATCCACCGGCTTCCCGCCTCCAGGGCGAGGATCGCGTCCACCATCTGGCTGACGGTCTGGGCCTCCAAAGGAAGGCCGTGTTCGGGGCAGCGGGGGGTGCCGGCGCGGGCGAACAGCAGGCGCAGGTAGTCGTAGATTTCCGTCACCGTACCCACGGTGGAACGGGGGTTGTGGGAGGTGGATTTCTGCTCGATGGAGATCGCCGGGCTCAAGCCCTCGATGTGGTCCACGTCGGGCTTTTCCATCATCGACAGAAACTGGCGCGCATAGGCCGACAGCGACTCCACGTAGCGGCGCTGCCCCTCGGCATACAGGGTGTCGAAGGCCAGCGACGACTTGCCCGAGCCGGACAGCCCGGTGATGACGATCAGCTTGTCGCGGGGCAGATCCAGATCGATGTTCTTGAGGTTGTGGGTGCGGGCCCCACGAATGCGGATGTGATCCATACCGGCTCAGAGCATCTCCATCGGCATCAGCAGTTCGTAGAGGATGTGGACCCCGATCCCGGCCACCCCAGCGCCGAGGTAGCGGAGCCACCGGTCCCCGGAAGGCAGGCGCTCGGCGGTCAGGCCGATGGCGACCCCGGTCAGGTGCATGGCGACGGTGCCGGTGACGAAGCCGAGGGTGAACCAGACCGGCTCGGCCACTTCCGGCATCTCGGTGCCGTGGGCATGGCCGTGGAAGATGCCGAAAAAGCCGGCCAGCCCCAATCCCACCGCCACGGGGATGTGGCCGTGGGCCGCCAGGGCGATGCCGAGCAGGATCACCGACAGGGTGATGCCCAGCTCCACGAACGGCCAGTAAATCCCCAGAATGCCCAGGACCCCGCCCAGAATCATGCAGCTGACGAAAGCCGCCGGCACCAGCCAGATCGCCCGCCCACCGAGCTGGGCGCTGAGAATGCCGACGCTGACCATCGCCAGCAGATGGTCCAGCCCCAGAATCGGATGCAGCAGCCCCGAAGTGAAGCCGCTGCCGCCGGCGGCATGGGCCTCGGCCAGCCCCGGCAGCCACAGCAGACAGACGATCGCAGTACGCAGCAAATCCCGTTTCAACACAACCGGTCCCCCTACATCGAAATCGACCATTTTAACAAGACTGTCCCGGACCGGCGCCGTTCCCCTTCTGTTAAAATGACCCGATCCATCGACCAACCGAACACCCATGACCCGAACCGAAAAACGCGCCGCCGTCGGTCTGGCGCTGATCTTCGCCCTGCGGATGCTGGGGCTGTTCATGATCCTGCCGGTGTTCGCCCTGTTTGCCGGCGAGCTGGAAGGCGCCACCCCCAAACTGGTGGGGCTGGCCATCGGCGCCTACGGCTTCACCCAGGCACTGCTGCAGATTCCTTTCGGGCTGCTGTCGGACCACATCGGCCGCAAAACCGTGATCGCCGCCGGCCTGCTGCTGTTCGCTGCCGGCAGCGTGGTGGCCGCCGAGGCCCACGACATCTGGCAGGTGATCGCCGGCCGCGCCCTCCAGGGTAGCGGCGCCATCGCCGCCGCGATCATGGCCCTGGCCGCGGACCTGACCCGGGAGGAACAGCGCACCAAGGTCATGGCCATGATCGGCATGAGCATCGGCCTGGCCTTTGCGGCGTCGATGGTGGCCGGCCCGGTGGTGGGTCACTGGCTGGGATTGTCCGGCCTGTTCTGGAGCACCGCCGCGCTCGCCGTGCTGGGGCTGATCATCCTGGTCACCGTGGTGCCGACACCGACGGTGGTACGCTTCCATCGAGATGCCGAGGTCCAGCCGGCCCGCTTCACCAGCGTGCTGACCCATGCCGACCTGCTACGCCTGGATTTCGGCATCCTGTGCCTGCACGCCATGCTCACCGCCACCTTCATCGCCGTGCCGCTGGCCCTGAAACAGTACGCCGGCCTGCCGCCGCTGCGCCACAGTTATGTCTATCTGCCGGTGATGGCGGCGTCCATCGTGCTGATGGTGCCCCTGGTGATCGCGGCGGAAAAGCGCCACAAGATGAAGGTGGTGTTTCTGACCGCCATCGGCCTCATCGCCCTGGCCCAGCTCGGCCTGCTGCGCTACCACACCGAGCTGGCCGGCATCGTCGCCGGGCTGCTGGTGTTCTTCACCGGCTTCAACTTGCTCGAGGCGCTGCTGCCGTCGCTGATCTCCAAGACCGCGCCGGTGGATCTCAAGGGCACCGCCATGGGGGTGTATTCCAGCAGCCAGTTCTTCGGCGCCTTCCTCGGCGGCGCCCTGGGCGGCTGGGTCCACGAACACTACGGGCTGGCGGCGGTGTTCGCCGCCTGTGCCGCCCTGGCGGGCCTGTGGGGCCTGGTCGCCCTGGGGATGAAACCACCCCGGCCGGTGAGCAGTCTATTGCTGCACGTCGAGGTGAGCGACCGGCGTCAGGCGCAGAAACTGGCCCACAAACTGCGCAAGCTGCCCGGCGTGGTCGAGGCGGTGGTGGTCCCGGAAGAAGGGGTCGCCTATCTGAAGATCGACAAACAGCGGGTGAACCGCGAGCGCCTGGAAGCCCTGGTCGCCCGCTTCGCCCCCTCCTCCCCCGAACCCCAACCGATGGAGAGTTGAACCATGGCCTCAAGAGGCGTCAACAAAGTCATCCTGCTCGGCAACCTGGGCGCCGACCCGGAAACCCGCTACATGCCCAGCGGCGATGCGGTCACCACCCTGCGCGTCGCCACCAGCGAAACCTGGAAGGACAAACAGACCGGCCAGCAACAGGAACGCACCGAGTGGCACCGGGTGGTGCTGTTCGGCCGCCTGGCGGAAATCGCCGCCGAATACCTGAAGAAGGGCCGCCAGGTCTATATCGAGGGCCAGCTGCGCACCCGCAAATGGCAGGGCCAGGACGGCCAGGACCGCTACACCACCGAAATCGTCGCCCGCGAGATGCAGTTGCTCGGCGGCCGCGGCGGCGACAGCGGCAGTGCCTCGTTCCCTGCAGGCGACCACGGCCAGCCCGCCCCGCGTCCCCAGGCCCCGCAGCGGCCGGCGGCGCAACCGGCCCCGAGCGCCCCGCCTGTGGACGACGGCTTCGAGGACGACGACATTCCGTTCTAGGACGGACCGCGCCATCGGATGGATATCCAGCCGGTTCCCGGTTTCACCCATCCGGTCAGCTCCCTCACCCACCTGATCGGCGCCGGGGTTTTCGCCCTACTGGCGGTTCCCCTGTGGCGCCGTTGTGGCGGCTGCCGGCTGTGCCGCATCACCACGGCGGTGTTTTCCTTCACCGTGGTCCTGTTGCTGTCCATGAGCGGCGTCTATCACCTGCTCGCCACCGAAGGGACGGCCCACGAAGTGTTCCTGCGTCTCGATCACGCCGCCATCTTCGCCCTCATCGCCGGCAGCTTCACGCCGCTGCAGCCGCTGTTCTTCCGCAGCGGCTGGGGGCGCTGGGGGGTGTTGGCGCTGGTGTGGAGCCTGGCCATCGCCGGCATCGCGCTGAAGGTGACCTTCTTCGACGCCATCCCGGAAGCCCTGGGGCTGAGCCTGTATCTGGGGCTGGGCTGGCTGGGGCTGGGATCGGGCATCGCGTTAGGGCGGCGTCACGGCTTCCGCTTCATCGCGCCGCTGGTGTGGGGCGGGCTGGCCTACACTCTCGGCGCCGTCGCCGACTTCGCCCGCTGGCCGACGCTGGTGCCGGGCGTGGTCGCCCCCCACGCAGTCATGCACCTGGGGGTTCTGGGCGGGATCGGCTGTTTCTGGTGGTTCTTCTATAGCCGCCTGCCGCAGCGTCACCCGGCCCGGAAACCGTTGGTGATGGGATAGCGCCGGTCACGCCCGAAGGCCCGCGGTGTGATCCGCACCCCGGGCGGGGCCTGGCGGCGCTTGTACTCGTTGCGTTCCACCAGGTTGACCACCCGCCGCACCACCGCTTCGTCGAAGCCGGCGGCGACGATTTCCTCCACCGACAGGTCCTGCTCCACGTACATCTCGAGAATCGGATCGAGCACCGCATACGGCGGCAGGCTGTCCTCGTCCTTCTGATCCGGGGCCAGCTCCGCCGAGGGTGGCCGCACCAGCACCCGCCCGGGGATGATCTCCCCTTCGGCGTTGATGTGCTCGGCCAGGGCGTAGACCTTGAGTTTCATCACGTCCTTGATCGGCGCGAACCCCCCGGCCATGTCGCCATAGAGGGTGGCGTAACCGACGCTCATCTCGCTCTTGTTGCCGGTGGACAGCACCAGGCGGCCGAACTTGTTGGAGATCGCCATCAGGGTGACGCCGCGGCAGCGGGCCTGGATGTTCTCCTCGGTCACATCCCAAGGTCTGCCGGCGAACTCCTTTTCGAGCATTTGCAAAAACGCCTGGAAGGCCGGCTCGATGGGGATGACCCGGTAGTTCACTCCCAGATTGTCGGCCAGGGCGCGGGCATCGGCCAGGCTGATTTCCGAAGTGAAGCGCGAGGGCATCATCACCGCTTCGACGTTCTCCGCCCCCAGGGCTTCGGCCGCCAGGCACAGCACCACCGACGAGTCGATGCCGCCGGACAGGCCCAGCACCGCACCGTTGAAACCGTTCTTGCGGGTGTAATCGCGAATCGCCAGGACGATGGCCCTACGGATGCTGGGGATTTCCCCGGCCACCGGCGTCACCAGCCCCCCCTCCGGCACGACCCGTTCCCCGTCCCAGCGGAACTCGGCCACCTCCAGCGCCTCCTCGAACTCCGGCAGCCGCCGCACCACCCGGCCCTCCCAGTCCATCACGAAGGAGGCGCCGTCGAACACCAGTTCGTCTTGGCCGCCGATCTGGTTCACGTACGCCACCGGCACCCCGGTGGCGGCGATGCGGGCGTGAACCGTGGCTTCGCGCTCGGCGATCTTGCGGACGTGGAAGGGGGAGGCGTTGAGGTTGACGACGAGGCGGGCGCCAGCGCGCACGCTGGCCTCCACCGGGCCGGGATGCCAGATGTCCTCGCAGATCGACAGCCCCACCGGCACGCCTCGGATGAGGCACAGGCCCGGTTCCTGGCCCGGCTGGAAATAGCGTTTTTCGTCGAAGACCCCGTAGTTGGGCAGGCACCGCTTGCGGTAGAGCAGCCGGATCTCGCCGTCGCGCAGAACCGCGGCACTGTTGTACAGCCGCCCGTCGCACCGTTCGGGAAAGCCGACGATCAGCTCGATCCCGCCCACCTGACGGCGGATGCGCTCGAGGCCGTCTCGGCAGGCGCGGAGGAAATCCGCACGCAAAAGCAGATCCTCGGGCGGATAGCCGGACACCGCCAGTTCCGTGAACACCGCCACGTCGGCCTGCAACGCGTCGCGGGCCCGTTCGGCGGCGGCGACGATCTTGGCGACGTTGCCGTCGATGTCCCCCACCAGATAATTGAGCTGGGCCAGCGCCACGCGCAGCCGGGTCATGACAGCGCCTCCTTCATGCGCCGGCCCATGTCCGTGGGAAGATCCACCACGGCGACTCCGGCCCGGCGCAGGGCCGTCACCTTGGCCTCGGCGGTCCCCCGCCCGCCGCTGACGATGGCGCCGGCGTGCCCCATGCGCCGACCGGGGGGCGCGGTGCGGCCGGCGATGTAGGCCACTACCGGCTTGGTGACGTGGTGTCGGATGTATTCGGCCGCCATTTCCTCCTCCTCGCCGCCGATCTCCCCCACCAGGATGATGCCACGGGTTTCCGGGTCGGCTTCGAACAGGGCCAGGGCGTCGATGAAGGTCATGCCGTGGATGGGATCGCCGCCGATGCCGATGCAGGTGCTCTGACCCAGTCCCTCGCGGGTGGTCTGCCACACCGCCTCGTAAGTCAGGGTACCGGAACGGGAGACGATGCCGACGCAGCCGCGGCGGTGGATGAAACCGGGCATGATGCCGATCTTGCATTCGTCCGGGGTGACGATGCCGGGACAGTTGGGACCGATGAGGACGCAGTCGTAGTCCTTCAGCGCCGCCTTGACCCTGAGCATGTGCAGGGTGGGAATGCCCTCGGTGATGCATACCACCAGGCGCAGGCCGCAATCGGCCGCCTCCAGGATGGCGTCGGCGGCGAACGGGGGCGGAACGTAGATGACGCTGGCCTCGGCGCCGGTTTCCCGCACCGCCTCGCGCACGGTGTCGAACACCGGCAGCCCCAGATGGGTCTGACCGCCGCGCCCCGGCGTCACCCCGCCGACCAGCCGGGTGCCGTATTCCAACGCCTGCCGGCTGTGGAAGGTGGCCTGTCTGCCGGTGAACCCCTGACAGATGACCCGGGTGTTGCGATCGACCAGCACGCTCATGACAGTTCTCCTTTGGCCGCGGCGACCACTTTCCGGGCCGCCTCCAGCAGATCGGCGGCGGGGACGATAGCCAGTTGCGCCTCCTGCAGCAGGCGGCGGCCGGTGTCGGCGTTGGTGCCTTCCAGGCGCACCACCACCGGCACGCTGACGTGCACTTCGCGGACCGCGTCGATCACGCCTTCGGCGATCAGATCGCAGCGCACGATGCCGCCGAAGATGTTGACCAGAATGGCCTTGACCTTGGCGTCGGAGAGGATGATCTTGAAGGCCTCGGCGACCCGCTCGGCGGTCACCCCGCCGCCCACGTCGAGGAAATTGGCCGGCTCGCCGCCGCACTGTTTGACCAGGTCCAGGGTCGCCATCGCCAATCCGGCGCCGTTGACCATGCAGCCGATGTCCCCGTCGAGGGCCACGTAGCTGAGGCCGTGTTCGCGGGCGCGGCGCTCCTTCTCGTCCTCCTGGGTAGGATCGCGCAGGGTTTCGATGTCGGGGTGGGCGTACAGGGCATTGTCGTCGAAATTGAGCTTGGCATCGAGCGCCACCAGATCGCCGTCCGCCGTCACCGCCAGCGGATTGAGCTCGATCTGGCTGGCGTCCTTGTCCCGGAACAGCCGCTGCAAACCGTCGAGGATCTGGACGAAGCGGCGGGCCTGGGCGGCGTCGAGCCCCATGGCGAAGGCCATTTCCCGTCCCTGGTAGGGCTGAAAGCCGGCGGCCGGATGGAGGTGGAAGCGCCGGATCGCCTCCGGCTGCCGGCGCGCGACCTCCTCGATGTCCATGCCGCCGGAGGCCGAACCGACCACGCCGATGCGCTCAGCGCTGCGGTCGATCGTCAGGCTGAGATACAGCTCGCGGGCGATGTCGGTGGCCCGCTCCACCAGCACCCGATGGACCGGCAGGCCGCGGGCGTCGGTCTGGGCGGTCACCAGACGCTTGCCGAGCAACCGGGCGGCGGCTTCGGCCACTTCCTCGGGCGTGCGGGCCAGCACCACGCCACCGGCCTTGCCGCGGGCGCCGGCGTGAATCTGGGCCTTGACCAGCCAGGGTCCGGGAGACAGCGATTCGGCCGCCTGCCGCGCCGCCGCCGCGGTTTCGGCCACCTCCCCTGCCGGTACCGGAATGCCATATTCGGCCAACAGGGACTTGGCCTGATATTCGTGGATGTTCATGGCAAGCCGCCTATAATTTGCAAAGTGTCACCATTCTATGCCAACACCCGCATCGAGGCGAGTCCATGACCGACAGCGCCGCCTATCTGCAACCCTGCCCGCACTCGGCCTACCGGATCGAAACCGCGCCGGCCTGGCGGCTGTTGCGCGTGTTCGCCCTGTATCAGCTGACGGCCGCCTCCCTGCTGCCCATCCTCTTCTTCACCCATCGCGGCCCCGCCCATCTGGGTGCCTATGCCCCGGATCTGTTCAGCGCCTTGGCCGCCGTCTATGCCGCCGCCACCTGGTTCAGCCTGCCGCTGTTGTGGCTGCGCCGTCCCGGTTACCGCTGGCAGGCCGCCGGACGTCTGGGACTGGACCTGGTCGTGCTCCCCGGCGTCATCTATGCCTGCGGCGGGCTGGGAAGCGGCTTCGGCATCCTGCTGGCGGTGTCGGTGGCCGCATCAGGGCTGTTGATCGGCGGCCGCTGCGCCCTGGGTTATGCCGCCCTGGCCGCCCTGGCGGTGCTTGGAGTGGAAGGCTACGCCGACTGGCGCGGCGGTTTCGAGGCGAGCCACTACACCTATGCCGCCATGCTCGGTATCGCCTATTTCGCCATCGCCGGCCTGGCCGTCGCCCTGGCCCAGCGGGCCGAAGAGAGCACCGCCCTGGCCGAACGCCGGCAGGTGGACCTGGCCAATCTCCAGCGCCTCAACGCTTTCATCGTCCAGCACCTGCAAGCGGGGATTCTGGTTCTGGACGACCAGCGCCGCCTCCGCCTCACCAATCAGGCCGCCCTGGCGCTGCTGGGGCTGGCGCAGCCGCCCAGGGATGCCAGCGGGCTGCCCGGACTGCTCAGCGCCAGCCTGCGGGAATGGCAGGCCCGGGGCGACCCAGAACACCAGGCCGTGCTGACGACCGATCACGGCCCGCTGCATCTGCGGGCCAGCCGCCTGTCTCTGGAGGGGGAGACCCTGACCCTGGTCTTCCTGGAAGACGACCGCCTGCACCAGAGACGGGTCCAGGAAAGCAAGCTCACCTCCCTGGGCCGCCTCACCGCCGGCATCGCCCATGAAATCCGAAATCCCCTGGGCGCCATCGGCCACGCCGCCCAGCTCCTGGAGGAAAGCCCCCATCTGGATCCCCAGGATCTGCGCTTGGTGGCGATCATCCGCAAGCACGTCCGCCGCGTGGACGAAACCATCGACAATGTCCTGCAGCTCTCGCGGCGCAGCGCGGCCAAACGCCAGCGCCTGGAACTTTGCGCCTGGCTGCAACGCTTCCGCACCGACTTCGAAGAGGAAACCCGCAACCGATCCGTCGAGCTGGAGCTGCCCGATGCGGAGATCTCCGCCCTGGTCGATCCCGGCCAGCTCAAACAGATTCTGAGCAATCTGTGCAGCAACGCGCTCAAATACGGGGGCGGTGCGGTCCGGATACGCCTGACTCAGGAAGGCCGACATCCCTGCATCGAGGTGATCGACCAGGGCCCCGGCATCGCTACCGAACACCTGTCCCAGATCTTCGAACCCTTTTTCACCACCTCCGGCAGCGGCACCGGACTGGGTCTCTACATCGCCCGGGAACTGGCCCAACTCAACCAGGCCCGGCTGGAATACGACAACGGCCCCCAAGGCAGCCGCTTCCGCATTCTTCTCACCCCCATCAACGAGGTCATCCTGGCGCCATGACTCAATCCACCGCCCTTGTCGTCGACGACGAACCGGACATCCTCGAACTGCTGGAACTGACGCTCGCGCGCATGAACGTCCAGGCCCGCTGCGCCGCCACCTTGGAAGAGGCCAAGACCTGGCTCGAGCGGGAATCCTTCCAGCTCTGTCTCACCGACATGCGCCTGCCGGACGGCGACGGCATCGACCTGGTCGCCTACATCCAGGAACGCTTTCCCGACCTGCCGGTGGCGGTCATCACCGCCCACGGCAACATGGAGGCGGCAGTGCGGGCGCTGAAGTGCGGAGCCTTCGACTTCGTTTCCAAACCGGTGGACCTGCAAATCCTGCGCAAACTGGTGGGCAGCGCCATTCAGCTGACCGATGCCCCCAAAGACCGCCGCTCCCGCGACTTGCTGCTGGGGAATTCAGCGCCGATGCGCGACATCCGCGGCAAGATCGCCAGGCTGGCGCGCACCCAGGCGCCAGTGTTCATTCACGGCGAATCCGGCACCGGCAAGGAGCTGGTGGCAAGGCTGATACACGCCAAAAGCCCGCGGGCCGACAAGCCCTTCGTCGCCGTCAACTGCGGCGCCATTCCGGCGGAACTGATGGAAAGCGAGTTCTTCGGTCACAGGAAGGGAAGCTTTTCCGGCGCGGTCGCCGACCACCTAGGTCTGTTCCAGGCCGCCGACGGCGGCACCCTGTTTCTCGACGAGGTCGCAGATCTCCCCCTGCACCTGCAGGTCAAGCTGCTGCGGGCGATCCAGGAAAAGCGCGTCCGCCCGGTCGGCGGCCACGAGGAGATCGCCGTGGACGTACGCATCCTCTCGGCCATCCATAAGAATTTGAAGGCCCTGGTGGACGAGGGCCGCTTCCGCCAGGACCTGTATTACCGCATCAACGTCATCGAACTGACCGTCCCACCCCTGCGTCAGCGCCGCGAGGACATTCCCCTGCTGGCCGACCGCATCCTCACCCACATCGCCCACGTCAACGGCCTGCCTCCCCTGATGCTGACCGAGCGCGCTCTTGAGGCGCTGTGCCGTTACGATTTCCCGGGCAACGTCCGCGAACTGGAGAACATCCTGGAACGGGCCGCCGCCCTGTGCGAGGGGGAAATCCTCGACGCCGACGATCTGCACCTCCCGCCCCCCTCGGCCCCCGTCTCCGGCATCTCCCCGAAGGACGCCCCCCCCCTGCCCGAGGGCCCCTTCTCGCTGGAGGACTATCTGGGGGAAATCGAGCGACGCGCCATCCTCGACGCTCTGACGCAGACCCGCTGGAACCGTTCCAAGGCTGCCCGCCGTCTGGGGATGACGCTGCGGCAACTCAAATACCGGTTGCAGAAATGGGGACTCGACGGCGGGGAGGACTGACACGGCCAAAACGGCCGATGTGTGACAGGCCTCACGGAAGATCCGGATCGCAGCGACTACCTTTCCTCAAGAACCCTATCAGAAAGGAGGAACGCAATGCGTCGAATCATCCCGTCCGTTATGCTCTCGGCCACGCTGCTGCTCGCCAGCCCCTTTGCGCTGGCGGTCAACATCAACAAGGCCGATGCCGCCGCCATCGCCGAGGAACTCAAAGGGGTCGGCAAAACCAAAGCGGAAGCGATCGTCAAGGAGCGGCAAAAGAACGGGCCGTTCAAGAACGGCGAGGATCTCGCAGCCCGGGTCAAGGGGATCGGACCTGCGACCGTGGCGAAGAACAAGGACAGGCTGCAGTTCTAAGGTACGAAAGGGAAGGTGGACCCTCCTCACCTTCCCTTCCCGCCCTCAGAAGTCCTCATCCTCAACCTGTTGCGCGGCGGCAACCCGGTGCGAATAGGATGCGATCCGGCTTTTGAGTTTTTGACCGGCCTTGAAGGTCACCACCCGCCGGGCGCTGACGGGAATTTCCTCCCCCGTCTTGGGATTGCGTCCGGGCCGTTCGTTCTTGTCCCGCAGGTCGAAGTTGCCGAATCCTGACAGTTTCACCGGCGTCCCCGCCTCCAGGGTCCGCTTGAGCTCCTCGAAGAACAGGTCCACCAGCGCCTTGGCTTCCTTGCGGTGCAATCCGATATCCTCGAACAGTTTCTCGACGATGTCGGCTTTGGTCAGGGTCATGGGATCAACTCCTCAGTTTGGCGGCGAAGCGCTGTCGCAAGGTTTCGATCACCCGGGTCACGGTGCGGTCGACCTCCTCGTCGGTCAGGGTGCGTTCCGGATGCTGCAGCACCAGACCGAGGGCGAGACTCTTTTCCCCGGCTTCAAGGCCGGCGCCGTGATAGACATCGAACAGAATCACATCGACCAGCCATTCACCGGCCGCCTCCCGTACCGCCGCCACGACCGCGCCCGCCGGCACTTCCTCCTCGACGACGATGGCGAGATCCCGGCGCACCGAGGGGAAGCGGGAAAGCGGCCGGAAAACGGGAACCTTTCTGTCCTCCAGCACCGCCTGAGCCATTTCGAAGAGGAACACGTTCGTCTCAATACCCAGCATCTCCGCGATCTGCGGATGCAGCATCCCCAGCCAGCCGACCACCCGGCCCGTGGCGGTTTCGACCAAAGCGGCGCTTTGACCGGGATGCAGGGCCGGATGACGGCGGGCCTCGAAAGTGAAATCCCACCGCCCGGTGGCCGAAAGCAGGGCCTCCACATCTCCCTTGAGGTCGTAGAAATCCAGCGGCCGCGCCTTCACCCCCCACTGTTCCGGCCACACCGGGCCGCAGGCGATCACCGCCAGCATCTTTTCCTGCCGGATGTCCTCCCCCTCGCGGTGGAAACGCAAACCAGCCTCGAACAGGCGCACCCGGCTCTGCTGGCGGTTGAGGTTGTGACGCAGGGCCTGCAACAGGCCCGTCCACAGGGTGGTGCGCATCACCGCCATGTCGGCGGACAAGGGATTGGCCAGGACCACCGGCGTCAGATCCGGCGCCAACATCTCCTGCAAAGCGCGATCGACGAAACTGTAGGTGATGGTCTCTCGGTAATCCCGGTCACCCAGCAAGGCCCGCACCCGGGCGAGCGGCAGCCGCCCTTCGGGAACCGGCTGTAGGGTCATGGGCAGGCGGGGCGCGCGCACTGGCAGGTTCTGGTAACCGGCGATCCGGGCCAGCTCCTCGATCAGGTCCGCCTCGATATGGATGTCGAAGCGAAAGCTGGGCGCCGTCACCTGCCATTCATCCTCCGCCGCCGGCGCAATCTCCATCCCTAAACGCCGCAGGATCTCCTCCACTTCGGCGGCCTCGAAGTCCATTCCCAGCAGGCGGGAGATCCGACGCCGGCGCAACCGAATCGGAGACCTCTGCGGCAGATGCTCGGCGGCGAGGACCTCTACCACCGGCCCCGGCTCGCCGCCGGCGATCTCCACGATCAGCCGGGTGGCGTATTCGATCGCCCGCGGTTGCAGTTGCGGATCGACCCCCCGTTCGAAACGGTGAGAGGAATCGGTGTGCAGGCCGTGGCGGCGAGCCTTGCCCATGATCGCCTCGGGGGCGAAGAAGGCGCATTCCAGGAAAATGTCGGCGCTGCCATCGTTCACTGCCGAATCGCGCCCGCCCATGATACCCGCCAGCGCCAGCGGGCGCCGGGCGTCGGCGATCACCAGCTCGTCACCTGTCAGGGTGATTTCCTGATCGTTGAGCAGCGCCAGCTTTTCCCCGGCCTTGGCCTGCCGCACCCGGATGCCGTCTTCGATCCCGGCGGCGTCGAAGGCATGCAAAGGCTGCCCCAGTTCCAACAGCACGTAGTTGGTGATGTCCACCACCGCCCCCAGGCTGCGCAGACCGCTGCGGCGCAGACGTTCCTGCATCCACATCGGCGTCGGCGCCTGGGGGTCGATGCCCTTGATCAGGCGGCCCAGGTAACGGGGGCAAGCGGCCCGGGCTTCCGCCGCCACCTCGACCGGCAGCACATCCCGGTGACAGGCCGGCACCGGCTCGACCGCCCGCAGCCGCCAGTCGATGCGGTTGAGCACCGCCACCTCGCGGGCGACGCCCTCGACGCTGAGACAGTCGGCCCGGTTGGGGGTGAGATCCACTTCGATGACCTGATCGTCGAGCTGCAGCCAAACCCGCAGGTCCTCGCCCACCGGGGCGTCGGCCGGCAGCTCCCACAAGCCTTCGGCAGCTTCGGCCAGCCCCAGCTCCTTGGCCGAACACAGCATGCCGAAGGATTCGACCCCGCGCAGTTTCGACTTGCGAATCTTGAAACCGCCCGGCAGCACCGCGCCGATGGTCGCCAGCGGCGCCCTCATGCCGGGATGGACGTTGGGGGCGCCGCAGACGATCTGCAAGGACTCGCCTCGGCCGACGGAAACCCGGCAGACCCTGAGCCTGTCGGCATTGGGATGAGGCTCGACGGCGACCACTTCGGCGACCACCACGCCGGAGAACGGGGGCGCGGCCGGCTCCACGGCGTCCACCTCCAACCCCGCCATGGTCAGCTGTTCGACCAGGCGTGCGGTATCGACTGGCGGATTGACGTGCTCTCGGAGCCAGGCTTCGCTAAAGCGCATAAGAAATTTGGTCTCAGTGGAATTGTTCGAGGAAACGCAGATCGTTTTCGAAGAACAGGCGCAGATCGCCGATACCGTAGCGCAGCATCGCCAGGCGCTCGACCCCCAGGCCGAAGGCGAAACCGCTGTAGCGTTCGGTGTCGATGCCGACGGCTTCGAACACCTTGGGATGGATCATGCCGCAGCCCATGACCTCGAGCCAGCCGCTCTGACCACAGACCCGGCAGCCTGCGCCGCCGCAGAGGACGCAGCTGATGTCCACCTCGGCGGAGGGCTCGGTGAAAGGGAAATAGGAAGGGCGGAAACGGACCTGAACGTCCTGCTCGAAGAACACCCGCAGAAACTGGTCGAGGGTGCCGCGCAGGTCGGCGAAGCTGACGTCCTCGTCCACCAGAAAACCTTCCACCTGGTGGAACATGGGGGTGTGGGTGAGATCGGAATCGCAGCGGTAGACCCGCCCCGGGGCGATGACCCGGAAAGGCGGCCGCCCCGCTTCCATCACCCGGATCTGCACCGGCGAGGTGTGGGTGCGCAGCAGGGTGTGGGCGTCGATGTAGAAGGTGTCGTGCATCGCCCGCGCCGGGTGATGGGGCGGGATGTTGAGGGCCTCGAAGTTGTGGTAGTCGTCCTCGATTTCCGGCCCCTCGGCGACCTCGAACCCGGCACCGGCGAAGATGCGCTCGATCCGCTCCAGGGTCGCGGTCACAGGATGCAGCCCGCCCAGTCCCGGACCCCGCCCCGGCAGGGTGACGTCGAGGGCCTCGCGGGCCAGCCGGGCTTCCAGCTCGGCCCGCTGTAGTACCTGCCGGCGTTGTTCCAGCGCTTGCTGAAACCGCTCCCGGGCGGCATTGATGACCTTACCGGCCGCCGGCCGCTCCTCCGGCGGCAACCGGCCCAGGTTCTTCATCTGCTGGGTGAACAGGCCCTTCTTGCCCAGATAGCGGACCCGCACCTGTTCCAGCTGGGACAGGTCGGCGGCCTGCTGCACGGCCGCCAGGGATTCGTCGAGCAGGGATTGCAGCGCGTCGCTCACTGCGCCTTAAGCCTGCGCGGCGGCGACTTTCGCCAGTTCGGCGAAGGCTTCCTTGTCGTTGACCGCCATGTCGGCCAGCACCTTGCGGTCGATGGCGATGTCGGCCTTGTGGAGCCCGTTCATGAAGCGGCTGTAGGACAGGCCGTGCTCGCGGGCCGCGGCGTTGATGCGGGTGATCCACAGGGACCGGAACTGGCGCTTGCGCTGCTTGCGGTCGCGATAGGCATACTGGCCGGCCTTGATGACCGCCTGCTTGGCGACCCGGAACACCCGGCTGCGGGCGCCGTAGTAACCTTTGGCCTGTTTGAGAATCTTCTTGTGACGACGACGGGCGATAACTCCGCGCTTGACTCGTGGCATGGCTTCAATCCGCTCCTACGGTTCGGGATGGAGGACTTCGATCAGCTGTAAGGCAACAGCTGTTTGGCTTCGCGCACGTCGGACGGGCTCAGGTAGGCCGGCCGGCGCAGATGGCGCTTGCGCTTGGTGGATTTCTTGGTCAGGATGTGGCGACGGTTGGCATGGTTGCGCTTGAACTTGCCGGAACCGGTCCGGGTAAAGCGCTTGGCCGCCCCACGGTTGGTCTTCAGTTTTGGCATCGTCTGCTCCTTAAAAACGGGATAAACTCACTCACTTCTTTTTCTTCGGCGCCAGCACCATCACCATTTGACGGCCTTCCATCTTGGGATGCTGCTCGACCACCGCGTATTCTTCCAGATCCTTCTCGATCCGCTTCAAAAGCTCCATGCCCAGTTCCCGGTGGGCCATCTCGCGGCCGCGAAAACGCACCGTCACCTTGGCCTTGTCGCCGTCTTCCAGGAACCGGACCAGGTTGCGCAGCTTGATCTGGTAATCCCCCTCGCCGGTCCCGGGGCGGAACTTGACTTCCTTGACCTGGATCTGCTTCTGCTTCTTCCTCGCCGCCTGCAGCTTCTTGCTCTGCTCGAAGCGGTACTTGCCGTAATCCATGATCCGGCACACCGGCGGATCGGCCTGGGGGGCGATCTCCACCAGATCCAGCCCGGCGTCCTCGGCGGCCCGCAAGGCTTCGGCCAACGACACGACGCCGATCTGCTCGCCATCCGCACCGATCAGGCGGACCTTGGGGGCGCGGATATCCCGGTTGCGGCGGGGTTCTGTTACTTTGGTAGCGATGAGGCTCTCTCCTCAGCTGGTTGTTGTTTCTTGTTCATCCACGACGACGGCCTTGGCCGCCACCTGCGCCTGAAGCCAGGCGGCCACATCGTCCAGATTCATGGCGCCCAGATCCTTGCCCTGCTGGGTACGGACGGCCACCTGGCGGGCGGCCATTTCCTTGTCGCCGACGATCAGCAGATAGGGCACCCGGTGCATGGAGTGCTCGCGGATTTTATAGCCGATCTTCTCGTTTCTCAAGTCCGATTCGATCCGAAAACCTTGAGCGGTCAGGAATTTTTCCACCTCCAGGGCGTATTCGCGCTGATTGTCGGTGATGTTGAGCACCACCGCCTGCACCGGCGCCAGCCATAAGGGCAGCAGCCCGGCATAGTGCTCGATGAGAATGCCGATGAAGCGCTCCAGCGACCCCAGGATGGCGCGGTGCAGCATCACCGGCGTCTGCCGCGAGCCGTCCTCGGCCACGTAGCTGGCTCCCAGGCGCCCAGGCATGGAGAAGTCCACCTGGATGGTGCCGAGCTGCCAGACCCGGCCCAGGCAGTCCTTGAGGGCGAACTCGATCTTGGGACCGTAGAAAGCCCCTTCCCCCGGTTGCAGATCCCACGCCAATCCCTTGCGGTTGAGGGCTTCCTCCAGCGCCTTTTCCGCCTTGTCCCAGATCTCGTCGCTGCCGACGCGGTTCTCCGGGCGGGTGGACAGCTTGACCAGAACCTCGTCGAAACCGAAGTCGCGATAGACCTCGAACAGAAGGTCGATGAACCGGGACACCTCGTCCTGGATCTGCGCCTCGGTGCAGAAGATGTGGGCGTCGTCCTGGGTGAAGGCGCGCACCCGCATCAGCCCGTGCAGGGTACCGGAAGGCTCGTTGCGATGGCAGGAACCGAACTCGGCCATGCGCAGCGGCAGGTCGCGGTAGCTCTTCAGACCTTGGTTGTAGATCTGCACGTGGCACGGGCAGTTCATGGGCTTGATGGCGTAGTCGCGGTTCTCCGAGTGGGTGGTGAAGATCATGTCGCCGAACTTGTCCCAATGCCCCGACTTCTCCCACAGGGAGCGGTCCACCACCATCGGTGTCTTCACCTCCTGGTAGCCGTTTCGGCGCAGCTTGTCGCGGATGTACTGCTCGATGGTCTGATAGATGCGCCAGCCCTTGTCGTGCCAGAACACCATCCCCGGCGCCTCTTCCTGGATGTGGAACAGATCGAGCTGTTTGCCGAGGCGGCGGTGGTCGCGCTTCTGGGCTTCCTCCAGGCGGCGCAGGTAATCCTTGAGCTGTTTCTTGTCGGCCCAGGCGGTGCCGTAGACGCGCTGCAACATCTCATTGCGGGCGTCGCCGCGCCAGTAGGCCCCGGCCACCCGGGTCAGCTTGAAAGCCTTGAGCTTGCCGGTGTCGGGCACGTGGGGACCGCGGCACAGGTCGGTGAAATCCCCCTGGGAATAGAGGGAGATGACCTCCCCTTCGGGAATCTCCTCGATGATCCGGGCCTTGTATTCCTCCCCCTGGCGGCGGAAAAACTCGATCGCCTCCTCCCGCGGAACCTCCCGGCGCTCGACCGGCAGGGCGGCCTTGGCCAGCGCCTGCATCTTCTTTTCGATCTTGTCCAGGTCTTCCGGGGTGAAGGGGCGCTCGTAGGCGAAATCGTAGTAGAAGCCATCCTCGATGACCGGCCCGATGGTGACCTGTGCCTCGGGATACAGCTCCTTGACCGCCTGAGCCAGCAGATGGGCGGTGGAATGGCGCACCACCTCCAACCCTTCTTCCTCGCGGGGGGTGACGATCTGCACCCGGGCGTCATGATCGATGACGTGGCTGAGATCGACCAGGCGGCCGTCCACCTTGCCGGCCACGGCGGCCTTGGCCAGGCCCGGACCGATGGCCTCGGCCACTTCTTTGACCGTCACCGGATGGTCGAAAGCCAGTTGTTTTCCGTCGGGCAGCGTAATCGTCGGCATGGCCGTGTCACCACACAAAAAATAAAAGCATCGCCGGGCGATGCTTCTTGTTCGAGAAACTGGTAGGCGCGATTGGATTCGAACCAACGACCCCCACCATGTCAAGGTGGTGCTCTAACCAACTGAGCTACGCGCCTAAAGAGATTAAAAATTATGAATCAAAAACCCAGGTTTGTAAACCCTAAGTTTTCAGCGTTTCCGGTGCCAAGGACGGGGGCGGCCGACAGGCCGCAGCAGCGATCCGCCGATGCACAGCACCAGCAGCAGCAACGCCCCCTCCAGGGCCAGAAAGGTTCCCACCTTCAGCCAGGCGAAGGCCGGATGGACGAAACGCACCAGCCAGCCGGCCGCCTCGTTGGCGACGGCGCTGAAAAACGCGGTGGCGCCCAGGCCGATCTTCAGCCACACCGGCAACTCCGTCATGAGCAGCAGATGCACCAGGGTCATGGCCAGCATCCCCTGGGCGAAGAGATGGAAGTGGCTCACTTCCAGCAGGCTCTGATAGGAACGGGGCGGGCGGAATTCGGCCTCGTTGCCCAGATAGTAGTCCACCACCGATGCCGGACTCAGATCCATGTGGTTGAAGTACATCAACGCGGCGCTGACGGCGAACAGCACCAGATATCCCAGAAACAGCAGGATGCAGGTATGGAGCAAGACCTTGCGGTAGTGCTCGCCGCTGACGAAGAAGCGCATCACTCCCCCTTCCCCGCGATCGCCACCCGGTACAGCGCCAGCACCTTGCGCACGCTGTCCAGCGCCGCCCGGGAACTCAAAGTGGCCCCGCTGATACCGTCTATTCCGGCGCCGAGACGCAGGTCGTCCAGGGGAACGTCCCGCAGCCGGGCGAACCAGCGCTGCGGCGGTTGGTATTCCGGCGGCTCGTGAAAGGCCAGCACCTCGACCTGTTTCAGTTCTCCGTTTGCATCCAGCACGATGAGCAGCGTTTCCGGCTTGGTGCGCACGGTATGGGTTTCGATGGCGGCATAGCCGACGATCCGGCCATCGCGCTTGCCCACATACAAGGTGTACAGACTCGATTCCAGCTTGACCCGGGCCAGGCGTTCGATCGCCCGGCGCTGCGCCTCGGTCAGAAACAGGGTTTTCATTTCGACCGCGACCTCCTTGCCGAAGGCCAGCGCCATCGCTTCCTGCTTGCTGTAATAGACCCGGGCCGGGCTGGCAGCCGAGAAGACTGCCAGCACCAGGCCCAGCCAAAGCGTGACGATACGCCGCATAAAACCCCTGTGTCAGAAAATGAAACCCAGCCCCAGATTGAACTCGTCCGCCACCTCGCCCTGATCGGCATCGATGTTGCGGTAGTCGGCCTTGATGACCACGTTGGGAATCGGCTTGTAGTTTACCCCGATCTGCCATAGACGGCGGTCGAGATTGCCGTTCCGGGTGAAACCACCGGCGACCTCCGCCTGGGTGTCCCAGCGTTCGTAGCGGAAGAAGGGCGCCAAGTACTGGGTCGACCGGGGCAGGATCCAGGGCATGATGTCGTAACCGGCTTCCGCATACCAGCCGAACTGCTCGCGGCCGACCGCCTCGCCCACCGCCCGACTGACCTTGCCGGCATCGCCGATGTGGCTCCAGGCGCCCAGCGCCCGCATTTCCAGGCCGCGGTACTTCCATTGCAGGTGGCCCTCATAGAGTTGGGTCAGCACCGCGGCGCTGCCGATCTCATCCTGGCCGGAATGGCCGATGTAGGCCGAGCCACCCACGGTCAGGCCAGTCAGCTGAGGTACCTGGTAATCGATCCGCCCCACCCAGGCCAGATTTTCCGCCTTGGCCTTGCTCGCCCCCTGGCGGCCGCTGCGAATTCCCCGGGCGGAGAATCCCGTGGCGTCCAGGCCATTGACCACATAGGTGGTATAACTCAGCCCCGGCAGGATTTCTCCGAACAGCCCCAGCCCCATCTCACGCCAGGTGGAGGGAATGATGCGCTGCTCCACCTCCGGGCGGTTGTTGCCGAAGAAGAACGGCGGCTCGTGGATCGGGTTGAGGAATCCCATGGGCATCAACACCATCCCAGCCCGAATGTTGGCATGGGGATCGAGAAAGAGATCGAGGGCGGCGAATTCGACCGACACCTCACCCTTCTCTTCGGAACCCTCTCCGGTGGTCCCATGCTCGAATTCTATCTCGCTGTTGAACAGGATCCAGTCGTTGAACTTGTAGCCGGTGTAAAGCACCAGGCGGACGAAGTCGGCGTTGTCCTTGTTGCCGTTCTGGTCGCCGGTGAAAACCTGGTAGCGCCCTTCGCCGTAGCCGCCGATCGACAGCCCGCGGCCCACCTGATAGACCTTCGAGGCCGCCGGCCCCAAACCGTACATGCTCTTGTACTTGGGCTCCTCAGGAATCACCAGCAGAGTGCGCATCTTTTCCAGCTCCTGGGCCAGGATGCCGGTTTCCCGCTTGAGTTCCTTGACCTCCTCGGGCGTGACCTTCGCTTCGACTTTTTCTTTCTCTGCCAGCTTGGCTTTGAGGGCTTCGATCTCCTTTTGCTGTTGCTGGACGATCTCCCACAACGCCTCAGGCGATGGCATGGGCGCCGCCTGTGCCGTCCCCGCCAGAGCCAGGGCCAAGGCGGCTGTGACCGGGCGTGATGTCTTCATCGCGAACCTCCCTTATCCATTGTCACAAATAAAGCGAGCGCTGATTTTAATTCAAATGATAATTGTTATCAAATTCATTGATTATTGGGTGCGTATTCCAAAAGAGCAGTCATCGGTCAGGCAAAGCGCGGCAACAAGACCTTCAGATGACAGCGGGCGTCATGCAGATGCTCCCGCCAGTGGAGGACGTAACCGGTGTACCACAGCTGCACCGCAGGCAGGGGATCGGCAGGGTCGTCCCGGTACAGCGCCAATCCCCGGCCGAGCTCGAAGTAAATATCGGTCAAGTCGTCGGCCAGGCTGCCGCTATGATCGTCAGGATCGGCCGCATCGTCGCCAGGCAGGGGATAACCGTCCCAGTCTCCGAGAAAGTCCTTGAGGCGGCAGAACATGGCGAAACGAAAATCCAGATCGGGCAGGGCGAAAAACTGGTACGCCAAATCCAACCGCAGCCGGCGCATCTCGGCGTCGAGCTCCTCCAGCTGCGTCCCGATGGTCTGCAGCCAGGGCAGGCGCTGATAATCTTCCATGTGATCGACGGTCCGGCAAAAGGCGCCAACCACGCCCAGGAGCTTGGTATAATCGTTATCCACTGTTTCGGCATCCACCTTAAGCGCGATCTCAATCCAAGTTTAGACGATCCCGTCAGGATCCCCAGCTTGAAACCCACCGTTCTCGCCATTTCCGGCCACGATCCCACCGGTGGCGCCGGCATCCAGGCCGACATCGAGGCCATCGTCAGCCAGGGCTGTCATCCCGGCACGCTCGTCACCTGCCTCACCGCCCAGGACACCCGGAACGTCCACCGCCTCTATCCGCAATCCCCCGCCACCCTGGCGGAACAATGGCAGCGGCTGACCGCGGACATTCGCTTCGACGCGGTCAAGATCGGGCTGCTGGGATCGGCGGAGATCGCCGCCTTGGTGGCCGATAGGCTGCGCCAGGCGCCTGCCGTGACCGTGCTCGACCCCATCCTCAAGGCCGGCGGCGGCTCGGAACTGGCCGACGAGGCGCTGATCGACGTCTTGCTCGGCGAGCTTATCCCGCTGGCTACGGTGCTGACGCCCAACCTCGACGAAGCCCGGCGCCTGACCGGTGAAGCCCTGCCCTCACGCTGCGCCGAGTCCCTGCTGGCACGGGGCTGCCAGGCGGTGCTGATCACCGGGGGCGACGAACCCACACCGTTGATCTACAACACCCTGTATCTCCCCGGCAGCCACAAGACCTTCACCTGGGAGAAGCTGCCCGCCAGCGCCCACGGTTCCGGCTGCACCCTGGCCGCCGCCCTGGCCGCCCTGCTGGCGCGGGGGCTGGAACTGGAAGAAGCGGCCCGCAAGGCCCAGCAATACACCTGGAATGCGATCAAATACGGCTTCCGCCCGGGTCAGGGACAGCCGATTCCCGAGCGTTTGTTCTGGAGCTGAGCATGCCCCTCCTCTTCCCGTCCACCGGCCTCTACGCCATCACCCCCGCCCTTGACGGCGATTTCGACCGCTGGCTGGAACGCATCGAGGCGGCGCTGCAGGGCGGCGCCCACGTCCTCCAGCTGCGGGACAAACAGGCCCGCCTGACACCCGGCCAGGCGGCCGCCGTGGCGGCATTGTGCCGCGAATACGCAATCCCGCTGATCGTCAACGACGACGTGGAACTGGCGCTGAGAATCCGCGCCGACGGCGTCCACCTGGGACGCCACGACGCCCCCCTGGAGCACGCCCGCCAGCGCCTGGGGACAGGTGCGATCGTCGGCGTCTCCTGCTACGCGGCGCTGGAACGGGCCCGTCGGGCCGAGGCCGCCGGAGCCACCTACGTCGCCTTCGGCGCCTTCTTCCCCTCGACTTCCAAACCGGAAGCTGTACCTGCGCCTTTGGCGCTGCTGGCGCGCGCCCGCAGCCGGCTGCGCCTGCCCATCGTCGCCATCGGCGGAATCACGCCGAACAACGCCCGGCAGCTCCTCGAAGCCGGCGCCGACCTGGTCGCCGTCATCGGCGCCCTGTTCACCGCAGCCGACCCCCGGGCCGCGGCACAGGCATTCAACCGGCTCTGGCCCACGCGATGAAGCAACGCTGGAGCCGGCGGCGCTGGCTGCAACTGCTGTTGCTGGGAGGTCTGGGCAGATTGCGGCCGGGATGGAGCGCCGCGACCCCGCTGCCGCAGGCCGTTTACGAGCTGACCTTCGGCGAGGAGGCCAAATTCCATTATGGCGTCGGCCTGTCCCTGCCGCGCCGGGCCGAATCGCGCCAGGCGGTGCCGGTCAGCGTCGACTGCCGGCTGCAGGAAACCGATCTGATCGCCCTGTTCGTCACCCCTTCTCCTACGCCGCTGGCCGCCCGCTTCCTCCTGTCTCCGCGGACCCGCCCGCAGGTACGCACTCACCTGCGCCTGTATCAAGACAGCGAGATCGTCGCCGTCGTCCGCGCCCGCGGGCGCTATTTCCACCAAAGCGCCAAAATCGACGTTTCCCAGGGCTGTCGCTGATGCGCATCGAACATCGCAGCCTGCGGCACCGCGACGGCAGCGTGGAAATCCGGCTGTATTTTCCCGGGCACGCGGCCTGGACCAGCCACGACAAACCACCGTCCCGGTATCTGGCTTATCTGGCGGTGCTGGCAGGGGGAAAACTTCTGGTGGAAAGTCATCTGGGACCGGCCATCGCGCCGGAACCCTTCTTCAGCTTCCGTTTCGATGGGGTCGAACCCGGCAGCCGCCTGCGGATCGAATGGCGCAACAATGCCGGCGAAGGCGGCGCCACGGAGATCGAACTGCCCTGATTCAGGCGTTTTCGCCGGCTTCCTCCTCCACCTGCCAGAGCTTTTCCAGCTGGTAGAAGTCACGGGTTTCCGGCAACATCACGTGGACGATGACGTCCCCCAGGTCCACCAGCACCCAGTCGCGCGAGCGCTCCCCCTCCACGCCGAGGGGCTTGATGCGGTGCTCGGCCAGCTTTTCCACCACGTTGTCGGCCAGGGCGTGAACGTGGCGCTCGGAGGTGCCGGAGGCCACCACCATGTAGTCGGTCACCGAGGTTTTGCCGCGCACGTCCAGCACGGTGACGTCGCGGGCCTTGAGGTCGTCGAGGGCGTCGAGCACCCAGTCGAGAACAGGATCGTCGGGTTTCATGCAAGCTCCGTCGAAGTGGATTCAAGCAGCCTTAAGACCGTATCAGGCAACAGATAACGGGGGCTTTTGCCTTCCTGCAGGCACCGGCGGATGAAGGTACCGGAAATCTCCAGCCGGGTCACCCTCAGGAAATGGATTCGACCCCCGGGAGCGCGCCGCAATTCCCCCGGATCGTCACAGCGGCGCCGCCGGAGCTCCGGCGCCAGCGCCGCCGGCCAGTCGGGTCGGTAGCCCGGCCGGTCCATGACCAGCAGATGGGCCAGCTGCGGGATTTCCCGCCAGTGGTGCCAGCCCGGCAGCCCCAAGAAGGCGTCCAGCCCCAGGATCAGAACCAGCGGCACGTCCCCCAGCTCCGCCCGCAGCGAGTCCAGGGTGTCGATCATGTAGGAGGGACCGGGCCGCTCCAGCTCCCGGGTGTCGAGCACGAAACCGGGCGGGGCGTCGGCCAGAGCCGCTTCCAGAAACCGGCGCCGGTGCGCGGCGGAAAACCGTGGCGGGCGGCGATGGGGCGGCTGGCGGCAGGGAACGAAGCGGAGCTGATCCAGCCCCAGGGCTTCCTGCACCTCCAGGGCGGTGCGCAGATGGCCGTAGTGGACCGGGTCGAAGGTGCCGCCGTAGATCCCGATCATTCAGGTACGGATCTGGCCGTCGCCGAGCACGACGAACTTCTGCGTCGTCAGCCCCTCCAGCCCCACCGGGCCGCGGGCGTGCAGCTTGTCGGTGCTGATGCCGATCTCCGCCCCCAGGCCGTATTCGAAACCGTCGGCGAAGCGGGTGGAGGCGTTGACCATCACCGAACTGGAATCCACCTCGCGCAGGAAACGGCGGGCACGGCCGTAGTCCTCGGTAACGATGGCGTCGGTATGCCCGGAGCCGTAGCGGTTGATGTGGTCGATGGCCTGATCCAGGCCGTCCACCACCCGGATGGCGAGAATCGGCGCCAGGTACTCGGCGCGCCAGTCGTCCTCGGTGGCGGGCCGGCAGTCGATGATCGCCCGGGTGCGCTCACAGCCGCGCAGCTCCACCCCGTGGCGGGTGTATTCTTCGGCCAGGCGCGGCAGCAGCCCGGCTGCGACCGCCTCGTGCACCAGCAGCGTCTCCATGGCGTTGCAGACCCCGTAGCGCTGGGTCTTGGCGTTGACGGCGATGCGGACGGCCTTGCCGGCATCGGCGCGCTCGTCGAGATAGACGTGGCAGACCCCGTCCAGGTGCTTGATGACCGGAATGCGCGATTCGGCGACGATGCGCTCGATCAGGCCCTTGCCGCCGCGGGGGACGATGACGTCCACGTACCGGTCCAACCGCAGCAGTTCCCCTACCGCCGCGCGGTCGGTGGTTTCCACCACCTGGACCGCCGCCTGCGGCAGACCGGCGGCTTCCAGGCCGGTGCGGATGCAGGCCGCCAGGGCCTGATTGGAGTGGATCGCCTCGCTGCCGCCACGGAGGATGCAGGCGTTGCCCGCCTTCAGGCACAGGCCGGCGGCATCGACGGTGACGTTGGGACGGGACTCGTAGATGATGCCGATCACCCCCAGCGGCACCCGCATCCGGCCCACCTGGATACCGGAAGGACGGTACTTGAGATCGCTGATCTCGCCGACCGGATCGGGCAGCGACGCGATCTGGCGCAAGCCCTCGGCCATGGCGGCGATGCGGGCGTCGGTCAGGGTCAGACGGTCGAGCAGCGCCTCGCTCAGGCCGCGTTCGCGCCCGGCGATCAGATCGCGTTGGTTTTCCATCTGGATGCGCTCGCGGCCGGCTTCGATGGCCGAGGCCATCGCCAGCAGGGCGTCATTCTTGGCCCCGGTGGCGGCCCGGGCCACGGCGGTGGATGCCTCGCGGGCCTGACGGCCCACGGTCTGCATGTAGGCGTGAATGTCGTCGATGGTCATGGCTCACTCGCTTCGCTGATCGTTATGGGAATCTCACCACTGGCCAGGATCAGGCACAGATCGCGCAGCCCTTCCCAGGAATCGCCCGCCGCCTGGCCCTTGATGCAGGCGTCGATCCGGGCCGCCAGCCGCAGCGCCCGGTGCAGCAACGCGGGCGCCAGGCGCTGGCAGGCCGCCTCCAGCCGCGGCCGGCGCCGGGCCCATATCCCCAGGCGCCGGCAGCTTTCAGCCACCGGCAGGCCCCGGCGGCGGTCGTCCTGCAAGGCCAGCAGGGTGCGGATTTCACGGGTGACCGACCATAATACCACGGCGGGGACCGTCCCTTCCGCCCGCAAGGTGCTCAGGATGCGGTCACAGCGTCCCGGCTGGCCGGCCAGCCAGGCTTCCGTCAGGTCGAAGACGTCGAAACGGGCGCTGTCGGCGACCATCCGCGCCAGGTCTTCGGCCTCGATGGTCGTCTCGCCGCAGAGGACATGGAGTTTGTCGATCTCCTGGGCCGCCGCCAGCAGGTTGCCCTCGGTACGCAGGGCCAGCAGCTGCAGGGCGTCGCCGCTCAAGCGCAGGCCGCAGGCGGCAGCGCGGCGTTCGAGCCAGGCCAAAAGATCGCGGCCGTGCAGGGTGCGGGTCTGCACCGCCAGGCCGATCCTTTCCAGCTTCTGGAACCATTTGGCCCGCATCGCCGCCGGCGGGGCGTTTTCCAGCACCAGCAGCAGGATCGTGTCCGGCGGCGGCGCGTCGCTGTAGCGCCCCAGCACCCGCGCGCCCTCCTGGCCCACCTTACCCTCCGGAACGCGCACGTCGAGCAGGCGGCTGCTGGCGAACAGCGACAGCGCCTCGGTTTCGGCCGCCAGGTCGTTCCAGTCGAATCCCGGCAGGACGCTGAAGACCCGGCGCTCCCCGATGCCGTGCCGGCGGCAGGCGCGGCGGATGGCGTCGGCGGCTTCGGTCAGCTGCAGCGGCTCGTCGCCGTAGAGCAGATAGACCGGCGCCAGTTCCCGCTTCAGCCGGGAAGCCAGCTGGGGATAGTCAATCCGCATGTTCCAGGGCGCGCTGCAGGCGCCGCAGCAGGGTCCGGGCCGCCTCGCGGCGCATTTCCTCGCGGATCAGGCTTTCCTCCTCGGCCTTGCCGATGGCCTGCAACTGGGTATTGAGATAGATGCGCCGCAGGGTGATGGTCTGAAGCGGCAGCAGCGGTTTGCCGTCTGCCGTGCGGGCTTCGAAGCGGACCTTATAGATCAACTCGAACTCGATGGCCTTGCCGTGCTCGTCCAGGGACACCACTCGGCGGCGCTGGTCGATGCCGTGGATGACCACCACGCTGCCGGCCTGGGACGGATCGCCCGTCAGCCGCCCTTCCACCAGCGCCAGAAACATGGCCAGGTCACGGGCGAAGGGATGATCGAGGCCGATTCCCTGCAGGGCGACGACCCGTTTGTCCGGCGGCAGCTCGACCGCCCCGCGCAAATGGAAACCACACCCCGCCAACAGCAGGACGATGAGCAACGGCATGAGACGCATCACGGCGCAATATCCCACTTCATGGACAAAACCGTATAATACCCGCTTTTAATCGACAGGCCAGCGACCGTGAGCCACCCGCAAACCTTCCAGGAACTGATCCTCGCCCTCCAGGACTACTGGGGCCGTCAGGGCTGCGCCATCCTCCAGCCCATGGACATGGAAGTGGGCGCCGGCACCTTCCACCCCGGCACCTTCCTGCGCGCCATCGGCCCCGAACCCTGGCGCACCGCCTACGTCCAGCCCTCGCGCCGCCCCACCGACGGCCGTTACGGCGAAAACCCTAACCGGCTGCAGCACTATTACCAGTTCCAGGTGCTGCTCAAGCCCTCGCCGCTGGAAATCCAGGACCTGTATCTGCGCTCCCTGGAGAAATTGGGCTTCGATCTCCTGGAGCACGATGTCCGCTTCGTGGAGGACAACTGGGAATCCCCCACCCTCGGAGCCTGGGGCCTGGGCTGGGAGGTGTGGCTCGACGGCATGGAGATCACCCAATTCACCTACTTCCAGCAGGTAGGCGGGCTCGACTGCCGCCCCGTGTCCGGCGAGATCACCTACGGCCTGGAACGCATCGCCATGGTGCTGCAGAACGTCGAAAGCGTCTTCGATCTGATCTGGGCCAGAAACGGCGACCAGGTCATCACCTACGGCGACGTGTTCCACCAGAACGAGGTGGAGATGTCGGCCTACAATTTCGAATACGCCGACGTGGATTTCCTACTGCGTGCCTTCGACCATTACGAGGCCGAATGCAAAAAACTGCTGCAAGCCGAGCTTCCCCTGCCGGCCTACGACCAAGTCCTCAAGGCGTCCCACACCTTCAACCTGCTCGACGCCCGTCACGCCCTGTCGGTGACCGAACGTCAGCGCACCATCCTGCGGGTGCGGGAACTGGCCCGCGGGGTCGCCCACGCCTATTACGAGCGCCGCAAGGCGCTGGGGTTCCCCATGTTGCGGGAAGAAACGGCATGATCACCACGCTTGCTGGCCTTGGGGAAGCAGGTGCAGCACTTCGGGGTGTAAGCGGCCTGGACGGCCGCTTTCAAGCCTCCAGGGAAGGATTCACGGCCTCCCCGAAGTGTTGTACCTGCTTCCACACCCCTTCTGCTATCCGAGGATTGGTATGAACACCCGCGACCTGCTGTTCGAACTGGGCACCGAGGAACTGCCGCCCAAAGCTCTGCACCGCCTGATGACCGCCCTGCGCGACGAAACCGCCTCCCGCCTGGAGCAGGCCGATCTCGCCTTCACCACCATCGACGCCTACGCCGCCCCCCGCCGCCTGGCCCTATTGGTCCACGACCTGGCCGAACGCCAGCCGGACAAGACCGTCGAACGCCGCGGCCCGGCCCTCAAGGCCGCCTTCGACGCCGACGGCAAACCGACTCCGGCGGCGCTGGGCTTCGCCAAAAGCTGCGGCGTCGCCGTCGAGGACCTGGAGACTTTGGAAAACGCCAAGGGTGCCTGGCTGCTGTGCCGCATTCACCAGCCCGGCAAAGCGGCGGCGGAACTGATCCCCGACATCCTGCGCCAGGTTCTGGCCACCCTCCCCATTCCCAAGCGCATGCGCTGGGGAGCCGGCGAGGCCGAGTTCGTGCGTCCGGTTCACTGGGCGGTGCTGCTGTTCGGCGAGGCCGTGATCGAAACGGAGATGCTCGGCGTCGCTACCGGCAACGCCACCCGTGGTCACCGCTTCCACTGCCCCTGGCCGCTGACCGTGACCCAACCGGATCACTACGCCCAGCTGCTGCTCGGGGAAGGCCGGGTGATCGCCGATTTCGGGGAACGCCGTGAGCACATCCGCCAGCAGGCGGAAAAGCTGGCCCGGGAACACGGCGGCTGCGCCCACATCGACCCGAACCTGCTCGACGAAGTCACTGCCCTGGTGGAATGGCCGGTGGGACTGGTGGGCGCGTTCGAGGAGCGCTTCCTCGAACTGCCCAAGGAAGTGCTGATCACGGTGATGCAGTCGCACCAGAAATACTTTCCGGTGTTGGACTCCAGCGGCGCCCTGCTGCCCAGGTTCGTCACTTTCGCCAATCTCGACAGCAGGAACCCGGACACGGTCCGGGCCGGCAACGAGCGCGTCATCCGCCCGCGCCTGAGCGACGCCGAGTTCTTCTGGAACCAGGATCGGAAGATTCCCCTGGAACGGCGCCTGGACAAGCTCGCCGGCATCATTTTCCAGAAGCGCCTGGGCACCCTGCTGGACAAGACCCGGCGGCTGGAGAAACTGGCCGAATGGCTCGCCCCTCACGTGGGTGCCGATCCCGCCAAGGCCCGCCGCGCCGCCCGGCTGGCCAAGACCGACCTGGTCACCGACATGGTGGGGGAATTTCCGGAGCTGCAGGGCATCATGGGGCGTTATTACGCCCAGGCCCAGGGGGAAGACCCGGAAGTCGCCGCCGCCCTGGAAGAGCAGTACCTGCCCCGCTTCGCCGGCGACCGGCTGCCCAAGACCCCGGCCGGACGCACCCTGGCGCTGGCGGACAAGCTCGACACCCTGGTGGGCATCTTCAGCATCGGCCAGGTGCCGACCGGCACCAAGGATCCTTACGCCCTGCGCCGCGCCGCTCTCGGCATCATCCGCATCGTCATCGAAGGTGGGCTGGAACTGGATCTGAAACAGATACTCGGTGAGACGGCCAATCTCTACCGCCACGATTTCGATCCCGAGGCCACCACCGCCCAGGTCTTCGACTTCATCCTCGAGCGCCTGCGCGGCTATCTGGCCGAGCGCGGTTTCCGTCCCGACGAGTTCGAGGCCGTGGCCGCGGTGGCGCCGGCCGGTTTGCTCGACTTCCTGCGCCGCATCGAGGCGGTCCACGCCTTCCGCCGGCTGCCGGAGGCCGAAGCCCTGGCCGCCGCCAACAAGCGTATCCGCAACATTCTGCGCCAGGCACAGCTGCCGCTGGACCAAGCAGGCAACCCGGACCCCGGGCGCTTCGACACCGAGGCCGAGCAGGCCCTTTACCGGGAACTGCTGGCCGCCCGCACCGACGTCGAGCCGCTGCTGGCCAAACACGACTACACCGCCGCCCTCAAGCGCCTGGCCCGGCTGCGCGATGCGGTCGATGCCTTCTTCGACCAGGTGATGGTGATGGTGGAGGACGCTCAGGTGCGCCGCAACCGCCTCGATCTTCTGGCCCAGGTAGCACGCTTGTTCCTACGGATCGCCGACATTTCGAGGCTTCAGGGATGAAAAAACGCCCCACGCCCCTCATCCTCCTTCGCTCGGCCCTGTTCCTGCTGGTCCAAACTGCGATCACCGTGGCGCTGACACCGGTGGTGCTGGCGGTTTCCACCCTGCCCCGCTACGAATACCGCTACCGCCTGGCGCGCCTCTGGGCCGGTTCGATCCTCGCCGCCCTGCGCTGGATCTGCGGCATCGACTGGGACATCCGGGGGCTGGAGAACATTCCGCAGCGAGGTGGCATCGTCCTCAGCAAGCATCAGTCCGCCTGGGAAACCCTGATGCTGTTCCTGCTGTTTCCCCGTGCGGTCTTCGTCCTCAAACAGGAACTTCTGAAGATCCCCTTCTTCGGCTGGTGCCTGGCCCGCTACCATCACATCGCCATCGACCGCAGCAAACCGAAAAAGGCGATGGTGGCGTTGATGAAACAGGGATTGCAACGCCTCAGGGAAGGCCACTGGATCATCATCTTCCCCGAGGGCACCCGGGTCGCGCCCGGGGAGCGGCGCCGCTACGCCGGTTCCGGCGGGGCGCTGGCGGCCCGCGCCAAGACGCCCGTAGTGCCGGTGGCCCACAACGCCGGCGAATTCTGGCCCCGCAACAGCTTCGTCAAATATCCCGGCACCATCACCCTGGTCATCGGCCCGGTGCTGGACGGGGCCGAACTGCCGGCCGAGGAGATCAACCGAAGGGCGGAGGAATGGATCGAGGCGACCATGGAGGAAATCTCCCACCCATGACTCGCATCCAGAAACAGACGCTCCTTTACACGCTGCTGACTGCCATTATCTTCGTCGGCGGTTATTTTTTTCTGCGCGCCGCCTACCATCTGGCCGAACCGATGCCCTTCACCCAGGAAATCGTCCTGGTAGTGCTCGGCACCCTGGCCACCATTCTCATCACCGCCATCCTGCTCAACAAGCAGACCGAGGTGGAGCTGACCAAGGAACAGAACATCAAGTTCCTGGAGCTCAAATCCTCCATTTACATGGATCTGCTCCACTATCTGGAAGGACTGTTCCACCAGCCGCAGGTGACCGAAGACGACGTCGTCCGCCTCCAGTTCCTGACCCACAAACTGGCCATCTCCGCCAGTCCGGGCGTGCTGCAACGCTTCCAGCAGGTGCTGCGGATCTTTGCCGCCGCCGTCCGCGACCACCGCTTCGACCACCGCGAGCGGGACGATCTCCACGAGGCCCTAGCGGAGCTGACCATCGCCATCCGCCGCGACCTGATCGGCGAACTGGATGCGGAAAGCTGCATCAGCGCCCAGGAAATCGAGCGCAGGGTACGGGCCAACAATGCCGCCACGGCGGAGACGTACGACCATTATCAGAACGATTACAAGACATCCAAATAGATCTCCGCCAACGGCAACCGAACATCCACTGAGGCGAGCGCCACAGCCTCGTCCCCGGCTTCATAGACATCCAGTTCCGCCCATCCCCCGCGGCCGCGGCGGTAGACCTCCACCCGGATTTCCTCGGGAGAAACCAGCACGTATTCCCGCAGGCTGGACAGTTTTTGATAATTGAGGCGCTTCTCGCGCCGGTCGATGTTTTCGGTCGAGGGGGACAGCACCTCCACGATCAGCACCGGCTCGCTGAGAAACACCCCCTGGGGCGGCAGCGGCTCACAGCTGACCGCCACATCCGGATAATAAAAGGTATCGGCGGCCTCGACGTGGACCTTCATGTCGCTCATGTAGGCGGTGCAGGGCGTGCCGCGCAGGTGGTTGCGCAGGGCGGCGGCAATGTTGAGGGTCACCACGTTGCGGGCCCGGGTCGCCCCCACCATGGCGAACACCTGGCCGGCGACGTACTCGTGGCGGATGGCGCTGGCTTGTTCCCCGCTCAGGTAGTCCGCCACGGAAACCGTTTCGATCAAGGCATGTTGCGTCATCGCTGGCATCCTCAGGCGAAAAACTGCTTGAGCATCTTCTCCACCATCCCCCAGGTGACGAACGGCGGCTTTCTGGCGACGCTGACCACCAGCACGTCCTCTTCGAAGCGGTAGGTTCCTTCCAACCCCTTGCCGGCGAAGTGCCCCTCCACCTGGTCGGCGACGAAATGGACCGCATTCTCCCGCGCCATGCGGGCAGCCTTGTTGAGAAGGATTTCCGGATGCTCTTTGAGTGGAATCTGGAAGGTGCGTGCCATGATCTCGCGCATGTGGTTGAATTTAACGCTAGCATAATCATTCCCGACCGGAGTGCAACCACGACATGAACGACCGTCCATTCATTCCCCTTGCCATCGCCGTCCTCACCGTCTCCGACACCCGCACCGAGGAAACCGACACCTCCGGCCGGCTGCTGGCAGAACGGCTGCAAAGCGCCGGCCACCGGCTGGCGGAGAAGCGCATCGTCCCCGACGACATCTACCGCATCCGGGCGGCGGTCTCAGGCTGGATCGCCGATCCCGAGGTCAACGCCGTCCTCACCACCGGCGGCACCGGCGTCACCGGCCGCGACGGCACCCCCGAGGCGGTCGCCCCCTTGCTGGACAAGGTGCTCGACGGCTTCGGCGAGGTGTTCCGCATGATTTCCTATCGGCAGATCGGCACCTCCACCATCCAGTCCCGGGCCCTGGCCGGGGTGGCCAACGGCACCTACGTCTTCTGCCTGCCGGGATCGAGGAACGCCTGCGCCACCGCCTGGGACGAGCTGATCCAGGCGCAACTGGACTACCGCACCCGGCCCTGCAATCTGGTAGAGTTGATGGACCGCCTGCACGAATAACACGAATACGGAGGGCCGCCATGCTCCTGTTGATTCTCGCTTCCCTGTTCTTCCTGGGACTTCACTTCGGCGTCGCCGCCACCCCGCTGCGCGACCGGCTCATCGAACGCTTCGGCCCGGTCCCCTACCGCATCGGCTTTGCGGCCTTGGCGCTGCTGGGACTGGTCTTCCTGGTCTATGCCTGGCGCCAGGCGCCTTTCATCAACCTGTGGGGGTCGCCGGCGATCTTCCGCTATCTGGCGGTGGCGCTGATGCCGCTGGCTTTCTTTTGCATCGTCGCCGGCCTCACCACCCCAAACCCCGCGCGCCTGGGACAGGAAAACGCCCTGACCGAGGATTTCCGACCCACCGGCATCCTGCGCATCACCCGCAATCCGGTGCTGTGGGGCATCGCTCTGTGGGCCCTGCTGCACCTGCTCGCCAACGGCGACGTGTCCTCGGTGATCTTCTTCGGCACCTTCCTGGCGCTGGCCGTGGGCGGCAGCTTCGACATCGACCGCAAGCGCCTCAGGCGGTTCGGTGAGCGCTGGCGGCGGTACATGGAACAGACCTCGAACCTGCCGCTCCAGGCCGTCCTCCAGGGCAGGCAGAAGCTGGTCTGGAAGGAGATCGGCGGGTGGCGCATCGCCCTCGCCCTGGTGCTGTACTTCGGCTTCCTCCACGGGCACGCGCGCCTGTTCGGCGTCTCACCCCTGGGGTTGTGATTGACATCCTCCCCGCCCTAAAGGGCGGGGATTCCTGACACCCAAGGCATCAGGATGGTTCACGCTTCACAGACAGCCGCCCAATCAGGCCGGAGCCGGATCAGGTCTTACGCCGTCTCCACGTGCGGTCACGGCCTGCCCGGCCGCCAAAATATTGATGGCCGCGTTAAGGTCGCGGTCCATCACGTTGCCGCAGTCACATTCCATCTGCCGTTTCTCAAGCGGCATGGAGTAAAGCTGACCACAGCGGCAGCACATTTTCGTGCTCGGAAAGAAACGATCCACCTTGACCACCTGCTTGCCGTGCATGATCGCCTTGGCTTCGATGGTTCGAATGTACCCACCAATGGCGGCGTCCTGAAGGCTGCGGGCCAGGTTGTGGTTTTTAACCAAACCGCGCAGGTTCAGGTCCTCCAGGTAGATGACATCGAAGCGATTGACGAGCATCCACGCCAGCTGGTTTTGATGGTCTTTCCGGCAGTTGGCGATCTTTTCGTGGACTTTGGCCACGCGTCTTTTTGCCCTTTCGTAGCACTTGCTACCCTTTTGCTTGCGGGCCAGAAGCCGTTGGACCCTGGCGAGCTTCTTCAGGTAGCGCTTGAGATAGCGGGGGTTGTCGATCTTTTCGCCGTTGGCGAGGGTCGCCAGCTTCTCAAGACCGAAGTCCAGGGCGGTCTCCTTGCCGGTCTTGGGGAGCGGGGCCGGGGTCAAGTCCAGCACCAGCGAGACGAAGTAATGCCCGGATGGTTTGCGGATGAGCGTCACCGTGGTCGGCTCGACCGGCACCCTGCGGGACCATTTGACCTTGAGCCGTCCCAGCTTGGCGATCAAAAGCCTTTGATTGCCGACCTCGAACCGGAAAGCCGAACGGGTGTATTCAGCAGACTGGGTGCCGGTCTTGCGCTTGAAGGACGGATATCCGCTGCGTTTCTCGAAGAAGTTACGGAAGGCGGTTTGTAGATGGCGCAGCGACTGCTGCAAGGGGACCGAGGAGACTTCGCTTAGCCAAGCAAAATCCGGGTCGCGCTTGAGCCGAGTCAAAGCGGCGCTGGTCTGGGAATAGGTCATCCGCTCACCTCTGGTGAAGGCGGCGTTGCGTTCGTGCAGGAAATGGTTGTAGACGAAACGCACGCAGCCGAATGTCCGGGCCAGGAGGCATTCCTGTTCCGGAGTCGGGTAGCAGCGGAAAGTCCAGCGCAACTTCATGGTTTACGTTCTAACTCAGGAGATTGTAAGATGCAACAACTTAACGGAGGCCGCGCTTTCCTCCCCCGCCTGAAGGCGGGGGAGGAAAGCGCGGGAAACAGATGAACCGGCAGCTGTTGGGACTGGCGGCCGGGCTGGCGGGCGTGGCGGTGATGCTGGGGGCTTTCGGCGCTCACGGCCTGCAGGCGCGGGTGTCGGAACATTTCCTGAGCGTGTGGCAGACCGCGGTGCGCTATCAGATGTGGCACGCCCTGGGGCTGGGCCTGATCGCCGTGGCGGAACCGGAACTGCCAGGGCTGCGCTGGAGCGTGCGCTTGATGCTGCTGGGAATCGTGGTATTCTGCGGCACCCTGTATCTTCTGGTGCTCAGCGGCTGGCGCTGGCTGGGGATGATCACCCCCCTCGGCGGCCTGGCGCTGATCGCCGCCTGGTTGTGGTTGGCCTGGCAATGTTGGAGAGGAAACGATGCGTGAAGGGACCCCCAAAGCGATCCGCCTTGAAGACTATCGCCCACCGGCCTACTGGGTGGACCGGGTCGCGCTGGAATTCGATCTCGACGCCGACACCACCCGGGTGCGGGCCCACCTGGAAGTGCGCCGGAATCCGGCATCAAGCGACCCCAATGATCTGATCCTCGACGGCGAGGATCTGGAACTCAGGGCCATCCGCCTCGACGGCCGGCCGCTGGAACCGGACCGCTATCGCCTCGAAGCCGACCGCCTGATCCTGCCCGGGGCGCCCGAACGCTTCCACCTGGAAACCGAGGTACTGATCCACCCGGCGGCCAACACCCGCCTGGAAGGGCTGTACCTCTCCGAAGGGATGCTCTGCACCCAGTGCGAGGCCGAGGGATTCCGCCGCATCACCTGGTTTCCCGACCGCCCCGACGTCATGGCCCGTTACCGGGTCACCCTGAAGGCCGACAAGGCCCGCTATCCGGTGCTGCTGGCCAACGGCAACCTGCTCGATGCGGGAGATCTCGACGACGGCCGCCACTTCGCCGTCTGGGAAGACCCCTTCCCCAAGCCCAGCTATCTGTTCGCCCTGGTGGCCGGAAGGCTGGAGAAACAGACCGACACCTTCATCACGATGTCGGGCCGTGAGGTGCTGCTGGAACTGTACGTCGAATCCCACGATCTGGACAAGTGCGCCCACGCCCTGGACAGCCTCAAACGGGCGATGGCCTGGGACGAGCGGAAATACGGGCGTGAGTACGATCTGGACCGCTACATGATCGTCGCCGTCAGCCATTTCAACATGGGGGCGATGGAGAACAAAGGGCTCAACCTGTTCAACAGCCAGTGCGTCCTCGCCCGCCCGGAAACCGCCACGGACGACGACTTCGAGCACGTTCTCGCCGTGGTCGGCCACGAATACTTCCACAACTGGACCGGCAACCGCATCACCCTCAGGGACTGGTTTCAGCTCTCCCTCAAGGAAGGATTGACAGTCTTCCGCGAGCAGCAGTTCTGCGCCGACGAGGCATCAAAGGCGGTGCGCCGAATCGAGGACGTCGATCTGCTGCGCACCCGCCAGTTTCCCGAGGACGAGGGCCCCCTCGCCCATCCGGTGCGGCCGGATTCGTACATCGAGATCAACAACTTTTACACCATGACGGTGTACGAGAAGGGCGCGGAAGTCGTCCGCATGCTCTGCACCCTGCTGGGATGGGAACGCTTCCGCAAGGGCATGGACCTCTATTTCGAACGCCACGACGGTCAGGCGGTCACCTGCGAGGATTTCCTCAAGGCGATGGAGGATGCAGGCGGCGTCGATCTCTCCCAATTCCTGCGCTGGTACACCCAGGCCGGCACCCCGCATCTGGAGGTAGCCTGCCATTACGACGCCGAAGCCCGCACCTTCCAGCTCGACATCAACCAGTGGTGCCCGCCGACCCCGGGACAGCCGGAGAAGGAACCGTTCCTGATTCCGGTCACCGTCGCCCTGCTCGATCCCGAGGGGCGGGAGCTGCCATTGCAGCTGGAGGGGGAGACCGCCCCTCAGGGAAGCGAACGGGTATTGGCCTTGTCCGAGGCCCATCACGCCTTTCGCTTCGTCAACGTGGACCGGCCGCCGGTGCTGTCGATCCTGCGCGACTTTTCCGCCCCGGTGAAGCTGGTTCTCGACCGGCCTCTGGATCAGTGGCACTTCCTCTGGCGCCATGACACCGACCCCTTCAACCGCTGGGACGCGGGCCAGACCCTGATCTCACAGGTGTTGCTGGCGCAGATCGCACGCAAGGCCGCCGTTCTCGATCCCCGCCTGGTGGAAGGCTTCGCGCCTCTGCTCCAGCAGCCGCTGGCAGACCGCGCCTACACCGCCCTGCTGCTGCGGCTGCCGGAGGAAGACTATCTGGCCGAACAGATGGACGTGATCGACGTGGACGGCATCCACCGGGCACGGGAAACCGCCCGCCGGGAACTGGCCGCCACGCTGCGGGAAGACTGGCTGACCTGCTATCACGCCCACCACCGCCCCGAGGAATGGGCCGACACCTCGACCGCTGCCATCGGCCGGCGGCGGCTGAAGAACACCTGCCTGGCCTATCTGGCATCCCTGGACGATCCGGCCAGCCACGACCTGGCCCTGCAGCAGTACCGCACCGCCCGCTGCATGACCGACCAGCTGGCCGCGCTGCGGGCCATCGTCTTCGACGCCCATCCGGCCAAGGCGGAAACCCTGGCGGATTTCTACGAGCGCTGGCGGCACGAGCCGCTGGTCATCGATAAGTGGTTCGCCCTCCAGGCCGCCGATCCCTCCCCCGGCGCCCTGGAACGGGTCAGGAAATTGCTGGCCCATCCGGATTTCGATCTCAAGAACCCCAACCGGGTGCGCGCGGTGCTGGGGGTGTTCGCGCGCCAGAATCCGGTTCACTTCCACGCCAGGGACGGCGCCGGTTATCAGCTGCTGGCCGACTGGCTGCTGAAACTGGACCGGATCAATCCCCAGGTCGCCGCCCGCCTGGCCCAACCGCTCACCGCCTGGCGCCGCTACGATCCCCAGCGGGTGCGACGGATGCAGCAGGCGCTGGAACGGCTGCGCCAGGCCGACATTTCCAAGGATCTGTTCGAGATCGTCACCAAGGCCCTGGAGGGCTGACGCCGTGCCCAGCCTCCCGCTCAAGGCGTTTTTCCGCTTCACCGACGCGGTGTTCGCGGTGATGCTGGCCTTCCTGTCCCTGGCGATCCTGCTCGGGGTCGGCAAGCTGTTCCTGCACCTGTGGCCGCTCATCAAAAGCGGGGCCATCACCGGCAGCTACATCGACATCATCACCGACGTGCTGTCGCTGTTCGTGATCATCGAACTGGCCCGTTCCCTGGCCGAATACTTCCACGTCCAGCGCCTGCGCCTGACCTTCATCGCCGACGCCGCCATCGTCTCGGTGCTGCGCGACGTGATGATCGGCCTGTTCCAGAAGAGCCTCACCATCGAACTGATCCTGTCCTTGAGTGCTCTGCTGCTGGTGCTGGGGGCGCTTAGAACCTCGGCGGTACTGGTGTTCCAGCGCGAGCGGATGATCGATCGATCTTTGAGAGGCGAGAATAAGTGTTGAACCAAATACCGATGATGGCCAAGTCTCCCTTGAGGCAGGACTTGCATAACGCAATTCGGTCAAATATCTCCGCAGGACAACTTCCAGTCATCCAAATCCCACGTCCTGATCTGCCAAAGGAAACCTAAACGCTGCGCCTCAGGACAGATAGCACGAGCTTGCCACCGTCCTTGTCTGCGCCGGTCAACATACGTGACACCCCATACGGCCTTGCCTGCCGTCACGAAAGGCAGCAAGCGGTCGCACTCATCGTATTCGAAACATTGTTCGTTGAGGGCCCAGTCGAAGTCGGGTTCCAGTTCCTCCACCAGCTCCAAGGCATTCTTCAGCGCCACCGCCAATCCCCGCTCATGGGCCCAACGGGCAAGAAAACGGTTGTAACGAAGCTGATCCTCCCGGGTCAAAGGAAAACCGGAGCTATTGCCGTAAGCATCCACGTTGTCCGGTTCCACTCCGTCACAGCCTTTGGCCTTGGCTAAATCCAAGCGTCGCTGCATGATAGAGGCAAGCACGTCGATCTGACGGACGTCCAACCACCATTCCCCGTACCAACCTTCCAGAGGCTCCCCCTTGACCGAATCAGGAAAAGAGCCGGCATCGGGACGCCAGTTCTCAAAGCTACCGGCACTGAAATAACAGACGACCTTTTTCCCCTCGCGATGCAGCGCTGCGATTGTTGTCGTCGGTGTATCGAACAAATCGATATCGAAGATCTGACTGTCGTCATCTGTATCGAGCTGACCGGTCAATTGCCAGTGCCACGTATCCTGGGGACCAGGACGCCAGATAGGCCCTTGATTCACTGTAGGGGCAGACGACCTAACCATATTCCAATCTGCGTCTAAATCCATAGCTACCGCTACCATGGAGTCTGCTCCCGCCAGATCCGACTTTGCCACCTGCCAATCTATGAACAAATCATTCCCGAAAACCTCCACAACACCGACATATTCCCACTGCCACCCGTCTCCTAGATAGCGGTATAACAATCCGTTTTCCAGCAAGTACTCTGCTCCGATTTCCCCTAGGGGGAAACCCGTCGTGGCATCCGCATCGCTGTCCACATAAACTTGATGATGGCGGGCAACCTCACCCTCCTCTGTAATCGAAAACCGATAGAATGCGCCTATCTGCCTAACCTGGAGCGAAAGGCTGGCAGCCTGAACCGAAGCCACTCCCCAAAGACACAACCACAACCACCGTTGACGCATGATCCTGACCTGCAATGTTGTTAACGCTGCGTGATTAATATTCTAACTTACTGATAAGCAACGGTTGTGATGCATTTCCCAATTTCAAAAGTACCCTGGCATTTCTGTCACAATCCAGTAACAGAAGCGCTTTATCCTGTGTGCTCTCAAGATCGACTGACAGCAGGAGGCAGACGATGAAACTGCTCAAGACCGCAACCGTTGCCGCCGTGGGGCTGCTGGCGGTGCAAGCCCTGGCCGCCGGCCGCGATTACATCTACGTGGTCGGGTCCTCGACCGTCTATCCCTTTACCACCACGGTGGCCGAACACTTCGGCAAGGCGACCGGATTTCCCACCCCTAAGGTGGAGTCCACCGGCACCGGCGGCGGTATGAAGCTGTTCTGCGCCGGCGTCGGCGTCCAGCACCCGGACATCGAGGACGCCTCGCGCCGGATCAAGAAATCCGAATTCGAGCGCTGCCAGAAGAACGGTGTCAAGGACATCGTCGAGGTCAAGATCGGCTACGACGGCATCGTTCTGGCCCACTCGCGCAAGGCGCCGCTCAAGTGGGACCTGACCCGCCGTCAGATCTTCCTGGCCCTAGCCAAGCAGATTCCCAACCCCGAACAACCGGGCAAGCTGATTCCCAACCCCTATCAGAAGTGGAGCCAGATCGACCCCTCCCTGCCTAACATCGCCATCAAGGTTTACGGCCCGCCGCCCACCTCCGGCACCCGTGACGCCTTCGTGGAACTGGCCATGGAAGGCGGCTGCAAGACCTTCGGCTGGATCAAGGCCCTCGAACACGAGGACAAGAAACGTTACAAGGCCATCTGCCACGGCATCCGCGAGGATGGCGCCTACGTGGAGGCGGGCGAGAACGACAACCTGATCGTGCAGAAACTGGAGGCCGATCCCAACACCCTCGGCATCTTCGGCTACAGCTTCCTCGACCAGAACATCGACAAGATCGCCGGCGCCCGGGTGGACGGTGTGGCACCGACCTTCGAGAACATCGCCGAGAGCAAATATCCGGTGTCGCGGCCGCTGTTCATCTACGTGAAGAAGGCCCACGTGGGCCTGATCCCCGGCATTCCCCAGTTCCTGAACGAGTACACCAGTGAAAAGGCCTGGGGCGACGAGGGTTATCTGACTGACAAGGGCCTGATTCCGATGCCCCAGGAAGAACGGGAGAAATACCGCAAGATCGCCCGGGAACTGATCCCGCTCAAGTCACTGTAAACCTCGGCCGTTCCCGTGGGCCCTCGGCGGGGATGCGTCCAGCATTCCCGCTGTTTGCTTTACAATAGCGACTCCCGTTCAACACCATCGCAGCCATGCAACCACAAACCCTGTTCTGGCTTCTTCTGGCGCTGTCCGCCTATGGCTACTATCTTGGCCGCAAGCAGGCGCTGACGGTCAGCGGCGGCAAGATCCGCACGCTCCATTCGCTGCCGGACTATTACGGTTACTACGTCGCCCTCTGGTGCGCCCTGCCGGCGTTGGCGATCCTCAGTCTGTGGCTGTTGCTCGACGACAAACTCATCCTCCAGTGGGTTCTGGCGGAACTGCCGCCAGCCTACCGGAATCTCCCGCAGGACCGCCTCTCCCTGACGGTGAACGTGATCTACAATCTCCTCGCCGGGGAACGTCAGGCCGGCGACGTGGACCCGGCCTTGGTTCAGGCGGCGGAACACTACCGCCAACTCAAAAGCCTGGGATACCAGGCCCTGACGGTGCTGGTCCTGGCCGGCGCCACTGCGGCCCTGACTTGGGCCCGCCGGCGCATCTCCCCCAAGCTTCGGGCCCGCAACCGGGTGGAAACCGTCATCCGCATCGCCCTGCTGCTCAGCTCGGTGCTGGCCATTTTCACCACCATCGGCATCGTCCTGTCGGTGCTGTTCGAAGCGCTGCGCTTCTTCGAAATGGTGTCGCCGCTGGAATTCCTCTTCGGCCTCAAGTGGAGCCCGCAGATCGCCCTCCGCGCCGACCAGGTGGGCGCCTCCGGCAGCTTCGGCTTCATTCCCCTGTTGGTGGGCACCTTGCTGATCACCGCCATCGCCATGGCGGTGGCCGCGCCGCTGGGACTGTTGTCGGCCGTCTATCTGTCGGAATTCGCCCGCACCCGCACCCGCGCCATCGTCAAACCCCTGTTGGAGGTGCTCGCCGGCATCCCCACCGTGGTGTACGGTTTTTTCGCCGCACTGGTGGTCGCCCCCTGGCTGCGAGACTTCGGCGCCCAGCTGGGCCTGACCATCTCCTCGGAAAGCGCTCTGGCCGCCGGTCTGGTGATGGGGATCATGATCATCCCCTTCGTGTCCTCGCTCGCCGACGACGCCCTCACCGCCGTCCCCCGCTCCTTGCGGGAGGGGGCTTACGGCCTGGGGGCGACTCAAGCGGAAACCATCACCGGGGTGTTGCTGCCGGCGGCGCTGCCGGGGATCGTCAGCGGCATGCTGCTGGCGGTGTCGCGCGCCATCGGCGAGACCATGATCGTGGTGATGGCCGCCGGCATGACCGCCAAACTCACCCTCAACCCCCTGGACTCGGTCACCACCATCACGGTGCAGATCGTCTCCCTGCTGGTGGGCGACCAGGAATTCGACAGCCCCAAAACGCTGGCGGCCTTCGCCTTGGGGTTGACCCTGTTCGTCATCACCCTGGGGCTCAACCTCGTCGCCCTTCACGTGGTCAGAAAGTACCGGGAGCAATATGAATAACACCCTGGAAACCGTCCGCGCGGGTCTGGCGCACCGGCGCCGCCGGGAAACCCGCTTCCGCTGGTACGGCCGCATCGCCATTTTCGTTTCCCTGGCCTTCCTGGCCCTGCTGCTGACCAGCATCTTCGCCCGCGGCTACAAGGCCTTCTGGCAGACCGAAATCGCCGTCGATGTCCATCTCGATCCCGGCGAACTGGTGCCCCCGACGCCGGAACACTTGGCCCAGGCCGACCTGACGGGCCTGGTCAAACGCGCCTTGCGGGAAGCGTTTCCGGCAGTGAAAAGCCGGCGTCAGAAGCGCGCCCTCTACCGCCTGGTCAGCTCCGCCGCGCCCTACCAGCTGCGCGACTACGTCCTCGCCCATCCGCAGGCGATCGGCCGCACCGTGCGCCTGTGGCTCCTGGCGGGGGCGGACGTGGACATGTACATGAAAGGCTATTTCGACGCCAGCGCCCCGGAATCCGAGCGCCGTCTCAAGGATTACCAGATCGCCTGGCTGGAAAGGCTGAAACGGGAAAACCGCCTGCGGCTGCGTTTCAACCGCTGGTTCTTCCTCAACGGCGATTCGCGCGAACCGGAACAGGCGGGCATCCAGGTCGCCCTCAGAGGCTCGATCTACATGATGCTGGTCACCTTCGCCCTGTCGTTCCCCCTCGGCATCGCCGCCGCCGTCTATCTGGAGGAATTCGCGCCGCGCAACAACGTCTGGGTGGACCTGATCGAAATCAACATCAACAACCTGGCGGCGGTGCCCTCGATCGTCTTCGGCCTGCTGGGGCTGGCGGTGTTCCTGGGATGGTTCGGTCTGCCGCGTTCCACGCCGCTGGTGGGCGGGCTGACCCTGACCCTGATGACCCTGCCCACGGTCATCATCGCCAGCCGCGCCGCCCTCAAGGCGGTGCCGCCGTCGATCCGCTACGCCGCGCTGGGGATCGGGGCCTCGCCGGTGCAGACGGTGTTTCACCACGTCCTGCCCCTGGCGCTACCGGGCATGCTCACCGGCGCCATCATCGGCATGGCCCGGGCCCTGGGCGAGACCGCGCCGCTGCTGATGATCGGCATGGTGGCCTTCATCGTCGATCCGCCCCGGGGACTGCTCGATCCGGCCACCGCCCTGCCGGTGCAGATCTATCTGTGGGCCGACAGCCCGGAACGGGGCTTCGTGGAGCGCACCTCGGCGGCGATCGTCATCCTGCTGGTGTTTTTGGGTATCATGAACCTGGCCGCCATTCTGCTGCGCAAACGACTGGAACGTCGCTGGTAAGGGAGATTTCAATGAGCACCGTGATCGCCGAACGCCATACCGCCCCGGAAACCGACGGCCACCGCACCGTCGGCGACTACACCATCGCCGATCCGCGCATCGCCTGCCGCAACGTCAACGTCTTCTACGGCGACAAACAGGCGCTGTTCGACATCAACCTCGACATCGGCCAGCGCGAGGTCATCGCCCTCATCGGCCCCTCCGGCTGCGGCAAATCCACTTTCCTGCGCTGTCTCAACCGCATGAACGACATCATCGAGGGCTGCCGGGTCGAAGGCGACATCCGCCTCGACGGTCAGGACATCTACGCCCGGGAGATGGACCCGGTGCTGCTGCGGGCCCAGGTGGGCATGGTGTTCCAAAAGCCCAATCCGTTCCCCAAATCGATCTACGACAACGTCGCCTACGGCCCACGCATCCACGGCCTGGCGAAGAACCGCACCGAACTGGACGAGATCGTCGAAACCTCCCTGAAACGCGCCGGTCTGTGGAAGGAGGTGAAGGAGCGCCTCGACCATCCCGCCACCGGCCTGTCCGGCGGCCAGCAGCAGCGCCTGTGCATCGCCCGCACCATCGCGGTCAATCCCGAGGTGGTGCTGATGGACGAGCCCTGCTCGGCCCTCGATCCCATCGCCACCGCCACCATCGAGCAGCTGATCGACGAACTGAGCGAGCGCTACACCATCGTCATCGTCACCCACTCGATGCAGCAAGCCGCCCGCGTGTCCCAACGCACCGCCTATTTTCACATGGGCAAGCTGATCGAAGTGGGCGAAACCTCGCGAGTCTTCACCAACCCGCGCCATCCCCTGACCGAGGATTACATCACCGGGCGGTTCGGCTGAGGGCCGGTGACACCACGACCCGACATGTCGGTAGCGGAAGTGGTCCGGCCGAAGGCCTAAACCTGCTTCCCCAGCGTCTGGCGCAGATATTCCAACACGTCGAACACGGTGGCGAAATACTGCCCCTGGGCGCTGGCATAGCCGCTGCGGCCCGGCACGGCGGCGATGGTCAGCGGCTCCGGGCCGTCGATGCGCACCGCGCCCTGACGATCCACCAGCACCTGCGCCGGCAGGCGATGGTTCAATTCCGCCAACCGGCCCAGCCAGGCATCGACCGCCTCCCGCAGCAGCCATTGACGGCGCAGCAGCTCGCGTTCCCCGGCGTCACGGCAGCCTGCCAACACCATTTCCTCAGCCATCGAGCGGGCCGCCGCCTTCACTTCCGCCGGGTCTTGTTCGGCCTCGCGCAGCAGTTCTTCCACTTCCGGCGTAACGCTCAAAAACATCGCGCCATAACGCCACAACCCGGCGGCCTGCTGACGCCGGTAACAGATCACTGCCCGGCCTTCCACCTCACAGCCACTGACCCGTAATCTGAAGCCTACCCTGGCGGTGGGCTTCAGATCGTCATGATGGGCGACGAACGCCATGCCGTTCGGGCTCAGATCCTCCAGGCGACACCACTGCTGAGCGGAAGCAGGTTTCCAGCCGCTGCGGTGGACTTCAACCTGCAAGCCCGGCAGAGGAAGCCGAGGATCGTGGCGTTGATCGCTCATAACCTTACACAAGGCACATAGGTCTTTTCCAGGTGGTAAGCCGCGTCTTCGATGCTGACCCGAACATCACCAGAGTTGGCCTTGCCGTCGTCGAGCTTGTTATCCAGAATGGTTGCCACATCCCCGGGAACCCCCTGAAAGCAAAGCACAGGACCACGCATGTTCCAGACGCTATGCTGGATCCCCATCAACCCCCCAAAAGCATGAGTCGGCTGATCCGTGCCCGATCCCGCCAGCAATCCGGCCGCCCGCAGATGCTTCCAGAACAGGCGGGATTCATCGCTTTCATTCGTACTGTTCCACTTCCCATTGATGTAACCATCACCTCCATTTTTTCCGGCATTGAATCTCTTGTCTATCCCCAAATGCTCCGAAGCCTTTTTGTCATCGCCCGGCAAGGCTTTGTAGCGGTCCTGGTAAGCCAGCACCGCCGCGGAGACCTCCTTGACGGCGTTTTGCAGACTGGCGATCTTGGCGTTCTTGACGATCTCCTGGCCTTTCATGACGCCGCCGAGCAGCAATCCGACGACGACCAGCACGATGGCGATTTCCACCAGCGTGAAGCCACCCTGCCCGCCTTTCGTTCCCAAGCTCGTTTTCATCGTACTCACCTCTTTGATTGTCAGAATGACGATTAACGGATCAGCCTCCCTGACCACTTTCTGCTCCATCTTTCGCACACAGCCCTGCCAGAACCGCCCGGTTCTTCAACACGGCGGGGTTCACCCAGGCGACGACGTCGTCGAAGCGCTCCGGCCGGGGGAACGCCTTGACGAAATCGGCGTCCCCGTCGCGGTTTTCCCGCTCGGCTCCGCTGTCGTAGCGGAACCTGCCTTCCGAAACCACGACCGCCGTTACCTGCGCCGCCAAAGCGCCCTTTTCGTCTCTCACCCGAATGTCGTTTCCTGGATCGCAGGGATTGGTCTTGGGCGCGGTCCGGTAGCGCCAGGGACGCCCCCAGGGATCGGTCTCCGGGACGCCCAACGCCTGCCAGGGAAGCGTGTCTTTGCCGACAGGGCCGGGAAGCGTTTCATGGATGAGGGCATAGCCGTACAGCGCTTCGGTGATGACGGCCAGCTGCCGTTTGGCTTCCCGTTCCTTCTGGAACCGGGACTGTTTGGCCAGGGGAACCAGCATCCCCCCCATCATCAGGCCGAACGCCGTCAGCACGATGGCCATCTCCACCAGGGAAAAACCCGTCTGCCTATTCATCCGTCAGATCCTTCACGACCAGGGCGCCGCCAGCCCGCAAACGGGCCGTCTGTCCGGGGCGCAGCCGGAGACGGCGGCCGCGCCACAACAGCGTCTCGGCGCCTGCTTCCAATCTGGGACGCAACGCCGGCTCTCCCTCCCGATAGAGCCGCCCATCGAACCAGAACAACGGCTGCCTGCCTTCCGCCCGTAGCCAGCCGTTGGCGCGCAATCCGACCGCTGCGGCAGCCTCCCCAGCCTCTGGTGAAACAGGAGAGGATTCCAACTGTTGGCGTTGAGCCGGGGTGAAGAACAGCCGTCCCAGCGCCTGCACCTCAGGGGCCGTCTGCAGGATCATCAGGCCCATCATCAGCGTCGTTCTTATCGGTTTCATAACGGGAAAACCCATACCACTCCAACTGGCATCTACCCTCCAGATTGACCGCCAACGGGGCCGGCGGGTCGCTGCGGCGAACGATCCGGCAGGCACGCAGGTCGAAGATCCCGAGATTCGACGATTCCAACGCCTGCCAAAAAGCCAGCAAGATACCTTCATGCACCAGCCCCAGTTGCAAATCGATATCGACGCGCCACAACCGAATGCCTTCTTGCTCTTCAATGGATGCCTGCGGTTTCAGGGTATATTTCAGTACCGGCACCTGCAGTTCCGGCACCAGCGCTTCGACCGTCGCGATCCAGTCCAGACGCCTGCCGCTCCCGCCGCTTCGGGGCCACAAGCGCTGAAATCGCGCCCCGGAGGATTCAACGATGGCCAGAGCTTCGGTCCTTTCTTCCAGGGTATCTTCCAATGATTCCAGCACATGTTGCTGACGCCGCAGCTGGTCTTCGGCCCGCTGTAACCGCCCCCAGGCGCCATAACCCACCATTCCCGCGACCGTCAGTGCTGTCAGCGCCACGACCCAGGGAAACCAGCGTTTCCTACTCCCCTTCATCGGCAGAAACCAGGGAAACTTGAATCTTGAAGGTCGCCATCCCTGCATTTCCTTCCTGCCCGGCACCGATTTCCCCGGACAGGGAAACCCCCTCCGTCAGGGGCGGATCGCTTTCCAGCAACCGGGCGGCGGTCAATCCGGGCTGGCTCGCCAGCGCCTGAAGCAGGTGGTTCAGGCCAAGGGCAAGACGGCGCGGATCTGCGGTGGAAGGATGGGTCAGGGTCAAGATCACGCGCATCTCCTCTTCCTCTTCTTCCTCCCCCTGCTTTTCCGGCTCCCAGACCAGATCGGTCAGCGTCCAGCGGGGAAAGCGGTCCAGCACCTGCGCCAAGGGTTCCAACACGCGCTCCGGCGTGATGCGCTCCTGCCGGAGGCGGTCGTAACGCGTCAGAAAATCCTCTATCTGCCGGGGGGTGAAGCCATCCACCGAAGGAACGGGGGGCATGCGTTCCAGACTGCGCCGCAGCGCCCCCTGCTCGCGCGCCAAACGCGCGGCTTCCTGCGCCAGCGTCTGCGACCGCTCCCAGGCATATCCGGCATAGAGGCCCGATCCCAGCAGCGCCAACAGGGACACGCCATAGGCGCCGGCGGGGAAAAACGCCGCGCCTTGCCGACAGCGATAATAATGGGGTCGCCGCCAGATCTGTCTCCCCAGCAGGCAGGCGGCCGCACCGGGCAGGTCGTTTGCCGCCAGCGGATATTCTTCCACCTGCCAACCGGGGGCTTCGGTGGCTGCAGCGAGTTCCTCAAGCAGGGCCGGCGCGGCCGCAAACTGAATCTTCTTCTCCTCCGGAAGATGCAGCAGGCGGCTCAGATAGCGCCAGGTGCGATCGCTCTCCTCGACGACCTCCTCCACCAGCGCCTCCCGGCGGGAGACCAGGGTCAGGCGGCTGAAGGCAAGCCGTCCGCCCCGGATGAAATCGTGGCGCAAGGCCAGGGCTTCGGCATGGGCATAAACCAGCAGCCGCAACCCCTCGAAACGCTTCGGCAACAGCGCATCTTCCACCAGCTGCGGCAGCGACCAGAGCCCCAAGACCTGCACCCGCCAGTCCGCTAGGCATGCCAACCATCCTTCCAGCACCCGGGAGCCACGAATGGCGGTGAACAACATCTGATCGTCGCGCCGCCCGGAAGACTCTCGCCCCAATTTCTCAGTCCGCACCCAAGCCACATCCTGGAACAGCTGACGCGCCCTGCGCCTGGCCAATGCCTGATGGTCCCTGCCGCCCACATGGGGTAAATGCTCCAGACGGAACTCCTCTTCGATCAGGTCCACCACCAGCCTCAGCTTTCGCACCGATTTCCAAGCAGGGGGACGCCGAGCCGGAGCTTCCCGGCCTTCCCATACGCACGCCCAACGACCCAGGCCGGTCCGATACAACCGCTGACAGTCGTTGCCGAGATACAGCACCCAGGCCATCAGAACTCCAGTTGACTGATGAGATCGTAAATCGGCCCCATCACCGAGAGCATCACCCAGCCCATGAGAGCGCCGATAAGCAGGTTGAGCGTCGGTTCGATCAGGGCTTGCATACGCTCGATGGCTTCGTCCACATTGCGGTGATAGAAATAATCCACATTGGCCAGCGCCTTTCCCAGATCGCCGGTGCGCTCGCCGATCTTGATCAGGCGGATCACCAGACGGGGGAACAGACCGGTATCCTCCAGCGCCTGGCTGACCGCCTCGCCGCGGGCGATCGCCTCCCGGGCCTGGGCCAGTCCCCTGGCCACGCAGGCGTTGCCCACCACGCCGACACACAATTCGAAGCATTCCAGCACCGGCACCCCCGCCTGGAACAGCAGGGCCAGGTAATGCGCGAAGCGGGCCATGACCAACTTTTCCAGCACCGGTCCGAGCAGCGGCAGGCGCAGTTTGAGGGCATCGAACCGGAGACGGGCCGAAGCGCTCCTGGCCAGGATGAAACGCGCCAACACCAGGCACGCTACCGGCACGCCGAGCAACCAGGGCCAGTAGGCCGCCATGGCGTGGGAGACGGCGATCAAAAGCCGGGTATGCCAGGGGATCTCTCCTTCCATCGACAGGATGAAGCCGGTCACCTGGGGAACCACATACACCATCATGAAAGTCACCGCTCCCAGAACGATGAGGCTGGAGAACGCAGGATAGGCGAGCGCCTTCTTGGTGCGGGCGATCATCTCGTCCTGCCATTTGAGGGATTCGGTCAAATGGGCGAGCACCGATCCCAGCTCACCGCTATGTTCCCCGGCACGGATCAGGTCGACGAACAGCGCCGAGAACACCTGAGGATAAGCGGCCAGCGCATCGGAGAAGGCGCTGCCCGCCTCGATTCTCTCCGCCACCCCGCTGACCACGTCACGCAGCTTCCCCGGCGGCAGGGTCTCGGCGTAGTCCCGCAGGGCCTCGAGCACGCCGATACCGGCATTGACCATCTGTTCCAACTGGAAGCAAAAGTGGATCAACTCGCGTCGCCCCACCCGCGCCCTGAAACCCGGAGAACCGCGCCGCTCGCGCACGACCCGGGCGCGGATCAGGGTCAGCCGCCGGGCGCTCAGGCGCGCTTCGAGCATGTCCTCGTTATCGGCCTCCGCCAGACCATGGCAACGGCTGCCTTGGGAATCGACGGCGGTATAGCGGTAACGGGGCATCTCATCCTGCCGGAGTCAGATTGGTCACCCGGCGCACCTCCGCCAGGGAGGTCACCCCTGCGGCCACCTGGCGCAGGCCGTCTTCGGCCAGCGAACGGTAGCCCTTACGCCGGGCGGCCTGTTCGATTTCCGGCATCGACGCCCCTTTGGCCACCAAGGCATCGAGTTCGGCATCGAAGGGAATCGCCTCCATGATCAGAGTACGCCCCCGGTATCCGTGAAATCGACAGTCGGCGCAGCGTCCGGCCTCATAGATGACCCTGGCCTCATCCGGCTCCCAGCCCCAGCGGGCCTGATCCTCCAGGGAAGGGAGCACCGGCCGGCGGCACTTGGCACAAAGCCGCCGCACCAGACGCTGCGCGACGACGCCGATGAGGTTGCCTGCGATCAGCTCGGTGGAAACCCCGATGTCCCGCAGGCGGACCAGCGCCCCCACGGCCGAGTTGGTATGCAGCGTGGAAAACACCTGGTGTCCGGTCATGGCGGCCCGAAGCGCCATGGTAGCGGTCTCCTGATCGCGGATCTCGCCCACCAGGATCACGTCCGGGTCCTGGCGCAACAATGAACGAATCCCGCCGGCGAAATCCAACTTGGCCGCTGAATTCAGGGAAGTCTGCCGCGCCCCGGGCAGCGGATATTCCACCGGATCCTCCAGAGTCATGATGTTGACCCCTTCATTGTTGATGTAAGCGAGCAGGGAATAGAGCGTCGTGGTCTTGCCGCTGCCGGTAGGCCCGGTGAGCAGCAGCAGCCCCTCGGGGCGACCGGCCATGGCTTTCAGGAGCGCCAGGGTATCGGCGGCCACGTCTAGCCGGTCCAGGGGCACGATCCCTTTGCGCTTGTCGAGAATGCGCAGCACCAGGTTTTCGCCATGAAGGGTGGGATGGGTGGCGGCGCGGAAATCGATCTCACGGCCGGCGACGATGAGCTGGATGTGGCCGTCCTGGGGGCTGCGGGTTTCGGCGATATTCATCTGCGCCATCACCTTGAGCCGCACCAGCATGCCCGACCAATAGCGCTTGTGCAGCACCCGCACCTGATGCAGCACCCCGTCGATGCGGTAACGGATACGGAGGAAGCCTTCCTCCGGCTCGAAGTGGATATCGGAGGCGCCCTGGCGCACCGCATCCGCCAGCAGAGCGTCCACCAGGCGCACCAGCGGGTGACTGTAGCGCTCGCCGTCCAGCCCCAGCTCGGTCTCCTGGTCACCGGTTTCCAACTCACGGAGAATGCCGCCAAGGGACAATTCGTAGCCGTAAAAGCGGTCGATCGCCTCTTCCAGTTCGGCTTCTCCGGCCAGCACCGGTTCGATTTCCACCCGTCCTCCCAGAAGCACGCTAAGACGGTCGAGGGTGACGATGTCGAATACGTCCACCATTGCCACCTTGAGCGTGCCCGCCTCGGCGTCATAGGCCATCGGCACCACCCGCAGACGACGAGCGGTTTCCTGGTCTATCAGCTTGAGGGCTTCGGCGTCCGGCACCCAGGTCTTCAAATCGACGCTTTCCTGCCCCAGAGAGCGTCCCAAGTGGTCGCGGATGACCTCTTCCGTGACGAAACCGAGCCGGACGAGGATCTTGCCCAAGGGCTCTCGCCCAGGGCTGTTCTTCTGTTCCAGCAGGGCGATCTCCAGCTGATCGGGCGTGAGGATGCCTTCCTCGATCAGCAATTCCCCCAAGCGCTTCTTCTGTTGGGTCACCGGGCTGCCTCCTCCAATTGGCGCAAGCGCCGGACCGCTACCTCCGGGTCGAAGGCGGCCTTGCGCCGCCGGGCCGACTGCAAGGCTTCGGTGTAGAAACGGCGCGCCAGGCGATACTGTCCCAAGTGATCCAGGCTCACCGCCAGATCGTAGCTGTAATCCGGATGGGTCAGATCGATGCGATGGGCATGGAAGTAGGCTTGCTGGGCCCTTGGCCAGTCGTTGCGGCGAGCATACAAGTCGCCGAGCACGGCGTACAACCAGGCGGTGTCGTTCCGCTCCGAAGCCGACTGTTCCAGTGCCGCCAGCAGAGGCTCATCTTGCGGATGCAATACCGCCAGGCCCGCCAGTGCCAGCAGTTCGCCCGGTCGCAACACGAGCGCCTGGCGATAACCCCGATCGGCCACGTCCCAGCGCCCCAGTTTCAGGGCGGCCGCAGCCAGCCCCAACCAGGCATCGACGGCATCCTGCCGCCACCTGAGGGCTTGGGAAAATGCCCGGTACGCCGTCTTCCAATCCCCCCGCCCATAAGCCGCCCGTCCCTGCCCGACCCAGCAAGCCGCCGTTTCCGCCCGGGGCGAACGCACGATCTTCAAGGTACCAGCACGGATCTCCTCCTCGGCTGCGCTTTCTTCAAGCGGCGGCGGGCAGTCAGCCTGAGCGGGCGATGCCCCCCAAACCACCAACAACAGCAGCAGTACCTTCACCCTGTTCATGGCGCCGAAGTCGCCTTCAGAAATCCGCGGTAATCCTTGAGATCCCCCTTGAGGCTGGCGCTGCGGATCACTGTGGGGCGAATGAAGATCACCAGCTCGGACTTGCGGCTTTGATCGTTCTTGTAACTGAACAACGACCCCACATAGGGAATGTTCGAGAGTCCGATGACGCCCTGGGTCGTGCGGTCGACATCGTCCTGCATCAACCCGCCGATGATACCGATGTGACCGTTATGGAGACGCAGCATCGACTCCATTTCCTGCACCTCGATCCGTGGCACCTGGCTTTCGGTGCCTGCCTGGGCCAGCATGGGGTTCGGATCTTTGACGAAACCCGTAATACGGGAAATGGTGGGACGCACGTGCAACAACACGTTGTCCTGGTCGTCGATGGCCGGGGTGACGCTCATCACGAAACCCACCGGCACCGTATGAGGCGTGGTTTCGGTGGTGGTGACGCTGACCCCCTGGGTCTGATTGGTGTCCACCTCGACGGTGAAATAAACCTGGTTCTCCACCACCCGCAACACCGCCGTCTGATTGTTGACCACCATCAGCTTGGGACTGGAAATGACCCGGGTGTCCCCGAATTCACTCAGCAGTTTGACCGTGGCGGCCAGATCCTTGCCGGCATAGGCGACAGTCAACGCCGGCGGGCCGGAAAGGGCCTGCCCGAGCATGTTCTGGACGATGTCGATCTTGCGCTTGTCGCTGCCCAGTTTGACGTTGACCGCCTCCCAATCGACCCCGGCCTGATAACGGTCGTTGAGACTCACGTCCACCACGGTGGCCTCGATCAACACCTGGCGCTGCGCCCGGCGCAAAACCTGATTCAGATAACGGCGGATCTTGCGGTGCTGGCGGGCGGTGGCCTTGATACTGAGCAGGCCGCTTTCGGGATGGGCGATGATCGGCGCCTGTCCCGGTGCTTTTCCACCGCCCTGCTGCGGCAGCGCGACCCCGAGGATGGCGGCGATGTTGGCCACCAGCCGATCCCAGAAATGATTCTTGGACTGACTGGCCACCTTGGTGGCGGATTCGTTGTCGCTTTCGCCGTCCTGTCCCTCGTCCTCGCTTCCGATCTTGTTGGAAACGCTGACCTGGTTGACGCTATCGCGGACGATGTTCACGTAAGGAACGGGATAGTGCTCGAAATAGGGAGTATCCGGCTCTACCTTGAGATAATTTCCTTGCAGCCGGTAACGCAGACCCAACTGATCAGCGATGCGGGCGAGGATCTGCTCCAGAGTCTGGTCAATGGCATTGAGGGTCACCTGACCTTCCACACCGGGCACCAAGTCCAGATTCAATCGGGCGTCACGCGCCAGGGCAAACAAGAACCGGCGTACCGGCACGTCGGTCACCACCGCGGAAAATCGCCTCGATGGAGGACGTCCCGTCGCTTCCGGCAGCGGCGGCAATGGCGTTACCGGCACCGGCGCCTCACCCGCCGCCACCGCAGGCGACTGCAGATGGCGGGCCGGTTGCGGCCCCAGCGCCTGCTGCCCGGCACAACCGGCCAAAAAACCTGTAAACAGGAACCCGATCACAATTTTGCCTTTCATATCCACAAACGTAGTCCAGTCCCGCAGGTTTGCAAGACGCCTTGCCCGCCTCCCGATCTATGGGCTATAGTCCGGGCTGATCCCTCGTTGTCATCTACGCCACAGCCATGCCTTATCTGTTCCTGCTTTTCCTGCTGACGTCCTGCTCCACCGCCTATTACGGGGCCATGGAGCAGATCGGCTTCCACAAGCGCGACATCCTGGTCCACCGGATCGAAAAGGCCCGGGAGGAGCAGGCGGAGACCAAGGAACAGTTCAAGACCGCACTGGAGAAATTCGCCGCCCTGACCGACTTCCACGGCGGCGACCTGCAAGACAAATACGAGGAACTGAACGCCGCCTACGAGGCCAGCGCGGAGAAGGCCGAGGCGGTCAGGCGGCGCATCGCCGACATCGAGGACGTGGCCGAAGCCCTGTTCGAGGAGTGGGAGGAAGAACTCGGGCAGTACCACAACGCCGCCATGCGGGCCCAAAGCGCCCGTCAGCTGGCGGAAACCAAACACCGCTACCGGCGCCTGATCACGGCGATGAAACGGGCCGCCGCCAAAATGGACCCGGTCCTGGCGATGTTCCACGACCGGGTGCTGTTCCTCAAACACAATCTCAACGCCCGCGCCATCGCCTCCCTGCAGGGAGAGCTGGACCAGATTCAGGACAACGTCGCCAGTCTCATCCGGGAGATGGAACGCGCCATCGCCGAGGCCGACACCTTCATCCGCGCCATGCAGCAAAGCTGAACGGCGGTGTTTCCGCCGCTTTCACCGTTCTAGTCTATGCTTCAGTAAAAAACCGAAGGATGGACCATTCGTGCGTTCGCTTGCCGTACTGCTGCTTCTGCTCTGGTCGGCCGCCGTCTCTGCAGCCGACGAGGTGCGCGTTCTCATCGACGTCTCCGGCAGCATGAAACAGACCGACCCGCAGAACCTGCGGGTCCCGGCCCTCAAGCTGCTGCTGGAGCTGCTGCCGCCGGGGACCCGCGCCGGGGTATGGCTGTTCGCCGACCACCCCGAACCGCTGCTGCCGCCGGCCCTGGTCGATGACGCCTGGAAACGGCAGGCGACCGCCGCCAGCGCCAGGATCCATTCCCGCGGCCGTCACACCGATATCGAGGCCGCCCTGCGAGCCGCCACCGCCGGCTGGGACAAAGCCCCCGAAGACGGCCACCGCCATCTGATCCTGCTCACCGACGGCATGGTGGACGTGGAAGGCGATGCGGCCGCCGACCAGGCCTCCCGTGAGCGCCTGCTGGGCCGGTTGCTGCCCGGACTGCAAAACCGGCAGGTTCACCTCTACACCATCGCCCTGTCCGACCAGGCCGACCATGCGCTGCTCAAACAGCTGGCGGTGGCCACCGACGGCTGGAACGAAACCACCCGCTCGGCCGAACAGTTGCAGCGTGTCTTTCTCAAGATTTTCAGGAAGGCGCTCCCCCGCGATGCCGTACCGCTGGAGGGAAACCGGTTCAAGGTGGACACCAGCGTGCGGGAATACACCTTGCTGGTGTTCCATCAGCCGGACAGCCCGGAAACCGAACTGGTCAAGCCCAGCGGCGAGCGCTGGACCGCCGCCCGACATCCCGACAACGTTCGCTGGCACCGGGAAAGCGGCTACGATCTCGTCACCGTCACCAACCCCATGCCCGGGGAATGGCAGCTGGTGGCCAAGGCCGATCCCGACAACCAGGTCATGATCGTCACCGATCTCAAGCTCAAAGTGCCCCCCCTGCCCAACTACGTGCTCGCCGGGGATTCCCTCTCCCTTGTCGCCGAGCTGACCGAGCACGGCAAACGCATCACAGCGGCCAATTTCCTGCGCCTGGTCGATTTCCAGTTCCGACGGGACGCCGCGGCAGAACCCGTCCCCCTGTTCCCGGGCGAGGAGACGGGCACCTACACCCAGACGGTGACGGATCTGGAATCGGGCACCTACACCCTACAGGTCACCGCCAGCAGCAGGACTTTCGAACGCCGCTGGGAACAGAGCGTGGAGGTCATCGCCAATCCGGTGCGCCTGGAAACCACCCTGCCCCACCGCCCCGGCGAAGACGCCGTGCTGCGCCTGATTCCCGATCCCACGGTGATCGATCTGCACAGCTTTCACGCCACCGCCGTGTTGGGGAACGGCGACAGCCGGCCATTCCAAGCCATCGGCGAAGGCCAGTGGGAAAGCAGGATTCCCGTGGGAGAAACCCCGGTCACCGTCAACCTGCAGGTGGAAGCCACAGACAGCCAGGGACACTCCCTGCCGGTCGCCTTCCCTCCCCTGAGCCTCGAAGTGCAGCCGGAGGAAACCCCCGCCGAAGAGGAAGCCACGGCGGAGGAGGAAATGGACGAGGAAGCCCTGGAAGAAGAACTGCTGGAGGAGGAGACGGAAAGCGGGCGCTGGTGGGCTGCGGCCGCCATCGCCGGCGGCGCCAATCTGACCCTCGCCCTCGTCGGCTTTCTGCTCTGGCGCTGGCTGCAACGCCGGACCAGGAAACGACATGAAGCGCTGCTGCAACGACTGGCCTGAAGATGATCGACACCCAAACCCTGACCCTCGCCTTTCTCGTCGAATCGGTCGCCCTGCTGCTTCTGGTCCTGGGCTGGATCCTGCACACCTGGCTGCGGCACCAGCGCCAGGAAACCGAAGCCGCCCGCCGCCTGATCTCCCAGGTGGAAAAAACCGCACCGGATCATTCCGCCGCCCTGGGGGAGCTGCTGGCGGCCTTCGAACAACTGCCGCAAGACCAGCAGGAGGCGCTAACCGGCGAACTGATCGAGCGCGAGAAAGCCCTTTATCACCAGATCCTCCAGCTTTTTCTCACCCGCGACAGCCGCAGGCTGGGCCAGCTGGAAGGCCGCATCCGCGCCCTCCAGGAGCCCTACCGGCAACTGCTGAAGGAAGTCGCCGCCGCCCCGAAACCCGAGGCCGATCCCCGCCCCCTGCAGGAGGCCCAACGGCGAATCGAAGCGCTTCAGGCAGAGACGCAGCAACTCGCCGACCAGCTGCAGACGGCGCTGGAAACCATCGACGCGCTGTCGTCCGAATACACCCGCATGTTCGCCCCCGACCGCAGCCGCGAGGAGCTGGAGGCCAGCCGCCGGCGCATCGTGGAGATGTTGAAACGCAACGAAGCCAGGACGCAGCCACGACCGGTGACGACAGAGGATGACGACCTGATCATTGAGGTGAGCGAATCATGAACGCAACGACCTGGATTCTGGCGGCCGAGCTGGGCCTGCTGCTGATTCTGGCCCCCGGCGGGCTGCTGTTTCTGACGTTGCGGCGCAAACGACGCCGGGACGCCGCCCTGGAAGCCCTGCTCAACCGGCTCGAAACCACCCTGCCGCAACGCCGCGCCCATTACCAGGCATGGCTGCAGCGGCATCTGGCGCTGGACGAATCCAATGCCGACGCCATCGCCGGCCAGTGGCTCGAAGCGGAAAGGCAATTCTGGCACGCGGCGGTCGCCACCCAACTGCAGCAGGACACCGGGGCGCTCGACCAGCTGCCCGATCCCCTCCACCGCTGTCTCGACCGGTGGCTGGAAAGCCTCTCGCAACATTTGCCCCTCTCTGCCGGAGAAGCAGAGAAAGCGGCGCCTGAAGAAACCATCTCCGAAACGGTGGAAAACGCTGCAGCGCCTCCCCCGGCGGAGGAGCCTTCCCTGGAAGACGACGAAGAAATCGAAGTTTTCTCAGATACGAGCGAACCGCCGGAGGAAACGCCCGCCGTCCCGGACGAACCCGCGCCGGAAGACGAGGCTGAAGCCGATAGCGAAAACGAGCCGCCAGAAACGGAACCCAACCCTGCCATTGCGGCCGAGGTTGATCAGTCCGATCCCCCCTCCCAATAGGCGCGCAGCACCATCACGCCTCCCAGCCCGGCCAACCCCAGGGTCAGGGGCGACAGCAGCCCCACCCCGATGAGCACGCTGGCGGAAATCATCATCGCCCCGCCGCCGATGGCGGCGACGGTGCGGCGCTGCTGGCGACGCTGATGGCGCTGCCAGGACTCCAGCTGGGGCAGTTGCAAAGGCAGCTGGCCATGGCTGGCCTGATCCAGCAGACGCAGGGCCCAGGTGGGCATTTCCGGCAACTGCTCGGCCCACTGCGGCAGCTGCCGCCAGGTCTTGTGCAGCAGGGTACGGGGATGGACACGACGCCTGAACCAGTCCTCCAGGAACGGCTTGGCGGTCTGCCACAGGTCCAGTTCCGGATAGAGCTGGCGTCCCAGGCCCTCGATCTGGAGCAGGGTCTTCTGCAACAGCACCAGCTGGGGCTGGACTTCCATGCGGAAACGGCGCGCGGTCTGGAACAGGCGCAGCAGCAGCTGGCCATAGGAAATCTCCCCCAGGGGTTTGGCGAAAATGGGCTCGCACACCGCCCGGATCGCCCCCTCGAACGCCTCCACCCGCACGTCCGCCGGCACCCAGCCCGAGGCCACGTGCATTTCGGCCACCCGGCGATAGTCACGGTTGAAGAAGGCCAGCAGGTTGGCGGCGAGATAATACTGATCGGCTTCCGACAGGCTGGCGACGATGCCGAAGTCCACCGCCATGTACCTGGCCGGGAAACGGGGATCGACGAACACGTTGCCCGGGTGCATGTCGGCGTGGAAGAAATTGTCGCGGAACACCTGGGTGAAGAAGATCTCCACCCCGCGCTCGGCCAGCAGCTTGAAATCCACCCCCGCTTCTCGCAGCGCACCGACATCGGTGACCGGGATGCCGTGAATGCGCTCGATCACCAGCACCTGCGGCCGGGTCCAGTCGAAATACACCTTGGGAACGTAGAGGATCTCCGAATCCTCGAAATGACGCCGTAGCTCCGCGGCGTTGGCGGCCTCGCGCACCAGATCGAGCTCGTCGTGAAGGGTCTTGTCGAACTCGGCCACCACCGCCCGGGGGCGCAGCCGCCGGGCCTCGGGGATGAAACGTTCCACCAGGGCGGCGAACAGCGCCATCAACGCCACGTCTTCCCGGATGCGGGCTTCGATACCGGGGCGCAGCACCTTGACCACGACCTCCTCCCCGCTGTGGAGCCGGGCGGGATGGACCTGAGCGATGGAGGCCGAGGCCAGCGGGGTTTCATCGAACTCGGCGAAGATCTCGGCGACCGGGCGGCCCAGCTGCGCCTCGACAACGGCGCGCGCCTGACTGCCGGGAAACGGCGGCACGCGGTCCTGGAGCTTTTCCAGTTCGTCGGCGATGTCGTCGGGGAGCAGATCGCGGCGGGTGGACACCGCCTGGCCGAACTTGACGTAGATCGGCCCCAGCTCTTCCAGAACCCGGCGGATGCGCTCGCCACGCGGCCCCCGATGACGGCGGCGCCAGGCATTGGGGGACAGCCAGCGCAGAAAACGCACCGGCCGCAGCCACGGCAGGCCAAGGATCAATTCGTCCAGACCGTAGCGCAGCAGGATGCGCTGGATCTGCAGCAGACGCCAGAAGGAACGCAGCGGATTCACGCCGTCCTTTTCTCCTGCAGACGTCGGATGCGCGCCTCCAGGCGCTCCACGTCATCGCGCAGCGCCCCGATCTGGCGGTACAGGTTTTCCGCTTCCAGCGGCGCCGGCAGGACGCGGGTTTCCTCCTGGAGGAAGTCGGCCAGGTTCCACTGGAAACTGCGCCAGGCATGGCGGTGCCAGGCAACGACGCCCCGCAGCAGGTCGGCAGGCCTTTCCCCGGCCAGGTCGGTAAGCCAGCGTTCCCAATCCAGATCGAGACGGCGCAACAGGTTCTGCAGGCGCTTGGCGGTGTCCATGTCCCCCTCGACCTGCACCGCACCCTGGAACAGGCCGGTTTCCGGGCGCTCGGCCAGCAGCAGGCGCAGGAAACCGAAGGGGGTGCCGCGCAGGATCACCTCGGGATCGCTGGGGGATTCGGCCAACACCAACACGGTTTCATCGGTCGGACTGAAGCAGAAACGCAGCGGAAACGGCCGCAGCTCCACCACGATGATCTTGCCCGCCAGCGGCTCGAGCAGCCGCGAAGCCCTGGGATCGAGCGCCAGCAGCCGGGCGACTGCCGCTTCCAGGGTCTGGGAGGCCAAAGCGCGGGCCAGCATGTCACGCTCTCCCCGGCACGGGTGGCGGGAGCGTGGTCCGGGGGGACGCTGTGAATCCATCCCTGGACGCTCGATATTCGGCCACCCAGGCCGAATACGCCCCCCGGACCACGCTCCCGCCACCCACTACCGCCGACATCAGAACTTGTACCCCCGGTGGATGGCCACCACCCCTTGGGTGAGATTGAAGTATTCGACCCGCTTGAAACCGGCCTTGCTCATCATGCCCTTGAGGGTGTTCTGATCCGGGTGCATACGGATGGATTCGGCCAGATAACGGTAACTGTCGGAATCGCCGGCCACCAGCTTGCCCATCAGCGGCAACAGCTTGAAGGAATAGACGTCGTAAACCTTGCTGAACCATTCGGTGGTAGGCTTGGAGAATTCCAGCACCAGCAGACGGCCGCCGGGTTTGAGCACCCGGTACATGGAAGCCAGAGCCTTGTCCTTGTCGGTGACGTTGCGCAAGCCGAAGGCGATGGTGATGCAGTCGAAGGTGTCGTTTTCGAAGGGCAGACACTGGGCGTCCACCTGAACGTAGCGCACGCCGCGGACGATCCCTTCGTCGGTGAGGCGGTCGCGGCCGCGGCGCAGCATGGCGGCGTTGATGTCAGCCAGCACCACCTCGCCTTTGTCCCCCACCCGGGGGTGGAACAGCCGGGTCAGGTCGCCGGTGCCTCCGGCCAGATCCAGCACCCGCTCGCCGTAACGCACCTGGCTGAGAAAGATGGTCAGGCGCTTCCACAGGCGGTGGATGCCGAAGGACATCAGATCGTTCATCAGATCGTACTGGTCCGCCACCGAATCGAACACGTTGCGGACCAGCCTGGCCTTTTCCGTGACCGGAACCTGGCGGAAGCCGAAGTGGGTGGTTTGCTTGTCGTCGCTCATTCGTTCCTCGATCAATCACGCCGCGTGTTCGCGGCTAGACAGTGGCACGCCATGACGCCACAGTTCGTATTCACTGATATCCGCCTCGTCGTTCCAGCTGACCGCATAGCCACCCGGTTCGATTCGCACCTGCCGGAAAAAATCCGGGTCCTGAAGACGGCGAAAGGCCGGCAGCTCCAACAATGGTCTTACATCGTAAAGACGCACGCTTCCATCGGTGAAAATCACTTTGAGACGGAAATCCTCACAGGGCTCAACGGCCGTGATTCTGGGAATCCTATTCATGGCAACGGAGGCAACTTCTCGAAAGTCTGGCGTTCCCACATGCGTTTCAATGCCATCCGATGCATGCGACCCCATTCCGCGATCAAGCGAACCGCCCGCGACGGCAAATTGCCCTCCATCATCTCCAACGTGTCGATAGTGATCAAACCATGGCGATCACCATAAACAGCGTGAAAATGCGGCGGCGGATGATCCCGAAAATACATTTTGATCACAATGCCATAAAAACGGCTGATCTCCGGCACAGCTACAGAATATACCGGCTCAGATCCTCGTCCTGGGCCAATTCCCCCAGATGCCCGTCCACGTAGGCGGCGTCGATGGTCACCGTCTCGCCGGCCAGCTCGGGAGCCTTGAAGGAAATTTCCTCCAGCAGTTTCTCCAGCACCGTGTGCAGGCGGCGGGCGCCGATGTTTTCCACCGTTTCGTTGACCTGCCAGGCGATCTCGGCGATGCGGGCGATGCCGTCGGCGGTGAATTCCAGCCCCACCCCCTCGGTGGCCATCAGTGCCTTGTATTGCTCGGTGAGGGATGCGTCGGGCTCGGTGAGAATGCGGACGAAATCCTCCACCGACAGGGCGCTCAGCTCCACCCGGATGGGGAAGCGGCCCTGGAGTTCGGGAATCAGATCCGAGGGCTTGGCCAGATGGAAGGCGCCGGAGGCGATGAAGAGGATGTGATCGGTCTTGACCATGCCGTACTTGGTGGTCACCGTGCTGCCCTCCACCAGCGGCAACAGGTCGCGCTGCACCCCCTCGCGGGAGACGTCGGCGCTGGCGCCCATCTCCGAGCGGCGGCAGATCTTGTCGATCTCGTCGAGGAAGACGATGCCGTGCTGTTCCACCCGCTCCAGGGCGCGGAACTTGATCTCCTCCTCGTTGACCAGCTTGGCGGCCTCCTCCTCCCTTAACGCTTCGAGGGCATCCCGAATCTTCATCTTGCGGCGCTTGGTCTTGCCGCCGGCCAGATTCTGGAACAGGCCCTGGAGCTGGCTGGTCATCTCCTCCATCCCCGGCGGGGCCATGATCTCCACCCCCATGCGCGGGGCCTGGACCTCGATCTCGATCTCCATGTCGTCGATCTCCCCGGCCCGCAAGCGGTCGCGGAAACGCTGACGGGCGGCCGATTCCCTGTCCGCCGGGGTTTCCGTCCAGCTCGACGGCGGCGGCACCAGCACGTCGAGGATGCGCTCCTCGGCGGCGCGTTCGGCCCGCGCCCGGACCTTCTCCATCTCCGCCTCGCGGGTCTGCTTGACGGCCACTTCCACCAGATCGCGGATGATGGATTCCACGTCGCGGCCCACGTAGCCCACCTCGGTGAACTTGGTCGCCTCCACCTTGATGAAAGGGGCGTTGGCCAGCCGCGCCAGGCGACGGGCGATCTCGGTCTTGCCCACCCCGGTGGGGCCGATCATGAGGATGTTCTTGGGGGTGATCTCGTCGCGCAGCGCCTCCGGCACCTGGCTGCGGCGCCAGCGGTTGCGCAGGGCGATGGCCACGGCGCACTTGGCCTCCTGCTGGCCGATGATGTGCTTGTCGAGCTCGTGGACGATTTCGCGGGGGGTCATGGTCATGGGCGCGACTCCAGCTCCTCGATGGTGAGGTTGTGGTTGGTGTAGATGCAGATGTCGGCGGCGATGTGGAGGGATTTTTCCACGATCTCGCGCGCCGGAAGCTCGGTGTTCTCCAGCAGGGCCCGGGCCGCCGACAGGGCGTAGAAACCGCCGGAGCCGATGGCGATGAGATCGTGCTCGGGCTGGATCACGTCGCCGGTGCCGGAGATGATCAGCGAGGACTTGGCGTCGGCGATGGCCAACAGCGCCTCCAGCCGCCGCAGGGCGCGGTCGGTGCGCCAGTCCTTGGCCATCTCCACCGCCGCCCGCACCAGATTGCCGCGGTGCTTTTCCAGCTTGCCCTCGAAATGCTCGAACAGGGTGAAGGCATCGGCGGTGGCGCCGGCGAAACCCGCCAGCACCTGATCGTGATACAGGCGCCGGATCTTGCGGGCGTTGCCCTTCATCACCGTGTTGCCCATGGAAACCTGGCCGTCGCCGCCGATGACCACGCGGTCGCCGCGGCGGACGGAGAGGATGGTGGTGCCTCGGATGGGGTCCATCAGTTTTCCTGAAAGTGTGCAAAGCATCATTATACCTTCACCAAGGGGAGGATCAGAGCCACTTCCAGCCGTAATGACGGAAGAAACGCCAAGCGGAACGGACGAACCACCAGCGGTGGCGCCAGCCCTTGCGTGCCGCACCACCTCCCAGATGGGTGACGATAAAATCCGGAACGTAAGCGATCCGCGTCACCTGATGGGCTCGGAGCGAGAAATCGAAATCCTCAAAATACATGAAATAATCCGGATCGAAACCGCCTGTCCTGTGCCAGACCTCGCCACGCATCAGCATGCAGCAGCCGCTGACCAGTTCCAGATCGAATCGCGGCAGATCCCAGTCGAGATCCCGCATTTCATATCGGTCCAGGATATGGACGAAATACTGCTGCAACCACACTGGGAAGAACCCCCTGAGCGCCAGCACCAGAAGAGATGGATGACGCTTACATAGATAAAGCGGTTTTCCCTCTGCGTCCAGGGCCCGAGGAACCACCAGCCCGACAGCAGGATGATCATCCAGAAAATCCAAAGCGGCTGTCAGCGCATCAAGCTGAAGATACACATCCGGGTTGAGGATCAGTCGATAATCCTTCTTCGCCGTGCCTACCATGTTGTGGCCACGGCCGTAACCCAGATTGGCTCCGTTGCAACGCAGCCTCACCGCCAGTCCGTTCGCTTGCCAACGATCGACCAGTGCCTGGAGACCGGCAACATAGGCGCCGCCAGAATCGTTGTCGACGATCACTACATCGACCGCTGCCACCAGTCGCCCAACCACTTTCTGGGCCGCCTGCTTCAAACACACCAACGTCTGTTCCAGAACGGGCAACGGAGAGCGATGAACCACAATGGACACCACTAGATTCGGTTTGACCATGGCCTCCTTATGCCGCTCTCTGACTTGCCAGCTTGTCAAACGCACGCAAAACTCCGACAATGAAACGCTGCTCTGTCTGCACTCCCCATCCGACCCGACTCCTGAGATCACCAGCAACAACTTGGCCCTATCATCCAGAATGTTCGACTACATCATCATAGGGGCTGGTTTCGCCGGCGCCGTAATCGCCGAACGGCTGGCCTCGGAACGAAATGCCAGTGTACTCCTCGTTGAGAAGCGGCCTCACATCGGTGGCAACTGCTACGATCGTTATGATGACCACGGTGTTCTGATTCATGAATACGGCCCGCATCTGTTCCACACGTCCAATGCCGAAGTGTTCCACTATCTCAGCCGTTTCACCGACTGGATCGAATATCAACACCGGGTACTCGCCGTGGTCGACGGGCAGAAAGTTCCCTTGCCGTTCAACCTGAACGCATTACATCGTCTGTTTCCCGCATCCCTGGCAGATTCACTCGAACGCAAGCTCATCAAGCGTTACGGATTCGATATCAAGGTTCCTATTTTGGAATTGAAAAAGGAAGAAGATCCTCAACTCAAGTTTCTAGCTGACTTCATTTACAACAAGGTTTTTCTAAAATACACAGTCAAACAATGGGCCTGCCCCCCCGAAGATATCGCCCCTGAAGTCACTGCGCGAGTGCCTGTCTTTATTTCCCGAGATGATCACTATTTCCAGGACAAATATCAGGTCGTTCCCAAGCACGGTTATACTCGGCTGTTCGAACGCTTGCTCGGTCACCCCAATATCAAGCTGTTGCTTAACACTGATTACAGAGAAATCTTACGACTCGATTTCGACACCGCTGAAATCCAACTGTTTGGCCAGTCGTTTTCCGGACACCTGATCCATACAGGGATGATCGACGAATTGTTCGATTACCGCTTCGGCGAACTTCCTTACCGCTCACTCAAATTCCGTTTCGAACACTTGCCGCAAGATCTTTTCCAGGAAGTCACCACCGTAAATTATCCGGAAAATTACGATTTCACCCGGATCACCGAATTCAAACACATCACCCGGCAAAAACTACCCGGAACCACGATTGTCAGAGAATACCCCCAGGATTACGACCGTTTGAAAAATGGGCGGAATATCCCCTACTATCCCATATTCAAGGACGAGAATACCGCAAGATATCGGCAATATGCCAATTTCGCCCGCCGTTTTCCGAAAATCACGTTGGTAGGGCGCCTGGCAGAATATCGCTATTATGACATGGACGATATCGTCGCCCGCGCGCTGGAGGTCTACCGTACCCGGTTCGCCACCCAAACATGAGCACTGGAAAGCGCCTCAGCATCGTCTTTCTCAATTACAATCGTCTCCATGAGACCAAACAGACGGTGGAGCACCTACTGGCTCTATGTCAAGGTCGCGATGACGTGGAGATCATCGCCGTGGACAATGGCTCCACCGACGGGACTGCTGAATATCTGCATGCCCAAGATTGTATCCGCACACTGCTCCTGAGCGCCAATCGGGGAATTGCCGGTTATAATGAGGGTTTCCGATTGGCCCGTGGTGATTATCTACTGGTGTTGGACGACGATTCCTGTCCCCGGGATGCCGCCACGCTCGACCGGATCATCCAAACAATGGATGACAATCCCGACCTGGGCGTGCTCGCCTGTCATATCGAGACACCGGCCGGTGCCCCTCAAAACAGTTGGCACCTGCCGGACTCAACAACCCCGGCTCCCTCCCCTTTCTTCATCGGTTGCGGCTTCGCTATCCGTCGCCAGTTGTTCGAAGCCATCGGCTGGTACCCGACTTCGTTCTTTCTCTACCAGAACGAAATCGAGGTCAGCTTCCAGGTACGCCAACGCGGCTACCGGATCGAATACCGACCGGACTGTCGGGTGATTCACCGGGGTACTCCCTGTCAACGTCCCGGTTGGCGGCGTGTCTATTTTCCCACCCGTAACACCTTGTGGCTGATTATGCGTTATTACCCCGGACCGCAAGCCGGCTATTTGCTGGTTTCGCGCCTGCTCATCGGCCTGGGACGCGCGCTGCAGTTCGGCGAACTTGGCGCCTATTTCAAAGCCGTCAGAGACGCGTTCGCACAACCGGTCATCCGCAGCTCCCTTCCTCCTGACGTGCGTCGGCAAAGTCGAGCATTCTGGCGCCAAAACAGCATTCTGCACCATTTGCTTGGAAAAGCCTGATCCGACTTTATGAAATCTTCCCCAAAGGTTCTGGTCATCATCGTGACCTGGAACAAAAAAGATCATGTCCTCGCACTATTGGATTCCTTGGGAAACTTGGATTATCCTCGTGAATTGCTGGATATCGTGGTCGTGGACAATGCCAGTCACGACGGAACAGTGGAGGCATTACAGGATCGCCGGGATCTGCACTTGATCCGCAATCCGGAAAATCTCGGGGGCAGCGGCGGTTTCAATACCGGCTTGGCTTGGGCTTTCTCCCAACCTCCGGGCAGCTATGACTATCTTTGGCTGCTGGATAACGACGTTCAGGTCCATAAACATGCCCTCTCGGCCCTCGTCGAGCTGCTGGAAAATCAAGATGAAATCGCCGTGGCAGGCTCCACCATGATGCAGCTCGACTATCCTTGGCGCATCAACGAAATGGGGGCGGACGTGGATCGAACCTACGGCACGCTCATTCTCCATCGCCACATGCATGACTTGCCAGCCTGGAAAGACATCCCGATAGAAACGCTCCGCGGCAGCGATCTTGATCTCGTGGATCATTTGAGCGATTGCCCGCCGTGGACCACGGTGGATTACGTCGCCGCCGCCTCACTGCTGGTTCGCGAACCGGTCGCCCGTCGAGCTGGACTTTGGGACGACTTTTTTATCCATTACGACGATGTGGAATGGTGTCTGCGCATCGCCAATGCAGGTCATAAAATCGCCGTGGCGACAAACTCGATCATTTGGCATCTTTCCGCCTTGGCCAAAGTTCCCACATGGGTACTCTATTACGACAACAGGAATGTGCTCTACCTATTGGAAAAGCATGGTGTCCCTGGTGCCATAACAAAAACGAAACACCGAATCCGCCTGAAATCGTTTTACTATGCCGTCATCGGCAAATTGGACCTCGCCGACCTTCACATCCAGGCGTTGCGGGATTACCGTCAGCGCATAAAGGGCAAACGAGACATTCGCCTGAACGAGTGCTATTACCCTATCGGCGAGCTGGAAGATCTGTTGCTACGCGCCGACTTCAAAAAGATTCTGATCCCCTGGAATCTGCAACTGAACGCGCTGGATCTTCCCGCATGCATCAGCCGCATCCAACGGCAACGGCCCGATCTGGAAATCACCATTCTGACACCCGATCACGCCCCTCACAGTCCTTGGGCGGGCCGATTCACGAACCATAAGAAACTATTCCGGTTCAGACCGATCCGTTGGATCGGTTACCTGAATCCTAGAAAAAAATACGATCTGATCCTGCAAAGCGATTACGAAATCCATCCCGCCTGGTCTTGGTTCGCAAAGCGGGTTCTGTTTGTCAACAACGAACATTGCAGTTTACGGGAATCCCCCTCCCCTTCTCAGCTTGCCCGGCATTTGTTATCCCTGGCCAGAAACTGAGCTCACGGCCAACTCATAGTACTCACTGGATTGGGATAGATTGGGGTTATAGGCGGGGTCCCCTTTCCGTAACCATTGGCCCCAGCGGGCTAAAAATTTGCGGCGTTCGCTTTCGGTAAAGGTGACATCTGAAAGTTTCTCTCCACGAAACACAGCTGAAGGCACAAAGACAATGCGCCACCCTCGCGCCAATGCCCGGAGAGCGAAATCCAGCAGTGCATATGGCCCCTGGAAATCCGGATCTAACCCTTCCAGCTGATTCCATACCTCACGGCGGATAGCGACGCAGTAAGGATCAGGTGCGCTGAGATTGCGTTCGATAGCCGTCACGGCCATATACCCGGGTTCGGTCACGGGAAAACCTCGATAAGGACGCAATATCCGACCTGCGGCGGTCAAAACCGCACCGGCGTAGACCAAACGATCCGCAGCATCCACGGTTTTCCCGGTCACTATCCCGACACCTTCCAATGCCAGCCAACTGACCAGCTTCTGTTCCGTTTCCGGCTTGACGGGCACAACAGTGGCGCGACGGATCAGCAGATACGGACTTCTGCCGCTGGAATCCACCATCGCCATCACCGCATTCCGGTATCCTCCCGGTATCTTCTCCGGTGGCAGGAGAATCCGCTGTATGGATTTCTGTGACGGCAATGGCAGACGAACCTGATAATGGCCACGCCACAAATCATGCCTTTCGATGACCTTCGCCGTAATACCGCGCCGCTGCAAGGCATCTTGCAAAGCCCGCCTTCCCGCATCGAAAGCATAAGCCTTGGATTCATCGTTCAATGCCACCGAGGCGCCGTGTTGGCGCCAGTGATATAACACCCTAGGAATATGGCGAATCCGGTCGGTATATTCCATGCAGCGCAGGATCAAATCGTAATCCTGGGAACCGTCATAAGCGCTGCGCAGACCGCCCACCTGCTGGACCAAACGTCTGCGATAGGCCATCAGGTGAAAGATATAATTGCCCGACAACAACGTCTCCGGCGACCAGTCCGGCTTCATCAAGTGCATGAACCGTTTGTTTCCAGGTGACAACATGTCACGGTCGGAATAGATGATGTCCACTCCCGGGTCGGTGTCGAGCACCTCCGCCACTGACTGAACGGCGTCCCAAGCCAGGCGGTCGTCGTGGTCCAGAAAGACGATAAATTCCCCACGAGCCTGGGCGATGCCCAGATTGGTGGCACCGGAAATGCCTAAGGGAGACGCCGCGGAAAAGATCCGGATTCGGGGATCGCGACACAGCGGCGATGCCAAGACCGCTTTGGTTTCAGGTCTGCGGGAAGCGTCGTCAACCAGAATCCATTCCCAATAGGGCGAAGTCTGCATGCGCACCGAGAGGATGCATTGCCTGAGGATTTCCGCCGGCGTGTCGCGTACCGGCGTGACGATGGAAATCGCCGCATTGGGTGCTGTAGCCTGCCGATGGCGCTCAAACCACTGTGTCTGCGTGACAATAGTGTTGTGCTCGATCCAGAGCTGATAATCGGGCCATTCACTCTCCGCCCAATGCCGCAACAAGGTTTCATTGGGCACCGCCGATGGATATAAGCGCAACCAGCGCCACTGCGATGGTGAAGCTGTCAGCGGACGCAGGCAGGCGCCGATGAAACGGCGGCAGGCGCGACGGAACACGATCTATCGCTCCGGCAAGCGTCGCCGGGGACCCTCCGCCTCCAAGCGCAGGAGGATCCCATCCTCAACGAGAGTCAAGCCTTCCACTACACGCCCCCGTCGGTCAATGCCAGATCCTGTCCTCGACTTCCAATTGATGGACATGGGCCATGAAAGCATGCAATGCCTTGAGGTCGGCAGCGTAACTGCCGGTGAAAAAACGGGGCAGCCCTCCATGGATACCCTGCTCGTCGATGATAAACGTCTCATCGCCAAACGAAGCCACGCCGTTCTCACCTTTTTCTAAACCGAAAGGAGGATCGAACAGGGAATGTCCCATGAAAGGATTTTCCGGTATGGTGATGCCCAAATAATGGAGAAGGGTCGGGGTAAAGTTGACGCTGGTCGCATAACGGGCGTCGAAACGGGAAGGCAATTCCCGGCCTGGATCGTAGATGATTAGCGGAATCTGATCCACGAACGTCTTGACATAGGGATGTTTGAACCGGCTATCTTTGCGGTCAAACGCGGCAACGAAGGGACGGTCATGGAAATGGGCATGGTCGGCGGTGAAGATTACGATAGTGTCGTCAAAATACTGTGATTGTCTGAAATATTGCCAAAACGTTCCAAATGCATCATCGAGGTTATGAATGGTGTTCAGTGACGCATTTTTCCCGTCTCCATAGACGACCCCATCCTCGGGCACGTCCAGGAAGGCATGGGTTCCCAAATTGTAAATGCCGATGAAAAAGGGCCTGGTGGTTTTGTCATTCTCCACGGATGCCAGCAGCGCAACAAGCGCGCGAAACAACTGATGATCCGAAATCGCATTGGGGCGGATCGGTTTTTCCCCGGGCAAATAGCGACCGAGGAATTCATCGGCCATGAACACATGGTCAAAGCCCAAGGTGTAGAGCATCTCGTCCAGGAAAGTCGTTTTCTTCAACTGTGAAGTTGCAAAGGCGGTAACATAACCGGCCGTCCTTAGAATCTCCGGAAGGCACAGATAGTGGCTGCGGGGAAGGTTCTCGTAATTGTCGTGCCAGCCACCGACCCCACCGTATTTGGGATAGAGAGAGCACAACTGACCATGCAGTCCCCGGTACGTGGCCGCAGTGTGGTTGTAATAATTGTCCACGACCATTGCGTTTTGGGAAAAATCGACCAAATTGGGAGTCAAACCGGGATAGTCCTGGCTGTACACGTTGGTATTGCGGGCGGAGTAGCCTTCCGTGAAAAAAACGATGATGTTGGGCGGCCTGATACCCGTTCCCACAGATGGAAAGGGCGGAGGCGGATGGCTTCCCTTTCTGATCAGCGGATATTCACGACCGTCGTCGTAGTGAAAGCCATACCGTGCCGCAACGGCCAGAATGTCTGTATCGATCTTTTCACCCTGATGCGGGCTGGCCATTGTCTGCCAGATGGTACTGATCAGTGCGGTAAGTGGCGGTGTTTCGGTAAGGCGGTTCTCCCGAAGCAGACGCTGTGCTGCTGTAGAAGGGGACCTCTTGGCCTCCAAGACGGGCAGCAAGGGCACGGTAATGAGGACGGCAACAGAGAACAGGGGAACCATCGCCAGCGGGCGCGGGCGGCGGCCGTATTTCTCCAGCAAGTAGAGGACGGCTGTCAAACACAGCCCCACGACACCCACCAACAAAAACAAATTTGCATTTCTTTGCAGTAACAGGTCGATATGGTTGATGTTTTCCAGTGCCAACGGTGGCAAGAAACTGCCGGATTTATAATAGGAAACGATCTGCACCAGATAGCCGGCGAATACCAGGGCCACCAAAGCGTATCCCAACAACCGCAGCAGGAGCCGCGCTGCCAATAGATTTCTCAGGATCAGAATGAGTGCCAAATACTCGGCCACATAAGGATAAAAAGCGCCTAAGGCCGCTTTCCCCTTCTCATACCAACCAGAAAATTCAGCAGGCCATGTCAGCTGGGATAAAAACACAGCCATCCAAATGCCGAAGATAATGGCTGCGAAAAACGATGATTTCATGATCCGATCGCTCCGCCTTCGCTAGAAACACGCCAGGGTCTGGTCACCCGCGGCTGGAAGCTCAGGGAAAAATCACACCGCTCCAGCGTGAGATTGGGATTGTAGGCCGGATCGGCGCGTAACAGAGAACCCCAGCGCCGCTGCATGATCTCGATTTCCCGTTGGAAACGGCGTTGTTTTTCCGGCGTGTCCTCATAGCCGCGGGTGGCCGACTCGTGATGAAACAGCCGCGCCAATGGCGTCCAGACATTGCGGTAACCGCGATTGTGGATCTTCAGACACAGATCCACGTCGTTGAACGCGACTTTGAGTCCCTTTTCGTCGAAACCACCCACTTCCAGGAATACATCCCGCCGCACCAGCAGACAGGCGGCCGTCACCGCCGTCAGATGTTGGGCCAGACGCAATCGCCCCATCTGCCCCGGCGTCTCCGGAGGCCACCCGACCCACGGATGACCGGCCACGCCTCCGATTCCCAGGATAATGCCAGCGTGCTGGATGCGCCCGTCCGGATAATAGAGCATCGCCCCTACCGCGCCGGTTTCAGGATGGAGGGCATGAGCAACCATTTCCTGCAGCCATTCACGCTCGAGTATCTCCAGATCGTTGTTGAGAAAGCCAAGGATTTCTCCCTGCGCATGGCGAACGGCAAAATTGTTGATGGCGGAAAAGTTGAAAGGTTCATCATACCGCAATACCTGAAAGCCCTGGCGCCGGGACAACTCATCAAGATAGGCCAGGGATTGCGGGTCCTGCGAACGGTTGTCGACCACGATCACTTCATAATCGGGATACTCGGTTTTCTCCACCAGCGTTTCCACACAGCGGGACAGCAACTCATAACCGTCGCGGGTGGGAATGATCAGGCTGACTTTTGGGGGGTGCGTCGGCACACGGAAACGAACCCGGCAATGGCCGCCAGGCAAGGATTCCACCTCAGCGGGCAAAGAAAGGCGTTGCAAATGCTCCTGCACCGCCCGCACCGCCGCCCGGGCAGGATAGGACTTCTCGTCCGGCGCTTTGGCGGTGGAACCGGAAACAGCCCGCCAGTGATAGAGAATGAAGGGGACATGGCGAATTTGCTCAGGCGACAGCGTTTCCGTGACCCGCAATGCCAGATCCCAATCCTGACTGCCTTCGAATCCCTCCCGAAAGCCGCCACAGGCACGGACCGCATCAGCCCGATAAACACTTAGATGATTGAAATAATTTTGGCCCAGCAACAGCAAGGGATTCCAATCCGGTTTGAAATATGGATCGAAGTGGCGGCCCAGCTCATCAAGCTTATCCTCGTCGCTGTAGAGCAGCACTGCATGGGGATGAGCCGTGATCTCCTCGGCCATCAGATAAAGGGCATGCTCCGCTAGCTCGTCATCGTGATCCAGCAGCGCGATGTAGTCGCCTGTCGCCATCGCCAGCGCATCGTTCGAGGCTACGGAAATATGTCCATTGCAGTCCCGATAGCGGACCCGGATGCGCGGGTCCCGACGCCGATATTCCTCCAACACCCGCCTGACCTTGGGGGAGTGGGAGGCATCATCCACAATGCACAACTCCCAATGAGGATAGAGCTGATTCAGTACCGAATCGAGTGCGGCCCGCAACCAATGCACATCCGGATCATGCACCGGCATCAGGATGGAAAATGTTGGTATATTCCGCATCGAAATGATGCGCTTGCGGATTGCCTCACGGTCCGCCTCGGTCAGCCGACCGTACAGGCGGAACCAGGATTGGTACGCATCCCAATGTCGTCTTTGAACGGACTCGACCAACTGCCGCCTGGCCTCCAGCTTGCCGGGGCCGCACCAGGCACGGATCAGACGCACCGTCTCCCGGGCCCATGTGTCCGGTTGTCTCAACCACGAGTCCATCTCAGGCCTGAACAGCCTGGTTGCAGCAAGCAGACTGCCGATCTCGGTCACTTCCAGCCGCTTGATACGGAACTCCCCCGGCGCATGGCGGGGGTCGAATCGCCAGCCCTGCACCGCATCCGGCAAACGCACCACCCGCTCGAACCGGTTCCCGGATCCTGTCGGCAGCAGCGTGAAACACTGACACTCGTTGAAACCGTCACCAGTATCGTAATAGATCGTCGGCGGGGAGTCGCTATTGCCTGCCATCGTCAGGCTGACCCGCACCCAGCGGGAGGGAATCGGGCCGGGAAATCCAAGGTGAAAATGAGGGTCCGGCCCCTGGGCACGGAATCGTCCGCCGCCAAGGTCTTCGACCTGGTGCACCGGCATCAGGTGAGGTATGCAAGAACGGTGACGGACGAGCTGGTGCAGCCGCCTCAGCCTACGTCCAAGCATCCGCACCGGGGCGGATATCCGCCAGCTGGTGGATTGCATGACCTCCCGGTACGCCGTCTGCCAGTGCGCAATCTCCCGGCGCGACGCCGCCAACATCGCCTCCATGTCCTCGATCCGGCGCTGACGCGCTTCCAGCTCCTTCTCGCGCTCTGCCAGCAATCGTTTCAGATTGTCGGCATGGGTCTGGGTCATGGCCTGGATACGGTCCTTTTCCGCCAGCAGCTTCTCCAGATTCTCCCCGTGAATCCGGGCCTGGGCCAGCGACCGATCCCGCTCCGCCAGCAGCTTCTCCAGATTCTCCCCGTGGACCCGGGCCTGGGCCAGCGACCGCTCCCGCTCCGCCAATAGCTTCTCCAGATTCTCTCCGTGAATCCGGGCCTGGGCCAGCGACCGTTCCCGCTCCGCCAACAGCTTCTCCAGGTTGCGGATATGGGCTTCGGTCGCCTCGAATCCCCGGTGGGCATGGACCAGCAGCGCCACCCGGCTTTCCGCCGACCAACGGCGATCCCATTTGGCGTACAAAAGCCGCAGCGCGGTGTAACGCTTGTCATCCTTGCCGTGAACGCCGGAACCGTCGTCGGCCGTCAAGCGGTAGAAAGCCGTCACCCGATCCAAATGGTAGAAATCGGTATGGCGGGCCACCTGCAGCCAGAAATCCCAATCCTCATAGACTTCGAACGCTTCATCGAAGCGGCAGCCATCCAGAAGGGCTCTATCGAACAGAACCGCATGGATGGGAATGAAATTAACCCCCATCAACTTCACCGGTTCATACGGCTCGTTGTAGACATGGGTTTCCCGCCATTCGCCATTGATCCGCTCGACGCACTGGACACCCGCATAGGCGGCCTTTTCCCGGTGCTGGGTCAGGGCCTCCACCAAACCGGCCACGTGTTCCGGAGCGAGCCAATCGTCATCATCGAGAAACCCGAGATACCGCCCCCGGGCGGCACCCAACCCCGCGTTGGCAGCAGCGGCCCGCCCGCGCCCCGGTTGCAGATCGAGATACCGCATCTCCGTAAACCGGGAACGGAAAGGTTCGAGCACTTCCCTCACGTCACAACCGCCATCGTTGACGACGATCACTTCCAAGCGAGGATAGGTCTGCCCAGCCAGGGAACCAAGCGCCTGCCGCAGCAGTTGGGGGCGGTCCTTGGTTCTGACAATTATAGAAACGGGATAAGACATGAGGTCAACGCCTGCGCAAAACAAACACTAGTTCATGCGTCCTAAGTGACTTTTCATTACCGAAACCGGAATCCACTAGCATCCGAATAAGGCGTTCCCCCAAAGGCGTCGCCGGCATTTGATTCCTAATTACATGCTCTATACGCATCCCAGAATCCTCAAATAAATGGGCAATGGAATCCTCTGTAAACCAACGAAGATGCGTTACACACTTCAGACCATAGGGGATATAATCCCATCTACCTCTTGCCTGATCCATAATCACGGACCAATGCCCAACATTAGGAATACTGATGAGCATCGATCCTTTCTGAGACAGAAGATTCCTAAGAGAAGACAATACGCGCCATGGATTTATGGTATGCTCAAGGACATCACCACATAAAATAAAATCGAACTGATTCTGTTTCATGCTGGAAGAGAAGGATTCTATTGAAACTGTATGAACCTCGTGATAAAAGGGCATAGCCTGTTGCGCCAGCACTGGATTAGGCTCGATACCAACCACTATTGAATGTGGATACCGCTTCTCCTGCTTCAGCCAACGACCGAATGCCCCTCCTCCACAACCAACGTCCAGAATCGTCCTGGCGCTAAGGGGAACCAGTCCCCAAAGGTCAGGACGGGGCTGACTCGCATATCCGCAAAACCGATGCACAAGCGCCCCTTTGCAAACAACCACAGGAACGTCAGCGTTTACATGTCGATCACAGCGATAAAGAATACAACCTGTATCATGAGCCGATTTCAACAACATTGGCTTATACGGATGAAGCGCCAGCAGCTCTGATACTTCAAGGAATGTGGTAATCGTTGTATAATTAACAGGCAAATCCGCCACTTGTTCTTCGGAAGATGTGACATTATAAACAGGAACAGCAGCAACGGCATCACTGTCTTCCTTTAAAGTCCGCAACATTTTGTTCAGCGCCATTCGGGAAACGATTACCTGAGGATCTTTGACCAATAATAAATATTCACCCGATGACGAGGGAAGCGGCTTCCCGGGAAGGTAGTCGTGCCACACCACCCCTTTCAACTGCTTACGAGTTATGTTCCTACAGAAACGATAAGAAAACTCAACTTCCTCGATTTCGGATGAATACCCAATAGGCCAAAAAACCTGTATTGACATGGACATCTCCATCATCACTGTGAATTATTACACAGACCAGCTTCTACCAGGACTCATAAACTCACTGTCCAGCCAATCCGGCACGACCGAATGTATAATCGTCGACAATAGCAGATCAATCCATCCTGATTCATTGCCCAACTCCCCTCTATCCATACGAATCATAAAATCAAAAAACATCGGATATGGGCGAGCTATTAACATAGCCTTGGAACAGTCAAGAACAAAATGGGTGCTTCTTATTAACCCGGATGCACGTCTACTTCCCGGATGCCTTGAAAACATGGCAAATGCCACAAAACTCCTTGACACTCCACTACTGGGACCAAGATTTTACTGGGACGATAACTGCGATTTTCGCATGCCGCCAGCACTTGGGGACCATCCAAGCCTGTATGCATCCTGCTGCATGGCACAGCAGAACAAACTTGAGGCAAGCCTACTAGATTCCGAATGGCAAATCCACCATGATTATTTTTGGAAGCAAACCTCCCCCTTTCAAGAGCCATTTCTTTCAGGCGCATGTATGCTCGTGAATACCGATTGGTTCCAGAAAGCCAATGAACCAGTATTCGATGAAGATTATTTCTTATATTATGAGGACACTGATTTATGTTTAAGAATCATGAAGCACGATATGATGCCGATCGTCGTCCCAAGCGCCGGGGCCGTGCATTATTTCAATCAAGCCCCGGACTCCGAAGAAAAAAAACAAGATTTAATGGAAAAGTCAAGAATAACATATTATAAAAAGCATTTTGGGAGCATACCTCGCCTTCCTAAAATCAACTGGCTTCCCGCAAAACCAATCCCAGACCTTGACATTGCAGGGACTCCCCCGGAATTTCCGTGCAACTTCCCGCTTAACCCCTTAACTTTGGAACTCGCAATGAATCCATGGTTTGTTCCCTTCATACAGACGGATATTTCCCCTCCGGGGCTTCGGCTTCCGAATGAAGTTTGGAAACGGCTGGCCCCTGGACCCTATTTTGCCAGGATACGCCATCCGCAACTTGGGACATTAAAAAAATGGCGATTTGTTAAACCTACCATTTGATAAAATCAACCCAAACCCAACTAAAACTCGTTACCGCTTTTTACCTAAATAGTTTGACCGTCTTCGGCACATTGAAATAATCAAGGACCTAGAAAAACAATAATTTGCCCGCATATCGTTCATTAAAAAGTCAGCAGGCCAACAACTTTATTCTAAAATAAATCGGAATCCGCCATGGTGTAATATAAATTGTTAAGCATCCATACGCTTTTCATGGAAGGATCGAAGCATCTGCCGGCGGGAATGATTCCTAGCGGATCTTCAATGACCTTAAAACCCACCCACCTCAGAACGGTGTGGCAATTGCCTGCACTAGACACCCATGTCTTTACCCTTGACCATCCGTAAAATTTCCATTCCTGAATCAGGCTGGATATAAACGACAAAGCTTCCCCCACACCGGATGGCAATACCAAGTCCACAAGAACCCCTTCGTCACCGTTATCCAGTGCGACAGAATAACCTGAAATAAAACGGGACCACCACCTCCCGGCACCCCATATATGATAATTCTTTTTAGGATGACTCAAAAAGCGCCATTGAACAAACCGGCGGTCACGGCGCATCCAGAAAGGGAGTATACTATCCATCTCGGCTGCCAAACGGTCAAGTCTGGCATCCCCCTGTTCCATATAACGGATCACACCCGGCCTCTTCAATAACAGGGGCTTTTCTCTCAAATCAATCTCAAGACAAACCGGGCGATTCAATTCATTGTATTGGAGCATGTACCGGCCTAACAGAAAATGCCTAACCCCTGGAAACCCATAAAGAAAAACCGCACGACCCGGACCACAAAAACAATGGATGAAATGCTCTACAGTGCGCACATATACGCCACGCCGCCCGCCAATCCGGCCCCGATAAGAAGGATGGGACATATTGTCCACCATGTGGACAACCTCGTGGCGCGATCCGGAAATGGAGGCGACATATGGAATACCACCAAACATGGCAGCCAAATCACCGGAAACATGTTCAGCCACAATCGCACGATGACCGAACTCTCCAAAGAACTTCCACCGCAACATTTCGGCATCAGCATCCGATCCGAAGGCCGCCCGCCACAACGCCAACACCTTTGGTTCATCTTCCGGCGTTAAAGGTCGCAAACAAAACTGTGACAGTTCAATCGCCCGGGAAGACGGATCATCCCTCATAGGCCTCCCTACTCCAGAACGGTGCCAGCATTTTTTTCACCACGCCCGGAAATGCCGTACCAAGATAAGCAGAAAAATCAAAAAATGCCTCCACATAACGCACCTCAGCAGGCAACGTGTAGGTTCTCATGCGGTTAAGGGAAAGGATTTTTCCCGCATAATCGTTCTCAGCCATCTGGCTACTGTAAACCTCCATCAAACGTCGCTTTTCATCGATGACCGGGGAAATGTCGATCAGGCGGTTGACCCGGCCTGCGGCAGTGATCTCATACGACCACAAATTGCCCTTCCACCTTTTGGCCGCCTCCCACACCGCATATGCAGCGACCCGATGGTCCGGGTGATATTCCATCGGCGAAGGAAAGAGAATCGTCCGGGGTGCATAGCGGTGCACCGCCATGCCTATCTTCTCGATCAACTGCGGATCGGCGCGCAGCCCTCTGTCAGGCAGACGCCAGAATTCTAGCGCCGAAACCCTCAAATCGCGCGCCACCTTGCGGGCCTCCTTCTCTCTGCGCAGAATCAGGTCGGACCGGTTCCCTTCCCCCCCTAGCGCACCGTCAGTCAGCACCACTATGACAACCGGAATGCCATGCTCCCGGGCTAACAACAGGCTCCCTCCCATACCGAACGTCTCATCATCCGGGTGGGGCGCAAATATCAACCAGGGGCCGGAAGGCAGCGGGGAGACGGAATAAGGAATCAAATCTTGCTCTACCAGCACGATAGATCTCCAGATCCTACCATCATTCAGGAGAGCGCCATTCATGCGCCATCCAGCAGACACCGACAGCCTTCATCGGCTGACGCACCTGGAAAGGCAGACAGGAAAGACGGCTGTCGTAAACATGCACCCCCGTTGCATCAATCAACCATACATCCAAGGAATACTCCCCGGACAACAGGGGCAACGAAGGAATCTCATAGATGATTCCAACCCGCCCGTTGCCCATATCGATCAGGATTCTGTCATCCGCCTCGGTACTGGCGCCAAAACACTGAATGCCATCATTGCGTTTGAGCACCACCCCGACATGTACGTCCTCAAGCGGCAGATCTCCACGATAAGCCACTATCTCCACGGAGAAGGGTTCCCCTGTCTTGAAACGGGGCGGCTCCCCACGTAGTTCCTTCCCAATCAGACGGACGGTTTCCAGCCAGGCGCGTTTCCCCGCGGCGGTTTCCTCAGCCACATCGACTTCGCAGGCCGGATTCGGTGTAGCCCCTTCCCGGCTTCGCACATAATCCTGATAGGCATCCACCACCTCGTCCGCCGGACCGGCCAGGCGGATTCGCCCGTGGTCCAGCCATATGGCGCGGTCACAGAGATGGCGCACTTGATACAGCACATGGGAGCAAAACAGCAAGGCCTTGCCCCGCCGACGGAAATCGGTCATCCGGTCCATGCACTTCTTCTGAAAATGCACATCCCCCACCGCCAGGGCCTCGTCGACGATGAGAATGTCAGGATCGGTGCAGGTCAAGACCGAAAAAGCCAACCGGACATACATGCCCGAGGAATAAGTCTTCAAGGGCTGGTCGATGAATGCCGCCAATTCGGAAAACTCGATGATTTCAGGTATGAGCGCTTCGGCTTCGGCCTCATCCAGTCCTTGCAGCGCCAAGCCCAAACGAATGTTCTCCAGACCGCTGAAATCCGGATGGAACCCCGTCCCTAGTTCAAGTATCGCAGATACCCGCCCCTGCACCGTCAGGCGACCGCTCGAGGGAGAAATGGTTCCGGCCAGTATTTTCAACAAGGTGCTCTTGCCGGCGCCGTTGTCACCGACCACACCCATGGTCTCACCCCGGTGCAGTTCGAAATTGATGTCCTGTAACGCCACAAAAGGGGTATGACGGGGCCGTCGAAACAGCATCTCCAGCAGGCTGTCGAGGGGACGGGCATAACGGCGGTACACCTTCCCCAGGTGCTCAGCGACGATCATGGCGGTCACAGGAAATCCTTGGCCCGTTCCAACGCCTTGTCAAAGAACCACGCCGACAACAAAATCAGGACGATGCAGGCAAGCGACAGCCACCAGAACCCCTCCGGCGGGGCCGTCCCTTCCAGCAAAATGGCACGATAGGCCGAAACGAGCCAAAAAAAGGGATTGATGCGCTCCACCCATAACCACCGCTCGGGGATCATATTGGCGGGATAGATGATCGGGGTGGCGAAAAACGTCAGCGTCAGCCCCATCTGCAGGAGTTTCGGCAGGTCCTGGATGAAAACCGCCAGAATACTCAAAATCCAGACCAGACTGGTGGTCAGCGCCAAGCGCACGAGCACCAGCAGCGGCAGCAAAAACCACCACCCGGAGGGGAACCCGCCCGCCAGCCAGACCGCCCCCAACACCAACGCCAGTCCGATAGACTCGGTCACTAGGGTGTTCAGCACCTCCACCAGGGGCAGCAAGATACCCGGAAAACGTACGTGCAGCAGGAGCGCCCGATTCGCCCGCAGGACATGGACACTCCCCAGAAGCGACTGCTGCAACGCGTTGAAAGGCAACAACCCCGCCATTAGATAAAGCGCGAACCCTCCGATCCCGGCATCGCTGTCGAAACGCACTTTGAGCAAATAACCGAATACGATGGTATAAAGCCCCAGCAGAAACAGGGGCTCTACCAGTAACCATCCCGCGCCCAGCAAAGTGCCCTGGGTCTGCTGACGCAGATGGCGCACGCTCAGCTGCCAGAGCGCCCGGCGGAAACGCCATGAAGAAACCGCCAGGTCACGCAGAAAACCGGGATATCTCATCACTCCTGTGGATGCAGAGGCTTGGCCAGCGATTCAGCCGGCCCTGGGGACGCCATGCCCAGCTCCCCTCGCAAGGACTCCAGCTTCTCCTGCACATAGGGTTCCAACACCTTCTTCTCCACCGCAATGGGGCGGCGCTTGCGAAGGGATTCCAGATACTGCCTGACCCGGTCCTCCCGGTAGTCCCGCTCCAGTTTCCGCAGAATGGCCGCTTTGGCTTCCTCGAAAGGAATGGGTTCGGCCGGCTTTTTGGCCTCCACCCTGGCCACATGGAAACCGTAGCGGCTTTCGAAGACGGGGCTGATCTGCCCCGGCTTCAGGCCGAACACGACCTTGGCGAATTCGGGAACCACCTGCTCCGACGACACCCATCCCAAATCGCCGTGATTGTGCTGCGCCGACGGATCCTCCGAGTAACGATCCGCCAGCGCGGCAAAGTCCTCGCCGGCCAGCAGCCGGGTACGGATTTCTTCGGCCAGTTTGCGGGCTTCCTCCTTGGAGCGCTTACCCTTCCAGCGGATGAGAATGTGGGCGACCCGCACCCGCGCCGGACGCACGAAATCGTCATAGTGCGCCTTGTGGTATTCGCGCGCCGCCTGGGTCAGATCGGGGACCGGCTGCCTGCGGAGGGCGTCCAGCCTGGCCAGGGCCAGACGCCGCTCGATGAAATTCTCGATCTCCGCCTGCAGGCGCTCGTCCCGGTCCAACCCCAGTTCACGGGCCTCCGCCGCCAGAACCCGGTTGAGATACAGGTGAGAGAGCACCTCGCGCGTGCGCTCCGGATCCTTCAGCAGCTGGTATTGCCCCCGGGGGGGGGCCGAGGAAATATGCACGTCGAAATTCAGCAAGGGGACGTTGATCTGACCGTCGCCGATGACCTCGGCCTGCCAATCGGCGGCTGTTCCCAGGGTGCACCAGGCCAGCAGACACATCGTCAATCCCGTTTTAACCATAGCAACTCCGGTTTCCACGTTCACAAAAGGGGGAAGGCGGGCCCTCGGGCCCGCCTTCCTCGCAAGGGATTCCCTCTATTCGGGAATTTGTCATTAAGGAGCAGTAGGCACAGTAGGCAGATACCGGACGAAACGGTGGTCAATGGTCTCGCCGAAGCTCGAACCAACGGGGTTGTTGCCCCGCAGGGCGGCAAAGCCGATCACAGGAACTCCACAGTAGTTTTCCATCGCAGTCCCTGTGAGGTTATCCGCTGTACCATCGGTGGAGCTGAAGAATACTGTATCGTCGCTCAAGTTAGTCTCGGTGAGGCAATAGGTCTTAGAGCTGTCGCCGAAGCTCAGGCTCATCCAGCCGGCGACGAAGTCCGTGCCTGTGTTGACCAGCTGGTTGTTGTCCGAACCCAGCACCGAGCTGGCCTGACCGTTGAAAGTCAGAACGTTGACCTCACGGGTCAGCACCGTACCGGTGGTCAGGACCGGAGAGACGCCGAATTTCGATTCCGCTTCCTGCTCCTCGCGGTCATAGGCGGCGATGGTCACGGCCACATCCTTATCCTGATTGATGAAGCAGGTATCCTTCCCTTCTTTTGTAGGGTCCGTCGAAGTGCCGTTCTTGTCAGTACCGTCCTGATTGCAGTCTTCCGTGTACTGGCCGTTGAAAATGCCATGCTTGCGCATCGGGAAGGTGATCACCCAGTCGGTGGCGCCGTCATACTGCGGGTCGATGAAGTAATCGTTGACCACCGTCTGGGCCATCAGCACGTGGGAGATGGGGAAAGGATTGTTGCCGGAAGCGGGGGTGTTGCTGTCCCCGTCGTTGAGCGTCGCATCGACAGCCTGGGGCCAGGTCGTCACCGTCGCCCCTGCAGCAACCGCCGGATTGAGGATCAACGAATCCGTCACATTACCGGAAGCCAGAGAGGGCCTCAGGAAGTTCTGCGCATCGTCCGGGCGATAGTGCTGGTCTTGGGTGCTCCAGTCGTCGATGGCCGTCACCTGGGCCACATAGGCCGCACCGGTGGCGTTGTTCAGAAAGATGGCATGGCCGTACAGGCCGCCGGTCGGCGCGCTCAAACCGGCAACGTTATCCGTACCGCCCCAGTTGGCAACAGATGCATTGTTTCCCGTGCCACCGGCGGTGACTCCGTTGGTCCAGGCCGCAGTGACGACGCTGCAGTCGGCGGGCTTGCCGTCGCTGCCATGTTTCAGGCCGGAAACTACCTTTTTGTCATTGGTCGTGTCAGTTTGACCATCACCGTTCATGTCGACCCAGGTATCGTTCGGGATGACGCCGACTTCCAGCACTTCGATGTAGCCTTCCCGCGCGTCCGCATCGGTCACGTCGGGATAGGCAGTGTTCATGGGCCAACCACGGGTGGGATCGTTGAGCACGCCGGTAACCTGCCCTTGGTCGGTGTTGAAGGTCACCTCGGCGTCATTGGCGGGCAGCGTACAGGTGTTGTCGTCGCTGGTCAGGTTGGCCTTGCCGTCCACGTTGCGGATAACCCCGGTCCATACGTCGTAAGGCGACATATAAATGTTGAAATCGAGAACGTCCTGGGAATTGCCGCTTTCACGGAAGCGGATCTTGACGATCTTGTATTCGTTTTTGGTGTTGACGAGGTGGATGTTGGTCTGGAAGTTGTTGTTGACGTTGTAATAGGGATAGAGCAGTACCTGCCCCAGGCCATCCGGGTTCACATGCACCGCCTGGGCATTGACGCCCCCGGTGGCACCTGCCACCAACATTGCTGCTGCAAGCTTGGTCAGTTTCAGCTTTTTCATGTCTTGACTCTCCTCAAGTTCAAGGTTTCAGGATCCTTAAAAAGTTCCCCAATTTCACTTGACCCCCACGCCATGCCGGACGGCACACGCAGGCAATCTCATGAGCTCATAGCTCTGCCGCACGAGCCTCCTTCCCCTGCAGCAGATTCAGTTCCCAGCATGGTGGTTCCAAAAAGCGCCTCATGCATTGATTTTCATCCTAGCACAGTTAGGCCAAAACGCAACAAGTACTCCATGACAATTGCCAGAATGCCCCTGCTCAGTCAAAATCCTATCCCTGCCGACTAGTTGCGAAATAACAACACCTTTATTGTCCAGGCAGGTACCACCAGTCCCCACCTTCATAAACCCAGCGTTCATACACCGGGGTGGTGGAAACCATCGGCTTGCCGATGCGGGGCACCATCAGCCGACTGGTGACCAGGACGGTCACGTCGCAAACGTCTGCCTTGGGGCAGGCGACCTTGTCAACCCTGGCGTCCTGCCAGATACCGACACCGAAAATACCGCGCTTCCAGCGTTCGAAGGGCTTCAGCCGGCGGTAACCGGGTGACAGATAGCCGTAAGCTGCCTTCAGATCCCCCTTCACAAGCGCATCCCAGCGAGCCTGCGCCCGACGGGAAACCATCTCTGCCGGATTGCCACTGGAATGCAACGAAGCGCATCCCCCCATGACCAGTGTCATGACGAGCAAAACGCCCGCTTTCCCTTTTTTCAGCCGTCTATCCCTCATCCTCGACTTGCCTCAGTTTAACCGGCCGAAGATTCTAACACCAATTCTCAGGAAGTGATGAATCGGCGATCACGCAAGCAAGCCCCAGCTTCCAAACAATGGTAGACCAAACCCTGTGTCAATTCCATGAAACGGCGGACCAATGTTCCGCTCGGCATACTGGATTCACAAGTATAGCGCCTCAGCGCAACTTTTCCACCCAGCGCCCGGCAGCCCCCGCCGCCGACAGGGAGCTATGAGAATGATGCCGCCCCGAAAAGCATACGGGGTATACTTTCTCACTTCCCAACCTCACCAAGGAACCCCCATGCGACCCAGCGGCCGAAAGCCCGACGAACTGCGACCGATCCGTTTCACCTGCCACTACACCAAGCACGCCGAAGGCTCGGTGCTGGTGGAGTTCGGCGACACCCGGGTGCTGTGCACCGCCAGCGTGGACGAACGGGTACCCCCTTTCCTGCGCGGCCAGAACCAGGGCTGGGTCACCGCCGAGTACGGCATGCTGCCCCGGGCCACCCACGAACGCACCCACCGCGAGGCCAGCCGCGGCCGCCAGCAGGGGCGCACCCTGGAGATTCAGCGCCTCATTGGCCGGGCCCTGCGGGCGGCGGTGGACCTCAAGGCGCTGGGAGAACGCACTATCATCGTCGACTGCGACGTGCTCCAGGCCGACGGCGGCACCCGCACCGCCGCCATCACCGGCGGCTTCGTCGCCCTGGCGCTGGCGGTGGAGAAGCTGCTGCAGGAAGGCAGGATCCACAAGAACCCCCTCCACGGCCAGATCGCCTCGGTGTCGGTGGGCATCTACCGCGGCGTGCCGGTGCTCGATCTCGACTACGTCGAGGACTGCGAGGCCGAAACCGACATGAACGTGGTCAAGAACGACGGCAACGCCTACGTGGAGATCCAGGGCACCGCCGAAGGCCACCCCTTCCGCCGCGACGAACTGGAAGCGATGCTGGATCTGGCCGACAAGGGCATCGCCGAACTGCTGGAACACCAGCGCCAGGCGCTGACCCTGGCGGGCGTGGCATGAGCGCCGTGCGTCTGGTCCTGGCCAGCGGCAACCGCGGCAAGCTCCGCGAGATTCAGGCCCTGCTCGCCCCGCACGGGGTCAGGGTGCTGCCCCAGACCGCCTTCGCGGTGACCGAAGTGGAGGAAACCACCCCCACCTTCGTGGAGAACGCCCTCCTCAAGGCCCGCAACGCCGCCCGATACACCGGTCTGCCGGCCCTGGCGGACGATTCCGGCCTGGAAGTGGAGGCCCTGGCCGGCGCCCCCGGGGTGCATTCGGCCCGCTATGCCGGCCCCGGCGCCGACGACCGCCTTAACAATACCAAACTGCTGGAGGCGCTGGCGGAATTCCGGGGCGAGGAGCGCCGCGCCCGGTTCCGCTGCGTGCTGGTGCTGGTGCGCCACCCCTTCGATCCCAGCCCGCTGATCGCCGAAGGCACCTGGGAAGGCCGGATCGCCGAGGAGCCCAGGGGGGAAGGCGGCTTCGGCTACGACCCGCTGTTCTGGCTGCCGGACCGCGGCTGCACCGCCGCCGAACTGCCGCCGGAGGAGAAGAACCGCCTCAGCCACCGGGGCCAGGCGCTGCGCCAGTTGCTGGCCCGCTGGCCGGCGCTCTAGCCGCTGCTGCAACGCACGCCCCGGTACGCCTCGTCCAGCGCCAGGCTCAGACCGACCGAAGCCAGCTCCATCCGCTCCCCGGGACCGTAGATCGCCAGATCCCAGCCCGTGACACTGCGGCGGTACAGTTCCGCCCGCGGCCGCGCCTGCTCCAGCAGCAGGTATTCCCGCAGCGTCGGGATGGCCTGATAGGCCAGGCGCTTGACGGTGCGGTCGCGCTGGGCGGTGGTTTCCGACAGCACCTCGACGATCAGCACCGGCCGCTCCAGATAGAAATCGTGGTCGTCGCCGGGATCGCAGCCGACCACCACGTCGGGGTAGAAGAAGCAGCCGTCCACGTGGACCTTCATGTCGGCCATGAACACTTCGCAGGGGGTGCCCCGCAGATGGGCGTGCAGCAGGCCGAACACGTTCCCGGCGATGCGGCCGTGGTTGCGGCTGGCGCCGACCATGGCCACCACGTCCCCGTGTTCGTACTCGTGGCGGATGTCGGAATACCGCTCGCCCTCCAGGTATTCCTCGACGCTCAGCCTGACGTTGCGTTTGACGATGGGCATGGGCCGTCTTCCGTCAGCGGATGGACCGCCCCAGTATAAACGCGCCCAGACAGGGCAGCCAGATCCACGCCAGCTCGCTTTTCAGCACCGTCCAGCCGCGCGGGCCGAAGAAGGCCCGCACCCCCAGCGGCGGCACCTCCAGGGGACGGAAAGGAAAGAAAAAGCGCTCGTTGCTAAACGGCGACAGAAAGGCGATCCCCAGACCGCCGTTGGTCATGGCGTCCAGCAGCGGATGGGACAGGGTGGAGAGGAACAGAAACAGAAACACGGTGGCCCCGCCCCCAAGCAGCCCGGTCAACCCAGCCGCGAGCAACAGCGCGAAAACGACCGAATGACTGAAACCGCGGTGGCCGAACAGGTGACCGTAGGGAATGCCGAGGAAGTAGCCGAGGGCATCCAGGTCCGGCGCCACCGCGCAGAGCATCCCCAAAGCGACCGTCTGCGGCGTCAGGGCGCCGGCGGGGAACCAGGCGCTGAGGGCCAGGGGGACCGCCGGATGGGAGAAGACGCTGGCCATCACTCGAGCCCGAGGCAGACGTACTTGATCTCTAGATATTCCTCCAGGCCGTATTTCGAACCCTCGCGTCCGAAACCCGACTGCTTCATGCCGCCGAACGGGGCGACTGGCGTGGAGATCACGCCAGCGTTGACGCCTACCAGCCCGCATTCCAGCGCTTCGGCAACCCGCCAGACCCGGCCCAGGTCGCGGGAATAGAAGTAGCCCGCCAGGCCGTAGTCGGTGGCGTTGGCCAGTTCGATCGCTTCCGCCTCGTCGCGGAAGGGGATCAACGGCGCGACCGGGCCGAAGATCTCCTCCCGGAAGAGCGCCATCTCCGGCGTCACCCCGGCCAGCACCGTGGGCGCATAGAAATTGCCGCCCAGGGGATGACGCCCGCCGCCGACCAGAATCTCCGCCCCCTTGGCCACGGCATCGGCGACCAGGCGCTCCACCTTGGCGACCGCCGCCGCGCTGATCAGGGGGCCGACCCGAGTCCGGGGATCGAAACCGTCACCCACCCGCAGCTTCGCCACCTCGGCGCTGAAACCCGCGGCGAAGGCGTCGTAAACCGCCTCGTGAACGAAGATCCGGTTGGCGCACACGCAGGTCTGGCCGCTATTGCGGAACTTGGCCTGCAGCGCCCCCCGCACCGCCGCTTCCGGATCGGCGTCTTCGAACACGATGAAGGGCGCGTTGCCGCCCAACTCCAGCGACAGGCGCTTGAGGCTCGGCGCCACCTGGGCCATCAGCTGCCTGCCGACAGCGGTGGAGCCGGTGAAGCTGAGCTTGCGGATGAGAGGATGGCGCACCAGTTCCCCGCCGACCACCTGCGCCGGCCCGGTGACCACGTTGAACACGCCCGCCGGCAGACCGGCGCGCTCGGCCAGTTTCGCCAGCGCCAGGGCGGTCAGAGGGGTCTCCGCCGCCGGCTTGACCACCACGGTGCAGCCTGCCGCCAGGGCCGGGGCACACTTGCGGGTGATCATCGCCAGGGGAAAGTTCCACGGCGTGATGGCGGCGCAGGGACCGACCGGCTGCTTCAGCACCACGATCCGGCGCCCCGGCCAGGGGGAAGGAACGGTGTCACCGCAGGCCCGCTCGGCCTCGGCCGCGAACCAGTCCACGAAACCGGCGCCGTAGGCCACCTCGGCGCGCGCTTCCGCCAGCGGCTTACCGCATTCCGCGGTCATGATCCGGGCCAGGTCGTCGGCGTGCGCCTGGATCACCCCGTGCCACCGCAGCAGCCGTTCCTTGCGCGCGGCGGCGGTCAAATCGCGCCAGGCCGGCCAGGCGGCCGCCGCCGCTTCGACGGCGCGGCGGGTTTCCGCCGCACCCAGCGCCGGCACCCGGCCGATCTCACCGCCGTCGGCCGGATTGTGGACCGCCAGGGTGGCACCATTGTCGGCACCGACCCAGCGGCCGCCGACGTAGCAATGGTCGCGCACCAGGGCAGGATCCTGCAGGGTCAGGTTCACGGCCAGATTCGGGAAAAGTCGAACGCGATGCGGCAGTCGCCTGCCAGATCGAAATCGAGGGTTTCGTTCACCGCGTCGGCCCGCTTGACGAAACGGCCATCCCGGAGCCGCCAGACCCTGGCTGTTCTGAGATCGGGATAGACCAGCACGTAATGCGCCACCCCTCCCAGCGGCGGTAGTCCTCCCAGGTGTAATGGGGCAGCAGTTCCGGTGCGATCATCTCCACCTCCTCAGGCAGCCGGTTCCAGGTTAGCATACGCCAGCATCAGCCACTTGACGCCTGCGCCGTCGAAGTTCACCTGCACCCGGGCGTTTTTGCCTTCCCCCTCGCACTGCAGCACCGTGCCTTCACCGAAGGCTGCGTGGACCACCCGCTGCCCCAGCCGCAGACCGCTCGCTTCGGCGGCTGCCGGAGTGACGGCCGCAGGACGGGTGATGCGGGCGGTTTCGCGGATCTGCTCCAGGTGTGCGGCGGGGATCTCGCGCAGGAAGCGGGATTCGCGCGGATAGGTCTCCCGGCCGTAGAGGCGGCGGCATTCGGCGTGGGTCAGGTACAGCTTTTCCATCGCCCGGGTCATGCCGACGTAACACAGGCGGCGCTCCTCCTCCAGGCGGCCGGCGTCCTCGAGCGACTGCAGGGAGGGAAACAGCCCCTCCTCCATCCCCACCATGAACACCAGGGGGAATTCCAGCCCCTTGGCCGCGTGCAGGGTCATGAGCTGCACGCTGTCCTCGTTCTCACCGGCCTGGGTTTCACCGGCTTCGAGGGCGGCGTTGGCGAGAAACGCCTCCAGGGGCGACAGGTCCTCGTCCTCGTGGCCGAGGGCGAACTGGCGGGCGGCGTTGACCAGTTCCTTGAGGTTCTCCACCCGCACCTCGCCCTGATCGCCCTTTTCCCTGGCGTAGTGGGCCAGCAGCCCCGTTCCCTCCACCACCTGCCTGACCTGATCCGGCAGGGACAGAGCGGCGGTGGCTGCGTCGAGGGCATCGACCAGCTGCAGGAATTTCCCCAGGGCGTTGCGGGCCCGGGCCGGCAGGTCATGGGAGCGGCACAGGGATTCGGCGGCCCGCCACAGGGAGAGGCCCTGGGCGCGGGCGTGTTCGCGCACCGCATCGAGGGTGCGGGGGCCGATGCCGCGGGTGGGCAGGTTCACCACTCGTTCGAAGGAGGGATCGTCGTCGCGGCTGGCGAGCAGGCGCAGATAGGCCAGGGCGCTCTTGATCTCGGCGCGCTCGAAGAAGCGCAGGCCGCCATAGACCCGGTAGGGGATGCCGGCGGCGAGCAGTTGTTCCTCGAACAGGCGCGACTGGGCGTTGGAACGGTAGAGGATCGCCGCCTCGCTGCCGCGGCGGCCGGATTCCAGCCACTGCTGGATGCGGCCGACGACGAAACGGGCCTCGTCGAGGTCGTTGAAGGCGGCATAGACCGAAATCGGCTCGCCCCTGGCGCCGGCGGTCCACAGCTTCTTGCCCAGGCGACCGGCATTATGGGCGATGAGGGCGTTGGCGGCATCGAGAATATGGCCGGTGGAACGGTAGTTCTGCTCCAGCCGCACCAGGCGGTGACCGGGGCAGTCGGCCTGGAAGCGGCGGATGTTCTCGACCCGGGCCCCGCGCCAGCCGTAGATGGACTGGTCGTCGTCGCCGACCACGAACAGGTTGTCGCGCGTCTCGGTCAGCAGGCGCAGCCAGGCGTACTGGATGGTGTTGGTGTCCTGGAATTCGTCCACCAGCACGTGGCCGAAGCGACGGCGGTAGTGTTCCAGCAGCGACGGGCGGTCGCGCAGCAGCTCGTGGGCCCGCAGCAGCAGCTCGCCGAAGTCCACCAGACCGGCGCGCCGGCACTGGCGCTCGTATTCCTGGTAGATGTCGAGCATCTGGCGCTCGAACAGGTCGCCGGCGACGATGTGCTCGGGGCGGCGGCCTTCGTCCTTCTGGGCGTTGATGTACCACTGGATCTGCCGCGGCGGCCAGCGGCCCTCGTCCAGCTTCATTTCCCGCAGGATGCGGCGGATCAGGCGGTACTGGTCGTCGCTGTCGAGCACCTGGAAGCCGTCGGGCAGGCCGGCCTCGGCGGCGTGGCGGCGCAGCAGGCGGTGGGCGAGGCCGTGGAAGGTGCCCAGCCACATGCCGCGGGTGTCGATGCCCAGCAGGTCCTCCACCCGGCCGCGCATCTCCCGCGCCGCCTTGTTGGTGAAGGTGACCGCCATCAAGGCGTGGGGGCGCATGCCCTCCACCTGCATCAGCCAGGCCAGACGGTGGACCAGCACCCGGGTCTTGCCGCTGCCGGCGCCGGCCAGCACCAACACCGGCTGCAGGGGGGCGGAGACGGCTTCGCGCTGGGCGTCGTTGAGGGGATCGAGGATTGCGGTGATGTCCATGGCACCTTATTTTACCGGATCGGTCCCCCACCATTTGCGATATACTAGCGGGCAGTTTCACAACCGCTTGTGGAGGCACCGCTATGGAATTCGATTTCAAGCGCATGTTCCAGTACGAACGCAACGTCGGCGACCGGGACCGCCAGATCCGCTACGGCGTCGGCGCCCTGTCCATCCTGATCTCGCTGTTTCTGGGCAGCATCCCGCTGCTGCTGCTGGGCATCGGCCTGCTGGCATCCGGCTTCACCCGCTTCTGCCCGATCTACGCCGCGATGGGCAAGAGCACCCTGCCGCCGTGCTGCGCCGGCAAGATGAAAGAGGAAGAGTCCCACGGCTGCTGCGGCGGCGAGGAAAAGAAAGCCGAAGCCGGTCAGCACGGCTGCTGCGGCGGCGAAGGCCACGGACACGCCCACTGACCCCATCCTCCGCGCAGGGACGCGCGCCTTCCTCATTCCCCGCCTCGACTATACTTGTTCCCGACAAACTGGGAACGAGGTCATACTTCCATGCGCATCGGCGACATCATGGCCCGCCCCGTCAAGGCGGTGGACATGGACGCAAGCCTGCGTCTGATCAAGGGCATCCTGGAAAATTCCGGCTTTCATCATCTGCCGGTGGTGGAGGGCAAGCGCCTGGTCGGCCTCATCACCGACCGGGACGTCTCCCACATGATCAGCCCCTACGTCGGCACCCCGTCGGAAACCGAACGCGACCGGGAAACCCTGAAAAAGCGCGCCCACCAGATCATGCGCCGCGATCCGCCCTGCGTGCGCCCGGAAACCTACATCGACGCCGCCATCGCCCTGCTGCTGGAATACAAGCTCACCGCCCTGCCGGTGGTCAACCGCCACCGGGTGCTCAAGGGCATCGTCACCTGGCGCGATCTGCTGCGCCACCAGTTAGATCAGTCGCGGCGCCGATAGTCCCCCTCGATCACCGTCGGCCCCCGGCCACCCGCGCCCTGCCCGGAGGGCGGGCGCTGAATCAGCCAGCGCTTGAGCACGTATTGGGCGATGCGCCGCCGGGTCGTCGGCAGCAGGCACAGAAAACCCAGAAAGTCGGTGAAAAAACCCGGCGTCAGCAGCAGCGCCCCGCCCACCAACAGAATCGGGCCCTCGACGATCTCCAGAGCCGGAATCTTGCCCTGGGCCAGGGACTGCTGCAGCCGGAACCAGGTATGGAAGCCCTCGATGCGCAGCAACCAAGCCCCCAGCACGGCGGTAAACACCACCATGGCGATGGTGGGAATGGGGCCGATGATACCGCCGATCACCAGCAGCAGATAGATCTCGATCAGCGGGACGATGAGAAAGACGAGGAAAAGCAGGCGGAAGGGATTCATGATTTTAAGTATGATGATGCGGTTGTCGTTCGATCCATTATGACATTTTCCCCATGCCCACACACTACCGCATCGTTCTGTGCACCTGCCCCGATCCGGACACCGCCACCGGGCTGGCCCGCCGGCTCGTGGAAGAACGGCTGGCCGCCTGCGTCAACGTCGTCCCCGGGCTGACCTCGGTCTACGCCTGGCAGGGCAGGATCGAAACCGACCGCGAAGTCCTGCTGCTGGCCAAGACCCGCGCCGACCACTTCGAGGCCCTGGCCGACTGTCTCCGCCGCCATCATCCTTATGAACTTCCGGAAATCGTCGCGGTCCCCATCGAACAGGGCGATTCCCCTTATCTGCAATGGATCGATTCATGGCTCGACGCTTCCTGATTCTGCTGCTGTTTCTGGCGCCGCCGCTGCTACAGGCGGCCAACCCGCTGGAAAAGTTGGGCTTAAGTCTGTTCCAGGACGCGCTGCTGCCGGCGGACGAAGCCTTCCGCCTGCAGGCCGAGGTGCACGACCCGGATACCGTCGTCCTGCGCTGGCAGATCGCCGACGGCTACTATCTCTACCGCGACCGGCTTCGCGCCGAGTCGCAGACCCCGGCGGTCGCCCTCGGCCCGCTGCGGCTGCCGCCCGGCCTCCCCAAGACCGATCCTGAATTCGGCAGCGTGGAAATCTATCACGGCCAGGTGGCAGGCATCCTGCCGCTGCGGCAACGCCCGCCGGACGGCACCGCGTTGACGCTCAAAGTCCACTATCAAGGCTGCGCCGAAAAGGGCATCTGCTACCCGCCCATCGTCAAGACCGTGCGTCTGACCCTGCCGCCGCTGCCCCAGACCGCACCGGCCACCACCACCCCCGATACGGCCGCCCCGCTGGCGGAGCAGGACCGCATCGCCCGCGCCATCGGCAACCAGAGCTTCTGGCTGACCCTGGCGAGCTTCCTCGGCTTCGGCATCCTGCTGGCGTTCACCCCCTGCTGCTTTCCGATGCTGCCGATCCTGTCGGGCATCATCGTCGGCCACGGCCACCGCATCACCACCGCGCGGGCGTTCCTCCTGTCGCTGACCTACGTGCTGGCCTCGGCCCTGACCTACACCGCCTTCGGGGTGCTGGCGGGCCTGTTCGGCGCCAATCTGCAGGCGGCCTTCCAGCATCCCTGGGTCATCGCCGCCTTCGCCGCCCTGTTCGTGGCCCTGGCCCTATCCATGTTCGGCCTCTACGAACTGCAGATGCCCGCCAGCTGGCAGACCCGCCTCAGCCGCCTCCAGGGTCACGGCGGCAGCCTGGTCAACGCGGCGGTGATGGGGGTGCTGTCGGCCCTGATCGTCGGCCCCTGCGTCGCCGCCCCTTTGGCCGGGGCGCTGATCTACATCGGCCAAACCGGCGACGCCCTGCTGGGCGGCGCGGCCTTGTTCGCCATGGGGCTGGGCATGGGGTTGCCCCTGCTGGCGGTCGGCACCTCGGCCGGCCGCCTGCTGCCCAAAGCGGGGCTGTGGATGAACACGGTCAAGGCGGTGTTCGGGGTGGTGATGCTGGGGGTGGCGATCTGGATGCTGGAGCGCATCCTGCCGCCGGCGCTCACCCTGCTGCTGTGGGCGCTGTGGCTGATCGTGCCGGCCATTTACCTGGGCGCCGCCACACCGCTGCCGGAGACGGCTTCCCACAGCCGCCGGTTGGGAAAGGCCCTGGGCGTGGTGATGCTGACCTACGGCATCCTGCTGCTGGTGGGGCTGGCCGCCGGCAGCCGCGACGTCTTCCAACCCCTCAAGGGGCTGACGGTCCAGGCCGGGATGCCGGCGGCCGCCCCCCTGCAGCCGCAGACCGTCGCCTCGCCCGCCGAACTCGACCGCGCCCTGACCCAAGCCCGGGGCCACTGGACGATGCTCGATTTCTATGCCGACTGGTGCATCTCCTGCAAGGAGCTGGAGCACCAGACTTTCACCGATCCCGGCGTCCGCCGGGCCCTCGCCCCCCTGAAGCTGCTCAAGGCCGACGTCACCGCCGACAGCGAAGCCCAGCGGCGCCTGCTGCGGCGGTTCGACCTCGTCGGCCCGCCGGCGTTGATCTTTTTCGATCCCCAGGGGCGCGAATGCCGCGCGGCGCGGCTGGTCGGCTACGTCGATGCGGAGGCCTTCCTGCGTCATCTGCAGAGTCTGCCCCGGCGCTGCCCCGCCTGAGGGAGCAGGATTTCTTAAATTTATCCCAGCCGAGGCGGGAGGCAGGTGGTCTGATTCGAAAGCCTCGCCGGCAGGGAGGCCGGCGTGGAGCCTACAGGGACGTATTGACGGCGTCTTTCGAAGCAGACCCCCTGCCTCCTCAGCCCTTACCCGAGCAACCGCCGTTCTGGACAAAATCCAGCCATTTCTGCACAATAACCCGGCTTTTTCCACCTTTTCCTCACACGATGGCGCGCATTTCCGTTCTCAACGGCCCCAATCTCAACCTCCTCGGCACCCGCGAACCAGAGGTTTACGGCACCACCACCCTGGCTGACATCGAACGGCGCCTGCGCGAACAGGCCCGGCGTCAGGGGCACGACCTGGACTTCCAGCAGAGCAACGCCGAACACGTTCTGGTGGAAACCATCCACGAGGCCTGGCGCCGTCAGGTCGCCTTCATCCTCATCAATCCGGGCGCCTTCACCCACACCAGCGTGGCCCTGCGCGACGCCTTTCTGGCGACCCGCATACCCTTCATCGAGGTGCACCTCTCCAACGTCCACGCCCGCGAACCGTTCCGGCATCACTCCTACCTGTCCGACATCGCCCAAGGCGTCATCTGCGGGCTGGGGGCCCTGGGATACGAACTTGCGTTGCAAGCCGCCATTCACCACATCCGCGAGACCTGAGGTTATGGACATTAGAAAAATTAAAAAACTGCTCGAACTGCTCGAAGACACCAGCATCGCCGAAATCGAGATCCACGAGGGGGAGGAGTCGGTCCGCATCACCCGCGTCAGCCAGACCCAGCAGACCGTGGTCCAGGTGCCGGCGCCCGAGATCCAGCCGCCCCCGCAGCCGGCCCAGCCGCCCACCCCGGCGGCAGAGGCCCCGGCCGCCGAAGCCGCCGGCGAGGAGGAACTGAAGGGCCACATCGTCCGCTCCCCCATGGTCGGCACCTTCTACCGTGCTCCCGCCCCCGGGGCCAAACCCTTCGTCGAGGTGGGCCAGCACGTCAACGTCGGCGACACCCTGTGCATCATCGAGGCGATGAAGATCCTCAACCAGATCGAGGCGGACAAATCCGGCGTCGTCACCAAGATCCTGGTGGAGGACGGCCAGCCGGTGGAGTACAACCAGCCGTTGTTCGTGATCGAATAAGACAGGGATGCCCAACATGCTCGACAAGATCGTCATCGCCAACCGGGGCGAGATCGCCCTGCGCATCCTGCGCGCCTGCCGCGAACTGGGGGTGCGCGCCGTCGCCGTCCACTCCGAGGCCGACCGCGACCTCAAGCACGTGCTCATGGCCGACGAGTCGGTGTGCATCGGCCCGCCGCCGTCCTCCGACAGCTATCTCAATATCCCCGCCATCATCAGCGCCGCCGAGGTCACCGATGCGGTCGCCATCCATCCCGGCTACGGCTTTCTCGCCGAAAACGCCGATTTCGCCGAACGGGTGATCCAGAGCGGCTTCATCTTCATCGGCCCGCGGCCGGAAACCATCCGCCTGATGGGGGACAAGATCTCCGCCAAGGAGGCCATGAAGCGGGCCGGGGTGCCCTGCGTGCCCGGCTCCGACGGCCCCCTGAGCGACGACCTGGACGAGAACCTGCGCCTGGCGCGGGAAATCGGCTTCCCGGTCATCGTCAAGGCGGCCGCCGGCGGCGGGGGACGCGGCATGCGGGTGGTGCACTCGGAGGCGGCGCTCGCCAACGCCATCACCATCACCCGCAGCGAGGCCCGCACCGCCTTCGGCAGCGATGAGCTCTACATGGAGAAATTCCTGGAGAAGCCACGCCACATCGAGATCCAGGTGCTGGCCGACAGCCACGGCAACGTCATCCACCTGGGGGAACGCGACTGCTCCATGCAGCGCCGCCACCAGAAGGTCATCGAGGAGGCCCCGGCCCCGGGCATCACCGAAGACCAGCGCCGCTTCATCGGCGAGCGCTGCGTCGAAGCCTGCCGGGAGATCGGCTACCTGGGGGCCGGCACTTTCGAGTTCCTGTACGAGGACGGGGAGTTCTACTTCATCGAGATGAACACCCGCATCCAGGTGGAACATCCGGTCACCGAGATGGTCACCGGGGTGGACCTGATCAAGGAACAATTGCGCATCGCGGCAGGCGAACCTTTGTCCTACGCCCAGGAAGACATCGTCATCCGCGGCCACGCGGTGGAATGCCGCGTCAACGCCGAGGATCCGGAAACCTTCATGCCATCCCCCGGCCCCATCGAGCAGCTGCACGTGCCCGGCGGCCCCGGCATCCGGGTGGACACCCACATCTACGCCGGCTACAAGGTGCCGCCCTATTACGACTCGATGATCGGCAAGTTCATCGCCCACGGCGAAACCCGCGACAGCGCCCTGGCGCGGATGCGCACGGCCCTGAGCGAAACCATCGTCACCGGCATCAAGACCAACGTCCCGCTGCTGGCGCGCATCGTCAGTGACAGCGGTTTCCGCGCCGGCGGCCAGACCATCCACTATCTGGAAGACCTGCTCGGCTTGCGGGAATGATGAGAATCCTCAGGCGGCGGGAGACGGTCTGCAGGGCGTACTCGGCCTGGACGGCCGAGTATCGAGCGTCCAGGGATGGATTCACAGCGTCCCCGCAGACCGTCTCCCGCCGCCTGCGACCCTGTGGTTGGATTAAACATACGGAACGGAACCACGATGGCCTGGCGTCAGCTCTCCTTCACCCTGCCACAAGCGCTGGCCGATGAGGTCAGTGACCGTCTGGACCTGCTCGGCGCCCAGGCGGTCACCTTCTCCGAGGGCGACGACGAGGAACTGTTCGAGCCGCTGCCGGGCGAAACCCCGCTATGGCAGCAGACCCGCGCCACCGCCCTGTTCGATCCGGACACCGACACCCACGCCATCGCCGACCGGCTCCAGGCCGAATTCCCCCAGCTCCAGGACTGGCTCCACGAAACCCTGGCCGACCAGCCCTGGGAACGGGCCTGGCTGGAACACTTCCAACCGCTGAATTTCGGCCGCCTGTGGGTCTGTCCCAGCGGCCAGACCCCATCCGATCCAGACGCCGTCTGCCTGACCCTCGACCCCGGCCTGGCCTTCGGCACCGGCACCCACCCCACCACAGCCCTGTGCCTGGAATGGCTCGCCGAGGCGCCGCTGGCCGGCAAAACCGTGATCGACTACGGTTGCGGCTCCGGCATCCTCGCCATCGCCGCCCTACTGCTGGGGGCCGAGCGGGCCGTCGCCTGCGACATCGATCCCCAGGCCCTGAGCGCCACCTGCGACAACGCCCTCAAGAACCGGGTCGCCGACCGCCTGCACTGCTGCGACCCCGACCGGATGCTCATGGAAGCGGCCGACATCGTCATCGCCAACATCCTCGCCGGCCCGCTGGTGGAACTCGCCCCCCGCCTGACGGCCCTGACCAAAAGCGGCGGCCGGCTGGTGCTCTCCGGCGTGCTCGAAAGCCAGCTGCCGGCGGTGAGGCAGGCTTACCGGGAACACTTCGACTTCGACATACCGGCGGTGCTGGAAGGCTGGGGACGGCTGCACGGTCTAAAATACTAACGTACTTCCACTGCACCCAGGGGGGACGGTCTATCGCATCGAGGCCCAGTGGCTACCTGCTGGAATTGCCGGAGCCGGGCCGCGCCCAGGAAACGACGGTGGAAATTGCGGAGGAAACCCCGATGAAGGAATCCCCCCTGCCCGAGGCCGAAGACGCCGCCCCCTCCGGCGGCGGCCACTGGTACTGGTTTGCTGCCGTGCTCGGCGTGCTGCTGCTGGTCCAGATCTTCCTGGCCGCGAAAGACCGGCTGGCGCAGATCCCGCAGCTGCGCCCCGTGCTGGAAACCCTCTGCCACGGCCTCGGCTGCCGGCTGCCGCCCTTCCGCAGCCTGAACGAAATCCAGGTGGTGGACCGTGCCCTCTATCCCGCCAGGGACCGGGCCGACGCGTACGATTTCCATCTGGTCATCGTCAACCAGACGCCCTACCCCCAGCCTTATCCGCTCCTGAAACTGACCCTGACCGCCCTGGACGGCACCCCCATCGCCGCCCGCATCTTCAAACCGGAGGAATACTTGAAGACCCGCAATCCACCCCTGATGCCTCCTTACCGGATGATCTTCGTCGAACTGCGACTGGCCGCCCCCAAACGGGAGGTGGGCGGCTTCCAATTCGAGCTTCTGTCATGACCCTGCCCAACCTGCGCCTCAAACGCTACGAAGACCACCGTCTGCACCAGAGCCATCTGTGGGTGTTCAGTACGAGGTGGACATCCGCGCCGCATGATGGCGGGATAGCGGGGTGAGTCCGAAGTGCGGTTACCTGGGCCGGAAGGCCCGGTAAAGACGGGATTACAGGCACAAAAAAGCCGGATTCAGAAAACCGGCGTTTCTGTGTTTTGGCGGAGAGGGAGGGATTCGAACCCTCGGTGCGCTTGCGCGCACACCTGATTTCGAGTCAGGCCCGTTCGGCCAGCTCCGGCACCTCTCCGAGAACTATGCTATTTTACACGACCGGGTCGAAATTTTCCTCTCAGTTCTCCACCAGGCTCAATGCCACGGCCTTCTCGGCCGCTTCCTCGCCGAGGGCACGGAGGACCTCGCCGTCGCGGCGGTAAAGATCAGGACGGAACTCGACCTGCCCTTCCGCATCGACGGCAGCGGTCAGATACAACAGATAGATGGGCATCGGCCGCTCCAGCACGATGGGCCGGGTTTCTCCCTGCGCCAGCAGAGCTTCGATCCGCTGCCGGTCCCAGCCGGGGCCGTTGGCGTGCAACAGCGCCTGCGCCAGTTCCAGGGCGTGGGCGACCCGGACGCAACCGTGGCTGAAAGCGCGGCGGGGTTTGTGGAACAGCGCCTGGCTGGGAGTGTCGTGCAGATAGACGTGGTAACGGTTGGGGAACATGAACTTGACCCGCCCCAGGGCGTTGTCCGGGCCGGGGCGCTGGCGCAGGATATAGGGAAAGTTCCGCGGTGTGATCGCGGTCCAGTCCACGGTCGCAGGATCCACCACCTGGCCGTCCGGGGTGAGCAGATCCATGTGGTGACGCTGGAGAAATCCGGCAGGATCCTGCACCAGCCTGGGCGCCAGCTCCCGGCGGGCGATGCTGCGGGGTACGGTCCAGGTGGGGTTGAACACCAAATACGTGATGCGGTCGTGAAAGATGGGGGTGGGGAAGCGGGGGCGGCCGACCTGCACCGCAGCCTGCCAGATCGTGCGGCCGCCTTCGATCCACCGCAATCGGAAAGCGGGCACCTCAACCCGCAGATAGGTCCGTGGCAGGGCGTAATGCAGCCAGCGCAGACGCTCCAGGTTCACCCGCAGTTGGGCGGCGCGCCGCCCGGCCGGCACGTTCAGAGCCTGGCGGGTGCGGCGTCCGACCACACCGTCCGCCTCGAGGAAATGCCGGGTCTGGAAGCGCCTGACCGCCGCTTCCAAAGCTTCATCGAAAAGGGAATCCTCTCCAGCGTCCCCCGGCGCCAGATCCCCGCTCACAATCAGCCGCCGGCGCAGGATCGCCACCCGCTCACCGCGCTCCCCGAGCCGCAGGGACTTTCCCGGCGGCAGCGCCGGCCAGCCTCCCTGGCGGGCGAGGCGGCGATAGCGGAGAAACGCTTCACGCAGCGCGGCATAACCGCCCGTCGGCAGCAATTCCTGCAGATAGGCGCTGATCTCCCCCTGCGCCAGCACGGCGGTCAAACGGGCCGGACTTAAGGGCAGGGACACCCGGGGCGCGAAGTTCCAGCCGGGAAACAACCGCCCGGGATCGGCCTTTCCCGTCGCCAGATGCAGCGCCAGGGTCAGAAAGGCGTCGGTCGCCAGCAGCTCGCGGTCCAGCGGCGCCAGTTTTCCTTGCGCCAGGCGGGTGCGGTGGTAGTCGTCGGGGTTCAGCCCCTCGTCCCCGGCCCGCTCGATCCATGCCCGCAAGGCCCGCAACATCTGCGGCCGGTCCCAGAACGGCCGGAAGCCGGCCTGCTCGTAGACCGCCGTCAGCAATTGCGGCTCGGTCACCCGCTCGCTGGCGACCTGGAGAATATGGTCACCGGCCACCAGCTCGAAACGCTGCTCGATGGTTGCCGGGGACAACCCGCCCAGGGCCGTACCGGCCAGCAGCCAGAGAAAGCAACCCCAAGCGCTTGCACTTCGAAACAAATCCGTCATACTCAGAAATGGAAATTTCGTCACACTTCCTCGACCTTCGATCCATGAAGCACAGCCTCCGTTCGCGACCGAACCCTTCCCGGCGCCGGTTTCTGACTGGCATGGCCGCCGGCGCCGTCACCCTTGCCGCCCTGCGCCCGGCCCGCGCCCGTAGCGCCAAACCCCGGGAACTGGCGTTCTTCCACCTGCACACGGAAGAACGCCTGCGGGTGGAATACCACGACGGCCATCGCTATCTGCCCGACGCCCTGGGGGAGATCAGCCACTTTCTGCGCGATTTCCGCACCGGCGAGGTCCACGCCATCGACCCGGGGGTGCTGGACATCCTTCACGCCCTGCAGCAGGGGACCGCCAGCGGCGACCGTCCCTTCCACATCATTTCCGCCTACCGCTCCCCGGCCACCAACGCCATGTTACGCAAACGCAGCAAGGGCGTCGCCAAACACAGCTATCACATGCAGGGCCGCGCCATCGACATCCGCCTGCCGGGGGTGGCGCTTCATCACCTCTACCGCGCTGCCCTGGCTTTGAAGCGCGGGGGCGTAGGGCTCTACACCCAGTCCAACTTCATCCATGTGGACACCGGCCGGGTGCGGACCTGGGGCGCTTGAGGGCCGCCAACGCTCACGACTCCGCCAACGGTTCCACTTCCAGCACCAGTCCCCGCACCCGGCGCACCTTCACCGCTGTGCCTCGGTCCAGGGGGCGGCGGGCCACCGCCGGCCACAGGGAACCGACCACATAGACCTCCCCGCGGCCGTGCTGCGGGATCGGAGTGCGCACCTCCCCCACTTCACCCACCAGTGCCTGCAAGCGCCGGTTGAGCAGGGGCCGACTGCTTTTGAGCGGGCGACGCCGCAGGCGCCACACCGCTACGGCGATGCTGGCCACGGAAAGGACGGCGAAGGCCCCGAGCTGGTACTGCCACACCGGAGTCAGCAGCGACACCAGCCCGGTCAACAGCGCCGCCACCCCGAACCAGAGGAAGAACTCCCCCGGAATCAGGATCTCCAACAGCACCAGCAGCAGCGCCAGGCTGGCCCAGAACCAGAAGTTCCACAGGGGCAGCTGCCAGCTCATCGGCGGCTACCGAAAGGGGGTGGTTCCGGTTCCTCCCGCTTCTCCTGGCCCAGCGCTTCCTTGGCCAGTTCGGCGACCCCGGCGATGGAACCGATGACCCCGGAGGCCTCCAGCGGCATCATGATCAGCTTCTGGTTATCGGCGACAGCGATGTCCTTGAGGGCCTCCACGTACTTCTGGGCCACGAAGTAGTTGATCGCCTGTACGTCACCCTTGGCGATGGCCTGGGACACCATCATGGTCGCCTTGGCCTCGGCCTGGGCCAAGCGCTCGCGGGCCTCGGCCTCGCGGAAGGCCGCTTCCTTCTCGCCCTCGGCCTGGAGAATGGCGGCCTGTTTTTCCCCTTCCGCCTTGAGGATTTCCGCCTGCCGCTGGCCCTCGGCCTCGAGAATCTGGGCCCGCTTCTCACGCTCGGCCTTCATCTGCCGGGCCATGGCGTCCACCAGGTCCTTGGGCGGGGTGATGTCCTTGATCTCGACGCGGGTGATCTTGACCCCCCAGTTCATGGTGGCGTCGTTGACCACGGTCAGCAGGCGCTCGTTGATGGCGTCGCGGTTGGACAGCAGCTCGTCCAGGTCCATCGCCCCCATCACGGTGCGGATGTTGGTCATGGCGAGATTGAGGATGGCCAGCTCCAGGTTGTTGACCTCGTAGGCGGAGCGAGCCGCGTCGAGCACCTGGTAGAACACCACACCGTCCACCTGGACCATGGCGTTGTCCTTGGTGATGACCTCCTGGCTGGGGATGTCGAGCACCTGCTCCATCATGTTGACCTTGCGTCCGACCCGTTCCACGAAGGGCACGATCAGATGCAAGCCGGGCGAAAGGGTGCGGGTGTACTGGCCGAAGCGTTCCAGGGTGTATTCCCAACCCTGGGGCACCAGCTTGACGCCGGCGAAGATGATGGCCGCCGCCACGAGCAGCAGCACGATGAAAAACGTGGACATGGGCACCTCCCGTCGGGACTGTCGGATTTGCAGGCCGGTTCGCCTGCTCCTCTCAAATATAGCCCGTTTCGGAAAGGCCAGGGACTTCAGTCGCTTTTGGAATCCTGGCGGTCGGTCTCGGCGAAGTGACGCAGCAGGAATTCCTCGTCCGCCGGCGACAGGTCGAAGCGGCGGGCCGCCTCCTGCACGGTCCTGGCCGAATGGTCCTGCTGCTCCGCCAGCCAGCGGACGGCTTTGCGCAGGTTCTCGCCCTCGGGCAGCAAACCGTTTGGCATCAGCCGAAGGTGTAATGCTTGCGAATCCGCTTGTGCACCTTCCAGACGCAGTCCAGTCCCTTGGGACAGGTGACCAGATCGCCGGGGCCGATCTTGACGGTCTGGTCGCCGGCCTCGATGGTCACCTCGCCCTCCAGCACCAGGAAGGTTTCCCGTTCGTTATAGTGCCAGGGGAATTCGGACGGTTCCTTCTCCCAGACGGGACACTGCTGCATGGCGGCGGTTTCCTGGGGAGAGGGTTTGCGGACTTCGATTTTCATAAGTTCACCTCCTCTTCGTGACATGGTTCTAGTAGCGCCGGGAGGACGTGTATGGGGATGTCAGCGGCCCGGATGGCCGCTGTCAAGCCCTCCAGGGATGGATTCACGGCGTTCCCCATACACGTCCTCCCGGCGTCTTCCTGGAACAGCGCTTCAATCGGGCGTGTAGGCTAGATTCGGCGCCAGCCATTTCTCCGCCTCTTCCAACGTCCAGCCCTTGCGGCGGGCGTAGTCTTCCACCTGGTCGCGGCCGATTCTGCCCACGTTGAAATAGACGGCCTGGGGATGGGAGAAATACCAGCCGCTCACCGCCGCCGTAGGCACCATGGCGAAGCTTTCGGTCAAGACGAGACCGGCGTTCTTTTCCGCCTGAATCAGATCGAACAGGGTGCGCTTTTCGGTATGGTCCGGGCAGGCCGGATAGCCCGGGGCCGGGCGGACGCCGCGGTATTTCTCCGCGATCAGGTCCTCGTTGGAAAGCTGCTCGTCCGGCGCGTAACCCCAGAACTCGCGCCGCACCCGCTCGTGCAGGTGCTCGGCGAAGGCCTCGGCCAGGCGGTCCGCCAGGGCCTTGAGGAGGATGGCGCGGTAGTCGTCGTGCTCGGCCTCGAAACGTTCGATGTGCCTGTCGATGCCGATGCCGGCGTTGACCGCGAACGCCCCGATCCAGTCCTGCACGCCGCTCGCCTCGGGAGCGATGAAGTCGGCAAGGCAGTAGTTGGGCTGACCGGCAGGCTTGCGGTGCTGCTGGCGCAGGTGGTGAAGCATCACCTCCCCAGCCCCGGTCTGGACGGCGATGTCGTCACCGCGGCTCTGGGCGGGAAACAGGCCGAACACCGCCCGCGCCTTGAGCCATTTTTCGGCGACGATCCGTTCCAGCATCCGCCGGGCGTCGGCCAGCAGCCTGCGGGCCTCGGCGCCGACGATCTCGTCGTCGAGGATCTTCGGATAGCTGCCGGCCAGCTCCCAGGCGTGGAAGAACGGGGTCCAGTCGATGTAGGGCACCAGCCGGTCCAGGGGATAGTCGTCGAGGACGTGGATGCCCGGCCGCTTCGGTGCCGGCGGCCGATAGCCGGTCCAGTCGTCCTGGAAACGGTTGCGCCGCGCCTCGAAGATGGGTAGCAGCTGGGTGCGGTCCTGCTTTTTGGCATGGCGCTCGCGCACCTGATCGTATTCCTGCTTGAGCCGGGCCAGGTAGGGCTCGCGCAGCTCGGCGCTGAGCAGGCTGCCGGCCACCCCCACGGCGCGGGAAGCGTCGGTGACGTACACCACCGGCCCCGAATAGTGGGGATCGATCTTGACCGCGGTGTGGACCCTGGAGGTGGTGGCGCCGCCGATCATCAGCGGGATGTCGAACCCCTGCCGCTCCATCTCCTTGGCCACATGAACCATCTCGTCCAGGGACGGGGTGATGAGACCGGACAGGCCGATGATGTCCACCTGCGCCTCTTTGGCCTTGTGGAGGATCTGGTCGGCGGGCACCATCACCCCCAGGTCCACCACCTCGAAGCCGTTGCATTGCAGCACCACGCCGACGATGTTCTTGCCGATGTCGTGGACATCGCCCTTGACCGTGGCCATGAGGATCTTGCCGGCGGTCTCCCCCTCCTTGCGCTCGGCCTCCAGATAGGGGAACAGATAGGCCACCGCCTTCTTCATCACCCGGGCGGATTTGACCACCTGGGGCAGGAACATCTTGCCGGCCCCGAAAAGATCCCCGACCACGTTCATCCCCGCCATCAGGGGCCCTTCGATCACCGCCAGGGGGCTACCGAGCTTGCGGTAGGCCTCCTCGGTGTCCTCGTCGATGTGGTCGGTGATGCCCTTGACCAGAGCGTGTTCGAGGCGCTTTTCCACCGGCCAGCTACGCCATTCGGCGTCCTCCTTGGCGGTCGCGGCGCCTTCGCCGCGGTATTTCTCCGCCATTTCCAGCAGGCGCTCGTCGGCGTCTGGGCGGCGGCACAGGATCACGTCCTCGATGGCCTCGCGCAGGTCCCGGGGCACTTCTTCATAAATGGCCAGCTGCCCGGCGTTGACGATGCCCATGTCGAGGCCGGCTTTGATGGCGTGGTAGAGGAACACCGCGTGAATGGCCTCGCGCACGTAGTCGTTGCCGCGGAAGGAGAAGGAGACGTTGGAGATGCCGCCGGAGGTCTTGGCGTGGGGCAGATCCCGCTTGATCGCCGCCACCGCCTCGATGAAGTCCAACCCGTAACGGCGGTGTTCGGGAATGCCGGTGGCAACGGCGAACACGTTGGGATCGAAGATGATGTCCTCGGGCGGAAAATCGAGCTTTTCCCGCAGCAGCCGGTAGGCGCGGGTGCAAATTTCTACCTTGCGTTCGAAGGTGTCGGCCTGGCCCTGCTCGTCGAAGGCCATCACCACCACCGCCGCCCCGTATTTCCGCGCCAGGCGGGCGTGTTCCAGGAAGGTTTCCTCGCCCTCCTTCAGGGAAATGGAGTTGATGACGCCCTTGCCCTGGATGCACTGCAGGCCGGCCTCGATCACGGCCCACTTGGAGGAGTCGATCATCACCGGCACCCGGGCGATGTCGGGTTCGGCGGCCACCAGATTGAGAAATTTGACCATCGCCGTCTTGGAGTCGAGCATGCCCTCGTCCATGTTGACGTCGATCATCTGGGCGCCGTTTTCCACCTGCTGCTTGGCCACCTCCAGGGCGGTGTCGTAGTCCTCGGCCTGAATCAGGCGGCGGAAACGGGCCGAACCTGTGACGTTGGTGCGCTCGCCGATGTTGACGAACAGGGAATCGGCATCGATGTTGAGTGGTTCCAACCCGGACAGCCGGGTGGCCACCTTAGGCTTGGGTACCTGCCGCGGTGACAGACCGGCCACCGCCTCGCCGATGGCGCGGATGTGGTCCGGGGTGGTGCCGCAACAGCCGCCGACGATGTTGAGAAAGCCAGCCTCGGCCCACTCGCGGATCTCTGCGGCCATGTCTTCCGGGGTCAGGTCGTAGCCGCCGAACTCGTTGGGAAGCCCCGCGTTGGGATGGGCGGAGACGAAGGCATCCACGTAGCCGGAGATCTCCTCCACGTACTGGCGCAGCTCGTCCGGCCCCAGGGCGCAGTTGAAGCCGAAGGACAGGGGCCGGGCGTGGCGCAGGGAATTCCAGAAGGCTTCTGCGGTCTGGCCCGACAGGGTGCGGCCGGAGGCGTCGGTGATGGTGCCGGAGATCATGATCGGCAGCTGGCTGCCGGTGCGCTCGAAATGGTCCAACACCGCGAACACCGCCGCCTTGGCGTTGAGGGTGTCGAACACGGTCTCGATCAGGATCAGATCGGCGCCGCCTTCGATCAGCCCCGCCAGGGCCTCGGCGTAGGCGTCCACCAGCTCCCTGAAGGTGACGTTGCGGAAGCCGGGATCGTTGACGTCGGGGGAGATGGAGGCGGTGCGGTTGGTGGGACCGAGCACCCCGGCGACGAAGCGGGGCTTGTCGTCGGTGGCAAATTCATCCGCCGCCTGCCGGGCCAGGCGCGCCGAGGCCAGGTTGATCTCCCGCGCCAGATTCTCCATCCCGTAGTCCGCCAGGCTGATGCGGTTGGCGTTGAAGGTGTTGGTTTCGATGATGTCGGCCCCGGCCTGGAGATAGCGGCGGTGGATCTCGCCGATGATCTCCGGGCGGGTCAAGGACAGAAGGTCGTTGTTGCCCTTCAGATCCGAAGGCCAGTCGGCGAAACGCGCGCCGCGGTAGTCGGCCTCGGTCAGGCCGTACCTCTGGATCATGGTGCCCATGGCGCCGTCGAGAAGCAGGATGCGGCGCTGCAGTTGCTGGCGGATGCGGGTGGAAACGGAATCGGTCATGGTCGATCGCGGTCTTGTATGGATGGAACCGGGGAACTTTACCACGGGTTTTCGGGAGGATTGCCTCAATTTTTACCGGCAGTTTTGCGATAATGACAACGGTTTGCACAACCAAAAGAACGATCCAGCCAGGAGAACTACCATGCACAAACCCATCAGTCTCGTCTTACTCGCCGCCCTTCTGGGCATCGCCAGCGTGAGCCAGGCGGTTACGATCCGCAAACAGGCCGCCGCCGCCGACAAGAGCGACCGCAATCCGGTCTGTCTTCAGGACGCCAAGCCCATCCTGGGCAAATGGACCCTGGTGGAAGTCGCCCCCCGGGCGACCGGTCAGCGCATCGCCGAGAACCGCACCTGGGATTTCCGTCCTGACGGCACCCTGGTGACTTCCGGCTACAACCGCCACTTCAAACGCAACGACACCCAGACCTTCCACTACGAGATCGAAAACTGCATGATCGTCAGCGATGTGCCCGGCCGTCCCGGCAAGAAGCTGCGTTACCGGGTCTACGACCTGCAGAACGACCGCATGGTTCTGCAGGGCGGTGTCGAAGGTTTCTACTTCTTCAAGCGTCAATAACCTTTTCCAGTCTGGGAGGCTACAACCATGTCCAACGAAACCGAAACGCTTCAGAGCAAGTACAAAAGCGATCTCATCATGTGGGCCGGGATCGGCGTGGTGAGCGTCATCTTCATCGTCATCTTCTCGGTCTTCACCACCACCTCGCCCATCGACCTGGCCAAGAAGATCCTCAGCGCCATCCTGATCATGTTCCTGCCCGGTTACGTGATCGTCAAACTGTATCTGGACGATCTCAAACTGAGCCGGAACCCGGCGGTGGACAAGTTCATCCTCTCCTTCGGCCTGTCGATGGTGACGGTGCAGTCGCTGTCGTTTCTGGTCAACTACTTCGCCGTCTATGGCGAAAACCTGGACCAGGAAGTGAGGATTCAGGTCGAGAACCTGATCCCACCGATGATCGTGACCCTGGTGATCGCCACTGCCGTGGGCCTGAAGTTCTTCTCGAACAAGATCGCCGCCCAGTGGGAGAAGCTCAACGGCTGGTTCCAAGCCAAAATGGGCGAGATGGGTTCAACCCTGCTGCTGGTACTCGCCACCGCCCTGGCCCTGGCCACGCTGCTGGGCATTCTGCGGTTGACCCTCTACATCGCCATGAAGGTCATGGGGATCCAACCCTACTGAGCTTTCCAAACTACTTTGGAACCAGAACAGGCGGGCCTGCAGGCCCGCCTTTTTCATTCTCCAGTACAGCCAGCCTACAATACTGGCGATTCGTGGATTTGATCCACATCAAAACGCCGACCGGCCAAGATCCTATAATTGGAGCCAGACGTGTTGCAGCCATCGTGACGGGGTGGATTTGAAGGCGGTCAGAGACTGTGGCCGCCTTTTCTGTACAAAAAAGGCGGATCTTGCGATCCGCCTTTTCGCTTCCGGATACCGGGGAGGCTCAGGCTTCCGGCTGCACCACCACTTTGACGGTGGCGGTAACGTCCGGATGGAGCCGCAGCTCCACCTCGTATTCGCCGGTCTGGCGCAGCGGCCCTTCCGGCAGCAGCACCTCCTGACGCGATACCGACACCCCGGCGGCGGTGATGGCCTCGGCCAGATTCTGGGTGCCGATGGAACCGTAGAGCTTGCCTTCCGGACCTGCCTTCTGGGTGATGACCACCTCCAACTCGGCCAGTTTTTCGGCCCGCTCCCGGGCCGCTTGCAACGCCTCGGCGGCCTTGCGTTCCAGTTCCGCCCGGCGCTGCTCGAACTCGGCAATGCGCTCGGGCGTGGCCCGTACGGCCTTGCCCTGGGGAATCAGGTAGTTGCGGGCATAGCCGGGCTTGACGTCAACCCGGTCGCCCAGATCGCCCAGATTGGCGATTTTTTCAAGCAGAATCACTTCCATGGGTCTTGTACCTCGAAGTCAATGAATTATTCAGCCGGCAAAAAACGGCTGCGCCAGTCGAACCAGGCATCGCTCAGGCCCACCAGCGCCAGCGGCAGGAAAACGTGGGGCACCAGCGCCATCAGAATGTAAAGGCCATAGAGCCAACCGCGCATGTTGCGGGCGGCGAGGATGGCGTGCAGGACGGCGACGCCGGCGAACACGTAGAGGACGAAAAGCACGATCCCTACGTTCACCAGCACCTCGTGCAGCTTGCCGTCGGCAAACGTCCCCAGCACCACCAGGGCGAGCGTGAACCAGGCCAGGGAGGGGCGCAAGCGCAACGTCAGAAATTCCCGGCGGAAACCACCGGGATTGTAGAGCAGCGCCTGCCACCAGCGTCCCCAGATCAAACTCAGGGCCAGACTGGAAACCATCCCGGCCGCCATGATGCCGGTCATGTAACGAGTCATGGTCACCAGCTGCGGCTGCCACAAAGCGGTGTCGACACCGGCCTGGCGCCAGACCGGCCCGAACACGGCCTGGAGGCGCTGATACCAGAAATCCGCCGGATCGCTCACAACGGCGTACACCAGAATCACCCCGGCCATGCCGATCACCGTCAGCAGGGCCAGCGTCAGCCCCAGGTCGCGGCTCAGGCGCAGAAACAGGGCCGTCCCCCACACCGGCAGCCACAGCAGCAGACCGTAGGCGGCGGGAAAGATGAAATTCCCCAACACGATGGCCCCTAAAAGCCCTGCGGCCAGACCTGCCGCCAGCAGGGTGTTGAGCCCTTCGCGCCAGCCCAGACGCAGGGTCACCAGCGCCACCACCGCCGCCGCCAGCAAGCTCAGGGGCGGAAACAGCAGCGACAGCATCAGGGCGGTCGCTGCCACCGCGATGGCCTGCATCCGGCCCTGCATGATGAAGCTGGCGAGAAAGCGCATCGACACTGCCGCAGGCTGGCTTACTTGTGGGCGTCACAATACGGCAGCAGCGCTAGATAGCGGGCCCTTTTGATGGCCTTGGCGAGCTGCCTTTGATACTTGGCGCTGGTACCGGTGATGCGGCTGGGGACGATCTTGCCGGTCTCGGTGATGTATTCCTTCAGGGTGTCGAGATCCTTGTAGTCGATCTCCTTGACTCCCTCCGCGGTGAAGCGGCAGTACTTACGGCGTCGGATGAAACGTGCCATGGTTTACCTCGTGTTCGATTCAGGATTCGCTGGGTTCGCCTGCGGGGGCTTTGGCCTCGGCCGGCTTCTCTTCGGCCGAAGACGGCGAAGATGCGGGCCGGCGCTCGGCCGCCTCGGCTTCCTTGGGTCTAGCCATCGGCGACGGTTCGGTGACCGCCTCGTCGCGCTGGATGATCAGCTCGCGCAGAATGGCGTCGTTGAAGCGGAAATGGCTCTGCAGCTCGGCGATGGTTTCCTGATCGCACTCGATGTTCATCAGGATGTAATGGGCCTTGTGCAGCTTTTGGATCGAATAGGCCAACTGACGCCGGCCCCAGTCTTCCAGCCGGTGGATCTTGCCGCCCTTGTCCTCGATCATGGCGCGGTAGCGCTCGAGCATGGCGGGCACCTGCGGACTCTGGTCCGGATGGACCAGGAACACGATTTCGTAGTGTCGCATAATGGCTCCTTACGGTTTGAACAGCTTTCTACCCGATGTAGTAAAGCAAGGAGCGAATGGGAACATTCGCCGTGATAAACGGTTAATTGTAGCCGCTTGAGGACAGGGAAACAATGGCCGGAAAGTCCCATCATCCATCTGCCGGAGGGGGCTGGGAAGGGGCTGCCGGAAACTGACAGACGCCAGGCACCTCAGCGCCGGCAGGCTCCCTGATAGAGGATTACAGGCTCGACGGCCTCGAAACGGCACGAAAACCCGTGAGGAATGAGATAGGACTGGCCGCAGCGCAACGAAATCCTCCCCCGGCTCCAGGTGATCTGGCATCGGCCTTCGAGCACGATGCCGAGGCGCAGGGCTCCCGAGGCGTCGAAAACGTCTCCGCCAGCCAGCTCGATACGGCTGAGGCGAAACTCGTCCACCGGGACTTCATAGACGGCCTCCATGCCGTGCGACACCGGCCGCAGGATTTCCGCCGGCCGCCCCTCGAACCTGACGATCTCCAGCAGCGCCGGCACGTCCACGTGCTTGGGGGTCAAACCGCCGCGCAGGACATTGTTGGAGTTGGCCATGATCTCCACCCCCACTCCCTGCAGGTAGGCGTGGAGTTCGCCGGCGGCCTGAAAGATCGCATCCCCCGGCCGCAGACGGAGAAAGTTGAGCAGGAAGATGGAAAACAGCCCCCGGTCGTGATGGCCCGCCTGGGAGTAAAGTTCATCGGCCCACAGGAACCAGAATTCCCGCTGTTCTTTCGACCACGGGCCTTCCCGCTGCAGCCGCTGCAGCACCGGCCCGAGCAGGGCGTCCACTTCGGCCTGGGGCAAGGTCATCAGCGTCTCGTAGAAGCGCCTCAGGCCGCATTCCCGCAGCCGCCGCAGCAATCCCGCCCATTCGGGAATGCGCGCCAGTTCCGCCTCGATCTCCGCCTCGGGGCGAAAGCCCTTGAGGGCATAGAAGGGCGTCAGGGCGCTCAGAAGTTCCGGCTTGTGGTTGCGGTCGCGGTAATTGCGCCGGGGCGAATCCAGCGGGACGCCCTGCGCCTCCTCCCGCGCGTAGCCGGCCTCCGCCTGCCGCCTGTCGGGATGCACCTGGATCGACAACGGCCGGGCCGCCGCCAGGATCTTGAGCAGAAACGGCAGCTGGCCATGATACTTGTCGGCCAGCTCCCCCAGCAATTGCGTCGGTGCGGCGGCCAGCAGCCGGTCCAGCGGCACCTTGACGCCATCGATCACCGCCTGGGCCGGCAGATCGGGATGGGCCCCGATCCACAGTTCGGCGAAGGGTTTGCGCTCGGGATTGGGGATTCCCAGCAGCCGGGGGATGTAGTCGGGATCCCCCCAGGCGTAGTGCTGCACCCCGCAGAACAGGGGCAACGGGGCCGGATCACGGCGGAAAGCGGTGATCGCCCGCTCGATTCGGTCCTGCATCATGGCGCTCCAGCTTTGGTATAGGAGGCCCCGGCCGGGGCCTCCGTATGCCCGTCAGTCCGCCTGCCGGCGCAGGAAGGCGGGAATGTCGAGGTAGTCGAGATCGTCCTCCTGGGCGGCCGGCGTGCCGCTCGGCACGTTGAGCTTGCGCACCCGTTCCGGCTGGCGCCGGATCACCGCCGGGCGGTCGAGCTCCTCGTAGTCCACCTCGCCATCGGCCTTCTTTTCCACCAGCCGCACCGGCGGTTCGGCCGCGCTGCGACCGCCTTCCAAGCCGGTGGCCACCACGGTGACGCGGATCTCGTCCTGCAGCTCCGGATCGATGACGGTGCCGACGACCACCACCGCATCCTCGGAGGCGAACTCCTTGACCGTATTGCCGACGATGTCGAACTCGCCGATGGACAGGTCCAGACCGCCGGTGATGTTGACCAGGATGCCCTTGGCGCCCTGGAGGTTGATGTCCTCCAGCAGGGGGCTGGCGATGGCGCTTTCGGCCGCCTTGCGGGCCCGCTCCTCACCGCTGGCGCTGCCGGTGCCCATCATCGCCATGCCCATCTCCGACATCACGGTGCGCACGTCGGCGAAGTCCACGTTGATGAGGCCGGGACGGGTGATGAGCTCGGCGATCCCCTGCACCGCCCCCAGCAGCACGTCGTTAGCGGCGGCGAAGGCCTGCAACAGCGACGCCTGGCTGCCGAGCACCGGCAGCAGCTTCTCGTTGGGGATGGTTATGAGGGAATCGACGTAGCGGCTCAGTTCCTCGATGCCCTGCTCGGCGATGGCGCGGCGCTTGTTGCCCTCGAAGGGGAACGGCTTGGTCACCACGGCCACCGTCAGCACGCCCATGTCCTTGGCGATCTCAGCGAACACCGGCGCCGCACCGGTGCCGGTGCCGCCGCCCATGCCAGCGGTCAGGAACACCATGTCGGCCCCCTGGATGAGCTCCTGGATGCGGTCACGGTCGTCCATCGCCGCCTGCTTGCCCACTTCCGGGTTGGCCCCGGCGCCCAGCCCCTTGGTCAGTTCGGCGCCGATCTGCAGCACGTGCTTGGCCGCCGACTTGCGCAGGGCCTGGGCGTCGGTGTTGGCACAGATGAACTCGACCCCCTCGATGTTGCTGTTGACCATGTGGTCCACCGCATTGCTGCCACCGCCACCGATGCCGATCACCTTGATGACGGCGTTCTGCCCGTAATCGTCCACCATTTCAAATTTCATGGTATTGCTCCTCTCCTCTAGGCTTGTTTTCGACACGACAAAAATCGTCAAAAATTCCCCTGAAACCATCTGCACATTCGCCGCCACAGCGCCCGCAGGCCGGAAACCTCGTCGTCCAGCCCCGGCAGCCGCTGATGCTGGCGGCCGAACAGCAGCAGCCCCACACCGGTGGCATAGGCGGGATTGCGGATCACATCGGTGAGCCCGGTGACGTGGCGCGGCATTCCTAACCGCACCGGCATGTGGAAGATTTCCTCCGCCAGTTCCACCAAGCCCGCCAGCTTGGCGCTGCCGCCGGTGAGCACCACCCCACCGGGAATCAGATCCTCGAAGCCGCTGCGGCGCAGCTCGGCCTGGATCAGCATCAGCAGCTCCTCGCAGCGGGGCTCGACGATCTCGGCCAGGTTGTGGCGCGAGATCCGCCGCGGCGGGCGGTCGCCGATGCTGGGCACTTCGATCACGTCGTCGATGTCCGCCAGCTGGGTCAAGGCGCAGGCGTGTTCGATCTTGATGCGTTCGGCGTGATGGGTCGGGGTGCGCAGGGCGACGGCGATGTCGTTGCTGATCTGGTCCCCGGCGATGGGGATCACCGCGGTGTGGCGAATGGCGCCGTCGGTGTAGATGGCGATGTCGGTGGTGCCGCCGCCGATGTCCACCAGGCACACGCCGAGGTGGCGTTCGTCCTCGCTCAGCACCGCATGGGCCGAGGCCAGCTGTTCGAGGATGATGTCCTCCACCTCCAGACCGCAGCGGCGCACGCATTTGACGATGTTCTGGGCCGCGCTCACCGCCCCGGTGACGATGTGGACCTTGGCCTCCAGGCGGATGCCGGCCATGCCCACCGGCTCTTTGATGCCGGTCTGGCTGTCGATGATGTATTCCTGGGGCAGGACGTGGAGCAACTTTTGGTCTGCGGGGATCGCCACCGCCTTGGCGGAATCGAGCACCCGCTCCACATCGGCTGGCGTCACCTCTTTGTCCTTGATGGCGACGATGCCGTGGGAATTGAGACTACGGATGTGGCTGCCGGCGATGCCGACATAGACCGAATGAATCTGGAACCCGGCCATCAATTCGGCCTCCTCCACCGCCCGCTGGATCGCCTGGACCGTGGACTCGAGGTTGACCACCACCCCCTTCTTGAGGCCGGTGGAGGGATGGGTGCCGATGCCGACGATCTCGATCTCGTCCTCTTCGGGATTGTATTCGCCGACGATGGCGGCCACCTTGGAGGTGCCGATGTCGAGGCCGACGAGGATGTTCTGGTCTTTGCGTTTAGCCATGCTGCGCTTGCGTGTGTTTCACTTCGGTGGCGGGCTCGCGCAGGCGGAGCGCGAAGCCATGGTTGTAACGAGCGTCCACGTAGCCGATGCGGCGGCGGACGTCCGCCGTCAGCTGCCCCAGCGCCCGCGCCACCCCTTCGAAGGCGGCCTCGGGACGCACCCGGCCGAGCACCAGGGTCATCCCCTCGCGGGTTTCCAGGCGCCAGCTGCGGCGCGAATCCACCTGCAGGCGGACGATGTGCCAGCCCAGGGGCGCCAGGGCTGCGCCCATGCAGCGGTAGGCGGTCAGCAGGCGGGATTCGTAGCCTTCCGGGCCGCTCAGCAGGGGGAGACCGGCATACTCGCGGACGTCGTCGGCCGGAGTGAACTTCTCTCCTCGGGCATTGAGCAGGGAGGCATTCCCCCAGCGTACCACAGGGCGCTGCTCCCGCAGCTCGATCTGAAAGGTCCGGGGCCAGATCCGCTCGGCCCGCGCCGCCGCCACCCAGGGAAGCCGGCGCACGGCAGCGGCCACAGCGGTCAGATCCGTCCCCCAGTAACCGCGCAGGTGCGGAACGACGGCCTCCTTCAGCGCCGCCATGCGGACGTGACGCAGCGGACCGACGATCCGCACCTGGGGCGGTCCACTGTCCATTTCCCGCATTCGTTCCACCATGGCTCCCATCATACCGATCAATGCCAGCCCCCACAGGACCGTTTTAGCGCGCGACACTGGTTTCCAGAATACGCCATACCAAACGCTCGAAATCCAGACCGGCCGCCTGCGCCGCCATCGGCACCAGGCTGTGGTCGGTCATTCCCGGCACGGTGTTGACCTCGATCAGCCACGGCCGCCCCTGACGGTCGCGGAACAGGTCCACCCGAGCCCAGCCGCTGACCCGCAACACCTCGCAGGCCCGAGCGGCCAGTTGCTGCAGCGCCCGCTCCCCGGCCAGGGGCAAACCGCAAGGACACAGATAGCGGGTGTCGTCGGCCCGGTACTTGGCCTCGAAGTCATAGAAGGCCCGCGGCGTTTCCAAACGGATCAGAGGCAGCATTTCGCCCTGCAGCATCGCCGCGGTATATTCCTCGCCGTCGATCCATGCCTCGGCCATCACCGGACCGTAGTCCCGGGCCGCTTCCCAGGCGGCCGCCAGTTCCGCCGCCGTCTCCACCTTGCTCATGCCGATGCTGGAGCCTTCCAGAATCGGTTTGACGATCAGCGGGAAACCCAGGCGGTCGGCACACGCCGCCAGATCGCCCGCCTCCCGGAGCACCACCCAGTCCGGCGTGGGCAGCCCGGCCCCGCGCCAGCACAGCTTGGTGGCCAGCTTGTCCATGCTCAAAGCCGATCCCAGCACGCCGCTGCCGGTATAGGGCAGCCCCAACGCCTCCAGCAATCCCTGCAGCACCCCGTCCTCGCCGCCGCGGCCGTGAACCAGGTTGAAGACCCGGTCGAAGCCCTTGCCGCCCAGGGCCGCCAACGGCCGGTTGCCGATGTCCACCGCGACGGCGTCCACCCCCTGGCGCTGCAGGGCTGCGGTCACCGCCCGGCCGCCGGTAAGAGAAATCTCCCGCTCGGCGCTGGTGCCGCCCATGGCCACCGCCACTTTGCCGAATTGCCGGGGATCGTCGATCTTCATGGGGCGACTCCGATGATGCGCACCTCCAGCTCCAGGAGGATGCCGAAGCGGGCCTCGACCTCGGCCCGGGCCAGCTCGATCAGATGCTCGATGTCGGCGGCGGTGGCGGTGCCGGTGTTGATGATGAAATTGGCGTGCTGCTGCGAGATCCTGGCACCGCCGATCTGCCGCCCCTTCAGGCCGCAGGCTTCGATCAGGCGGGCCGCATGGTCTCCGGGCGGATTCTTGAACACCGAGCCGCAATTGGGCCAGCGGGTCGGCTGGGTGCGGTTGCGGCGCGCCAGCAGCTCGCGGATACGGTGCTGGCCTGCGCCGATGTCGCCGCGCTGCAACTTCAGCCAAGCCCCCAGGAACCATTCCCCCGGCGGCCCCTCGACCTGGCGGTAACCGACCCGGTATTCCCGCGGGCTGCGGCGGTGAACCCGGCCGCGGCGGTCGAGCGTCTCCACCTCGTCCACCCACACCCAGGTCTCGCCGCCGAAGGCGCCAGCGTTCATCGCCAGGGCGCCCCCGAAGGTGCCCGGAATGCCGGCGAGGAACTCGGTCCCCCCCAGGCCGTGCAAGCTGCAGAAGCGGGCCACGTGGGCGCAGGGCACCCCGGCCTCCACGTACACCCGCCCGTCGGCCTCCAAACGCATGTCGCCCAGCCGTTTGGCGGTGACGATCACCGTCCCCGGCACGCCGCCGTCGCGCACCAGCACGTTGCTGCCCAGACCCAACCAGGTCAGGGGTTCGTCCGGGGGCAGCTGCCGCAGGAAGCGGATCAGGTCGTCACGGTCCGCCGGCTTGAACAGGCATTCTGCCGGCCCGCCCACCCGCCAGGTGGTGAAGGGCGCGAGCGGCACCCGGTATTCCAGGGTCCCCCGCAATTCGGCAAGGGCTGCCCGGGCGACCGCGTTCATGACCAGATCTCCTGCAATCGTGACGCCAGACGGCCGATGCTGCCCGCCCCCAGGGTCAGGACCACGTCCCCCGCCCGCAGCCGGGATTCGAGAACCGCCGGCACCTCCGCCAGATCCGCCACCTCGATGACCGTCTGCCCGGCCTCCCGCAGGGCCTGTGCCAGCGCCTCGCTGTCGGCGCCGGGACGAGGCGCCTCGCCCGCCGCATAGACCGGCAGCAACAGCAGCGCGTCCACATCGGCGAGCACGCGCACGAAATCGTCGAACAGCTCCGCGGTACGGCTGTAGCGGTGGGGTTGGAACACCAACACCTGGCGCCGCTGCGGCCACGCCTGGCGGGCGGCCATCAGAGTCGCCTCCAGTTCCCGCGGATGATGGCCGTAATCGTCCACCAGCACGATCTCCCCGCCTTTCCAGGGCAGATGAGCCACCTGGAAACGCCGGCCGATACCGGCGAACCCCGCCAGGGCCTTTTGGATCGCCGCGGCGCCGACCCCCAGTTCCAGGGCGATGGCGATGGCGGCCAGGGCATTGAGCAGATTGTGGCGGCCGGGCAGGTTGAGCTCCACCGGCAGCGGCCGCGCCAGCCCCCGGCCCTCGACCACGAAGCGGGTCTTCAGCCCCGACGGCTCGATCCGGCGAGCACGCAGGTCGGCCTGGGGATGGCAGCCGTAGGTCAGCACCGGCTTGTGGATCTGCGGCAGGATCTCCGCCACCCCCGGATCGTCCAGACACATCACCGCCAGACCATAGAACGGCAGCTGATGGAGAAATGCCACGAAGGTGTCCTGCAGCCGCCGCCAGTCGCCCCCGTAGGTGCCCATGTGGTCGCGGTCGACGTTGGTCACCACCGCCATGATCGGCGCCAGATGGAGGAAGGAAGCGTCGCTCTCGTCGGCCTCCGCCACCAGATAAGGGCTGGTGCCGAGCCCGGCATTGCTGCCGGCGCTGTTGAGACGGCCGCCGATGACGAAGGTGGGATCCAGCCCGCCTTCGGCCAGGATGCTGGCCACCAGGCTGGTGGTGGTGGTCTTGCCGTGGGTGCCGGCGATGGCGACGCCGAAGCGGAAGCGCATCAGCTCGGCGAGCATCTCCGCCCGCGAGATCACCGGAATCCGGCGGCGGCGGGCCTCGGCCCATTCGGGATTGGCCGGATCCACCGCGCTCGAAACCACCACCACGTCGGCGCCGACGACCTGGGCGGCGTCGTGCCCCACCTTCACCGCGACACCGAGGCTGCGCAGGCGCTGTAGCACCAGGCTGTCGCGGACGTCGGAGCCGGACACCCGGTAACCAAGATTGGCCAGCACTTCGGCGATGCCGCTCATGCCGACCCCGCCGATGCCGATGAAATGGATGCGGCCGATGGTCGCCATACGCTGCCGCACCGCATCGTTGCCGGCCGCCAATGGCCGGGCTTCAGGAACTTGGATTTTGGGTACCATCGATCTCTCCCAGACAAATTCGGGCCACGGTTTCAGTGGCGTCCAGACGGGCGGCGCGGCGCGCGGCGGCGCCCATCGCCCGCAGCCTCTGCGGCGCGCCCACCAACTCGGCGAGGGTCTGCGCCAGGCGGGCCGGGGTGAGCCGGTCCTGGGGCAGCAGCCGCGCCGCCCCGCGCTGCACCAAGTATTCGGCGTTGCGAGTCTGATGGTCGTCGATGGCGTGGGGATAGGGCACCAACACTCCCGCCACCCCGGCGGCCGCCAGCTCGCTCACGGTCATCGCCCCGGCGCGGCAGACCGCAAGATCCGCCCACCGCCACGCCGCCGCCATGTCGTCGATGAATTCGCTCACCCTGGCTGCGACGCCAGCCTGGCGGTAGGCGGCCAAGACCGCCGCCGCGTTCCCCCGGCCGCACTGGTGCCACACCTGCAGCGGCGACGAAACCCGGGCCAGCGCCCGGGGGACCACCTCGTTGAGGGTCTGCGCCCCCAGGCTGCCGCCGACCACCAGCAATCGCAGCGGGCCGTCGTGGGCCGGCTTCGGCCCCAGGGCGGCGATCTCACAGCGCAGCGGATTGCCGGTCCAGCAGGGTTTCAGGTCGTCGGCGAAGGTGCCCGGAAAGCCCTCCAGCACCCGTTTCGCCCAGGGCGCCAGCCAGCGGTTGGTGGTGCCGGGCACCCGGTTCTGCTCGTGGATCACCAGCGGGATTCCCTGCAGCCGGGCCATCAGCCCACCGGGGCCGGCAGCATACCCTCCCATCCCCAGCACCACCTGGGGACGGCGGCGGCGCAACACCCGCCCGGCCTGCCACAGGGCCCGCAGCAGCATCGCCGGCGCGCGCGCCAGCCTGCCCGCGCCCTTGCCCCGCAAGCCGCCGACAGCGATGGCGTCCAGGGGGAAACCGGCGGCGGGCACCACCCGGTGCTCCAGCCCCCGCGCGCCGCCCATCCACACCACCTCGTGACCGTGGTCGCGCAGCCACTCGGCCACCGCCAGGGCCGGAAACACATGACCGCCGGTGCCGCCGGCGAGAATCATCACCTGCGCCACGGCTTCCTCCCGGGCGTCGCCGCCAGCGTTTCCCGCGCCTCGGCATACACCCGCTGCACCAGCCCCAGGGCCACCAGGTCGCACAACAGAGCACTGCCGCCGTAACTGACCAGAGGCAGCGGCAATCCCTTGGTGGGCAGGACGCCGAGGTTGACCCCCATGTTGATGAGCGCCGTCAGCCCCAGCAGCAGACCGATGCCGTAGGCCAGCCAGGCGCCGAAGGCCTCACCGGCGCGGGCGGCCAGTTCGGCGGTGCGGAAGATACGCCACAGCAACGCTCCGAAGGCGACCAGGATCCCCGCCACGCCGATCCAACCCAGCTCCTCGCCGATCACCGCGAGGATGAAATCGGTGTGCCCCTCGGGCAGATAGAACATCTTCTGGACGCTGTTGCCCAGGCCGACGCCGAAAGGCCCGCCCCGGCCAAAGGCGACCAGCGCCTGCACCAGCTGATACCCTTCGTCACGCGCATGGGCCCAGGGATCGAGAAAACCGATCACCCGCCGCATGCGATAAGGCTCGAAGATCACCAGCAACACCGCACCGACGCCCACCAGGGCGAACAGGCCCAGCACCGGCAGGAGGCGGGCGCCGGCCAGGAACAACAGGGCGGTGGCGGCCGCCAGCAGCACGGCGGCGGCGCCGAAATCCGGCTCCCACAGCAGCAGCCCCACCCCCACCCCCAGCAGCACCAGGGGGCGCAGCAGCGCCAGGGACTCGCGCCGCAACGCCTCGCCGTGGCGCACCAGATAACCGGCCAGATAGATCATCGCCACCAGCTTGAACGGCGCCGACACCTGCAGCCGCGTGATTCCCAAGTCGAGCCAGCGGGTGCTGCCCTTGACCGTCACCCCGATTCCTGGCAGCTTCACCGCCACCAGCGCCGCCAGACCGAGCAGCAGCCACAGCGGCCCGGTCCGCTGCCAGAAACGCAGCGGGCAGCGCCACACCCCCCAGGCCAGCGCCACTCCCAGCCCCAGATGCAGCGCCTGTCGCACGGCGAAATCCAGCCCCCCGCCGTGCAGGTGAACCGAAGCCGAGGTCATCATCACCAGCCCCAGTCCGGTCAGCGCCGCGCTGAGCGCCAGCAACGGCCCGTCGCAGGCAGGGGCGGCGCGGGGGGAGATCAGGGTCACGCTGCCGACTGCCATCGCTGCACCAACGCAGTAAAGTGATCGCCACGGGCCTGATAGTCGCGGAACTGGTCGAAGCTGGCGCAGGCCGGCGACAGCAGCACCGTATCGCTGGCGCAGGCCTGACGCCGCGCCGCCGCCACCGCCTGATCCAGATCCTCCACCAATTCCACTGGAACCGCCGGCGCCAGGGCATCCGCCAGGCGCTGGCGGTCGCGGCCGTAGAGGATGGCCACCTTCACCTTGCCAGCGGCTGCGGCGCGCAGCGGGGTGAAATCCGCCCCCTTGCCGTCGCCGCCAGCGATCAGCACGATCGGCCCCGCCAGGCCGGCGATGGCCGCCTCGGTGGCGCCGACGTTGGTACCCTTGGAGTCGTTGATCCAGGTCACACCGTCGATCTCGGCCACCGTCTGCATCCGGTGCGGCAGACCGGCAAAGCCGCGCAGGGCGGTCAACGCCGCCTCCCTGGGGAGTCCCGCCGCTTCCGCCAATGCCAGCGCCGCCAGAGCGTTGGCCAGGTTGTGACGCCCGCGCAGGGGGATCTCCGTCGCCGCCAGCAGCGGTTCGCCGCGGCAGGCCAGCCAGGTCTGCCCCCCGTGGGACTGGAGGTGCCAGTCGGCCCCGGCATCGAGGCCGAATCGCACCAGCCGCTGCGGCTGCCGTCCGGCCAGCTGCATCACCTGACTGTCGTCGGCGTTGACCACCCGCCACCGGCTCCAGCGCAGCAAGCGGCCCTTGGCGGCGGTATAGGCGGCGAAATCGCGGTGATGGTCCAGATGGTCGGGACTGAGGTTGAGCACCGCGCCCGCCAGCGGCCGCAGATAACGGCTGCGTTCCAGCTGAAAGCTCGACAGCTCGAGTACGTATAGCTGACACGCATCGTCCAGCAATTCAAGCGCCGGCACCCCCAGATTGCCGCCGGCCCGTACCTGCAGACCGGAAGCGGCGGCCATCTCCGCCACCAGGGTGGTGACCGTGCTCTTGCCGTTCGAGCCGGTGACCGCCACCACCGGCGCGGCGGCGGCCACGGCGAACAAATCGACGTCGCTCACCAGGGCGACGCCGCGTTCCAGAGTGGCGCGGATCTCGGGACGGTCCAGCGGCACGCCGGGGCTGACCACCAGATGGGTGGCCCAGCTCAGGATGCTTGCCGAAAGGCCGCCGGTGAACACGCTGACGCCGGACAGCCGACGCACACTTTCAAGCCCGGGCGGCCGGTCACGGGTGTCCGCCGCCAGACAGTCGATGCCGCGGGCGTGCAGGTGACGCACCACCGACACGCCGGTGCGGCCCAGGCCCACCACCGCCACCCGCGGTTCACTCCCCAGCAAGGTGTCCAGTCCGGTCATCACGGCTCACCTCAGTTTCAGCGTTGCCAGTCCGATCAGCACCAGGATCACGGTGATGATCCAGAAGCGCACGATCACCTTGGGCTCGGGCCAGCCCTTGAGTTCGAAATGATGATGCAGCGGCGCCATGCGGAAGATGCGCCGTCCGGTGAGCTTGAAGGAAGCCACCTGGAGGATGACCGACACCGTCTCCATCACGAACACCCCGCCCATGATCATGAGCACGATTTCCTGACGCACCAGCACCGCCAGGATGCCCAGCGCCGCTCCCAGGGCCAGGGCACCGATATCGCCCATGAACACCTGGGCCGGATAGGCGTTGAACCACAGAAACCCCAACCCCGCCCCCACCAGGGCGCCGCAGAAAACCACCAGCTCACCGACCCCCGGTATGTACGGCACTGCCAGATAGTCGGCGAAATGGCTGTGGCCGGAAACGTAAGCGAACACCCCCAGGGCCCCGCCCACCAGCACCGTGGGCAGGATGGCCAGGCCGTCGAGACCGTCGGTGAGGTTGACCGCATTGCTGGTGCCGACCACCACCAGGCAGGTGATCGGCACGTATCCCCAACCCAGATCCAAACGGATGTCCTTGAAGAAAGGCACGATGTAGGTCCATTCCGCCGGCACCTGGGCGCTGCGATAGAGGAAAACCGCCGCCGCCAGCGCCACCACCGTCTGCCAGAACAGCTTCTGGCGTGCCGAGATCCCCTTGCTGTTGCCCAGCACCAGCTTCCTGTAGTCGTCGACAAAACCGATGACCCCGTAGGCCAGGGTCACCCCCAGCACCACCCAGACGAAGCGGTTGGCGAGATCGGCCCACAACAACGTGGTCACGGTGACCGCGATCAGGATCAGCAGCCCCCCCATGGTGGGCGTGCCGGCCTTGCTCAGATGACTCTGAGGGCCGTCGTCGCGGACCGGCTGACCGTAGCGCCCCAGGCGGCGGATCAATGACGGGCCGATGAGGAAGGACAGGATCAGCGCCGTCAGCACCGCCACGATGGCCCGCAGGGTCAGATATTGGAAGACCCGGAACGGTCCGTACCAGTCGCTCAGCCATTGGGTCAGGTCGTACAGCATCAGGCGGCCTCCAGCGCGCGGACCACGTGTTCCAATCCCTGGCTGCGGGAACCCTTGACCAGAATCCGGGCGCCGCTGTGCAGATGTTTGAGCGCCGCCTCGATCAGCGCATCACGGGAGGAAAACCACTGCCCCCCGCCGCCGAAGCTGGCCACCGCTGCCTTGGCGTCCTCTCCTACGGCGAGCAGATAGGCGACCCGGTGGCGGCGCGCCAGCCGCCCCGCCTGGCGATGCCAATAGGCGCTTTCCGGTCCCAGCTCGCCGAAAGCGCCGAGGACCACCCACGGTTCCCCACCCAGCGCCGTCAGGGTTTCCAAACCGGCAGCGAAGGAAACCGGATTGGCGTTGTAGCAGTCGTCGAGCAGCCAAGCGCCCTCCCGGGCGGGCAACGGCCGCAGGCGGCCAGGCACCGGGCGCAAGCCTTCCAGACCGACGCGGATGGCTTCCGGATCGCCTCCGGCCGCCAGGGCGGCGGCGATCGCGGCCAGCGCGTTGGCGACATTGTGGCGTCCGGCCAACGCCAGATCCAGGGAGAAGCGCTGTCCCAGTGCCTCGACCTCGAAGCGGTTGTGAAAGCGGCCGGCGGCGAACGCCAGCGGCGCCACCTCGACAGCGCGGACGTCGGCCTTGCCGAAGCCGAAGCTGAGAACCCGCCGCCCTCCGCTCAGGCGCCGCCACAGCTCGAAGAAGGAATCGTCGGCGTTGAGCACCGCAGTCCCATCGGACGGCAGCGCGGTCAGCAGCTCCCCCTTGGTGCGGGCGACCCCTTCGAGGGAACCGAAACCCGCCAGATGGGCCGGCGCTGCCTGGGTGATGACGCCGACGTCGGGTTCCGCCAGGCCGGCGCAGTAACCGATCTCACCGGGATGGTTGGCCCCCATCTCCACCACCGCATGGCACTGCGCCGCCGTCAGCCGCAGCAGGGTCAGGGGCACGCCGATGTCGTTGTTGAGGTTTCCGTGGGTTTTGAGCACCGCTGGTTCCCCGCCCAAGGCGGCGGCGATCATTTCCTTTACCGTGGTCTTGCCGTTGCTGCCGGTGACCCCGATCACCCGCCCTTGGAAGATGCGGCGGCGCCAGTGGCGCGCCAACTGCCCCAAAGCCATGCGGGTGTCGGGCACCTGCAGCTGCGGCAATCCACAGTCCACCGGCCGGGAGACCAGGGCGGCGGAGGCCCCGGCGGCGGCCGCCTGAGGGAGAAAGTCGTGGCCGTCGAAACGCCCGCCCCGCAGGGCGACGTACAAAGCCCCGCGCAGCGGCCGACGGGTGTCGGTGCCGACACCTTCGAAGCCCGCATCCTCTCCCAAAAGCCGTCCCCCGAGCACTGGGGCCACTTCGCTCAAACGCATGTCGCCTCCTCTGCCAAACGGTTCTGAATCCATTCGCGGTCGCTGAAGGGCAGGCGGCGGCCAGCGATTTCCTGCCAGGTTTCGTGGCCCTTGCCGGCCACCAGCACCACATCGCCCTCGCCGGCTTCGGCCAGGGCCCGGTCGATGGCCTCCCCCCGGTCGCGAACGATGCGGGGTGGACGCGCCATGCCGGCGGCGATGGCGGCGACGATCGCCGCGCCGTCCTCGGTGCGCGGATTGTCGTCGGTGAGGATCACCTCGTCGGCCAGACGCTCGGCGATGCGCCCCATCAGCGGCCGCTTGCCGCGGTCGCGGTCGCCCCCGCAGCCGAACACTACCCACAACCGCCCACGGCAGTGGCGCCGCAGACTGGTCAGCGCCATCTCCAGCGCCGCCGGGGTGTGGGCGTAGTCCACCACCACCAGGGGACGGCCCGGGGCCCGGAATCGTTCCATCCGCCCCGGCACCGGCGCAAGCCGCCCCAGGGCTGCGACGGCCCGGGGCAGCGGCCATCCCTGCGCCAGCAGCAGCGCCAGCACCGCCAGCGCGTTCTCCAGGTTGCCTTCCCCCAGCAGCCCTACCTGGGCCGGATGCGACGCTCCCTGGAAGACCGCTTCGAATTCGATTCCCTCGGGAGCGAAACGGACCTGCCGGGCCTCGACCACGGGAAACTCCACCGCCGGCCGGGTGCGCCAGGCATAACCGACGACCTTTCCCTCACACGCTTCCCGCATCGCCGGCCAGACGGGATCGTCGAGATTGATGACCGCCGCCTGCAATCCCGGCCATGCCAGCAGGCGGCGTTTGGCGGCGGCATAGCGCCGGAGGTCGCCGTGATAGTCGAGATGGTCGCGGCTGAGGTTGGTCCACACCGCCGCATCGAAGGCCACCTCCGCCACCCGGCCCTGATCGAGGGCGTGGGAGGAAACCTCCATCGCCACTGTGGTCACGCCGGCGTCCCGCAGCGCCGCCAAGCGGCGCTGGGTGGCGATCGCCGGGGCGGTGGTGTGGGCGGTGGGATGCAGGCTTCCGGGCCGGCCCCAGCCCAGGGTGCCCATCACCGCCCCGCCGAGCACCTGGGCCAGATAGAAACTGCAGGAAGTCTTGCCGTTGGTGCCGGTGACGCCGATGATCTCCATCCCCCGGCTGGGATGGCCGTAGAAGCGGGCCGCCAGCGCTTTGATGCGGCGGCCGAGCCCGGCCACCGCCACCGCTGGGATCGGAAGCGGCGGCACGGCGTCGCCGGGTTCGTGGAGCACCACCACCGCCCCGTTTGCCGCAGCCTCGGCGGCGAAATCCAGCCCATGACGCCGCCGTCCCGGCAGGGCGATGAAGGCGTCACCGGGCCGTACCTCGGCGACGTGTTCCGCCAACCCGGTGATCTCGACGTCCGGCCCGGCGACGTCGGGCAGCCAGTCGCGCAGCCGCATCAGAGTCGTCCTCCCGCGCGCGCCAGCAGCGGCGGCGCCGCCGGAACCTCGTCCGGAGGAATGCCGAGCAGGCGCAGCGCCAGCCCCATCACCCGGGAGAACACCGGCGCTGCCACTTGGCCGCCGTAATATTCCTTGCCCCGGGGTTCCTCGATCACCACCGCCAGCACCAGCCTGGGAGCGCTGGCCGGGGCCATGCCAACGAACAGAGCGCGGTAGCGGTCCTTGGCGTAACCGCCGGGAACGGCCACCTTGGCGGTCCCGGTCTTGCCGGCGACCCGGTAGCCGGGCACCCGGGCCCGGCGGGCGGTCCCCTGCGGGGTCACCACCCCTTCGAGCATGCGGCGCACCTGCCGCGCTGTTCCGGCGGGTAGAACCCGGCACGCCTGCGGATCCGTGGTGCGGGGCAGCAGGGTGAGGGAATGGAGCACGCCGTCGTCGGCCAGCGCCGTGTAGGCGCGCGCCAGTTGCAAGGTGGAGACGTTGAGGCCGTAGCCGAACGCCAGGGTGGCTTGTTCGAAGCGCCCTAGACCGCGGGCCACCGGCACGAAACCACCCGCCTCGCCGGGAAATTCGATGCCGCAGGATTCGCCGAAGCCGAAATCGCGCAGGCACGCGGTGAAGCGGCCGGGCGACAGACGCAGAGCCACCTGGGTAATGCCGACGTTGCTGGACTTGACCAGAATGCCGGTCAGATCGAGGACGTCGTGACGGTGGTGGTCGCGCACCACATGACGCCCCACCCGCAGCCAGCCCGGAGCGGTGTCGATGCGCTCGCCGATGCGGGCGACCCCTTCGCGCAGGGCGCAGGCCATGGCGAAGGGTTTGAGGGTGGAGCCGGGCTCGAACACGTCGGTGACCGCCCGGTTGCGCCAAGCGGCGCGGCGGCGGCCGTCGCGCAGATTCGGGTTGAAGGTGGGCTGGTTGGCCAGCGCCAGCACCTCGCCGGTCCTGGCATCGAGCAGAACCAGCATGCCCGCCTTGGCGTGGTGACGAGCCACGGCGCGCTTCAGTTCCAAATAGGCCCAGTACTGCAACCGCCGGTCGATGCTCAGGCGGACGTCATGTCCCGGCCGCGGCGCCTGCAGGCTCTCCACCGCCTCGATCAACCGCCCCTTGCGGTCACGGATGACCCGCACCCGCCCCGCCATGCCGGTCAGCTGGGTGTCGAAGCGGCGTTCCAGTCCCTCCTGACCGTGCTGGTCGATGTCGGTGAAGCCCAGCAGATGGGCCGTCACCTCGGCGGCCGGATAGTAACGCCGGAATTCAGGACGCAGGAACAGACCGTCGAGATCGAGGGCCAGAACCCGTTCCGCCAGCGCCGGGGCCAGCTGGCGTTTGAGGTAGAGGAACGCTTGCCGACGGTGGGTCTCGATCTTGTCTTCCAAATCCTGCGGCCGCATCCCCAACAACCGGGCGAGCCGGTGCAGCTGACCGGGTTCGGCGTGGAAGCGACGCGGATTGATGCACACCGCCTTGACCGGGGCGCTGAGCGCCAGCGGCACCCCTTGGCGGTCCAGCAGCCGCCCGCGGTGGGCCGGCAGAACCGCGGTGCGGATCTGCTGGCGGTCGCCGTAGCGGCGGTAGAAATCCCGCGCCCACACCTGGATGTAGAAGGCCCGCGCCAGAAGGCCGGCCAGCGCCAGGCCGAAGGTGCCCAGCAGCAGGTAGCGGCGCCAGGGAGCGACCAGGATTTGGGCGGCCCGGGCGCTCATCGTCTCGGCACCGTCAGATAGACGATGGCGTCCGCTTCCGGCGCCACCATGTCGAGACGCTGCTGCGCCAGGTGTTCGATGCGGGCCGGATCGGCCCAGACGTGCTCCTCCAGCAACAACTGCTCCCGCTCCACCGCCAGGGCGTCGAGGCGGCGGGTCAGGCGCTGGATTTCATTGAACAGCATGCGGCTGCGGTACTTGCCGTAAACTACCCCTATCGCCGATACGATCACCGCCAACCCCAGAATCCCTGTCAATAAGGCCAGCTTCATCGACGTTCGGCGACGCGCAGAACGGCGCTTCGGGCCCGCGGGTTGCGGGCGATTTCCAGGGCGTCCGGACGACGCTTGCCCAGATCCCGCAGCGGCAGGTCAGGTTCGGAAACCGCCACCGGCAGCTTGCGGGGCAGCGGTGCCGGACGGGAATGGCGGCGGATGAAGCGCTTGACGATGCGGTCCTCGAGGGAATGGAAGGCGATGACGACCAGCCGGCCGCCGGGCGCCAGCACTTCCAGGGACTGGGCGAGGGCCGCCTCCAGCGCCTCCAGCTCGCGGTTGACGTGGATGCGGATCGCCTGGAAGGTCCGGGTCGCCGGATGCTTGTGGCGCTCCCGCCGCGGGACGGCGCGCTCGACCAACTCCGCCAGCTGGCGGGTGGTCCGAAGCGGCGCTTCCACCCTCGCCCTGACGATGGCGCGGGCGATGCGGCGGGCGTAGCGTTCCTCGCCGTAGCGATGGATGACGTCGGCCAGCTCGCGCTCGTCGGCCTGCGCCAGCCACTCGGCGGCCGAAAGCCCCACGGTGGGGTTCATGCGCATGTCCAGCGGCCCTTCCTGCAGGAAGGCGAAGCCGCGGGCGGCGGTGTCCAGCTGCGGGGACGACACGCCCAGATCCAGCAACATGCCGGCCACGCGGCCGCAGAGGCCGGCCTCCCGCACCACCGCGCCGAGGTCGCGGAAATCCGCCTGCACCAGGGTGAAACGGGGGTCCCGGCGCAGCCGTTCCGCCTCGGCGGAAGCGACGGCGTCCGGGTCTTTGTCGAGGGCGACAAGGCGCCCTTCGGGTCCCAGCCGTTCAAGCATCGCCCGACTGTGCCCCCCCCGGCCGAAGGTGCAGTCGAGATAGACGCCGCCAGGCACGAGCGCCAACCCGCCCAGGGCGGCCTCGAGCATGACCGGCAGGTGTACCATCGCATCCATCGTCAAAGTTGCAAGTCATTCAAATCGGGGGAAGCGGCCAGATCTTCCAGGCTCTCTTCTTCCATCCACACATTGCGGCGCACGTCCCAGGCTTCCTCGTCCCAGATCTCGAACTTGGCGCCCACGCCGACCAGGGCCACGCTCTTGGTCAGATTGGCGTATTTACGCAGCGGCGTGGACAACAGGAAACGTCCCTGGCCATCCAGCTCCCCCTCCTGGGCATGCCCGATCAGCAGGCGCTGCAGACGCCGGGAACGGCGGTTCAGGCTGGGCAACGCCAACAGCTGACGCTCCAGCGCCTGCCACTGGCGCCAGGGGTACAGCCACAAACAACGGTTGTCGATGGCGATGGTGGCCACCAGACGCACGTCACCGAGCTCCGCCCGGTGGCAGGCCGGAATCGCCACCCGGCCTTTGCTGTCCAGATTCAGGATATGGATGCCGCGGAACGGATTCCCCACTGGCCTGCACAATTCCCCACGCGTTGTGGGCACTATAAAGAAGCCGCTCACCTTTCGTCAAGCATGACCGAAAAGCGACAAAGATCGGGAAAATCACGATAGCTGCAGGGCCGGAAAACGGCCTCTCTACGGGAAATCTCAGCCGCCCGGTGGCAGCTTCAGGCTCCCGGACCGGTGGCGTTCGTTTTTTGCGACCGGGCTCTCAGTCCGCAGCTACGTGCTGCTGCCGATACCCCAGAACCACCACCAGGAACGCGGCGAAATCGTAGAGGGAATGCACCAGGACCGGCACCAGCAGGTTGCCGTCACTCACCTGCAACAGCCAGCCGAGATAGATGCCGGTCAGCATCGCCAGAACGGTGTAAAGCAGCGTCACCGAATGCGCCAGCCCGAACAGCACGTTGCTGAGCAGCAGGGCCGGCCACGGCCCCCACCGGGATTCGAACCAGGGCTGCAGCACCCCCCGGAACAGCGCCTCCTCACAGATTCCCGCCAGGGCCGCCACGTAGGCCAGCTCATGCCAGCGGCACCGAGCCAGCAGCGGTCCCAGGGTCTCCAGCAACATCCGCTTGATGCGCTCCATCTGGGGGATTTCCAGCCGGTAGGCGACGCCGAAGAACACCAGCAGCGGCAGCGTGCCCAGCAGCCCCAGGCTCAACGCCCTTCCCTGCCAGCGCAGGCCCGCCAAAGGATTGCGGTCGAGCCACCAGCCCAGCAGCAACGCCACCACCAACAGCCCGCCTTCGAACACGGTGGCGAGGGCCAGGAAACGGCCTTTGCTCAACGGCTCAGCCATGCCGATTCCAGCTTCAGGGTTCGTTTCAGGTGAGCGGCCTCGCGTTTGGCCGCCTGCTGGCTCGGGAACGGGCCGACCCGCAGCCGATACCAGCGTTTGCCCTTGATCGTGACCGCATGGATTTCCGCCCTGACACCCTTGTCGAGGTAACGCTGGCGCAGCTTCTCCGCCGCCTGACGGTCGCCCAGGGAGGCGATCACCACGTACCAGCCGGCGGCAGGCTTCTTCGCGGCCGGGTGCGGCTTGGCCGCCGCTGCAACCTGTTGGCGACCTGCTTTCGCGGCTTTCAGGGATCCTTCCAGTTGCTCGAGGCGTGGGGAAAGCTCCTGCAACCCGGTTTCCAGCTTCGCTACCCGCGCCTTGAGATCCGCCAGCGCGCTCTCGTCGACCGCCGCAGGCGTCTGGCTTTGCCGGGCCAGTTCGTCGAGACGGGCGTTCAACTGGGCGATCTCGGAGCGCAAGGCCGCCTCGTCGGTCACCGGGGCTTCCACCTGCTCCTCCAGTAGGGCGACCGATTCCTGCAGCTGTTCGACCCGGTCGCCCTGACGCAGCAGCAACACCCAGAGAATCAGCACCAGCACCAGCGCGGCGCCGCCCAGACCGACCGCGACCCACAGCAGCCTGTCGTCGCCGCCACCGGCCGAAGGCGGCGGGCGCCGGGCGGTGAACACGTCATCCCCGGCCTTTCCCGGACGCTGGGAGGAGAGGCTCAGGCTGTCGTCCTCCGGCTCCCAGTCGTCGCCTTCCGCCGCCTGCCGTTCCTGACGCTTGCGCGTCACCTGGCGCAGACGTTCATCGAAATCGGCGCGAATGTCTTCACTGTCGTCGCTCATGCTGCCCTCTCCTGTCCGCTATCTGGCGCAAACATAACACAACCGCGACCGTCCCAAAACCTCGCCCCCGATTGCGCCCGAAGCCCGCCGGCAAGCGTCGAGAGGGGTGCAGGCAACGGCCGCCGGGCTTGTATAATGAGCTTTTTGCCCACGCTATGTCCACGTTACCCAAAGGCATCGTCGCCGCCGGCCATCCCGACACCGCCGCGGCGGCGACCGAGATCCTCGCCACCGGCGGCAACGCCTTCGACGCGGTGGTGGCTGCCCACCTGGCCGCCTGCGTTGTCGAGCCGGTACTGGCCTCCCTCGGCGGCGGCGGCTATCTGCTCAGTCACGACGGCCATCAGACCAGATTGTTCGATTTCTTCGTCCAGACCCCGGGGCGCAAACGCCCGCCGGAGGAGGTCGAATTCTTCCCCATCCACGCCGATTTCGGCACCACCCGCCAGGAATTTCACATCGGCCGCGGTGCCATCGCCACCCCGGGCGTGGTCCGGGGACTGTGGCAGATCCAGCGGCGCTTGGGCCGGCTGCCGATGACGGAGGTGGCACGTCCGGCCATCGATCTGGCGCGCCACGGGGTCGTGGTCAATGACTTCCAGGCCTACATCTTCGACATCGTCTCCCCCATCTACCGGGCCCAGTCGGAAACCTTCGCCACCTACCGAAGCCCGAAGCATCCGGACAGGCTGGTGCAGGCAGGGGAACGGTTGCGCCAACCACGCCTGGCCGACACCATCGAGGCGCTGGCCCGCGAGGGGGAAGTGCTGTTCTACGAGGGCGAGATCGCCGCCGCCGTCGCCGCGCTGTGTGCCGAAGGCGGGCTGTTGACCCGGGCCGATCTGGAGACCTATCCCGTCATCGAACGCCGGCCCCTGTGGCTGCGTTACCGCGACGCCGAAATCCTCACCAACCCCCCGCCCAGCTCCGGTGGCATCCTCATCGCCTTCTCCCTCGAATTGCTGTCTCATTTCGATTTGCACGCCCTGCGCTTCGGCGGTCCGGAACATGCCGGTCTGCTGACCGCGGTTCAGGATCTGACCCGGCAGGTCCGCCGCGACCTCGACCTGGACGACACCCGTCCGGGACGCAGGCCAGCGCTGCTGGCACCAACGGTCCTGACCCGTTACCTGGACCAGCTGGCCCATCATCCCCTCTGTCGCCGCGGCACCACCCACATCAGCGTCATGGATGCGGAAGGCAACTGTGCCAGCCTCACCACCAGCAACGGGGAAGGCTGCGGCTGGCTGATCCCGGGCACCGGCATCATGCTCAACAACATGCTCGGTGAGGCCGACCTCAACCCCCACGGTTTCTTCCAGTGGCCGTGCGACACCCGCATGACCTCGATGATGGCCCCCTCCCTGGCACGCCTGCCCGGGTGCACCGTGGCCCTCGGCTCGGGTGGCTCCAACCGGCTCAGGACCGCGATCCTGCAGGTGCTGGTCAACCTGATCGACTTCCGGATGCCTCTGGCGGAAGCGGTCGCCGCCCCACGCCTGCATCTGGAGGAGGGCGTCGTCAACCTGGAACCGGGTTTCGAGGAAACCGCCGTGGCCCGGCTGGCGTCCAACTACGCAGTCAAAGCCTGGCCAGCCCCCAACCTGTTCTTCGGCGGCGTCCATGCGGTCGCCCGCGGCCCCGAAGAATTCGAAGGGACCGGCGATCCGCGCCGCGGCGGCGTGTGCCGCCGGGTATGAGCAGGCGTGATAGAATTCCTGAACTTTAAGGACATAACCTGCACATGAGCCAACCACGCAAGGCAGTCGCCCTCATTTCCGGTGGCCTCGATTCCATGCTCGCCGCCCGGGTGATCATGGAACAGGGAATCCACGTGGAGGGCATCAATTTCTTCACCGGATTCTGCGTCGAGGGCCACACCCACGCGATCCGCAAGCGCGATCAGAAAAAACCCAAGCGCAACAACGCGCTGTGGGTGGCCGAGCAGTTGGGAATCAAGCTTCACATCATCGACATCATCGAGGAATACAAGGATGTGCTGATCAACCCCAAGCACGGCTACGGCGCCAATCTCAATCCCTGCCTCGACTGCAAGATCTTCATGGTCGGCAAGGCTTATCAGTGGATGCGGGAAAACGGCTTCGACTTCATCATCACCGGCGAGGTGGTCGGCCAGCGTCCCAAATCCCAGCGCAAGGACACCATGCCGGTGGTGGCGCGCGAATCTGGGGTCGGCGACCTGCTGCTGCGCCCCCTGTGCGCCAAGAATCTGCCGCCCACCAAGCCGGAGCGGGAAGGCTGGGTGGACCGGGAAAAGCTCTACGATTTCTCCGGTCGGACCCGCAAGCCGCAGATGGCGCTGGCCAGGAAGTTCGGTCTGGTGGATTACGCCCAGCCCGCCGGCGGCTGCTGCTTCCTCACCGACGAGAACTATTCGCGCAAGCTCGCCGATCTGTGGCAGGCCCGCGGCCGGCGCGATTACGAACTGGACGACATCATGCTGCTGAAGGTGGGACGCCACCTCCGCCCCCGCCCTCACTTCAAGCTCATCGTCGCCCGCGAGGAGGGGGAGGGCCGCTTCCTGCAAGGGTACAAAAACCGCTTCGTCCACCTGTTCCCCACCAGCCATTCCGGCCCCCTGACCCTGATCGACGGCCAACCCAGCGACGAGGACCTGGAACTGGCGGCCCGGATCGTGGCCCGCTACAGCCAGGGGCGCAACGCCGATCAGGTGACGGTCAAGGCGGTCATGCCCGGCGGAGAGGAAAAGGAATTCACCGCAGCCCCCCTCAAGCCCCACGAAATTCCACCGGAGTGGGTGTTGTGAGCCGGGAAAGCATCGATGCCAGGGGGCTTTTGTGCCCGCTGCCGGTGATCCGCCTCCAGGAGGCGGTCCGGGATTTTCCCCCGGGAACCGAAGTGGAGGTGATCGGCACCGATCCCGGCGTCCTTCACGACATTCCCGCCTGGTGCCGGGTCCACGGCCACCGGGTCGTGAAGACCGAGAAGGGCAGGGACGAATATAGGATCGTCCTGATCGTGGGAGAACAATGAAGCGATTGTCGGCTTCAAGCACGGCATCGGAGGATGGACCGCGGGGCGTACGCGGCCTGGACGGCCGCGTATCGAGCGCCCAGGGAAGGGTTCACCGCGTCCCCGTGGTCCGTCCTCCGATGCCACCCTCCCCATCCCGAACCGTCCAGATTGACATGGGGAAGTATGCCAGCTCGTCGGGGCCGGGAGCCGGTCTTCAGGGACGCTGTGGATCCATCCCTGGACGCTTGAACGCGGCCATCCAGGCCGCGTACACCCTGAAGACCGGCTCCCGGCCCCGATCAGACGCCGGTAGTACATCATGAACACCACCGACCTGCGCCAACAGCAGTCCCGCGCCAAACGCCGGGTCACCCTGGTGGGAGCGCTGGTCAACCTGCTGCTCGGAATCGGCAAGATCGCCGCCGGTTTCTATGGCCGCTCCCAGGCACTGATCGCCGACGGCATCCATTCCCTCTCCGATCTGCTGACCGACGTCCTGGTGCTGGCGACCCTGCGTATCGCCGGCCAGGCGGCCGACGAATCCCACCCTTACGGTCACGCCCGCTTCGAAACCATCGCCACGGTGCTGCTGGGGCTGGCGCTCATTGGCGTCGCCGGCGGGGTGGTGTGGGACGCGGCCCAGCGGCTCCAGGGGGAAGCCCCCCTGTGGCATCCCAACATCTGGGCCCTGGCGGCGGCGGCGGTGTCGATCCTGGCCAAGGAAGCCCTGTACCACTATACCCGCCACGTGGCCCTCAAGACCCGCTCGCGCCTGCTCCAGGCCAACGCCTGGCACCACCGCTCCGACGCCATCTCTTCGGTGGTGGTTCTGGCCGGGGTGGCGGGCGTACTGTACGGCTATCACTTCGCCGACGCGGTGGCCGCCATCGTCGTCGGCCTGCTGATCGCCAAGATCGGTTTCGGCCTGGTGATCGAAAGCACCCGCGAACTGGTGGACACCGCCCTGCCCGCCCACAAGGTCAAGGCCATCGAGGCGGCCATCCGCGACACCGAAGGGGTGCGCTCCCTGCACTCGCTGCGGACCCGGCAGATGGGCGGCGAGGCCCTGGTGGACGTCCACATCCAGGTACCACCGAACATCTCCGTCTCCGAGGGCCACGCCATCGCCGACAAGGTGCGCGACCGCCTGCTGCAGGAATTCGAGGACATCACCGACGTGACCGTCCACATCGACGCCGAACGCGATATCGACCAGCCTGCCATGAGGCTGCCCCTGCGGCGCGAGGTGGTCGAGCGCCTGTGCCGGGCCTGGCGTCATCTGCCCTATGCCGACCGGATCCAACGCATCCAGCTGCACTATCTCGGCGGCAAGGTTCACGTGGAGATCCATCTGCCGGTGCAACTGATCCAGAAGGGTGCCGACCCACAAAAGATCGCGGCGGAATTGCGCGCGGCGGTCAAACCCTTTAACTTTATCGGTTCGGTTCAGGTCCATTTCACGGCCGAACCGCCTGGCCGCACCAATACGGTGCATGATGCACCGTTTGTGTGCAACTGAGCGAGACGGTTTTTTCCAGGCCGGCCGCCAGCGTATGCTTTAACTGGTATGGTGTCTGCTAAAGACACCTTTTGTTGTCTTTTCATTCCAACGAGGTAACCCAATGTCCGTGGACAAGGTATTCGAAATCATCAAAGAAAAAGAAATCGAGTTCGTCGATCTGCGCTTCGCCGACACCAAAGGCAAGGAACAGCACGTCACGGTTCCGGCCCACACCATCGACGAAGACTTCTTCGAAAACGGCAAGATGTTCGACGGTTCGTCCATCGCCGGCTGGAAGGGAATCCAGGAATCGGACATGATCCTGATGCCCGATCCCGACACCGCCTTCGAGGATCCCTTCTTCGAATCCCCCACCCTGGTGCTGCGCTGCGACATCGTCGAGCCCAGCACCGGCGAAGGCTACGAACGCTGCCCCCGGTCGGTGGCCAAGCGCGCCGAAGCCTACATGAAGTCCACCGGCATCGCCGACACCGCCCTGTTCGGCCCGGAAAACGAATTCTTCATCTTCGACGACGTACGCTGGGGCGCCGATATCCACCGCTGCTTCTACGAAGTGGATTCCGAGGAAGCCAGCTGGAACACCGAAAAGGTCTACGAAGGCGGCAACATCGGTCACCGTCCCGGCCCCAAGGGCGGCTATTTCCCGGTGCCGCCGGTGGATCAGCTCCAGGACGTGCGCTCGGCCATGTGCGAAACTCTGGAGGAAATCGGCCTCAAGACCGAAGTGCACCACCACGAAGTGGCCACCGCGGGCCAGTGCGAGATCGGCGTCGCTTGCAACACCCTGGTGAAGAAGGCCGACGAGGTGCTGATCCTCAAGTACGTGGTGATGAACGTGGCCCATGCCTTTGGCAAGACCGCCACCTTCATGCCCAAGCCCCTGGTGGGCGACAACGGCAACGGCATGCACGTGCATCAGTCCCTGGCCAAGGACGGAAAGAACCTGTTCACCGGCGACCTGTACGGGGGTCTTTCGGAAACCGCTCTCTACTACATCGGCGGCATCCTCAAGCACGCCCGCGCCATCAACGCCTTCACCAACGCCTCCACCAACAGCTACAAGCGTCTGGTGCCGGGCTTCGAAGCACCGGTAATGCTGGCCTACTCGGCCCGTAACCGTTCCGCCTCCATCCGCGTGCCCTTCATCGCCAATCCCAAGGCCCGCCGCATCGAGGTGCGCTTCCCCGACTCCACCGCCAACCCGTACCTGGCCTTCTCCGCCATGCTGATGGCCGGCCTAGACGGCATCCTCAACAAGATCCATCCCGGCGATGCCATGGACAAGAACCTCTACGACCTGCCGCCGGAAGAGGAAGCCAACATCCCCAAGGTGTGCTTCTCCTTCGACGAGGCCCTCAAGGCGCTGGACGAGGACCGGGATTTCCTGAAGGCCGGCGGCGTCTTCACCGACGACATGATCGATGCCTACATCGAACTGAAGATGGAGGAAGTCACCCGCCTGCGGATGAGCACCCATCCGGTCGAGTTCGACATGTACTACAGCCTGTAAGGCTAAAACCAGCACCGGAACCGGACACCCCGCCACGTGGCGGGGTGTCTTCGTTTCAGCCCTCGCAAAGCCGCCAGCAGCGCCGCCCGTCCGCCTTGGCCCGGTACAGGGCCTGGTCGGCACGCCGCAGCAACCCGGCGGCATCGGCACCGTGCTCGGGATAACGGGCGATCCCGATACTCAATCCCACATGCTGCTCCGGCGGCACCGCCTCGGCCACCGTCTCGATCAGATCGGCCGCAAGCCGTGCATCGTCTTCGGGCGACGGTATGCTGCCGACGACGGCGACGAACTCGTCCCCTCCGAGGCGCACCAGCAGATCCCCCCGCCGCAGCCGGTGCCGCAGCACGGCGGCGACCTGTATCAGCAACCGGTCCCCGGCGATATGGCCGAAACGGTCGTTGATCCCCTTGAAACCGTCCAGATCCATCATGAACAGTGCCAGCGGGCGGGATTTGCGCCGCGCCTTGGCCAGGACCCGGGGCAGATAGACTTCCAGATACCGGCGGTTGGGCAGGCCGGTCAAAGGGTCGCGGTAGGCCAGCGCCGCGATCCGCCGCAGCCGGCAGTTGCGCCGTTGCAGATCCGCCCTGCGCGCCAGCGCTGCTTCCACCTCCTCCGGCAGATCCGCCAGCAGGGCCTGCCTTTCCGGGGTGAAGAAGTCCGCCGCCCGGGCATAGAACTCCATCACGCCGTACAACTCCCTCTCGAGGGTCAGCGGCAGCGCGCAAGCGGAGGAAAATCCCGCCACCGCCGCCCGGGGCGGAAGAGCGTCCCCCGGCCCGTGCCACTGGGGCGTGCCGGTCGTCACCGCCCGGCTTGCCAACACCGGCATCCCGATGTCGGGACACGGCCAGGCCTGAGTCAGCAGAGAAGCCGGTCGGGCGGCCGCCGCCACCGGCTTCAGCCGCGACCGCCGCCGCAGGCCGATCCAGGCCAGCTGGATTTCCCCGGTTGCCACCGCCGCATCGCAGATCTGCTGCCACAGTTCAGTTTCACTGCGAAACCGCGACAGCGCTTTCTGTATTTCCAGGCGCATCCGATAGAAGGCGATGAGGCCGGTGGTATCGCTCATAAGCGGAAAAACCTCCGCAACTCGCTTTTGGAGTGGATGTCGAGCTTGCGATAAATGTGGTTGACGTGGTTGGTGACCGTGGAGGGCGAAATGCCCAGGTCCCGCCCTACCTCTTTGTAAGTCCAGCCCTGGCTGAGGAGGAACGCCACCCGGCTCTCCGACACGCTCAGCACGTCAAGATGGTTCATGCGCCGCCCCCGCAGGAAAATCAGATCGTTCGGCAACGTGGAGGCATCGAAGTACAGGTGATCGATGAAGAAACTTTTGCGTCCCGCAGCGACAGCCTGCAGCACCGCCTCCGGCACGTGGGGGCCTTGCCACCCCGGCCACACCTCCCGCAGGAACGGCGCCAGGGCGAGAGATGCGTGATGGATGATTCCCTGACGGTCCATCACGGCGGTGACGCTCTGGTTGTCGCTGCCGGTTTCCTCGGCCAGAAGGGCCTGAAACAGCTTCAGCCGGTAAGCGGTCAGCAGATGCGGCGTCAGCGTCTGTTTGATCTGTCGGTCCCGCTCGGTGAAGGGCGGGTCATGCCGGTCACGATAGAAGGCGATGAAGGAGTACAGCCCCAGGTCCTTATGGACCAGTGCCGTGGCGGCGGCATGGACGACTCCGTAATGACGACCGAATTCCCGGTAGATGCGCAACTGCAGCAACTCCTCCAGGGAATGAAGGTCGCTCATCAGATACGTGCGCCCGGGATTCGCGACGATGGCCTCGTAAAGCCGGTCATCCTCGGCATAGGGATAATAGTGCTCCAAAACATCCGCAGGCAGATTGTGAAAATGGGCCGAATGCGGCATCCGGGTTTCCGCTTCCCCCTCGATCCACAACCCAGCGTTGAAGGGCAACACCTGACTGACGCAGGCGAATGCCGCCGTCTTGAAACGCCCTAGCGGAACCGTCTCGACGAGGCCATAGATCGACTGGATCTGCTGATTGATGGCTGCATCCATGAAAAACACTCGCGACTTTCGGAAAACATTCTTGGCATCCGTCCCATCTTCTCACAATGGGTTAAAACGACCCATTCCCATTGTCACCTGTCTTCATTCGGCAAAATTCCTTATAATCTGTTGCTTCGATGCAAAAACAATTGTTTTGGAGCAACAATGAAACCTGTCTCCATGCTCCGTACCGCACTGTTGGTCCTGCTGTTGGCCGTCCCCTTCCAGGCGTTCGCGGTTTCGGCCGACCGTATTGGGGCCCGCTGGGACGAAATCACCTACCACTGGCCCAAGGCCCGGCGTGAGGCCGGCCTGACCCGCCTGCTGGCGGAAATCCGCGCCCTGCGCCAACGACAGCCGGATCAGGCCGATCTTCTCATCTGGGAAGCGATCGTCACCGTCAGCCGCGCGAGCCTGTCCCCGAACCTGTCCGTTCTCGGGCAACTGAAGCAGACCCGCAAGCTGCTGGAGCAGGCCATCGCCCTCGACCCCCGGGCCCTCGACGGAGCGGCTTATCTGACCCTGGCCTGCCTGTATTACAAGCTCCCGGGCTGGCCGCTGTCCTTCGGCGACCGCCACAAGGCGGAAATCTATTTCCGCAAGGCCCTGGCGCTGAATCCGGACGGCATCGAAACCCATTACTACTACGCCCGCTATCTTCACGACCGCGGCGAGACCGCAGCCGCCCGGGCCCATTTCGAAAAGGTACTCCAGCTTTCCGGCGATCCCGACCAGCCCTATCTCGCACAGCGCCTGAAACGCAAAGCCGCCCAAAAGCTGGGCCGGCTGCTCGCATCCCGCAGCTGAACCCAGATACGAAAACGGCGCGGAACCGTCAGATTCCGCGCCGTCGTCTTTCTCCGCCGCGCAGCGGAGATTCAGAACATCACCACCGCATCCACGGCGAACAGCAGCTGGTCGTCCTGGCTGCCATCATCAAAGGGCTTGGTGTTTTCCGCCCAGTCGTAGCGGACTTCGGGGCGGATCTTGGCCCAGTGGGTGGGCTTGAAGTTGACCCCGAAAGTCATTTCGTAGAAGTTGGCGGATTTTCCGGGCCGTACTCCCTGACCACCATAGAGGCTGGAGACGCGCATTCCGCCCTCGTCCCGGAACCACTCCATGCGGGTGCCGAGCGAGAACATGTCGTTGACGTCATAGGTCAGATAGCCGTTGACGCCATACCAATGGGCGTCGTCATCGGTACCCGGCAGGTCTTCCCAACCGTGGTCGTGCTGCAGGGTGAAGTGCAGCGCGTCGGTGACATCGTAGTTCAACACGATGCTATAGAGGGAACGATCCTGATCGTCCAGATTGTCGTGGTAACCGGCCACGGTCCCGGTGATCGCCGTCAGGGCCACCGACAGGGCACCCGCCCCCTCGACGCCGTTGTCCCAGTTCAGGCCGCCGATGAAATTCCAGGCATCGTCGATATCGGCGGTGAAGCTGTCCCAGCCGTTGACCGCACCGACGGTGATGCTCAGATTGTTGATGAGCGGCATGGAGAACAGTGCCCCGGTGTGGGTGAAGGGTTCGCCGTACTGCATGGTATAGGCGTGGGAATAGAAGAAGTTGTCCGGCGCGGTGACCACCTCATTGCCAATGATGGTGTAGAAGTGCCCCAGTTTGGCGGTGATGCCGTTCAGCACCGGCGCGTACACTTCCAGATAAGCCTGCGGCAGGGCCATCTTGTTGAGATTGTGCATCGCATCGGTGTTCCCGACCCATTTCTGCTTGCCGGCGTCGGAAATTTCCAGACCGAGCGCCTGGGTGAAAGGTGAGTCGGTGCCGTACATGAAGTCCACCCGGCCACCGAGGTCCCAACCGCCGTCGGTGCTGACCGCGCGTTCGACGAACAGGTTGATCTGATTCAGCATCACGTGGTCGTAACGATAGTTGAAGGTGACCGGATCGTTGAGATCGTTGCGCGGATCTTCGAAGTTGTGGGTATAGCCGAAGTTGATCCAGCCGCCGGCACGCAGTCCCAGCGATTTCATGAACTGGGTTTCATTGATGTCGTAGCCGGTCAGGGCCTCGACCACACCGTCGGCGCTGTGAATCCGCTCCGGAATGACACCTTCCGTCAGTTCATGGGCGCCGGCGCCGGTGGCGGCAGCCAGGGCGATGGCCAGAACGGTAGGCTTGAAGACAGGTTTGTTCATCGCTTGATCCTCTCGATTGTTGAGTTTTTACAACTTTATGTTGCTTTTTGGCAAATAAGAATACCAGCCGAATGCCCAAAACTCAACGTCCGCTGCCGGTGAATTCTGGATAGGCCTCCATACCGCACTCGGCGTAGTCGGCGCCGTTGTATTCGTCTTCGGGACTGAGACGGATGCCGACGGTCAGCTTGAGCACATACCAGAAGATGAAGCTGGCGGCGAAAACCCAGGCGAAGATGGTCACGATGCCGATCAGCTGGGCACTCAGCTTGGCATCGGGATTGGACAGGCACACCGCCAGCAGCCCCCAGATGCCAACCACGCCGTGCACCGACAGCGCCCCGACCGGATCGTCGATGCGCAGCTTGTCGAACCCCATGATCGAGAACACCACGATGACGCCACCGACGGCGCCGACGATCGTCGCCAGCAGCGGAGCGGGCGTGAGCGGTTCGGCGGTGATCGCCACCAGCCCGGCCAGGGCGCCGTTGAGCATCATGGTCAGGTCCACCTTGCCAAACAGAAGCCGATCGGTCAGCAGCGCCGCCACGGCGCCGCCGGCAGCCGCCATGTTGGTGTTGACGATCACCCGGGCCACGGCGTTGGCCTCCTCGACGTTGGAAACCTTCAGCTCCGAACCGCCGTTGAAACCGAACCAGCCCAGCCATAGAATGAAGGTCCCCAGGGCCGCCAGGGGCAGGTTGCACCCCGGAATGGGGTGGATCTCACCTTCAGGACCGTACTTGCCGCGGCGCGGTCCCAGCAGCAACACCCCCGCCAGAGCCGCGGTCGCCCCGCACAGATGCACCACCCCGGAACCGGCGAAATCCAGGAAACCGAGTTCGTCCAGAAAACCGCCGCCCCACTTCCAGTAGCCCTGCAGCGGATAGATGAAACCGGTCATCACCACGGCGAACAGCAGGAAGGCGCCGAGCTTCATGCGCTCGGCCACCGCTCCCGAGACGATGGACATGGCGGTGGCGACGAAGACGACCTGGAAGAAGAAGTCGGCCATCACCGAATAGTAGACCTCGCCATTGCTCTTGAGCACTTCGTCGAGGGTGTGGTCCTCGCCGATCAGAAAACCGATGCCGGGCCAGACCGAATTGACCGCCGCATCGGGATACATGAGCTTGTAGCCGATCAGCAGGTACATGATGCAGGCGATGGCATAGAGGGCCACGTTCTTGGTCAGGATCTCAACCGTGTTCTTGGCCCGCACCAGCCCGGCCTCGAGCATGGCGAAGCCGGCGGCCATCCACATGACCAGCGCCCCCATGACCAGAAAATAAAACGTATCGAGCGCGTAGCTGACTTCTATCACTTTCTCCATTTTCTTCTCCTGATGTTTGATGCTTTATACGAGTACGCCGCTCGCCCCTTACAACGCATCCGCCCCGGTTTCCCCGGTTCGGATGCGGACGACCTCCTCCAGCGGCGTGACGAAGATCTTGCCGTCCCCGATCCTTCCGGTGCGGGCCGCCTGCTGGATCGCCTCCAGCACCGCCTCCAGCCGCTCGTCGGCGACGGCCACCTCAATTTTGACCTTGGGCAGAAAATCCACCACGTACTCGGCCCCCCGGTACAATTCGGTATGCCCTTTCTGGCGCCCGAAACCCTTGACCTCGGTCACCGTCAAACCGGCGATCCCGACCTCCGACAAAGCTTCCCGCACGTCATCCAGTTTGAATGGTTTAATCACAGCCGTGACCAGCTTCATCATCACACCTCGCTCCAGGATTGACAGACAATCCAGGTCAAGCAGCTATCGTGCCATAGAAAAACGGTCACGTTGCGCGTGCGCCGCCACCCTCCCGGCGCGCCCGCATGCACCGATCCGGTGCATGCGGACCTTCCGTCCGCCCCGTTATGCTGAAAAATATAGGCATTGCCTTTGCTTCTTATTTTCATATGAACCAGGAAAACCTTTATCGCCAGATTCTGGACAACCTCGCCAATGCGGTGCTGCTGTTCGACCGCGGGCTGCGGCTGCGCTTCCTCAACCCGGCCGGGGAAATGCTGCTCGACACCAGCGCCGTCAAGGCGCTCGGCCAACCGGCCACCGCCCTGTTCGGCGCCCTGGGACAGCATCTTGCCCGGAACCTGGGCACGACCCTCCAGACCGGTGCGCCGCTGGTCGAACGCCAGCTGCCGCTCCAGCTGGGGGAACGCACCCGGATGGTGCATTGCGCCATCACCCCCGTGTTCGAAGGGGACACGGTCGCGGCCGCCATCGTCGAGATCGAACCGGTGGAAAATTACAGCCACCTTTCCCGCGACCACCAGGCCCAACACCAGCAGGCCGCCGTCAACCAACTGCTGCGGGGGCTCGCCCACGAGATCAAGAATCCGCTCGGCGGCCTGCGGGGCGCCGCCCAGCTCCTCGCCCAGGAACTGGACACTCCCCAGCTGCGCGAATACACCGACGTCATCCTCCAGGAGGCCGACCGCCTCGGCGCCCTGATCGACCGCCTGCTGGCCCCCCACCGGCCACCCCGGAAACAGCCCCTCAACATCCATCAGGTATTGGAGCGGGTCCGCCAGCTGCTGGCGGCCGAATATCCGGCGTTGGCGTTCCACTGCGACTACGATCCCAGCCTGCCCCGCCTGGAAGGGGACTTCGACCAGCTCATCCAGGTGTTTCTGAACCTCGTCCGCAACGCCGCCCAGGCCGTGGCAGGCGAAGGGGAAGTCAGACTGCGGACCCGCATCGAACACCGCCTGACCATCCGCGGCCGGATGCACCGCCTGGTGCTGCGCGTCGACATTGCCGACAACGGCCCCGGCATCCCCGCCGAATTGGGCGAGCGGATCTTCTATCCCATGATCACCGGTAAGGCGGAGGGCACCGGCCTGGGGTTGTCGATCGCCCAGACCCTAGTCACCCGCCATGGCGGCCTGATCGAATACCGATCCCGCCCTGGCGATACCTGTTTTTCCGTCTATCTGCCCCTGGAGGATTCCTCCCGTGAGCCGTGAAATCTGGATCATCGACGACGATCAGTCGATCCGTTGGGTACTGGAAAAAGCCCTGAGCAAGGCAGGCTTCCGGGTCTGCCTCTTTGCCGAGGCCTCGGAGCCCGAACGCCTGCTGCGCCACACCCGCCCCGACGTCCTGCTGACCGACATCCGCATGCCGGGCACGGACGGCCTGACGCTGCTGCGGCAGATCCGGCAGCGCCACCCGCAACTGCCGGTCATCGTCATGACCGCCCATTCCGATCTCGACAGCGCCGTCGCCGCCCTCCACGGCGGGGCCTTCGAATACCTGCCCAAGCCTTTCGACCTCGACGAGATGGTGCAGGTGGTCCGGCGCGCCTGTCAGGAACCCGGCCTCGGAGAAACCTCCCCACCGCCGGAGGCCGACGCCCCGGAAATCATCGGCGCCGCGCCCGCGATGCAGGCCGTCTTCCGCGCAATCGGCCGGCTGGCGCGCTCGCCGGTCACCGTACTGATCACCGGCGAATCCGGCACCGGCAAGGAGCTGGTGGCGCGGGCGCTGCACCGTCACAGTCCCCGCGCCGGCGGACCGTTCATCGCCCTCAACATGGCGGCCATCCCCAAGGATCTGCTGGAATCGGAACTGTTCGGCCATGAGAAGGGCGCCTTCACCGGCGCCGACCAGCGCCGCAGCGGCCGCTTCGAACAGGCCCACGGCGGCACCCTGTTCCTCGACGAAATCGGCGACATGCCCGCCGAGCTGCAGACCCGCCTGCTGCGCGTCCTGGCCGAAGGGGAATTCTATCCTCTCGGGGCCCACACCCCCCGCAAGGTGGACGTGCGCATCATCGCCGCCACCCATCAGAATCTGGAGACCCTGGTCGCCGAGGGACGCTTCCGCGAAGACCTTTACCACCGCCTCAACGTCATCCGCATCCCCCTGCCGCCCCTGCGGCAGCGCCGCGAGGACATCCCCGCCCTGCTGCACCATTTCCTCAAGCGCGCGGCCACGGAACTGCAGACCGAACCCAAAACCCTGCGCCCGGACGTGGAAACCTTCCTGAGCCGGCTGGACTGGCCCGGCAACGTGCGTCAGCTGGAAAACCTGTGCCGCTGGCTGACCGTGATGGCGCCGGGCAACGTAGTCCACATGGAGGACCTGCCGCCGGAACTGCGCCGGCCCGCAGAACCCGCCGCCGAAACTGCGCCCACCACCGACCGCTGGACCGAGGCATTGGCCTGCTGGACCGAGCAGGCGCTGGCCGAGGGGCACCCCAACATCGCCAAGGAAGCGATCGCCGAAGCGGAACGCATCCTCATCCGCACCGCCCTGCACCATACCCGCGGGCGCCGCCAGGACGCCGCCCGGCTCCTCGGCTACGGCCGCAACACCCTGACCCGGAAAATCAACGAACTGGGGCTGGACGAAACAAGCGATGCCTGAATGGGTGCATCCGTCCGCCACGACTGCACCCATATGAGGCACGGAAGATCTCCCGCCCGCACAGACACCAGCCAAACAACATGGCACATATTTTGCTCAGACTATGCTTGGCAGCTAATTACCCAGAGAGAACGAGCAATGCAGCGCAAAAAACTGGTCATCATCGGCAACGGCATGGTCGGCCACCATTTTGTCGAAACCCTGGTGCAAAGCCCTGCCGCTCAGAGCTTCGACATCACCGTCTTCGGTGAGGAACCTCGTCCAGCCTATGATCGCGTCCATTTGACTTCCTGGTTCGAAACCCGCAACCCGGAGGCGCTCAGCTTGGCGTCCCTGGATTTCTACCGGACGCACGGTATCGACCTCCACCTGGGCGACAAGGCGATCAGCATCGACCGCACCCACAAGATCGTGCGCTCGGAGAAGGGCATCGAGGTAGCCTACGATATTCTGGTGTTGGCCACCGGTTCCTACCCCTTCGTGCCGCCGATCCCGGGCCACAACCAGGAATACTGTTTCGTCTACCGCACCATCGAGGACCTGGAGGCCATTACCCAAGCGGCCGGGGAAAGTCGGATCGGTACTGTGGTCGGGGGTGGCCTGCTGGGGCTGGAGGCCGCCAAAGCGCTACAAGACCTTGGGTTGGAAACCCATGTGGTGGAATTCGCTCCCCGCCTGATGGCGGTGCAGCTGGACGAGGACGGCGGCGCCATGCTACAGCGCAAGATCGAGGCTCTGGGAGTCGGGATCCATACCGGCAAGAACACCCGCAACATCACTCCCGGTAAATTCCAACGCCTGAAGATGGAATTCACCGACGGCGACGCCCTGGAAACCGACCTGATCGTGTTCTCCGCCGGCATCCGCCCCCGCGACGAACTGGCGCGCCAGACCGGCCTGGAGGTAGGGGACCGGGGCGGCATCGTCATCGACGATCAGTGCCGCACCTCCGATCCCGACATTTTCGCCATCGGCGAATGCGCCCTGTGGCACGGGCAGATCTTCGGCCTGGTCGCCCCCGGTTACCAGATGGCCCGGGTGGTGGCGGACCTGCTGAGTGGCAGGGAAGCGGCCTTTACCGGCGCGGACCTCTCCACCAAGCTCAAGCTCATGGGCGTCGAGGTGGGCACCATCGGCGACTCCCATGGCCGTACGCCGGGAGCCCACAGCTATGTGTACAAGAACGAAGCCGATGAAGTTTACAAGCGCCTGATCGTCAGTCAGGACAACCACAAGTTGCTGGGGGCAGTGCTGGTGGGCGATTCCAGCACCTACGACACCCTGCTGCAGTACTACCAGAACGGCATCGACCTGCCCCAGCCGCCCGACGCCCTGATCCTGCCGAACACCGAAGCGGCACCCACCGGTCTCGGCCCTGACGCCCTGCCGGAAAGCGCCACCCTCTGTTCCTGTCACAACGTGACCAAGGGCCAGGTCGTGGAACTGATCGACCAGGGGGTGGCGGCCCTGGCCGACATCAAAGCCGAGACCAAGGCTTCCACCGGCTGCGGCGGCTGTGCCGGTCTGCTCAAGTCGGTGGTGGATGCGGAACTGGCCAGGCGCGGCATCGAGGTCAACAAGGATCTCTGCGAGCATTTCCCTTACAGCCGTCAGGAGCTGTACCACATCATCCGCGTCGAGCAGATCCGCACCTTCGACGAACTGCTGGAAAAGCACGGCAAAGGACTGGGCTGCGACATCTGCAAGCCGGCGGTGGCCTCGATCCTGGCCTCCTACTGGAACGATTACGTCCTTTCGGACAAATACTTCAAACTCCAGGACACCAACGACTACCGCCTTGCCAACCTGCAGAAGGATGGTACCTATTCGGTGGTGCCACGTATTCCCGGCGGCGAAATCACCCCGGAGAAGCTCATCGTTCTCGGCGAGGTGGCCCGAAAATACAAGCTCTATACCAAGATCACCGGCGGCCAGCGCATCGACCTGTTCGGCGCCCGCCTGGAGCAGCTGCCCCACATCTGGCAGGAGCTGATCGATGCCGGCTTCGAGAGCGGCCACGCCTACGCCAAGGCGGTGCGCACGGTCAAGTCCTGCGTCGGTTCCACCTGGTGCCGCTACGGGGTCCAGGACAGCGTGGGCATGGCCATCTTCCTGGAAAACCGCTACAAGGGCATCCGCGCCCCCCACAAGATCAAGATGGCGGTCTCCGGCTGCACCCGCGAGTGCGCCGAGGCCCAATGCAAGGACATCGGCGTCATCGCCACCGAGAAGGGCTGGAACCTGTACCTGTGCGGCAACGGCGGCATGAAGCCGCGCCACGCGGACCTGTTCGCCACCGATCTGGACGACGAAACCCTGGTCAGGATCATCGATCGCTTCCTGGCCTTCTACATCCGCACCGCCGACCGCCTCCAACGCACCGCCGCCTGGATGGAGAACTTGGAAGGCGGTCTCGACTATCTCAGGGCAGTCATCGTCGACAACAAGCTGGGCATCTGCGCCGAACTGGAACGACAGATCCAGCACCTGGTAGAAACCTACGAGTGCGAATGGAAAAAGACCTTGGAGAACGAGGAGATCCTGAAAAAACGTTTCCGCTTCTTCGTCAACGCCGAAGGCAGCGACGACAATGTGGTCTTCATCGAGGAACGCGGCCAGATCCGCCCGGCGACGCTGGAGGAAAAGCGCCGCATCAAAGGCATTCCCATCGAACTGGAAAAGGCTTCTTGAAACATGACCGTAACCACGATGACCGAAACCTGGATCGACGTCTGCCGCGTCGAAGACCTGGAACCGGACGCCGGCATTTGCGCCCTGGTCGAGGGGCACCAGGTCGCCATCTTCTATCTGCCCAAGCTGGAGGAAGTGTTCGCCATCGGCAACTACGATCCCTTCAGCCATGCCAACGTGCTGTCGCGGGGGCTGACCGGTGACATCGGCGGCGAGCCGGTGGTCGCCTCCCCCGTTTACAAGCAGCACTTCAACCTCAGGACCGGCCGCTGCCTCGAGGACAAATCGATCTCGGTACCCTGTTACCCGGCGCGCATCACCAAAGGCCGGGTCCAGATCCAACTGTCTGCCCAGGGAGATCCAGTATGACCCGACAGAGCTATTACATTGCCGACGCCTTCACCAGCCAGCCGTTCAGCGGCGCCCAGATCGGCGTATTCCCCAATGCCGAAGGCATCAACGAACGGCAGATGTTGCAACTGGCCGGCGAACTCAACCTGCCCCAGACCATTTTCCTGCAACCGGGCGGCGAGGAGGCCACCTGGCGGGCCCGGATCTTCAACCCCCGGCGGGAGATGAACTTCGCCGCCCAGGCCATCGTCGCCGCCGGTTACGTGCTCGACCACATCGGCAGCGTCGGCTACGAAGACGACAGCAGCACCTGCAGCATCGCCACCCGCCGCGGGGTACTGCCGCTGTACTTCATCCGCGACAAGGACGAACTGAAACTGGTGACCTTCGCCATGACCGTGGAGCCGGTGGTCGACCGCTTCGCCCCGACCACGGAAGAGCTGGCCCCAATGCTGGGACTGCAAACCCAAGACATCGAAACCCAGCGCTTCACGCCCCGCATCGCTTCCACCGGCCGGCCGTTCTTGATCGTGCCGCTCAGAGACAGCGAGGCGGTGCGCCGGGCCTGCTTCGACTTCAAGGCCTGGGCGCAGTCCACCGCCCCGGCGACCGCCGCCCAGGAAATTCTGTTGTTCAGCGCCCGCACCCGTCGTCCTGACGTCGATTTCCACGCCCGTTTCGTCGGCCCGGAAATCGGCCCCAGGGAAGATCCTCCCGTGGGGGCGGGGATGCCGGCCTTCTGCGGCTATCTCTGCTCCCACGAGCATATCCGCAAAGGGACCTATGTCTTCACCGTCGAACGCGGTGTCGAAGGCACCCGCCGCAGTTTGCTCAGCCTGGAGATGGATCACCGCGGCCGCGACCGCTTGAACCTGCGCATCGGCGGCGAGGCGATCATCACGGCCGAAGGCGGCATTCGCACACCCTGATCTGAAAGCGATCGTGTATCGCCGAACCGGCCAGGGAGGGCCGGTCACTGCCCTCGCAGCAGTGCCTCCAGTTCCGGCCGACAGGCCCCGCACTTGCCTCCGGCACCCAGCAACCGGCCCAGCGCCTCCAAATCCTCCGCCCCTTGGTCCAGCGCCCGGCGCACCATCGCCTCGGTCACCTGAAAACAGGCACAGACGGTATTTTCAGCGCCAGCCTCTTCCACCAGGGCCACAATTCCAGCCCGCTGTCCGGCATCCAGATGATCCTGCTGCATCCACTCGATCAGGGGACGGCGGGCCGGTAGACGGGGGTCGGGACCCAGGCACAGGCAGGCTTCCAGATGGTTGTCCCGCAGCAGCGCGCCACGGTAACACCTCTGACGGGTGTCGCGGTATTCCACCCATTCCCCTTCCCCCAGCCACCGTTCCCAGTCGGGCACCGGACCACTGCCGGCCAGTTCGTAACGCCAGATTCCGGGCGCGGCCCGCAGGCGGCACCAGTAGCTCGGGGCGATTTCCGCCGCCGGCAGCGCCTTACGGCAGAGGACGAAGGCGTACCAGTCGCAAGCAAAAGGACGAATGGCGGCCGGGGCGTGTTTGGATTCCGGCTGGCCGGAAACCGGATCGATCACCGGCGGAACCAGGTCGTTGACCCAGGCACGGGCGGCGAAGGCTCCGTTCCAGTGCATGGGGACGAACAGACTGCCGCGGCGCTGGCGGTAGGAACAACGCACCCGCACCACGATGGCCCCACCCGTAGGCCCGGCCACTTCCGCCAGGCCGCCGTCTTCAAGGCCAAAGGCGGCGGCGTCGTGGGGATTGACTTCCACGAACGGCTCCGGATCGTGGCCGCTGAGGCTGGGGACGGCGCCGGTACGGGTCAGGGTGTGCCAGTGGTCGCGGACCCGGCCGCTGTTGAGGACGAAGGGCAACGACCGGGCGGCTGGATGGACCGGCGGCCGCGGGGTGACCGCCACGAACCGCGCCCGGCCGTCGGGGGTGGGAAAGCGGCGGTCCACGAACAAACGCAGGGTCCCCCGGGGGTTTTCCGCCGTCACCGGCCAGGCAAGGGGTTTCAAGCGCTCGTAGCGCTCGTCCGAAAGGTCGGCAAGGGCGCTGAGATCGAACAAGCGCCGACCTCGATTCAAAGCCGACAGGGCGGCGTGCTCGCGGAAGATCGCCGCCGGACCGTTGTAGGCGAAAGCCGAGCCGAACCCCATGGCCCGCGCCACCTGGCAGACGATCCACCAATCCGGGCGGGCTTCCCCCGGTGGCGGACGCAAAGGACGCTGGCGAGAGATGAGACGGACGGAATTGGTCACGGTGCCATCCTTTTCGCCCCAGGTGGCCGCCGGCAGCAAAACATCCGCCAGACGGGCGGTGTCGCTGTTGGCGACACAGTCGGACACCACCACGAAGCAATCCCTCAGGGCCCGGCGCACCTTGCCGGCTTCCGGCAGGCTGACCGCCGGGTTGGTAGCCATGATCCACAGCGCCTTGATCCGGCCTCCGGCCACGGCATCGAACAGCTCTACCGCCTTGAGGCCGGGCCGCTGCGGCATGGCGGGGGCATTCCAGAAATCCTGCACCTGCCGCCGTGCCTCGGGATCTTCGATCTCCCTGTGGGCCGCGAGCTGGTTGGCCAGCCCGCCCACCTCACGACCGCCCATGGCATTGGGCTGGCCGGTGAGGGACAGGGGAGTCGCCCCTGGTCGGCCGATGCGCCCGGTCGCCAGATGGCAGTTGATTAGGGCGTTGATCTTGTCGGTGCCGCTGGAGGATTGTCCCAATCCCTGGGAATAGCAGCTCACCACCCGCCCAGTGGCGGCGAAGCGTTGATAGAAACGGCGCACGTCCCCGGCTGAAAGCTCGCAACGCCAAGCCACGGCGTCGATGTCCGGCGCCGACTTCCGGGCGGCGGCCAGGGCCGCCTCCAGTCCCGCCGTATGGCGGGCGACGAAATCCCGGTCCATCGCGTCCTGCTCGGCCAGATAGACCAGCAGACCATTCCACAACACCGCATCGCTGCCCGGCGCCAGGGCCAGGTGCAGATCGGCGCTGGAGGCGGTGTAGGTGCGACGCGGATCGATGGCCACCACATACAAATCGGGATTGCGCTCGCGGGCCGCCTGCAGGCGGCGGAACAGCACCGGATGGCACCAGGCCGTATTGCTGCCGGCCAGCACCACCATTTCCGCCTGTTCGATATCCTCATAGCAGCCCGGCACCAGGTCCTCACCGAAGGCCCGCTTGTGGGCCGCCACCGCCGAGGACATGCACAGGCGCGAATTGGTGTCGATGTTGGCCGAGCCGATGAAGCCCTTCATCAGCTTGTTGGCCACGTAGTAATCCTCGGTCAGCAGCTGTCCCGAGACGTAAAAGGCCACGCTGTCGGGTCCGTGACGAGTGATGGCTGCCCGGAAGCGTTCCGCCACGGTAGCGACCGCCTGGCCCCAGGAAACCCGCCGCCCGCCGACATGGGGATACAGCAGGCGGTCAGGCAGCTCCAGGGTCTCGGCCAGGGCCGTACCCTTGGAGCACAGACGGCCCAGATTGGCGGGGTGATCGTCCAGGCCCGAAACGGTGACCGAAGCGGTGGTCCATTCCAGCTGCACGCCACAACCGACGCCGCAGTAGGGGCAGGTGGTGAAAACAGATGATGAATCCATGAAGTGACCATGATCCTGATTCCGGAAAAAATATTAGCATAATTCATGCCAGATATTGGAATTCCATGTGTTTTCCCGGCGGGAACCGACCACCCCCCTGCGCACCAAAGCGGTGCGAATTGCGCACCGTGGCGAACGGTGGCTGACACGATCCCGCTCCCTGCAATCATTCCATGAACCACAAGAAACTGGCATAGATAATGCTCATAAACCTATGACGACCCAACTCATGCAAGGGAGCCTTTCCATGTCCGAGCGTTTCCAGCTGTTCTCCTTCCACGGCAGGATGCGCATCCTGCATCTGACCTGGCTGGCGTTTTTCATCAGCTTCTTCGTCTGGTTCAACCACGCTCCGCTGATGGCCTCCATCCGCGAGGACTTCGGCCTAACCCCGCAACAGGTCAAGACCCTGCTGATTCTCAACGTCGCCATGACCATCCCGGCGCGCATCGTCATCGGCATGCTGGTGGACCATTTCGGCCCCAGAAGGATTTATTCCAGCCTGTTGATCCTGTCGAGCTTTTTCTGCTTTGCCTTCGCCTTGGCGCGAAGCTACGAGCAACTGGCGCTGACCCGCTTTCTACTGGGTTTCGTGGGCGCCGGGTTCGTCATCGGCATCCGTATGATCAGCGAATGGTTTCCAGCCCGTGAGGTGGGGCTGGCCGAGGGCATCTACGGCGGCTGGGGCAACTTCGGCTCGGCGGCCGCGGCCATGACCCTGCCTTCGCTGGCCCTGCTGTACGGCGGGGAAGCCGGCTGGCGCTACGCCATCGCCACCACCGGCGTCATCGCCCTGGTCTACGGCATGATTTACTTTTTCTCGGTCTCCGACACCCCCAGGGGCTCGACCTATTTCCGCCCCAAAAAGGCCGGCGCCATGGAGGTCAGCTCCGTGGGGGACTTTTTCTTCTATGTGCTGATGAACCTCCCCCTGTACCTGGCTTTGGGGCTCCTGATCTGGAAGCTCACCCATCTGGGCCTGTTCACGGTGATGACCGCCAACGTCCTGTATATCGTGCTGAGTCTGATGTACACCTACCAAATCTATCACGCCGTCCGCGTCAACCACCGGGTTTTCCGCGAACCGGTGCCGCCCCTGGACCGCTATAAGTTCAAGCAGGTGGCGATCCTGAACCTGGCCTACTTCATCTCCTTCGGCTCCGAATTGGCGGTGGTGTCGATGCTGCCCCTGTTTTTCAAGGACACTTTCGGCGTCAACCAGGTGCTGGCGGGGATGCTGGCCTCAGGATTCGCCTTCATGAACCTGGTGGCCCGTCCCAGCGGCGGCCTCATCAGCGACAACTTCAGCCGCAAGCACACACTGCTGGTACTGCTGGGCGGTCTGGGACTCGGCTACCTGGCTATGAGCCAGATTGACGCAAGCTGGCCCTTGTGGCTGGCGGTCGCCGCCACCATGGCCTGCTCCTTCTTCGTCCAGGCCACCGAAGGGGCGGTGTTCGCCCTGGTGCCCCTGATCAAGCGCCGCCTCACCGGCCAGATCGCCGGTCTCACCGGCGCCTATGGCAACGTCGGCGCGGTCACCTTTCTGACCGCCTATTCCTTCACCGAGGCCCACACTTTTTTCCTGATCATCGCCACCGCGGCCTTGGCGGGCATGGCTGCCTCCCTGTTCCTGGAAGAACCGAAAGGGCACATGGCGGAAACCCTGCCGGACGGCACGGTTCAAATGATCGAAGTCGAGTAAGCTCCACTCCTCCCCTCTGGCGCGGGGTTGGCCCGCGCCTTTTTTTAGATGAAACCATGAACGGCTACCAAATCCAGATCGGCCAGTTTTCCAGCGCCGGGCGCAAATCCGAAAATCAGGATTCCTTCGGAGTGCTGATTCCCGAAGGCCAGACCCTCACCTACAAGGGCATCGTCGCCGCCGTCGCCGACGGGGTGTCCGCCTGCGACGATCCCAAACTGGCCAGCGAGTGCTGCATCAAGAGTCTGCTGTCCGACTATTATTGCACCCCGGAAAGCTGGAGCGTGCGCACTTCGGTGGAAAAGGTGCTGGCGGCCACCAACCGCTGGCTCTACGGCCAGGGCGGCGAGGACCACGTGCTGGCCTCCACCTTGAGCGCTCTGGTGCTCAAGTCCACCAGCATCCACTTGTTCCATGTGGGCGACAGCCGCATCTACCGCCTGCGCCGGGGGGTGCTGGAACGTCTGACCCAGGACCATCTGTGGGGCGGAAAGCGGCACAGCCAGCTGGCGCGAGCCCTGGGAATAGACCTCAACCTGGACATCGATCACCGGGTACTGGCGGCCAAGGAGGGAGATACTTATCTCTTTACCACAGACGGCGTTCACGACTACCTCCAGGAAGTCGCCTTACTGACGACCCTCAAGGAGGAACACGATCCGGAGGCTGCCGCCCGCCGAATCGTGGAACAGGCCCTGGCCAGTGGCAGCACCGACAACCTCACCTGTCAAATCCTCCGCATCGACGCTTTGCCGAAGGCCGATGTCGCCGAATACCACCGCCACCTGACCGAACTGCCCTTCCCACCGCTGCTGGCGCCCGGCATGAAGTTGGACGGCTATCGCATCGTCCGCGAACTCAATGCCAGCAAGCGGGTGCAGGTTTACTTGGCCCTGGACGAGGCAAGCGGCGAAAAGGTGGTACTCAAGACCCCCTCCCCCAACTTCGACGACGACCCCCTGTACATCGACCTGTTCTCCCACGAAGAATGGGTCGGCAGCCGCATCGACAACCCCTACGTCATGCAAGTGCTGCGTCCCGATCGTATCCGGAGTTGCCTGTATTTGGTGTGCGAATACATCGAGGGCCAGACCTTGCGCCAGTGGCTGGAAGCCCATCCCAAGCCATCCCTGCGCCTGGTGCGCGACTTGATCTCTCAGATCACCCGGGGGCTGACGGCCTTCCACCGCCTGGAGATGGTGCATCAGGACCTGAAGCCGGACAACATCCTGATCGACGACCACGGCAGGATCAGGCTGATCGACTTCGGTTCGGTGCGGATCGCCGGGGTGGAGGAAATCGTCTCGCCCATCGAACGGATCAATCTGCTCGGCACCCGCCATTATGCCGCCCCGGAATATTTCCTCGGCTACGCGGGAACACCGCGATCCGACCAGTTTTCCCTGGCGGTGATCGCCTACGAGCTGCTCACCGGCCATCTTCCCTACGGGGACAAGTACGGCGAGGGCAGCGTCACGCGCCTCCGCTATACCTCAGCGCGGCGTTGGAACCCGGACATCCCGTTATGGCTGGATAAGGCTCTGGAAAAGGCCCTGAGTGTGGACCCGCAGCGCCGTTACGAAACCTTGTCGGAATTCGTCCACGATCTGGAGCACCCCAATCCCCGCTTCCTTCAGAAGACGCGTCAACCCTTGATCGAACGCGATCCGTTGGGATTCTGGCGTGCCCTGGCGCTGATCTCCCTGGGGATCAACGTAGGACTACTGTTGATTTTTCTGCTATCGTGATCCCCGACGCCAGTCAATCGCCTTGCAGGCAGAAATCCTGCCGCCGCTTCGGCTACGGCCGCAATACCCTGATCCGGAAAATCAACGAACTGGGGCTGGACGAACTTTATTTCACTTGCGCAATCCATTCCATTACCATGAATACGCATGGCCCGTTTCATCCCCATCATCCCTTGGTCTCCGGATGTGGCCTTGTGGGTGGAGCGGGTCGGACGTTTCGAATCCTTCTCCTTCCCCCCGGAACACCTCGGCAATGCCCGGACCATCCGCACCACCCTGGCCGGTAAGCTCCGGCCTTACAAATTCAGTGGAGGGCAATCTCCTCACCCGTCTGGCGCGCTGCTGCAACCCGGCTCCGGGCGATGCGGCGATCGGTTATCTGACCATCCATCACCGCATCACCATCCACCGGCGGGACTGCCCCAACATCGCCAGCCTGTCGCAACCCCGCCTTTTGGAGGCAACCTGGGAATGAGGTAACCCTTATGAAACTGCCAACGACACTGCTCTCCCTGCTCATGCTGCTTTCCACCCCGATGATCTTGGCCCAGCCGGCCATAAGAATCGAACTGGGCGACTTCCGTTTCCATCCGGACGAAATTCGCGTCCCACCGGGAGTGCCAATCGCATTGGAGCTGGTCAACACCGACACCATCACTCCCCACGACTTTATCCTCGAAGCTCCGGAAGCCGCTATCAACCTGCGCGTTGACGTACCTCCCGGCAAAACGGTGAAGGCAACGTTTACATCCCCTTCCACCCCCGGTATCTATCCTTTCTACTGCAGCAAGCGGTTTTTGTTCTTCAAAAGTCACCGGGCGCGGGGTATGGAAGGACGCTTGATCGTCCAGCCACGCTCAGAGCAACTACGGCAGTAGCGGAAACAAGGATTCCAGGTGGGATCTAGGGGTATGGTCAGGTGAAGATGGAGGCGGCGGTCGGAATCGAACCGGCGTACACGGCTTTGCAGGCCGCTGCATAACCACTCTGCCACGCCGCCTTGAGGACAGATGAAAAAAGCCGCATGGAAGCGGCTTCTTCCTGAACCTGGAGCGGGAAACGGGACTCGAACCCGCGACCCCAACCTTGGCAAGGTTGTGCTCTACCAACTGAGCTATTCCCGCGCTGAACGACCTGCTATTTTAAGCACCGGCGATTTTCTGTCAACCCCGATTTTCAAAGGAGGTGACCATGACCGATCCGGCCTGCAAGAAATTACGCCTGGTCAAGGGCGACATCACCCGCATGGAAGTGGACGCCATCGTCAATGCCGCCAATTCCTCCCTGCTGGGCGGCGGAGGCGTGGACGGGGCCATCCACCGGGCCGCCGGCCCCGAACTGCTGGAAGAATGCCGCAAGCTGGGCGGCTGCCCCACCGGCAAGGCCAAAGCGACCCAAGGCTACCGCCTGCCGGCCAAATACGTCTTTCACGCCGTCGGCCCGGTGTGGCACGGCAGCGACCGGGGCGAGGACGAACTGTTGGCCTCCTGCTACCGTGAATCTTTAAGCTTGGCAAAGGAATACGGCGTCCACACCCTCGCCTTCCCCGCCATTTCCTGCGGCGCCTACGGCTTTCCGGTGGAGCGGGCGGCGCGCATCGCCATCCGCACCCTGCGCGAAGGACTGCAAAGCCAGCCGCAGATCGAGGCGGTGTATCTGGTATGCTTCGACGATCGAACCTATCGCGCCTACCGCCAAGCCTTGAAGGAGTTAGAAACTGATGCTTGACAGTTGCTTTCAAATTTTTAATGGTTGCTTGTCATAAGCAAGATATATCGGGTATCGGCGATGGTGGTAACGTGAAGGAGGTCTGAAGGCAAAACGACTACCATCCGGTCATCGTTCCCTTTTTCATTAAATCATCCATCCTGACATGAAGATCACCCGCGTTCTCTACAGCAAGCGCCTCAACGCCGGCAAGTACGCTGCGCTGGAGGAACAGGCACGCCGTCTCGGGCGCATCCGCACCGAAGTGTGGCGGCGGTTCGGTTCCATCTCGGGGGTGGGTTTGACCGACCGTCAGGTACGGGATGCCTGGCTTCGTGAAGGCCGCCGGTTCGCTGTTCCCGCCAACGCCTGGAAGGAGACCCTGCGGGACGCGATGGCCGACATCAAGGCGCATCGGGAAGCCGCCAAGGTCAAAGTACGTCAAGCCATTCGCCGCCACATCCACGACGAGGAAGCACGCAAGCGGCTTTACACCCTGCTGAAGCAGGATGCGTGGACGAAAGACCCTTACCTGCGCCGCCTGATGCGCCGCTACTGGCGGCGCGGGCATAACCATACTCACAACCAGATCGTGGTGCGCTCGGACAGCTACACGGTTTTCGAGCAGGGCGGCCGGTGCTGGATCAAGGTGCCGGGGCTGGAACGGGGCAAGCGCATCGCCATCCCATTGGACACCACCATCGACCACGCGCCCAGCGGCACCCTGCGGCTGATACTGCGCGATGGCGTGGTGGAAGTACACGTTACTGTCGAGGCCCCGCTGGGCCGCCCCTGCGGAGACCGCGAGCTCGGCGTGGACAAGGGCTACACCGAAGCGTTCGTGGACTCCGACGGCGACCGTCATGGGGAGGCGTTGGGCACCCTGCTCCAATCGGAATCCGACTGCCTGAAGACGAAATACCAGCGCCGGGCCAAACTCCTCGCCATTGCGAAGAACACCAAAAACGAACGCAAGCGCCAGAACATCCTGCGCCACAACCTGGGGCGGAAAAAGTTGAACCGCCGGGCCGCCAGGGTGAAAGCCCGCATCCGCGACGAGGCGTTCAAAGCCGCCCATGCCGTGGTGGACAAGGCTGCCGTGATCGCAGCGGAGGACCTGACCGCGCCTATGTCCGGGCGCGCGTTTTCGAAGAACATGAACCGGCGTCTTGCCGCCTGGACCAAGGGCGTCCTGGCGGAGGCGCTGGAGACGGTATCTCAGCGTAGAGGTTCTACGCTCGTTCTCGTCAATGCCGCATACACCTCGCAAATCGATAGCCGCAACGGCTGCCTTCTGGGCAGGCGGCGTGGCGATCGGTTTTACTGTTTCGACGGGGCGGTGTTGCAGGCGGACGTGAACGCTGCGCGAAACGTGCTTGCAAGACTACGTGATCCTGAGATAGATCGCTGGACGCCGTACTGTCAGGTACGCGCCATCTTGCAGGCGCGGACTGAGCGCCTACGGTTGGGACTACTCAACCAGGACTCCAGTTGCAGATCTTCAGATCTTAAGGATCTATCAACGGAGAGCGAATCACCTAATGCGCAAATGTGTGCAAGTTTTTAGGAACAGGAATGCCCCGATGCCCTCGATTGATCCGGAACTGCGCCGCCCCGCCCAGCATCTGCTGCGCTTCATCGACTCCTCCCCCACCCCTTGGCACGCCGCCGCCGCCCTGGTGGAATGGCTGGAGGAAGAAGGCTTCAGCGCGCTCGACGAACGCAGCCCCTGGACCCTGGCACCGGGCGGGCGTCATTACGTGCTACGGGACGACTCCTCCCTGATCGCCTTCATCGTCGGCACCGACGACCCGGTCCGCGCCGGTTTCCGCCTCGTCGGCGCCCACACCGACTCACCCGGGCTGCGTCTCAAGCCCCGGGCGCCCCATACCGCCGATCCCATGCTGCGCCTGGGAGTGGAGATCTACGGCGGCCCGATCCTGGCCACCTGGACTGACCGCGATCTGAGCCTGGCGGGCCGGGTGGTGCTGCGGTCCGAGCCGCCGAGCGTATGCCTGGTGGACTTCGGCGAACCGCTGCTGCGGCTGCCCAACCTCGCCATCCACATGAACCGAAAGGTCAACGACGAAGGACTGAAGCTGGACAAACAGACCGAACTGCCGCTGCTGCTCGAGGTGCTCGCCGGCGAGCTGCCGCCGCAGGCGCGCTTCCGCCAACTGCTGGCCGAGCGGCTCGAGTGCGAACCGGACGCCATCGTCAGCTGGGAGCTGTCCGTGTACGACACCCACAAGGGGGCCTTCTGGGGACCGGCGCAGGAATTCATCGCCGCCGCCCGCCTCGACAACCTGGCCTCCTGCCATGCCGCCATCCGCGCCCTGATCGCCGAGGAGGAAACCGCCGCGACCCGCGTCTGCGCCCTGTTCGACCACGAGGAGGTGGGTTCGGAAAGCTTCAAGGGCGCCGCCAGCAGTTTCCTCCGCGACACGCTGGAACGCATCGGCACCGCCCTGGGGCTGGACGGCCCGGCCCGCCAGCAGGCGCTGGCGGCCAGCTTCCTCGTCAGCGCCGACATGGCCCACGCCTATCATCCCAATTTTCCCCAGGGCTACGACGGCGAACACAAAGTCCGAGTCAACGGCGGCCCGGTCATCAAGACCAACGCCAACCTGCGCTACACCACCGAAGCCCTGTCACAGGCTTTGTTCATCGGCTGGTGCGAGGAGGCCGAAGTGCCGTGGCAGCATTACGTCCACCGCACCGACCTGCCCTGCGGCTCCACCATCGGCCCCCTGACCTCAGCCCGGCTCGGGGTACGCAGCATCGACGTGGGCAATCCCCTGTGGGCCATGCACAGCGTGCGCGAGAGCGCGGGAGTCGTCGATCACGCCTGGATGATCCGGGTGCTGGAGCGCTTCTTCGCCTGCCCGCTACTGCCGGTCAGCGGTTGAGCTTAAAGCTTATTGTTCCACTCCGGTTCAAACCGTTGGATCAAGGGATTCTCAAATCCCTTGATCTGATCCACGTCCATCCCGTCCAGCCGCAACCGCACTTTGGGGATCCAGGCAAAAATCCGGACCGCTTGTCCCGCTTGCAGACAATTTTTAATCAAACCAACGATTCGCTCATTGGTTCCGGCCCCAACAAGTCCTTGATAGCGGCCCATCCGGTCTTTGAGTGTGGTCTTTTCACTCTCACAGATGCCAATGTATCGGATGCTATCGTTTACAACGAAGGCATAGATGGCACGCACATCCGCCAACCGTTCAAGGCGGAATCGGACCTGGCTTTTCAAGCTTGCATCCAAAGCGCAATATCCAGCCTCGGTGAAACCAAAAGCTTCAAGCTCTGCCAAGCAGCTCATTACCGCGCCAATGCCCGCCAGCCGATGTCCCGGCGGTATTGCACGCCGGGCCAGTGGATGCGCTCCACCCATTCGTAGGCTTTATGCCGGGCCTCGGCGACCGTTTTCCCCAGGGCGGTGACGCACAACACCCGGCCGCCGGCGGTGACCACCTTGCCGTCCACCAGCCGGGTACCGGCGTGGAACACCTTGAGGTCGTCGCGTTCCTCGGCAGGCAAGCCTTCGATGACGTCGCCGCTGCGGACCTTGCCGGGATAGCCCGCCGCCGCCATCACCACCCCGAGGGCGAAACGGGGGTCCCATTCGGGATTCAGGCCAGCCAGACCGCCTTCGACCCCGGCCAGGCACATTTCCGCCAGATCGCCGCGCAACCGCATCAGGATCGGCTGGGTTTCCGGGTCGCCCATGCGGCAGTTGAACTCCAGTACTTTGGGCTCACCGGCGGGGGTGATCATCAGGCCGGCGTACAGGAAGCCGGTGTAGGGCACACCGTCGGCAGCCATACCGGCGATGGTGGGATGAATGACCTGATCGAGGATGCGCCGCTGGATTTCCGGAGTGATGACCGGTGCGGGCGAATAAGCCCCCATGCCGCCGGTGTTGGGGCCGCGGTCACCGTCGAGCAGTGGTTTGTGGTCCTGGGAGGTGGCCAGGGTGAGGATGTTCTCGCCATCGGCCATGACCATGAAGCTGGCCTCCTCACCTTCGAGGAACGCTTCCACCACCACCCGGCGGCCGGCCTCGCCGAACACGCCGGCAGCCATCATGTCGCGCACCGCGGCGATGGCCTCGTCCTCGCTGCGGGCCACCACCACGCCCTTGCCGGCGGCCAGACCGTCGGCCTTGACCACGATGGGCGCCCCACAGCGACGGATGTGGGCGATGGCCGCCTCCGGCTCGGTGAAAGTCGCATACCGGGCGGTGGGAATGCCATGGCGCTGCATGAAGTCCTTGCAGAAGGCCTTGGAGCCCTCGAGGCGGGCGGCGGCCCGGGTCGGGCCGAAGCAGCGCAGCCCCCGCTGGCGGAACACATCGACGATCCCGGCCACCAGCGGCGCCTCGGGACCGACGACGGTGAGATCGATGCCCTCGGAAGCGGCGAAATCGGCCAAAGCGGGCAGATCGGTGGCGTCGATGGCCACGTTGTCGATGCCCGGTTCCAGGGCGGTGCCGGCATTGCCCGGCGCCACATAGACCCGCTTCACCCCGGAGGAGTGAGCCATCTTCCAGGCCAGGGCATGCTCACGGCCGCCACTGCCGACGATCAGTATTTTCAATGCACGTTCTCCCTTGTCGTATCAGTATCCTGGTGTGAATTTTTCGCCCTCGCAGACCTCGCGGATGCGGTCCTTCACCAGACGCCCTCCCTGCCAGATCCGCTCGTGGACCTTATGGCAATGGGTCTTGGCGTCGTAGCCCATCGGCCGGGCCTCGACCCGCTGCCAGCCGTCGGTGCTCTGGTAGGCCACCGGTCGGTTGCTCATCGCCGCCTCGCGGGCGGCCCGAGCGGCGATCTCGGTGGTGATCGCCCCCAGAGCGCTTCCCAGGGCGCCACCGATCACGGCACCGCGCCAACGGTTGTGTTTGTCGATCAAAGCCCCGGCCGCCGCTCCGATGGCCGCTCCGGTAGTCCCGCCCTGATAGGTGTAGGGGTTGGTGGTACAGGCGCCCGTCAGCATCAGAAAGCTGCCAAGCACGAATCCGGCGATCGTCTTACGCTGCCACATGGTTCTCCTCCGGTATCGTCGCGGGAAGCACCCAACCCAGTTCCACCGCCTCGCCGCCGCAATGCAGCCACAGGCCGGCATCCAGGCCGGCGAGGCGGACGATGGCGCTGAGATCACGGATGCACCGGGGAAGATTATCGACTTCCGTGAGGATCACGGCAAGGCGACCGTCAAGCAGCCAGTCGATGTGGTAAGGCGTCAGGAAGCGCCCGCCACCGTACTCGGCCTCCACCGCCACCTCGCTGCGGAAGGGCAGCGATCGGTTGGCCAGTTCGAGGGTCAGGGCCGCCCGATACACGGGCGCGCGCAATCCCGCCCCCAGTTCGTAACGCACCCGGCAGGCGGCCTGCCACACGCCCTTGGCCAACGCCTGCAAGCGGGCGTCCGCCGGGGCGGCATACTGCCAGGGGCGCGCCAGCAATGCCGCCAGACGGGCACCCAGCGGGTCCTCACCATCCAGCTGCCTGGCCCGCTGCAACAGGCGGCGGGCCAGAGCCGGCTCCCCTGCCTGCAGTTGCTCCAACGCTTGGCGCAACAGGACCCTGGCCTGGCGGCGGGCCTGTTCGGCGGTGCTGAAATCGCTGCCGCAACGAGGACAGACCGGATCGGTGAGGTGGGCGCGGCAGGCGGGACAGCGTTCCATCAGGATTCCAGGTAATAGAGAAGGTCTTCCAGGACTTCTTCGGCCCGGGAAACCGCCTGCCCGTCCCCGGTCGCCAGCGCCTCGCGCAGCGCCTGGCTGAAGGCCTGCAAGTCTTCCCGGTCTTCCCCTTCGACCTGGGGCAACAGCCGTTCGGCACGGGCGAGCAACGTTTGCGCCCGGGGAGGCGGGGCTGTTTCCCCCAGCAGACCGGCGACACGCTGCCGGGCGCCGTCGAGCGCCTGACGATCCAGCTGTGGCACGGCACGTTCGATGCGGACGCTTTTCTCCAGGCCGGTGGCCTTCTCCGTGGCCGTCACCTGAAGGATGCCGTCGGTGTCGAGATCGAAGCGCAGCACCACCGGATCGTCGGCCACCCCCCGCAGCCCTTCGACGCTGAACTCGCCCACCAGGGTGTTGTTGTCGGCCTCCGGATTCTCTCCCTGATAGACGCGGACATCCACGCGGGTCTGACCGTCGCGGACGGTGTAGAAGACCTCGCTCTTGGAGGCGGGCAGGGGCGTGTGCTTGCGGATCAGGGGCACGAATACGTTGGAATGCGGCCGGCCGTCCAGCTCTCCCAGAGCGCCGGTGCCGAAGGTGTAGGGGGTGACATCCACCAGCACCGAGGCCACCTGCTCCCCGGCGAGCATCCCCGCCTGCACCGCCGCCCCCATGGCGACGCACAGGTCCGGATCGACGGCGGCCTTGGGGGTCTGGCCGAGAACGGTCTCGAGGCGCTCGGTCACCAGCGGGGTGCGGGTGGCGCCGCCGACCAGCAGGACCTCCTCGATGTCGCCGCTGCCCAGCCCGGCGCTCTTGAGAGCGGTGTGGACCGCATCCAGAGTGCGGTCGAGATAGGGGGCGATGAGGGCCTCGTATTCGTCGCGGGCCACTTCCGTGTGGAGGTGCCAGGGGGCGCCGTCGCGTTCGAACAGGAATTCCTCGCGGATCTCCGCGAACGGGCGCTCGGAAAGCGCGTGCTTGGCCGTCACCGCCGCCCGCAGCAGGCGGGCCATGATCCTACGGTCCTGGCGCACGTCCACGCCGCTCTCCTGCTGGATCCGTTCCGCCAGCAGTTCCAGCAACTCACGGTCGAAGTCGTCGCCGCCCAGGCGGTTGTCGCCGTGGCTGGCGATCACCTCCACCACGCCGTGCTGGATGCGGACGATGGAGACGTCGAAGGTGCCGCCGCCGAGATCGTACACCAGCACCTGGCGGGCACGATCGAGATCGCTTTCGTACACCAGGGCGGCGGCGGTGGGCTCGTTGAGGAGCCGTTCCACCGTCAGACCTGCGATCTCACCGGCCTCGCGGGTGGCCTGCCGCTGAGCGTCGTTGAAATAGGCCGGCACGGTGACGACCGCCCGGGTCACCGGCCGCCCCAGATAATCCTCGGCGCGCTGTTTCAGGGTCCGCAGCAGGATGGCGGCAATCTCCTGGGGGGTGTAGTCCTGTCCCCCGAGGTGGAAGCGGGCGTCGCTGCCCATGTGGCGCTTGACGGACTTGACCGTACGCTCGGGATAGAGCGGATGCTGGTTGAGGGCCGGCTCACCCACCAGGAGCCGGCCCTGGTCGTCGATGCCGACCACGGAAGGCAGCAGCGCCTTTCCCGCCGCATCCGTCAGCACCCGGGGACGGCCGTTCTCCAGCACGGCGACCTCGGAATTGGTGGTGCCGAGGTCGATGCCGATGATGTCGGTCATGATTCACTCCTGTTCCGTTCGGTTGACGACGACTTCCGCCGGCCGCAGGATTTCCTCGCCCCAGCGGTAGCCGGGCCGGGTCTCGGCCACCACCTCGCCTGCCGGGCGGCCGACATCGTGCACCACTTCCGCCACCCGCATGCAACGGGGCTCGAAGGGCCGGTCGAGGGTTTCGAGGCGGTGCACGTCCATACCTGCCAGGGCCTGATCGAGGCGCGTCAGCGTCAGTCGCTGTCCTGCTATGATGGCCCGCAGCCGGTCGAGTTCCTTTCCCAGCAGCCAGCGCCTGAACCAACCGGGCCGCCAGCGTTCCAGGGCCTCGACCCCGGCGGCAAGGCGATCACGCCAGTCGAGCACTTCCCGCAGCAGGGGCTCGAGAGCGCGGCGTCGAGCGCGCGCGAGCGCGTCCTCGTGGCGGGTGCTTTCCCGCCTCAAGGTTTCCAGCGCCTGCTGCAGACTGGTGAGCGTTTGCCTGGCCTGGCGGCTCTCGCCGCGGACCTCGGTGCGCAGCGCCGCCATTTCAGTCAACAATTGGGCCAGGCCGACTTCCGTTTCCGGCGTTTCGGGGTGCTCTTCGAGCAGCTGCTCGAAGGCCGCCAACAATTCAGCTTTGTCCATCTTCCTGCACCTGTGCGCAGTCTCGCAACAACGCCCGCAGCTGCGCCAGGGAAGGCCGGCCGGCCGGCAACGCCGCGGCGATTTTCTCCGGTTCCGTCACGTGGAACAACTGGTAGTGGATACGGCTGCGTTCGTCTTTGATCTGCTCGTAGGCCCATTGGATCTGCTGGAACGCCTCAGGCTCCCGTTCAGGGGGATGCCGCCGCACCTGGTCCAGATAGGCGCGGCGGATGGTTTCGTCGCCGGCATCCGGCCCGATCTTCAGCACGGCATAAGGGTCTAAGGATTTCATTTCATTTCGATCTCACGCTTTTTTGAACCAGCCCGTCATCCATACACGGGCAGTTTCGAATATTTCCGCGGGCGACTGCGGAACCGGCGCGGCATCCGGCGTCTCCACCGGCGCCGGTGGAGCGGGATTGGCCGCCAGCAGGGCATCGATACGGGGGATCAGCCAATCCTGTCCCTGGACAGCTGCCGTTTCCGATGCCCTCACCAGTCGCTGCACCTCGATGAGATCCAGATTGCCGGGAACCCCGCGGCTCTTGGCCGCCAGGTCGAAATAAACCAGCCGGGGATCGCCTTCCCCCCAGGCCGGATGCCGGCGCACCAGATCCCGCAACCATTGCCAACACTCCAACGTCAGCAAACGCTCGCCCAGAGCTTGCAGTTCATCCCAAGTCCAGGGCAGCGTCAACGCGCACTTGAAGTAGCGCCTGCCGACTGAAAACAAACGCGAGACAGCTTCCGGATGATGCGCCGCCACCGCGGCCGCCTCGTCGAGCAGGGCCAACATCTGGGTCTTGTCAGGCGGCTGCCGGGAGGCCAGATCCATCGCCTGTTTCAACGCCTTGATTTGGGTCTGAAGTTCGGCTTCCGGCCGCCCCAGGCGGATCTGCAGCAGAGCGATGAGCCAGTCCCCCCAGGGCGCCGGCGCCTGCTCGCGGGCACGGTAAAACTGGATTTCCGCCGAGGCCAGTCCCGCCTGTCGGCGGATGATGCCTTCCAGGGCCAGCAAGCGGGCCCGGTCCTTAGGCGTCTCAGCCAAACGTTCGACGGCGGCCACTTCCTTGCGGGCCAGATCGCCGCGGCCGGCCGCCAGCTGCCTGCCCACCTGAGCGACGACGGCATCGAACAGGCGGCGGCGTGCCTTGCGGTCGAGAGGATTTCGGGCCAGGACCCGGCCGAACAGGCGGATGGCCTTCTTGTAGGCACCGCGCTCGAAAGCCGCCTCCGCCAGGGCGGCCAGAAAGGCATCATCCTCCGGGAACGTCTCCAAAGCCGCTTCCAGCACCTGGCGGCGGCGTTTGTGATTCCCGCACAGGCGGTAATAATCGGCCAGTTCCAGCCAACTTTGGCGGCATTCGGGATCCAGGTGGCAAGCCAGAACCAGGCTGGGTTCGATTTCCGCCGCCGTCGGGCCGAAATGCCGCCGCGCCAGCACGGCCCGGTGCCGGGCCACAGCCGCGGCCCTCAGGGAGTCGCCGCGGGTCTGATAGACCTTGCCCAGCTGGACCCAGGTCTGGAAGGCCTCCCGGGGATCACCGTAACGCTCCAGATGCAGCGCCCGCAGACGCAGGCGGTCCAGCTCGTCCAAAGGGCCGAAATGGCGCTCGTAATCCTCCCGGCACTGGGGGCAGTGAACCAGCAGCTGCTTCAGCAGATTCGGCCAGGACGGATCGTCATCCTTCCGGGCACGGGCTAACGCTTGGTGGAACAACGCCTCGGCGCCGGTCTTTGCAGGGCGCAGGGATTCCAGGAATGCCGGCGTCAGCCGGGCCGCTTCCCGGAAGGGCGAATCCTCCCCGATCCGGGCCAGCCGCTCCCCGACCCGGCGCTGATCCCGGGGATGCCAAGCCAACGCGGACAGCCACCAGCGCAGATCCCGGTAGGGGGAGCGAAAGGGAATCTGCTTGAGCGCCGCCTCCATGGCCGCATCGTCTCCCCGGCAGAAGGCCTCGAGGGCGGTCTGGGCGGCCGGCAAGTACCGCGCCAGGGGAGAATCGGCCGGCAAGGCGGCGATCGCCGCCTCGTCGCCGGCCAAAGCCAACAGCGCCTGCCGCCGTGCGTCCATCTCAGCCTTCCTGTAACTTCTTTCGTAGCAGTTCGTTGACCTGTTTGGGATTGGCCTTGCCGCCGGTGGCCTTCATCACCTGGCCGACGAAGAAGCCGAACAACTTGTCCTTGCCGGCGCGGTACTGTTCCAGCTGTTTGGGATTGGCGGCGATCACCTCGTCGATGATCTTTTCGATGGCGCCGGTGTCGGTGATCTGCTTCAAGCCCTTCTCCTCGATCAGGGTGTCGGCGTCCTTGCCCGTCTCCCACATCAGCTCGAACACCTGCTTGGCGATCTTGCCGGAGATGGTGTCATCGGCGATGCGCTTGAGGAGAGCGGCGAGGCGGTCGGCGCTTACCGGGCTCGCCGCGATGTCGAGGCCGGCCTTGTTGAGGGCGCCGGACAGCTCCACCATGACCCAGTTGGCGACCAACTTGGGATCGACGCCCGCTTCTTTGACCACCTGCTCGTAGTAGTCGGAAATTTCGCGGGTGGCGGTGAGCACCTCGGCATCGTACGGTTTGAGGCCGTACCGGTCGATGAAGCGGTGGTAACGCTGCTCCGGCAGCTCCGGCAGCTCCCGGCGTACTTTCTCGATGAAATCGTCGCTGATGACCAGGGGCAAAAGATCGGGGTCGGGGAAGTAACGATAGTCGTTGGCTTCCTCCTTGGTGCGCATGGGGCGGGTTTCATCCTTGTCGGCATCGTAGAGACGGGTTTCCTGGACGATGGTGCCGCCGGATTCCAGGACCTCGATCTGGCGTTCGATCTCGTAGGCGATCGCCCGCTCGACGAAGCGGAACGAGTTGACGTTCTTGATCTCGGTGCGGGTGCCGAATTTCTCCGTCCCCTTCGGCCGCACCGAGACGTTGGCGTCACAGCGGAACGACCCTTCCTGCATGTTGCCGTCGCTGATGCCGAGCCACACCACCAGCTGATGCAGCTTCTTCATGTAGGCGACCGCTTCTTGCGGCGAGCGCAGGTCCGGCTCGGAGACGATCTCCAGCAGCGGGGTACCGGCACGATTGAGGTCGATGCCGGTCAGGCCATGGAAATCCTCGTGCAGGGACTTGCCGGCATCTTCTTCCAGATGGGCGCGGGTGATGCCGATGCGCTTTTCCCGGCCGTCCAGATGGATCGTCAGATGCCCCCTGCCCACCACCGGCAGCTCGTACTGGCTGATCTGATAGCCCTTGGGCAGATCGGGGTAGAAGTAGTTCTTGCGCGCGAACACCGACCTTCGGGCGATTTCCGCCTCCACCGCCAACCCGAACCGGACCGCCAGGCGTACCGCCCTTTCGTTGAGCACCGGCAGGGTGCCGGGCATCCCCAGATCCAGGGCGCAGGCCTGGGTGTTGGGTTCGGCACCGTAAGCGGTGGAAGCCCCGGAGAAGATCTTGGATTTGGTAAGGAGCTGGACATGGATCTCCAGCCCGATGACAGGTTCCCATTCCATCGTGTCGATTCCTCTGCGATTGGTTCAGGCGAAGGCTTCCGGCAGGCGCCGGTGCCAGTCGGTCACCTGTTGATAACGGTGGGCGGCGCCCAGCAGGCGGGCCTCGTCGAAATAGTCGCCGATCAGCTGCATGCCCACCGGCAGGCCGTCGATGAAACCAGCCGGCAGCGACATGCCTGGCAGGCCGGCGAGGTTGACGGCGATGGTGTAGATGTCCGACAGATACATGGACAAAGGATCGCCGGTCTTCTCCCCGAGACGGAAGGCCGGGGTGGGGGTGGTGGGCCCGAGGATCAGGTCCACTTCCTCGAAGGCGCGTTTGAAGTCGTCGGCGATCAGGCGGCGGATCTTCTGGGCCTTGAGATAATAGGCATCGTAATAACCGGCCGACAGGGCGTAGGTGCCGATGAGGATGCGGCGCTTGACCTCGGCGCCGAAGCCTTCGGCGCGGGTGCGCAGGTAAAGATCTTCCAGATCCTTGGGATCGTCACAGCGGTAGCCGTAGCGCACCCCGTCGTAACGGGCCAGATTGGAGGAGCACTCCGAAGGGGCGATGACGTAGTAGGCCGGTACCGACAGGCCGATGTTGGGCAGCTCGATGTCCCGGAACTCCACCCCCAGTTTTCTATACTCGGCGACGGCCGCTTCCAGCACCCGGGCCATTTCGGCATCGAGATCCCGGAAGAACTGGGTCGGCAGGCCGATTTTCAGGCCCTTCAGATCCAGGTCGAGGGCGGCGGCGTAATCGGGCACCGGCGCGTCCACGCTGGTGGAGTCCCGTTCGTCGAAGCCGGCCATGGCCTGCAGCAGCAAGGCGCAGTCCTCGGCGCTGCGGGCCATGGGACCGCCCTGGTCGAGACTGGAAGCGAAAGCGATCATGCCCCAGCGCGACACCCGCCCGTAGGTGGGTTTGAGCCCGGTGATGCCGCAGAAAGCCGCCGGCTGGCGGATGGAGCCGCCGGTGTCGGTGCCGGTGGCCGCCGGCGCCAGACCTGCCGCCACCGCCGCCGCCGAGCCACCGGAGGAACCGCCGGGCACCCGCTCTAGATCCCAGGGATTGCACACCGGGCCGTAATAGCTGGTTTCGTTGGACGAACCCATGGCGAACTCGTCCATGTTGAGCTTACCGAGGAGCACGGTGCCGGCATCGGCCAGACACCGCACCACGGTGGCGTCGTAGGGGGCCGGGAAGTTGTCCAGCATCCGCGAGCCGCAGCTGGTGCGGATGCCGTCGGTGCAGAAGATGTCCTTCTGAGCCAGGGGAACGCCGGTGAGCGGCCCGCCTTCGCCCCGGGCGAGCTTTTCGTCGGCGGCCTCGGCATCAGCGAGCGCCCGTTCGGCGGTGACGGTGATGAAGGCGTTGAGCTGCGGCTGGTGGCGCTCGATGCGGGCGAGGAAATGTGCGGTCAGCTCGCGGCTGGAAAATTCCTTCCGTTGCAGTCCTTGGGCCAGTTCGGCCAGGGTTTTGGTGTGCATGGCGATCCTTGGAAACGGTAAGTTCATTCGATGACTTTGGGAACCAGATACAGGCCGTTTTCCACCGCCGGGGCGATGGCCTGGAACTTTTCCCGCTGGTTCGGTTCTGTGACCTCGTCGGGCCGCAGCCGCTGCGGCAGGTCGAGGGGATGAGCCATGGGCTCGACGGACTCGGTATCGACGGCATTCATCTGGGCGACGAAGTCCAGGATTCCGGACAGGTCATGGGCGTATTTCGCCGCCGCCGCGTCGTCGATGCCGATGCGGGCCAGCCAGGCGATCTGTTTGACTTCTTCGATGGAAAGAGACATGGCGGACTCCTGCTCGAAAGCGTTTTTCATGCAGCAATCGCATATCATAATCCATCCCTTGCCCGATCCCCTATCCGGTTGTTAAAGTAACGCCATTTTTCAGGTCCAAAGTCCATGTTCAAACGTCTGCGCGGCTTTTTCTCCAACGACCTTTCCATCGACCTCGGCACCGCCAACACGCTGATCTACATTCCCAGCCAGGGCATCGTCCTCAACGAACCTTCGGTGGTCGCCATCCGCGAGGACAAGCTTCGCGGCAACAAGACCATCGCCGCCGTGGGCCAGGAGGCCAAGCAGATGCTGGGGCGCACGCCGGGCAACATCACCGCCATCCGCCCCCTGAAGGACGGCGTCATCGCCGACTTCAGCGTCACCGAGAAGATGCTCCAGTTCTTCATCCACAAAGTGCATGAGAGCAAGCTGCTCAAACCCAGCCCCCGGGTGCTGATCTGCGTGCCCTGCGGTTCCACCCAGGTGGAACGGCGGGCGATCAAGGAATCGGCCCTCGGGGCCGGCGCCCGCGAAGTCTATCTGGTGGAGGAACCGATGGCGGCCGCGGTCGGCGCCGGCCTGCCGGTGGACGAGCCGCGCGGCTCGATGGTCATCGACATCGGCGGCGGCACCTCCGAGGTGGCGGTGATCTCCCTCAACGGCATCGTCTATTCCCAGTCGGTGCGCATCGGCGGCGACAAGTTCGACGAGGCCATCATCAACTACGTGCGCCGCAATTACGGCACCCTCATCGGGGAGGCCACCGCCGAGAAGATCAAGCACGCCATCGGCAGCGCCTATCCCGGCACCGAGGTCAGGGAAATCGAGGTCCGCGGCCGCAACCTGGCCGAGGGGGTGCCGCGCAGCTTCACCCTCAACAGCAACGAGATCCTCGAGGCCCTGCAGGAGCCGCTGGCCGGGATCGTCGGCGCGGTGCGGGTGGCCCTGGAGCAGACCCCGCCGGATCTGGGGGCCGACGTCGCCGAACAGGGCATCGTCCTCACCGGTGGCGGCGCGCTGCTTCAGGATCTCGACCGCCTGATCGCCGAAGAGACCGGGATGCCGGTCTCCATCGCCGAGGACCCGCTCACTTGCGTCGCTCGCGGCGGCGGCATCATTCTGGAACGGATAGACGCAAAGGGACCGGCCGCTTTCGCCCTGGAATGACGGCACCATACCTTGACCGCTAAACCCATCTTCACCCGCGGCCCGTCGCTGCCGGCCCGCCTGGCGTTGTGCGTGATCGCCTCGCTGACCCTGATGGCGGCGGACCACCACCACCGCCTCGATTGGGCGCGCCAGGCGCTGGCCTTCTGCGTCTATCCGGTCCAGTGGCTCGCCAGCGCCCCGGTCCGGGGCGCGGAAGCGCTGTCCGAACGGCTGGCCGCACACCAGGCGCTGGTGGCGGAAAATCAGGCCCTCAAACGTCAGGTCGCCGAACTCAAACGCCGCACCCTCAAGTACGAGGCGCTCAAGAAGGAAAACGACCGCCTGCGCGCCTTTCTGGACAACTCCTTCAAGCTGGGCGAGCAGATGCTGGTGGCCGAGCTGCTGGCGGTCAATCTGGCCCCCTACGAGCACCGGGTGCTGGTCAACAAGGGCAACCAGTTCGGGGTGCACGTCGGCCAGCCGGTCGTGAGCGTCGACGGGGTGGTGGGTCAGGTGGTGCGGGTCACGCCACTGACGGCGGAGGTGCTGCTCATCACCGATCCCAACCATGCCATTCCGGTCCAGGTCAACCGCAACGGCCTGCGTGCCATCGCCGTCGGCAGCGGCGAGTACGACCACCTCGAACTGCCCAACCTGCCCAACAACGTGGACATCCGTCCCGGCGACCTACTGGTTTCCTCCGGTCTCGGCGGGGTGTTCCCCCAGGGCTATCCGGTGGCCCGGATCACCACGGTCGAACCGCAGCCGGGCAAACACTTCGCCAGGATCCAGGCCAAACCGACCGCTGCCCTCGACCGCATCCGCGAAGTGCTCATCACCTGGAGCCAGAACACGCCCTCCCCGTTCCTGCCGGCGTCCCCCGCTGATGCAGCCCGCCCTTGACCGCAATCCTTACCCCCTGATCGCAGCGACCCTCGCCGGCGCGCTGTGGCTGCGGCTGCTGGCCCTGCCCGAGGCCATCGCCCCCTTCAATCCCGACTGGGTGATGCTGGTGCTGATCTACTGGAGCCTGGCCCTGCCGCAGCGGCTGGGAGTGGGACTGGCCTGGATCGTCGGCCTTTGGACCGATGCCGCTACCGCCAGCCTGCTGGGGCAGCACGCCCTCGTCTATGCGGTCGCCGCCTTCATCTGCGTCCGTTTCCACACCCGCCTGCGTATCTTTCCGCTCAGCCAGCAGATGCTGCTGGTCCTGGCCTTCCTGCTCGCCGCCCAGGTCCTGACCTTCTGTTTCGAGCTCCTGCAGGGACGAAGCGGACTGCCCTGGACCTACTGGCTCCCATCGCTGACGGGAACGCTGACCTGGCCGCTGGTTCTAAGCCTGTGCCGTTACCTGAAACGCCGCTACCTGGGCTGACATGGCGCATTTCCGGCTCAAAGATGCCGTTCATGAAAACCGTCTGTTCCGGCAGCGGATCCTGACGTCCGCCGCCGTAGTGCTGGCGCTGACCCTGGCGCTCGTCGCCCGTCTGGTCTACCTTCAGATCTTCGGCCACGAACACTACGCCATGCTGGCCCGCGACAACCGGGTCAAGATCGCACCCCTGCCCCCGACCCGCGGGCTGATCTACGACCGCCACGGCCGCATCCTGGCGGAGAACGTCCCGGTCTACAGCCTGGAGATCGTTCCCGAGCAGGTCGAGGACATGGAAGCGACCCTCGCCCGCCTGCAGCGGCTGCTTACCGTCACCCCGGAGGAGGTCACCCGTTTCCGCCAGCAGCTGCGGCGCCACCGGCGCTTCGACAGCATCCCTTTGAAGCTCCATCTGAGCGATGACGAAGTGGCGCGTTTCGCCGCCCGCAGGCCTTTCTTCCACGGCGTCGACATCCACGCCCGGCTGGTGCGTCATTACCCTTACGGGGAGCTGACCTCCCACGTGGTGGGCTACGTCGGCAGCATCGACGAACGCGAGCTCAAACGTCTCGACCCGACCGAATACCGCGGCACCACCCATATCGGCAAGGTCGGCATCGAACGCGCCTACGAGGGACTGCTCCACGGTCATACCGGCTACGCCGAGATCGAAACCAACGCCCGCGGCCGCGATCTGCGGGTGTTGCGTGAAGTCACACCCCGCCCCGGCGCCGACCTCCATCTAGGTCTGGACATCGATCTACAGCGTCTCGCCTACGAGGGCCTGGGGGAACACAACGGCGCCGTGGTCGCCATCGAACCGGCCAGCGGCCAGGTGCTGGCCCTGGTGAGCAAGCCGGGCTTCGACCCCAACGCCTTCGTCTACGGTATCCACCGCCAGGAATACCAAGCGCTGCAGCGCTCCCCCGACCGCCCCCTGTTCGACCGCACCCTGCGGGGCCGCTATCCGCCCGGCTCCACGATCAAGCCGTTCGTGGGGCTGGCGGGACTGGAATATGGGGTCATCGACGCCCGCCGGGAGATCTTCTGTCCCGGCTACTACCAGCTTCCCGGCGTCTCGCACCGCTACCGCGACTGGAAGAAATGGGGCCACGGTCAGATCGACCTCAAAGACGCCATCGCCCAGTCGTGCGACGTCTATTTCTACGATCTGGCTCACAACCTTGGCATCGACCGCCTCCACGACTTCCTGGACCGTTTCGGCTTCGGCCGCCGCACCGGCATCGATCTGGTGGGGGAAAAGGCCGGACTGTTGCCATCACGTGACTGGAAGCGCAAGGTTTTCCACCAGCCCTGGTATCCAGGGGAAACCCTGATCGCCGGCATCGGCCAGGGCTTTCTGCAGGTGACGCCCCTGCAGCTGGCCCGGGCGGTGGCCACCCTGGCCAACCGTGGCCGGCTCGTCCGCCCTCACGTCGCCGCCTACCAGGTCAGCGGGGAACGCTCGGTGCCGCTGTTCCCGGATCCCGACGAAGGCCGCGTTGCGCTCGCCCCCCGCCACCTCCGCACCATCGTCGACGCCATGATCGCGGTGGTCCACGGTCCCCGTGGCACCGCCCGCCGCATCGCTAAGGATCTGGACTTCCTCATCGCCGGCAAGACCGGCACCGCCCAGGTGTTCACGGTAAAACAGGACGAGGAATATCGGGCCAGCAAACTCGCCCGGGAACTCCACGACCACGCCCTGTTCATCGCCTTCGCCCCGGTGGACCACCCCAAGATCGCAGTGGCGGTGATCGCCGAACACGCCGGCCACGGCGGCTCGGTGGCCGCCCCCATCGCCCGCCGCATCATTCTCCATCATCTCAGGCAGCCATGAACGCCACCCTGGACACCTATTCGACCCAATCGCGCAGCCTGTGGCTGCGCCTCCACATCGATCCGTGGTTGCTGGGAGGGCTTTTGGCGCTGGCCGGCATCGGCCTGCTGATCCTTTACAGCGCCGGAGGTGGCAACCCGGTGCTGGTCTACAAACAGGCGGCCCGCCTCGGTCTGGCCTTCACGGTCATGCTGGCGCTGGCGCAGGTCCACCCCCGCACCCTTTATCGCTGGAGCCCTTATCTGTACGCTGCCGGCATCCTGCTGCTGGTCGCGGTGTTGGGGGTCGGGGATGTGGGCAAGGGCGCCCGGCGCTGGCTGGATCTGGGATTCGTCCGCTTCCAGCCGTCGGAATTCGTCAAGATTTTCACCCCCATGCTGGTGGCGCGTTTCCTGGCCCAGCAACCGCTGCCGCCGGGGCTGAAAACCCTGGCCTGGGCGGGGCTGTGGATCGCGCTGCCGGTGCTGCTGATCGCCAAACAGCCGGATCTGGGCACCGCCCTGCTGGTGGCCACGGCAGGTGGGGCGGTGGTGTTCTATGCCGGTATTTCCTGGCGGCTGCTGGCAGTACTCGGCGGCGCCGTTCTCGCCGCCCTGCCGGCCGTGTGGATGCTGCTGCACGACTATCAGCGCGACCGGGTGCTGATGTTCCTCAATCCAGAGCAGGATCCCCTGGGGCGCGGCTACCACACCATCCAGGCCAAGATCGCCATCGGCTCCGGCGGCCTCCGGGGCAAGGGCTGGCTCGGCGGCACCCAATCCCATCTGGAATTCCTGCCGGAACCGCACACCGACTTCATCTTCGCGGTACTGGCCGAGGAATTCGGCCTCATCGGCTGCACCGCCCTGCTGGGACTGTACCTGTTCATCGTCGGCCGTGGCATGGCCATGGCCCTGGAGGCTCAAGACACCTTCAGCCGCCTGCTGTGCGGCGGCCTGGCACTGACCTTTTTCGTCTACGTGTTCGTCAACGTCGGCATGGTCATCGGCCTGCTGCCGGTGGTGGGAGTGCCGCTGCCGCTGGTCAGCTACGGCGGCACCTCGATGGTCACCCTGCTGGCGGGCTTTGGTATCATGATGTCCCTGCACACCCATCGCAAACTGGTGCCTTCCTGATGAACGCTGCCGCCCGCTGCAACCTGCTCGCCCTGCTGTTGGCCGCCGCCCCGGCCTTCGGCCTCCCGCTCGACGAGCACCCCGAGGCTCGGCGCTTCATCGACACCCTGGTGGCCCGCCACGGCCTCGACCGCGACGCCCTCACCCAAGCGCTGGAACAGGCCCGGATCGACGCCGGTATCCTGAAAGCCATCCAGCGCCCGGCGGAAGGACTGCCCTGGCACCGTTACCGCAAGATCTTCCTCACCGAGAAGCGTATCGCCGGTGGGGTCGAATTCTGGCGCCGACACCGCCGGCTGCTCGATCAGGTGGCGCAAAAGTACGGCGTTCCGCCCGAGGTCGTGGTCGCCATTCTCGGGGTGGAAACCTTCTACGGCACCCGCACCGGCGGTTTCAGGGTGCTCGACGCCCTCGCCACCCTGGGGTTCGCCTATCCGCGCCGGGCCCCGTTCTTCCGCCGCGAGCTGGAACAGTTCTTCCTGCTGGCCCGGGAGGAGCGATTGCCGCCCACCGAACCGGTGGGTTCCTACGCCGGAGCGATGGGCTGGCCCCAGTTCATGCCCTCGAGCTACCGCCGCTATGCCGCCGATTTCGATGGCGACGGCAAGCGCGACATCTGGACCAACCCCGCCGACGTGGCCGCCAGCGTGGCCAACTACTTCGTCGAGCACGGCTGGCGGCGCGGCCAGCCGGTCGCCCTGCCCCTGCCGGCGGAGGCGGCAAAGCTCGGGGACGAGACCCTGGAGGCCAGATACCCCCTGGCGGAACTGGAAGCCAAGGGCTTGAAACTGCCGCCCCTGCCCGGGATGCAGGACCTGCGGGGAAATGTCGTCGTCCTCGACGGCGAATCCGGCCCGGAAGCGTGGCTGGGACTACCCAACTTCTACGTCATCACCCGCTACAACCGCAGCCGCCTCTACGCCATGGCGGTCCACCAGCTGAGCCAGGCCATCAGGCAACGCATGGAGGCCGCACGATGAAAAGCACGCTCTGGCCCCTCGCCTTGGTCCTCACCGGCTGCAGCCTCCAGCAGGCCGACGGCCCGCCCAGGCAGCTGCAGGATCTGAGCGCCGTCACCGACGCGGTGCCCCGTTACGAACCCTTCCGCCCGGCGCTCAACCCTGAAAGTTACCGGGTCGCCGGCAAACAGTACCGGGTCATGCGCAGCGCCAAAGGCTACCGTGCCCGCGGCATCGCGTCCTGGTACGGCAGGAAGTTTCATGGCCGTCCCACCGCCAGCGGCGAGCCCTACGACATGTACGCCATGACCGCGGCCCACCGCACCCTGCCGATTCCCAGCTACGTGGAAGTGACCAATCTGCGCAACGGCCGCAAGGCGGTGGTCCGGGTCAACGACCGCGGGCCGTTCCATCCAGGCCGACTGATCGACCTTTCCTACGCCGCCGCGGTCAAGCTCGGCATCGACAAAAGCGGCACCGCGCCGGTGGAGATCCGGGCGCTGGAGCCCCCCGCTGCGGCCGCCCGGGCCTGGCTGCTGCAGGTGGGGGCCTTCACCGCCCGCGACAACGCCGACCGGCTGCTGCAGCGGCTGAGGCGACACCACCTGCCCAACCCCCACCTCGCCGCCGTCAGCCGGGACGGCAAAACCTTATATCGCGTCCGCCTCGGTCCGCTGCGGTCGAAAACCGAGCTGGCCGCCCTGGACCGTAAACTGCGCCACCTCGGCCTCAACGCCACGCTGATCGTCAATCCATAAATTCCGAAAAATCCGCCATGCGACGACTTCTTCCGTTCCTGCTTCCCCTGTTGTGGCTGGCCCTGCCAGCCCGAGCGGTGATTCCGCCACCGCCTCAGCTGGCGGCCAAAAGCTATCAGCTGATCGATTTCCACAGCGGCAGCGCCCTGGCCGGCAAGGCGGCCACGACGCGCCTGCCGCCGGCGAGCCTGACCAAGATCATGACCGTCTATGTCGCCTTCCACGAGCTGGAACAAGGCAACCTCAAACTCGACGACAGGGTGACCGTCAGCGAAAAGGCCTGGCGGGCGCCGGGCTCGCGGATGTTCATCGAAGTGGGCAAGCAGGTCCGGGTCGAGGATCTGCTCAAGGGCATCATCGTCCAGTCGGGCAACGACGCCAGCATCGCTCTGGCCGAGCACATCGCCGGGGACGAACGCACCTTTGCCGAGCTGATGAACCAGCACGCCCGGCGCTTAGGGCTGACCGACACCCATTACGTCAACAGCACCGGCCTGCCGGACCCGGACCACTACACCACCGCTCGCGACTTAGGGATCCTGACCCGGGCGCTGATCCGGGAATTTCCCCAGTATTACCCATGGTTCGCGCTCAAGCGGTTCACCTACAACGGCATCACCCAGCATAACCGTAACCTGCTGCTGTGGCGCGACCCCACGGTGGACGGCGTCAAGACCGGCCATACCGAGGAAGCCGGTTACTGTCTGGTGACCTCGGCCAAGCGCGGTGACCAGCGCCTGATCTCGGTGGTGATGGGCACCGCCAGCGAGAACGCCCGCGCCAGCGCCTCCCAGGCGCTGCTGAACTATGGCTTCCGCTTTTTCTTCACCCGCCGGCTGGTGGACGCCGGCAAACCCCTGGAGGAAGTCAGGATCTACAAAAGCGCCCGCAAGACTCTGCCGGTCGGCGCCAGCGAGGCGGTGTACGTCACCATCCCCAAGGACAAGGCCGACGCCCTGGAGAGCGAAATCGTCGTGGAACCGTGGCTGACCGCTCCGGTCGCCAAGGGTCAGGCGGTCGGCGTGCTCAAGGTCAAGGTGGGGGACGAAACCATCGCCGAGCATCCCCTGGTCGCCCTGGAGGACGCACCCGAAGGGGGGCTGGTCAGCCGCCTCATCGACGAAGGCTGGCTGTTGTTCGATCAGTGGCGGACGGGGCGCGCCAATGGCGATGAATGATACACGCGCTTATCTCAACGGCCGTTTTCTGCCCCTGAGCCAGACCCGGGTGTCGGTGCTCGACCGCGGCTTTCTGTTCGGCGACGGGGTCTACGAGGTCATTCCCGCCTATGGCGGCCGCCTGTTCCGTCTCGACCAGCATCTCGAGCGGCTGGAAAACAGCCTGCGCGCCATCCGTCTCGAGCCGCCCCTGAGGCGGGCGCAGTGGCGGGAGATCCTGACCGAACTGCTCGACGGCGATGCCGACCAGGCGGTCTATCTCCAGGTGACCCGCGGCGTGGCGCCCAGGCGCGACCACGCCTTCCCCCCGGTCGTCGAACCGACGGTGCTGGCCTGGGCCTTCGCCATCGACACCGCCCCGCCCGCGCCGGCCAAAGCCATCACCCACGAGGACATCCGCTGGCAGTGGTGCCACATCAAGGCCATCACCCTGCTCGCCAACGTCCTCCTGCGCCAGGAGGCGGCGGAACGCGGCTGCCAGGAGGCGATTCTGATCCGCGACGGCCGCGTCACCGAAGGCGCCGCCAGCAACGTCTTCGCCGTCGTCGACGGCGTCATCGTCACCCCGGCCAAGGGACCGCACCTGCTGCCGGGCGTCACCCGCGACCTGATTCTGGAACTGGCCCGGGAACAGGGACTTCCCTGCCAGGAACGCGATCTGGACGCGGCCGAACTGGCCCGCGCCGGGGAAATCTGGCTTTCCAGCTCCACCCGCGAACTGGTGCCGGTGGTGACGCTGGACGGCGAGGCGGTGGGGGACGGCCGCCCCGGCCCGCTGTGGCGCCGTCTCTACCGGGCGTTTCAGGACTACAAGCGTCGTTTCCACGAGCAAGCGTCATGAGCCAGGTCACCGGACTGGAATTTCCCTGCGAGTGGCCGGTCAAGGCATTCGGGCCCGGCACCGAGGCTTTCGAACTGGACGTGGTGCGCATCGTCCGCCGGCACGCCGGCGACCTGCGTGAGAATGCGGTGACCACCCGTCCCAGCCGCAACGGCAAATACGCCGTGGTCACCGTCACCATCCGCGCCCGCAGCCGCGCGCAGCTCGAAGCCTTGTACACCGAGCTGCGGGCCCATCCCGACGTGGTCATGACCCTGTGAACACGGTACGGCTGCGCTGGCTGGGACGGCGCCCCTACCTGCCGGTGTGGCGGGCGATGCAGCGCTTCACCGCCGCTCGCACCCGGGAGACCGAAGACGAAATCTGGCTCCTGGAACACGAACCGGTCTACACCGTCGGGGTGCGCGGCGACCGCGCCCTGCGCCGCATCTGCGACATCCCGGTGGTCGCCACCGATCGCGGCGGTCTCATCACCTATCACGGTCCCGGCCAGCTGATCGCCTACCCGCTGCTGGATCTGGCGCGCCTGGGTCTGAGCGTGCGCGACCTGGTCACCGCCCTGGAAACCGTCACCATCGACGTGCTGCGCCAGTACGGCATCGCCGGCCACGCCCGCCGCGACGCCCCCGGCGTCTATGTGGACGGTGCCAAGATCGCCTCCCTCGGCATCCGGGTGCGGCGCTTCCGCAGTTACCACGGCCTCGCCCTCAACGTCGATCTGGACCTGGCCCCGTTCCAGCGCATCGACCCCTGCGGCTACCGCGGCCTGGCCATGACCCGGCTGGCCGATCTCGGCGTCGGCGCCGGGGTCCACGAGGTGACCGTCCCCCTTTTGGGCGCGCTGCTGAAGCGCCTGGGTCTGACGTCCGTTAGCACCCGCCTTGACAACCTGCCCGACGAGGACATCCGCCATGACCGACCCGCTTGACGAACTGCGCGCTCCCTCACGCCGCCGCCCCGACACCCATCAGCGGGGTGCTGCCAAACTGGCGCGGATTCCGGTGAAGGTGGAACCGGCCGCAGAACCCCTGCGCAAACCGGCCTGGCTGCGCATCCGCATCGCCAGCGATCCCAACGTCGTCCGGGTCAAGCGGCTGCTGCGCCAGCATCGCCTCAGCAGCGTGTGCGAGGAGGCCGCCTGCCCCAACCTGGGGGAATGCTTCGGCCACGGCACCGCCACCTTCATGATCCTCGGCGACCTGTGCACCCGCCGCTGCCCCTTCTGCGACGTCGCCCACGGCCGGCCGCAACCGCCCGATCCCGAAGAACCGCAGCACCTCGCCCGGGCCGTGGCCGAACTCGGGCTGCGCTACGTGGTGATCACCTCGGTCAACCGTGACGACCTGCGTGACGGCGGCGCCGCCCATTTCGCCGCCTGCATCGCCGCCCTCCGCGCCCGGGCCCCGGACACCCTCGTCGAGATCCTCACCCCGGACTTCCGCCGCCGCGAGGACAAGGCCCTGGCGCTGCTGGCCCGCCAGCCGCCGGACGTCTTCAACCACAACCTGGAAACCGTCCCCCGCCTCTACCGTCAGGCCCGCCCCGGCGCCGACTATCAGGGATCGCTGCGGCTGCTGCAGGCGGCCAGAGAAGCGTTGGCGGTTCCCACCAAATCCGGCCTGATGCTGGGGCTGGGGGAGACGGAAGCGGAAATCGTCGCCGTGCTCGAGGACCTGCGCCGCCACGGCGTGGAGATGCTGACTCTGGGGCAGTACCTGCAGCCGTCGCCGGACCACCTGCCGGTGCGCCGCTACGTGCCGCCGGAGGAATTCGACCGTCTGGCCGAACACGCCCGGGACCTGGGCTTCCGCCAGGTGGCCTCCGGTCCCCTGGTGCGCTCTTCCTATCACGCCGACCAGCAGGCCCGAGCCCTCTTTTCAGCCACTCCAAAAGGAGAAGAAAAATGAGCGATCGCCCCGTCATCGCCTGGCTCGGCACCGGCCTGATGGGCGCGCCGATGGCCGCCCGCCTGGCACGGTACGGATTCACCGTCCACGCCTGGAACCGCACCGCGGCGAAAGCCGAAGCGCTGGCCGCCGCCGGCGTCCGTCCCGAACCCACAGCGGCGGCCGCGGTGACCCCGGCCCGGATCGTGTTCACCACCTTCAGCGATCACCCCGCCACTGAAACCGTGCTGACGGGATTGCCGCTGGAGGGCAGAATCCTGGTACAGATGGCCACCGTCGGGGTGGAACAGAGCCGGCGCCTAGCGGCGCAGGTCGAGGCGGCAGGCGGGCGCTACCTGGAAGCGCCTGTCCTCGGCAGTATTCCCGAAGCCAGGGCCGGCACCCTGATCATCATGGCCGGCGGCCGCCAGACCGATTTCGAAACCGTGCAGCCGCTGCTGGCCATTCTCGGCAAGGAAATCCGCCTGATCGGCCCTGCAGGACAGGCGGCGGCCCTCAAACTGGCCCTCAACCAGCTCATCGCCACCCTGACGACGGCCTTCGCCACCAGCCTGGGCTTCGTGCAGAAACACCAGGTGTCGGTGGACACCTTCATGGACATCCTCCGCGCCAGCGCCCTGTACGCCCCCACCTTCGACAAGAAACTGCCGAGGATGCTGGCCCACGACTACGCCGATCCCAACTTCCCCACCGAACACCTGGTCAAGGACATCGACCTGTTCCTGGCCGAAGCCCAGGGCCTCGAAGGGAAACTGCCAACGGCCGCCGCGGCCCTGTACCGCCGGGCCCTGCAGCATCACCGTTTCGAGGACTATTCCTGTGTCTTCGAAACGGTGACCGGAAACGAGCCCTGATCAGCCGCCGACCAGCGCCGCTTGCAGAGCACTGGCCAGAGCGTTGCCACCGGTTTCCTTGACGTAATTCACCACCACGGGGATGAACTGACTGACCATGTCGGAAGACAGGTTCAGTTGCCTGAAACCCTGGATCAGATTGGCGGCCTGGTTCACCGTATCGCCGGCGCCCCCCATGAGCGAGGAGAGGCCGCCGCTTGTCTGGCCGGTCTTGGGGGCCGCCGCCATCAGCTGGTCCACGCCCGGCACCGATTGCTCCAAAGCCTTGAACTGTTCCGGCGCCATCCTTTGCCTGGCGGTCTGGAACAACAAGCCGGCACCGCCGGCGGCCTGCTCCGGTGCGACCCCCAGCTGCCGGGTCAACTGCTGTACCAGGGGGTGACCGGCGAGCGATCCGGCCGTGCGCAGGGCGGCTCCGCTGCGACCGGTGGTCTGGCTGACATCCGCTGCCGACCGGACGGCATTGCCCCAATCGTTCGCGCTTGCGGCCGCTGCTCCGGAATTTCCTCCCTGGCCAGCACAGCCTACGGCAAGACTCATTCCCGCCAGCGCGGGCAGAATGGCATATCGACGCATTTTTTGACTCCGTTTGGTTGATGCAAAAGGGGATTCTACCCCGCCCGTCGGGCAGGGCCCAACTCCGGCGCTTCGTCTTTGCCCCGCAGCCGCAACAAGGCCGGTGGCGTGTCATGACCGGAAGCCAGGCGCACCAGGTGACGGGCGAACAGGATCAATACCAAATTGACGGTAATAACGCCCCAGGTCAGACCGTCTACCCGGTCCAGGAGGCCGGCCAGCCGGTCCCAGTTCAAGCGCCCGTCCATTCCAGCCGCTGCCCGCAGAACTTGCAAACGTATTCCCGCTCCCCCCGCTGAATCCGACCGTGGCGGATCGAGGTCAGCGCGTGCTCGCGGCAGCCGCAGCGGTAGCGGAACCGTTGCAGGCGGCGGGCCTGGCCCCCAGCGACGTCGTAATCGTGACAGCGCTGCGGTTCCAGCCCGAACAGCCGCATCACCGCCTGCCATTCCGGTCCGTGCGGCTTGGCCCGCCTGCCGTATTGCCACCAGACCACCGCGTGGGCCAGTTCGTGGGCCACCACCGTATGCAGGAAGTCCTCCCAATTCTGCCGCAGCAGCACCGGATTGAAGCGCAGCCGCACCCCACTGCGGCCGGCGACCATCTGCCCGGCCGCCTTGCCCCTGAGGTCGAAAGCCACCTCGAAAGCCGGCAGTACCTGCCAGCGGAAATGCGCCCCCGCAAGCGCCAGCAATTCGCCGAGACGCTGATAGATTTGGGCGATCTGCGGTATCTCCGGTCGTGGTTCCATACTTCAATCCTTGTGCGACCGCCAGGTGTCCAGCAACCGCAGCAGCGAGGCGCGCACCGCCTCGTCCGCCACCCAGGCGACCTGCTGGCGCAGCTGGGCGACGATTTCCGGCGGCGGCAGGCGCGGTGGTGCCGCCTCTATAGCGGGCGGCCGTGACGGCGGCAGCACCCGGGCCCGCAGCCGGGTGACCGGTGCGATGGCCGCAAGCGCGGGCAGCAGGCGGGGCTGAAGATAGCGCAACTGCGTGGCCCAGGCCGGCGAATCGGTATAGAGGATCAACGTCCCATCGCGCCCGAACACGCAGGCCAGGCAATGATCGCGCAGGGCTGGCGGCAAACTGCGGCGCAGCGCTGTCAAAAGCCGCTGATGCAGCGCCAGGCGGGCCTGCAGACTGCGGTTTCCGGACGCGCTGCGCAGCCAGTCGCGCACCGGCCTGGGGGATTTTTCGGCCACCATTTCCTGAACGTTTTTAAGGTTGAAGCGTCCAAAAATGCGACGATCCGGTTTCCGGCCATCCTCAAGGGTAAGGTAAAATGGCGGGCAGTCCACGGGTCGCCGTTCCCATCAACCTCGGAATTTAAACACAATGCTAGGCAAGCTGGTCAAGAAAGTCATCGGATCGCGCAACGACCGCATCATCCGTCAGAAACGCAAGATCGTCGACAAGATCAACGCCCTGGAACCGCAGTTCCAGGCCCTGAGCGACGCCCAGTTGCGCGCCAAGACCGACGAATTCAGAAAACGCCACCAGGACGGCGAAAGCCTCGACGACCTGCTGCCGGAGGCCTTCGCCACGGTGCGCGAGGCCGGCCGCCGGGTGCTCGGCATGCGCCACTTCGACGTCCAGCTCATCGGCGGCATGGTGCTCCACGACGGCAAGATCGCCGAGATGCGCACCGGCGAAGGCAAGACCCTGGTGGCGACGCTGGCGGCCTACCTCAACGCCATCCCCGGCAAGGGGGTGCACGTGGTCACGGTCAACGACTACCTGGCCCGGCGCGATGCGGCGTGGATGGGCAAGCTGTACCAGTTCCTCGGCATGAAGGTGGGGGTGATCGTCAGCAACATGGACCAGGCTCAGCGCCGTGAGGCCTATGCCGCCGACATCACCTACGGCACCAACAACGAATTCGGCTTCGACTACCTGCGCGACAACATGGCCTTCAGCAAGGCCGAGCAGGTCCAGCGCGGCCACCATTACGCCATCGTCGACGAGGTGGACTCGATCCTCATCGACGAGGCCCGTACCCCGCTCATCATCTCCGGCCCCACCGAGGAACGCACCGATCTCTATGTGAAGATGAACGAACTGGTGCCCCAGCTGGAGCGCCAGGAAGGCGGGGAGAAGGAAGAGGAGGTCACCAAACCCGGCGACTACACCGTGGACGAGAAGACCAAGCAGGTCTTCCTCACCGAGCGCGGCCACGAGAAGGTGGAGAAGCTGCTGGTGGAACACGGCCTGATCCAGCCGGGTGAAAGCCTCTACGACGCCAACAACATCCGCCTGCTGCATTATCTCAATGCGGCCCTTAGGGCCCACGCCCTCTACCACCGCGACGTGGACTACATCGTCAAGGACGGCGAGGTCATCATCGTCGATGAGTTCACCGGCCGCATCATGCCGGGGCGGCGCTGGTCCGAGGGGCTGCACCAGGCCATCGAGGCCAAGGAGGGGGTGCCGATCCAGCAGGAGAACCAGACTCTGGCGTCGATCACCTTCCAAAACTACTTCCGCCTCTACGAGAAGCTGGCGGGGATGACCGGCACCGCCGACACCGAGGCGTACGAGTTCCATCAGATCTACGGCCTGGAAGTGGTGGTAATCCCGACCCACCGGCCGATGATCCGCAAGGACCACAGCGATCTGGTCTACCTCACCGCCAAGGAAAAGTACGACGCCATCGTCAAGGACATCGAGGACTGCCACAAGCGCGGCCAGCCGGTGCTGGTGGGCACCACCTCGATCGAAAATTCCGAGTACCTGTCCCAGCTGCTCAAGCGCCGCAAGATCCCGCACGAAGTGCTCAACGCCAAGCAGCACGAGCGCGAGGCCCACATCATCGCCCAGGCAGGCAGGCCGGGGGCGGTGACCATCGCCACCAACATGGCCGGCCGCGGCACCGACATCGTCCTCGGCGGCAATCTGGAGGCGGAACTGGCCCAGCTGGGCGAGGACGCCCCGGAGGAAGCCAAGGAGAAGGTGCGCCGGGAATGGCAGCAGCGTCACGACCAGGTGGTGGCTGCCGGCGGTCTCCACGTGATCGGTTCCGAGCGCCACGAATCGCGCCGCATCGACAACCAGCTGCGCGGCCGCTCCGGACGGCAGGGGGACCCGGGTTCGACCCGCTTCTACCTGTCGCTGCAGGACAACCTGATGCGGATCTTCGCCTCCGACCGGGTTGCCGCCCTGATGCAGCGCCTCGGCATGGAGGAAGGCGAGGCCATCGAACATCCCTGGGTCACTAAGGCGATCGAGAACGCCCAGCGCAAGGTCGAGGCCCACAACTTCGACATCCGCAAGCAGCTACTCGAATACGACAACGTCGCCAACGACCAGCGCAAGGTGATCTACGAGCTCCGCAACGAACTGCTGGAGGCCGAGGACATCAGCGACATCCTCGACGCCATCCGCCGCGACGTGATCGCCGAGGTGGTGGACAAACACATCCCACCTCAGAGCTTCGAGGAACAGTGGGACCTGGACGGGCTGGAACAGACCCTCAAAAACGACTTCGACCTCGACTTCCCGGTCAGGCAGCGCCTGGAGGCGGATCCCAACCTGCAGGTCGAGGACCTCAAGGAAGCGATCATCCAGGCGGCGGAGCAGCGCTACCAGGAGAAGGAACGGCAGGTCGGCCCCGAGGTCCTGCGCCAGTTCGAGAAATCGGTGATGCTGCAGATCCTCGACCACGCCTGGAAGGAACACCTGGCGGCCATGGACCACCTGCGCCAGGGCATTCACCTGCGCGGCTACGCCCAGCGCGATCCCAAGCAGGAATACAAGCGCGAGGCATTCCAGATGTTCAAGTCGATGCTCGACAACATCAAGCACGAAACCATCAGCACCCTGTCGCGGGTGCAGGTCCAGAGCGAGGCCGATGTGGAGGCCATCGACGAGCAACGCCGCGAGGAAATCCCGCAGGAAATGCACTTCGAGCACGCCGAAATCGCCGCCCTCGAAGAAGAGGAAGCCACGGCGCTGCTGGAGGAGGACAACGGCGGGGTGGCGGTGGAGCAAAAGCCTTTCGTGCGCGAGGGGCGCAAGATCGGCCGCAACGAACCCTGCCCCTGCGGCAGCGGCAAAAAGTACAAGCATTGCCACGGCAAGCTGAGTTGATGGCGGTCGGTCCCGATACCTTTCCGGCCATGCCGGCCATCGCCGGCATCCGCCTGGGCACCGCCCACGCCGGCATCCGCAAATCTGAGGCCGACGATCTCACGGTCATCGAACTGCCCCCGGGGGCCCAGGTGGCGGCTACCTTCACTCGCAACGCCTTCTGCGCCGCCCCCGTCCTCGTGGCCCGGGAACATCTGGCACGCGGCGGCGACATCCGCTGGCTGGTGATCAACGCCGGCAACGCCAACGCCGGCACCGGCGCCGAAGGGCTGGCAGCCGCCCGCGCCACCTGCGCCGCCCTGGCGGAACTGAGCGGCGGCAAGGCCGATCAGGTCCTGCCTTTTTCCACCGGCGTCATCGGCGAACCCCTGCCGGTGGCGAAGCTGACCGCCGCCCTGCCGGCCGCCCTCGCCCGGCTCGATGCCGCCGGCTGGGAAGCGGCGGCCCGGGCGATCATGACCACCGATACCCGCCCCAAGGGCGCGGCAGCCACCTGCAGCGTCGAAGGCCGGCCGGTCACGGTCGCCGGCATCGCCAAGGGCAGCGGCATGATCGCCCCCAACATGGCCACCATGCTGGCCTACGTGGGCACCGACGCCCACGTCGATCCGGCCGCGCTCCAGACCCTGCTCCGGGAAGCGGTGGCGGTCAGTTTCAACGCCATCACCGTCGATGGCGACACTTCCACCAACGACGCCTGCGCCCTCATGGCCACCGGCCGGGCCGGCCATTCCCCCCTGACCCCCGCCCATCCCGACTGGGGCGGGTTTGCCGCCGCGGTCACCCGGGTCTGCCGCGAGCTGGCCGAGGCCATCGTCCGCGACGGCGAGGGTGCGACCAAATTGATCCGCATCCGGGTGGAACAAGCCGCAGATGGGGAGGAAGCCCGCCGGGTCGGCTTCACCGTCGCCAACTCCCCCCTGGTCAAGACCGCCTGCTTCGCCGGCGACCCCAACTGGGGTCGGATCCTGGCGGCGGTGGGACGCGCCGGCATCGAGGGGCTGGACATCGGCCGGGTGGAGATCTGGCTCGACGAGGTGCGCATCGTCCGCGCCGGCGGCCGCGACCCGGACTATACCGAAGCGACCGGGCAGAAAGTGATGGCGCGCGACGAGATCGGCATCCGCATTCTGTTGGGCCGGGGACAGGCCGGGGCGGAGATCCTCACCTGCGACCTGTCCTACGACTATGTCCGCATCAACGCCGAATACCGCACCTGAGCTTCACGTCGCCGCCGGCGTGATCCGAGACGCCGGTGGGCGGGTGCTGCTGAGCCGGCGGCCGCAGCACGTCCACCAGGGGGGGCTGTGGGAATTTCCCGGCGGCAAGTGCGAGCCGGGGGAAACCGCCCGTCAGGCGCTGATCCGGGAGCTGGCCGAGGAACTGGGCATCGCCGTGACCGCCGCCGAACCCCTGATCCAGGTCCGCCACCGCTATCCGGACCGGTCCGTCCTGCTCGACGTTTTCGAGGTCACCGGCTTCGAAGGCGTCCCCGAAGGCCGGGAAGACCAACCCCTGGCCTGGGTGGCGCCGGAGGAACTGGACCGCCATCCCCTGCCGGCCGCCGACCGCCCCATCGTCACCGCCCTGCGGCTGCCGCCCTACTACCCCATTCTCGAAGGCGGGCGGACGGCGACACGTTATCGACGCTGGCTCGAGCACCTGCTGGCGACAGGCCACACGCTCATCTACTGGCGGGCCCGGGACCTCGATCCTGAAGCTTACCGCAGATTGCTGGGGTGCTTCCTGCCCCGGGCCCGGCAGGCCGGCGCCACGCTGATGGTGCGCGCCGACCTCGAACTTCCCCCCGCCCCGGGGCTGGGGCTGCACCTGGATCGCACCACCCTGGCACGCTGCCGCCAGCGGCCGGCGGGCTGGCGCCGGGTCGCTGCGGCCTGTCACACCCTGGCCGAGCTTCGCCAAGCCCAGTCCCTGGGTCTGGATTTCGCCGTCCTCTCCCCCGTTCTGGCCACGCCCACCCATCCCGAGGCCCGCCCCCTGGGCTGGGACAGCGCGCACGACTGGATGCAGCAGGTCAATCTTCCGGTCTACCTCCTCGGGGGGTTGCAGCAGCGGCATTTGTATCAGGCGCGCACCTGCGGCGCCCGCGGCCTGGCAGGCATCCGCACTTTTCTTCCGGAAGACGGATTCAACTACACTTAAGAAGACGAGCTATCAGCGCCACGCTAGAATTTTTCTTCCGAGTCTGCCATGCCACTGAGTTTCTGCGACAAAGAACCGCCCTGCCGAGCTGGAACGGCGCATTACAAGGTGTCTCCATGTTGAAACGCCTGTTGAAAAAAGCCGGCAGACCCGCCGGGCCCCGACGCAAACCGGCTGCCACCCTCACACCCAGACCGGTGACGTTGACGGAGCTGCAGCAACTGATCCCGATCCGCAATCTGCCCGAGGAGGAGCTGCGCGCCTTCTCCCTGAACCAGACCACGGAAACCTACGGCGCCGGCTCCATCCTGTTCGAAACAGGCACCTCGGAGGACACCGTGCTCTATCTGCTGAACGGCACGGTGACGATGATCCTGGGCGAAAACCAGGAATACGAGGTCGTCGCCGGCTCGGCCAAATCCCGTTTCCCCCTGTCCCACGGAGACGCCCACAAGGCCACCGCCGTGGCCAAAAGCGACGTCGAGGTGCTGCGGGTCTCCGCCCGCGTGATGCACAAGAATCTGGTCCTTGACGATGACCGCCTGTCGCGGCCGGAAAACTGGGATGTCCCGGCCTGGGTGCGCAAAACCACCCTCTATCAGGCTTTCTGCCAATATCTGACCGACGAGGAAACGAAACTGCCGATGCTGCCCGACATTGCCGTGCGCCTGCGCCGGGCCATCGACAGGGACGACATCGGTATCGCCGAGGCGGCCAGGATCGTCCAGCTGGATGCCAGCGTCGCCGCCCGTCTCATCCAGGTCGCCAACAGCCCCCTGTACCTGGCGGCCAGGCCGGTGACCAACTGCCTGGAGGCGGTCAACCGCCTGGGACTGAAAGCCACCTGCAATCTGGTGATGTCGTTGTGCCTGAAGGATTTGTTCCAGTGCCGCGACCCTCGGCTGCGGAAACGGATGCAAAGGATCTGGCGGGACGGGCTGCACCTCTCCGCCCTGACTTACGTGCTCGCCAAGGACAACCGCTGGCCCGATCCGGAAGAGGCGTTGCTGGCCGGGCTGACCTGCGAGATCGGCGCCATTCCCTTCCTGGTGTTCGTCAGCGACTTTCCCCGGGACCACTATACCGAGGAAGATCTGGACCGGACCCTGAAGGCCGTCTTGGGCCCGGTCGGGCACTACCTCCTGAAAACCTGGGGATTCGCCGACGAACTCACCCAGGTGCCGTTGCTGGCCGAGGCCTGGCACTACGACAGCGGCCCCGAACTGACTCTCAGCGACCTGGTGATGCTGTCGAAATTGCATCACTGCATGGAGCAGGGCCAACGGGACCAGGTTCCCATGATCAGCGCCATCCCGGCCGGCCAGAAACTGCGCGACGGCCGCCTGTCACCGGAATATTCCCTCAAAGTGTTGCACGAGGCCAAGACCGAGATCCAGGAAACGCTGGCGCTGCTGCGCTGAAGCCGCAGGTTCAGAAGCGCAGCGGCTGGGGGATCGCATGGCGCCGGCGGCGGTAGTCCGCCAGGATCTTCCGCACATAGAGGCGGGTCTCCCGATAGGGTGGAATGCCCCGGTGCCGCCGGACCGCCGCTTCCCCTGCGTTGTAGGCCGCAAGCGCAAGTCCCACGTCGCCTCTGAAATGGCGCAGCAGCCAGCGCAGATAGAGCGCTCCGCCGATCAGATTCTCCACCGGATCGAGCCGGTTCACCCCGAAACGCCGGGCCGTTTCCGGCATCAGCTGCATCAGCCCGTAGGCCAGCTTGGGAGACAGGGCAGTGGGATTGAAATCCGACTCGGCCTTGACGACCGCCACCACCAGACGGGGATCGACCCCCAGTTCGGCACCCAGCAGCTTCGCCCAGGCAACCACGCGGCGACGGTCGAAACGCCCGGGATCCCGGGTCAGGGGGCAACGCGGATCTGCGGCCGGCCGGAAACCGCGCAACCGCCGCACCATCCGCAGGGCGTAACCGTCCCCGTGGCGGGCGGCACGCCGAAACCATCCCAGAGCGATGCGGGGATCGCGCGCCACCCCCCGGCCGTTGAAACGGAGCCAGCCCAGACGGAACATGGCCCGGCGGTCGTGCAATGCGGCCGCAAGGCAGTAAAGGCGGTATGCCCGCCCCAGATCCTGCTGGCCTGCGGCCCCAAGTTCGAAGCTGCGGGCGGCCTGCCGCAAGCGCGCGGCGGGCAACCCATCCGCCCGGCTCCATGACGGCCAGGAGAGCAGCAGCAGACAACCCAGGAGAAGCCAACACTGCCAGGATTTCATCGCCATCCCCAAAGTGATCGCCTTGTCAATTCAATTAGCAAAATAGATACCACTCCACGAATTCCGGTGATCCGTCCCGACAGCTGTAAAAATTTCTGACAGCTCAGGCCAGCAGCTGCCTGAGCAGGTCGGTCAATGCCTCCCGTTGCCGTGACAGCCGCAGGCGGTCGGCGACGACGATGCTCTTGAGTTCGTTCAGGGCCTGATCGAAATCGTCGTTGACGACCAGAAAGTCGTATTCGTCGTAATGGGCGATCTCGGCCTTGGCGTCGCGCATGCGCCGGGCGATGGTTTCCTCGCTGTCCTGGCCGCGCCGGCGCAGGCGTTGTTCCAGCACCTCCCGGGAGGGAGGGAGAATGAAGATCGAACGGCATTCGGGCAGTTTCTCCCGGACCTGACGCGCGCCCTGCCAGTCGATCTCCAGGATGACGTCGTAGCCCCGTTCCAACTCGTCCAGCACCGGCTGGCGGGCGGTGCCGTAGTAATGGTCGAACACCCTGGCGTATTCGAGAAACGCCCCCTCTGCGATCATGCGTTCGAAGGTCTGGCGGGAAACGAAATGATAGTCGCGCCCGTCGACCTCACCCGGACGGACGGGACGGGTGGTATGGGAAACCGAGATGACCAGACGGTCCATCTCCTCCCGCAGGCGTTTGAGCAGACTGGTCTTGCCCGCCCCGGAAGGGGCGGAAACGATGAAAAGAGTCCCTTTGCTCATATTCATTCGATGTTCTGTACCTGTTCGCGCATCTGTTCGATCAGCACCTTCATCTCCAGGGCGCACTGGGTCAGGGCGGTGGAAGCGGCCTTGGCGGCCAGGGTGTTGGCCTCGCGGTTCATTTCCTGACACAGAAAATCCAGCCGCCGGCCCACCGGCGCATCTTGGGTCAGGAGGCGCTCGATCTCGTCCAGATGGGTCTCGAGCCGGTCCAGTTCCTCGCTGACGTCCAGCTTCTGAGCCAGATACACCAACTCCTGTTCGAAGCGGTCGCGGTCCGGCTCGGCGCAGACTTCCTCGATGCGGGCGGTCAGCTTCTCCCGCAGTGCAGCCAGGGCCTGCGGCAGGCGCTGCCGCGCTTCGGCCACCCAGCGGCGCAGTTCCTGCACCCGCTGGCGCAGGAACTGCGCCAGCCGCTCACCCTCCCGCCGCCGTACCGCAACCAGCTGCGTCAGGGCCTGGTCGAGCGCCTCCAGAACGGCGCCTCCCAATGTCTCCCGATCCACTTCCGGCTCCTTCAACACCCCGGGCCAGCGGGCCACATCGATCGGGGAAGGCGGCGTCGAGGCCGGCAGCTGGGTCTCGATGCCCACGAGCGCCCGCACCAGCGCGGTCACCAGCGGCTGGTTGAGCGCGAAGGTCCATTCCACATCCGGCAAAGGATCAAGACGCAGGGCGCATTCCACCTTGCCCCGTTTCAGCTGCCGGGAGACGCGTTGGCGGATCTCCGGCTCCAGGAAGCGGAAATTTTCCGGCAGCCGCGGGATCAGATCCAGGTAGCGGGAATTGACCGAGCGGATTTCCCAGCGCACCGCGTAAGGTTCCGCCCGTGCCTGAGCCTCGGCGAACGCCGTCATGCTTTTGATCATGGCCTCTTCCATCTATGCTTAAGGGACATGATGGTAAGCGCAATCCACCGCCGATGAAAGCCCAGTCCCCGGGACCGCCCCCCGAGCGCCCCTTCGACCACCTCCCCAGCGGGCTGGTGGTGGACCGATACGTCATCGAGCGCCCGCTGGCCGACGGCGGTTTCAGCGCGGTCTATCTCGCCCGGCGGCTGGAGGATATGACCCAGGTGGTGGTCAAGGAGTACCTCCCCCGCCGTCTCGCCTACCGCGACTGGAACGGCGCCGTGGTCCCCAACGACGAGGACTGCCGCAGCGCCTTCCTGCGGGGACGGAAACTGTTCGTGGCCGAGGCGCAGATGCTAGCGACCCTAAAGCATCCCAACATCGTCGAGGTCAACAGTTTTTTCCATGCCAACGCGACCGTCTACATGGTCATGAGCTACGATTACGGCAAACTGCTGTCCTGGCACCTGAAACACCGTCCCCGCCAGCTGAACGCCGCCTTCCTGCGACAGCTGGCCCTGGCGCTGCTGTCCGCCCTCGAATGCATCCACGGCCACGGTTTCGTGCATCTGGACCTGAAGCCGGAGAACATCCTCATCCGTCCCGACGGCAGCCCCCTGTTGCTCGACTTCGGCGCCGCCCGCCCGTTTCCCGCCGCCACCGACTGGCGTCGCCCGGGCAAGGTCCGCACCCCCGGATTCTCGCCTCCCGAACAGTATGGAAAGCACTGGCCCCTGGGCCCCTGGAGCGATTTCTACGGACTCGGGGCCACCCTGCGCTACTGCCTGGAACGACGCCCCCTGCCCGAAGCCTCCCGGCGCTTGAAGCAGGATTCGCTCACACCCCTCGCCACCACCTCGACGGGACGGCACCCGCCCCTCTTTCTCGAAGCCATCGACCGCTGTCTGGCGCTGGAGCCGGGAAAACGCCCCCAGACGGCGGCCGAACTGCGCACGTTGCTGGCTTCAGAAAGATAACCGGGGAAAGGGGGCTCACGTCAGGGCTGCAGGACGATCAGCAATTCCAGCACCAGCCATCCGGCCAGGATGGTGGCGAAAATCAGATGCATCAACACCCGGATCGGCAGTCCGGGTGGTGCCTCTTCCGTGAAGGGAACGAAATAGTCCGCCACCCCCAGCAGCTTCTCGCAGGCCAGGATCCGGCGGCACTTGAGGTCGTAGAACTTCTGGGTCCGGCTGTCGAGGATCCAGAACAGCACCGTGAGCACGATACCGAACAGGGCGATGTAGATGTGATAGGGATGCAGCTCGGCGATGGCGAAGGTGGCGGCCCCGACCACGGCGTTGATGGCGACGAAGATGGCAAAGCGCAGGTAACGCAGCCGGATGTAGGCCCGGGCGTTGATGCACGCCTGGCGGTAAAGCTCCAGTAGCACTTCGACGTCAATCTCGTCCAGATGGTGTTGATGAACTGTCATGGTTCCCCCCTTGTCTGTTCCAGAGCGGCCCTTCAGTCGAAGGGATGTTCCAGCACGATGGTCTGCTGGCGATCCGGCCCGGTAGAGAGAATGGTCACCGGTACCGCCAGCAGTTCCTCGATACGGCGGATATAAGCCCTGGCGTTGGCCGGCAGATCCTCCAGGCGGGTGAGACCGAAGGTGCTTTCCCGCCAGCCCGGCAGGGTTTCCAGAACCGGCTCGCAACGGGCGTAATCCTCGGCGCTCAGCGGCGGGTGGTCCAGTACCTGGCCGTCGAGACGGTAGGCCACGCACAGGGCGACCTCTTCCAGGCCGTCGAGCACGTCGAGCTTGGTCAGGCAGAGGCCCGACAGGCTGTTGAGGCGGGCGGATTTGCGCATCGCCACCGCATCGAACCAGCCGCAGCGCCGCGGCCGCCCGGTGGTGGCCCCGAATTCGTACCCCTTCTCCGCCAGATGCCGTCCCACGGCGTCGTGAAGCTCGGTCGGGAATGGCCCGTTGCCGACCCGGGTGGAATAGGCCTTGGTGATGCCAAGGACGTAGTCGAAATCCCGCGGCCCCACCCCGCTGCCACAGGCCGCCCCGCCGGCGGTGGTGTTGGAGGAGGTGACGAAGGGATAGGTGCCGTGGTCGATGTCCAGCAGGGCGCCCTGGGCCCCCTCGAACAGCAGGTCGGCGCCCTGACGGCGCAGGGCGTCGAGCCGGGCGCCCACGTCGATCACCAGGGGCCGCAGCTGCTCCCCCCAGGCCAGCAGTTCGTCCAGAGCGCGGACGGGATCGACCGCCGGCTGGTCGTAGAAGCGGGTCAGCATGAAATTGTGATACGCCAGCAACTCGTTCAGCTTCTCCGCCAGGCGCTCCGGATGGAACCAGTCGTCGGCGCGCAGGCTGCGTCGGGCCACTTTGTCCTCGTAGGCCGGCCCAATACCACGCCCGGTGGTGCCGATGGCCTTGGCGCCGCGGGCCGCTTCACGGGCGTGATCCAGAGCCACGTGCACCGGCAGCAGCAGGGGGCAGGCGGCGCTGATCCCAAGACGCGAACGGATCTCCACCCCGGCTTTTTCCAGGCTCTCGATCTCCGCCAGCAGATCCGGGGGGGACAGCACCACACCGTTGCCGATGAGGCACTCCACCCCCGCATGCAGAGCACCGGAGGGGATCAGGTGGAGCACGGTCTTGCGGCCGTCGATGACCAACGTATGGCCGGCATTGTGGCCCCCCTGGAAGCGCACCACCGCCCCGACCCGGTCGGTGAGCCAGTCGACGATCTTACCCTTGCCTTCGTCACCCCACTGGGTGCCGATGATGATGACGTTCTTTCCCATGCGCTTGTACAAGTTCAATCGGTTATCGGTTGTGTCAAGTAGCGACCGTCCTGCCGCACCAGACGCCAGTTGCAATCCGCCTCCGCTTCGGCCTGCCCCGGCAGGGCCTGGATCACCTGCCAACCCTCGGCCCGCAGCTGACGGATCGCCTCCAGCAGCTCGGGTTCGTCGCCCGCAGGCGCCCATACCCGGCGCCGCAGGCCATCGTCGGGAAGTGTCCCCAGGCGCATCAGCTGTTTGAGATCGGCGCTGAACCCCACCGCCGGCCGCGCCCGGCCGAACACGGCGCCGATGGCGTCGTAACGCCCGCCGCGGGCGATCTCCCGTCCCACGTTGGGCACCAGGGCGGCGAACACCAGACCGGTATGGTAGTGATAGCCGCGCAATTCGGCCAGATCGAAGTGGATCGGCAGGCCCGGATGCAGACGCCGCAGTGATTGCGCCACCCGGGCCAGGGAATCGATCGCCCCGGCGACCTCATCGCCGCTCAGGCAGGCCCGGGCCTCGAAAAGCACCTCGTCGTCGCCGTTGAGCGCGATCAGCGCCGCCAGCTGGGCCTTGAGCGGCGGTGGAATGTCGAGTCCGCCCAGGAAGGCGTCGAGATCGGGACGGGACTTGCGCTGCAGGATGGAAAACAGCGTCGCCTCGCTATCCTCGTCCAGGCCGGCGACCTGCGCCAGATGGCGATAGATCCCCACGTGCCCCAGGTCCAGATGGACATCGGTGATGCCGCTCTCGGCCAAAAGCGCCAGCATCAGGCGGATGATTTCCAGATCGGCCTCGAGACCGGCGTGACCGTAGAGTTCGGCGCCGATCTGCACCGGGCTGCGCGAGGGCTCGAGGGGATCGCCGTAGGCCCGCAGCACCGTGCCCACGTAACAGAGCCGGGTCGGTCCCTCCCGTTTGAGATTGTGGGCGTCGATGCGCGCCACTTGGGGAGTCATGTCAGCGCGCACTCCCAACAGACGACCGCTCAAGGGGTCGGTCAGCTTGAAAGTCTGCAGCTCCAGATCGTGACCGCCGGCGGTCAGGAGGGCGTCGAGGAACTCGATCAGGGGCGGCACCACTTGTTCGTATCCCCAGGCGCCGCAGGTGTCGAGCAGGCGGCGGCGCAGGGTTTCCAGACGGGCGGCCTCCGCCGGCAGCAGCTCTTCGACGCCGTCCGGCAGCAGCCAGCGGTCGGTGGGAAGTCCTTGAGGCATGGATGGCGACTCCGAATCTACAAACGAAGGCCGGTCCCGATTGCCATCGGAACCGGCACCCGATTCAGCCTGGACGCTCAGCGCTTCGGCTTCTCGTGCTTGAAGTAGCGGAAGAAGTCCGAAGCCGGCTCGAGGACGATCATGTCCCGCTCCTGGTCGAACGACTTCTGATAGGCGTTCAAACTGCGATAGAAAGCGAAGAACTCCTCGTTCTTGCCGTAGGCCTTGGCGTAGATGTCCGAGGCGACGGCGTCCCCTTCACCGCGGATCTTTTCCGCGTCGCGGCGGGCTTCGGCGATGATCACCTCACGCTGGCGGTCGGCGTCGGCCTTGATGCGCTCGGCCGCTTCCATCCCCTGCGAGCGGAACTCCTTGGCCACCCGGGCACGCTCGGAACGCATCCGCTCGTACACCGAGCTGGACACCCGCGGCGGCAGGTCGATACGCTTGATGCGAATGTCGATGATCTCGATCCCCAGCTTTTCGGCGATCGGCTGGGTCGCCTTAAGGAGGATCTGACGGATCACCTCGCGATCGGTGGACACCAGCTGGCGGATGGTGCGCTTGCCAAACTCGCTGCGCAGCTCGTCCTTGATGATCTGGTCCAGGCGGATGTTGGCCTGGCGCGGATCGCCGCCGACGGTGATATAGAACGTTTTGACGTTCTTGATCCGCCACTTGACGAAAGAATCGACGATGACGTTCTTCTTCTCCGAGGTCAAAAAGCGCTCCGGCTTCGAGTCCAGGGTGAGGATGCGGGCGTCGAACTTCTTGACGCTGTTCCACACCGGAACCGGAACCTTGAAGTGCAGGCCCGGCGCGTAGTCGTAGCGGACGATCTCACCGAAGCGGAACTTGATCGCCTTTTCGGTCTCGTGAACGGTGAACAGTGAGTTGTATCCGAGGAACAACAACAGGACCAGCAGGCCCAATCCCCATTTCGACTGTGCCATCAGCGTCCCCTCCCTTCACGACCACGCACCACCCGGCGCAGTGGCTGGCGCTGCAGCATCTGCTGGGCCGCCGCCGGCCCGCTGAGCACCGTCTGCGAATGGGGCAGGTTTGGCACCGCTGCCGCCTTGAGGCGGTCGAGCGGCAGATAGAGCAGATTGTTGCCCCCTTTCACGTCCACCATGATCGTCTCCGTCTTGCTGAACACCGCCTCCAGAGCGTCGAGATACAGACGGGTCCGGGTCACTTCCGGCGCCTGTTCGTACTCGGCCAGGATCTGCTCGAAACGGCTGGCCTCACCCTGAGCCTTGGCGATCATCTTCTGTTTGTACCCTTGGGCTTCCTCGAGGATGCGAGCGGCCTGGCCGCGGGCCTTGGGAATCACCTCGTTGGCATAGGCCTGGGCTTCGTTGATGAAGCGCTGTTTGTCCTCGCGGGCCTTGATGGCGTCCTCGAAGGCATCCTGCACTTCCTCCGGCGGCTGGGCGTCCACTAGGTTGACGGTTTCGACGGCGATGCCGGAACCGTAACTGTTCATGATCTGCTGCACCAGCTTCTTCACTTCGGCAGCGATCTCGCTGCGGCCTTCGGTGAGGACGAAATCCATGGTGTGCTGTCCTACGACCTCACGCAAGGCGCTTTCGGTCACTTCGCGCAGGGTCTTTTCCGGATCCTTGATGTTGAACAGGAAATCCCGGGCGCTGCTGACGGTGTACTGCACCGCCAGGCGTACGTCGACGATGTTCTCGTCCCCGGTGAGCATCAGGGCTTCCTGGGGCACCGACCCGACCCCGGTGCGGTAACCCAGTTCGAGGAAACGCTGGTGTTCCACATCGACGATGTCGACGGCCTCCACCGGATAGGGAACGTGCCAGTGCAGACCCGGCATCGTGGTTTCGGTGTAGCGCCCGAAACGGGTCACGACCCCGCGGTTGCCCTCGTCGACGATGTAGAAGCCGGACAACAGCCACAGGATGAATACGATGCCGACCAGTGCCCAGACGACGAAGGCCGATGCCGTAGCACCACCGCCGCCACCGCCGAACAGGCGGCCGATCTTTTCCTGCAGCGAACGAATGATTTCTTCCAGATCCGGCGGACTGCCGCCCGGCTCCTGACCGCTCCAGGGGTCTTTCTTGCCTCCACCCGGTTCATTCCAGGACATGGATTTGTGCTCCTGATTGTGATTCTTGGAAAATTGACCGCGCAGCGATCGCAAATGGCGCTAGTTTAGCATTTCAGTTCCGGTTCGAGCGCCTCATTATACCCGGCCAAGTGCCTGAGCACGCCCCTGTGGCGCTCGGGCAGCTCCACTTCCATGTTCCAGCCGCCGTCGGGATCGACCTCGTCGTGCAGGACTTTGCCCAGACGGAACAGGCGGGCGCGCACCCCCCCTTCCGCGGGAAGCAGATGCACACGGGCGCGGAAAACGTGCTCGCCCAGACGTTCGGCCAATGCCTCCTTCAGCAGCTCCAGGCCGGCGCCGGTGGCCGCCGACAGCCACACCCGCCGCGGCCGGCCCTGCGCGTCCCGCTCCAGCCGCGGCTGCCGGTCGAGGCGATCGATCTGGTTGTAGACTTCCAGCACCCGGTCCCGCACCACGCCGAGCTCATCGAGGACGTCGTACACCGCCTCGACGTTCTCCCGCCGGCGCGGATGGCTGGCGTCGATGACGTGCAGCACCACCTGGGCCTCGCAAGTTTCCTGCAGGGTGGAACGGAACGCGGCCACCAGCTCGTGGGGCAGGTGACGGATGAAACCGACGGTGTCGGCCAGTACCGCCGCGCCGCTGTCGAGCTCGATGCGGCGCAGGGTGGAATCGAGGGTGGCGAACAGCTGATCGGCGGCATAGACCCCCGAGTCGGTCAGCGCATTGAATAAGGTGGACTTGCCGGCGTTGGTATAGCCTACCAAGGCGATGGTGGGCAACTCCGCCTTCCTGCGGGCGCTGCGTCCCTGGGCGCGGTGCTTGTCCACCCGTTCGAGACGCTGGCGAATCTGGCGGATGCGCTGGCCGATCAGGCGGCGGTCGGTTTCGAGCTGGGTTTCCCCCGGACCGCGCAGGCCGATTCCGCCTTTCTGGCGCTCCAGGTGGGTCCAGCCCCGCACCAGGCGGGTCGAAAGGTGGCGCAGCTGGGCCAGCTCCACCTGCAGCTTGCCCTCGTAGGAACGGGCCCGCTGGGCGAAAATGTCCAGGATCAGGCCGGTACGGTCCACCACCCGAACCTGCAGTTCACGTTCCAGGTTGCGTTCCTGGCTGGGGGACAGGGCGTGGTTGAACAGGACCAGCTCTGCCTCGTGGGCGGCGACGGTCTGGCGCAACTGTTCCAGTTTGCCGCGGCCGATGAAGAAGCGGGGGTCGGGACGCTGGCGGCTGCCGGTCACGGTCGCGACCGGCTCGGCCCCGGCGGCCCGGGCCAGGGCGTCCAGCTCGGCGAGATCCTCTTCGTCGAAGGTGGTGGCGATGTGGACCAGAACGGCGCGCTCACCGGCGCCGGGACGCTCGAAAAGCTGCATCAACCGGTCGGACTATCGAGGTGCATTCACGCGCCGGGACCGCCTTCGTCCGGATTGCCGTGGGGGATGCGCACCGGCCGAGCCGGCACGATGGTGGAAATGGCGTGCTTGTACACCATCTGGCTGACGGAATTCTTCAGCATGATGACGTACTGATCGAACGAATCGATCTTGCCCTGTAGCTTGATCCCGTTGACCAGATAGACTGAGACGGGAATGTGCTCTTTCCGCAACGTGTTCAGGAACGGATCCTGTAGATTCTGGCCTTTGGACATCCGCAATTCTCCTTATTGTTTTGCCCGGGAAGGATGGTTGGTATTAAAACAGATTCTATTCAAATTGGCCATGCGCCATTATCATAGACGCTCTCCAGGTTGGAAAGTTTTCCCTCAACCCTTCCATCAGCCATTTTCCAAGGTTCAATATCCATGCAAATTCTGCTCGCCAATCCTAGAGGTTTCTGCGCCGGCGTCGACCGGGCCATCGAAATCGTCGAACGCGCCATCGACGCCTTCGGCGCGCCGGTCTACGTGCGTCACGAAGTGGTCCACAACCGCTACGTGGTCGACAACCTGCGCCGACGCGGGGCCATCTTCATCGAGGAACTGCACGAGGTCCCGGAGGGCGCCACCCTGATCTTCAGCGCCCACGGCGTTTCCAAAAAGGTGCAGGAAGAGGCCGAAAGGCGCAATCTCAAGGTTTTCGACGCCACCTGCCCCCTGGTGACCAAGGTTCACATCGAGGTCCACCGCCTCGCCAGGGAAGGGCGGGAAATCATCTTCATCGGCCACGCCGGCCACCCGGAGGTGGAAGGCACCATGGGTCAGTACCAGACCGACAACCCCAAAGGCGGCATCTATCTGGTGGAAACCCCGCAGGACGTGGACAAGCTCCAGGTCAACGACCCGGACAATCTCGCCTACGTGACCCAGACTACGCTGTCGATGGACGACACCAAGGCCATCGTCGAAGCACTAAGGCGCCGTTTCCCCAACATCGTCGGCCCCAAGAAGGAAGACATCTGCTACGCCACCCAGAACCGCCAGGACGCGGTGAAGAAACTAGCCGGACAGTGCGACGTGGTCCTGGTGGTCGGCTCCCCCAACAGCTCCAACTCCAACCGCCTGAGGGAAATCGCCGAAAAGTTGGGCCGACCGGCCTATCTGCTGGACGATGCCGCCCAGCTGCGGCGCGAGTGGGTCGAAGGCGCCCGCACCGTCGGGGTCACCGCCGGCGCCTCGGCGCCGGAAGTGCTGGTCCAGCAGGTCATCGCCCGGCTCAGGGAATGGGGCGGCGAGACGGTGGAGGAAACCCCCGGTGTGGAGGAAAAGGTGGTGTTCTCCATCCCCAAGGGGCTGCGCCAGTCCGCCTAGGCGCCCGCTCCGGACGAGGCCGGCGACCAGCACAGGGCGGAGACGCCGTAGCGCCGGCGGTACAGCCAGCGCAACAACCAACCGTGGGGCAGGTCGCGACCGGTCACCACGTAAAACAACAGGTGTTCGTTGTTGAGGGTCGCCTCCAGCCAGGTGAGCGCCGCCTCGGTGCCGCACAGCAGCAACTCGTCGTCCGGTTGCACTTCCATGTCGTCCTCCGGCAGAAACGCCAGCCTCTCATCACGACTGCGGATGACGAAGGGAACGATCGCCAGACGCGCATCCCGTTCCCGTGGATCGCGCAGCAGATCCCCCAGGCGGATCCGGGCGCCTTCGCCCCAAGCCCGATACAGGGCGGGCGCGTGTTTTTCGGACAACACCACCGATCCGAGCTGCGGCCACTCGTCGCCGATCGTCTCTTTGAGGCGAATCAGCAACCGTTCCATGAACTGGACATCGAGACGGTGACGGCGCAGTAGGAAGCTGAAGAACGGCCGCAGCAACGGCGCCGTGATCATGAACAGAATCTTGCGCGCCGTCACCAGCGACGGCTGCATGATGATGTCGGCATTGGCGGCGTTGAACGCCACCTCGTTCTGGTGGCGGTTCTGGCGCACGATCATGAATACCCCGGGGTTGAGCCCCCGGGCGTTGATGATGATGCTGAGGTTGTGACCGTCGTCGTCGTTGGCGGCCACCACCCCGACCGCCTTGCGAATCCCTGCCGCCTTGAGGGTCTTGGCGGTAGCCCGGCCGCGAATGTAGATGTCGATGTCCTCTTCCGGGGGATGCGGGTCGATCACTGCCGTTTCCACTCCGAAATTGTGCAGCACATGATTGACTTCCCGCCCCATGCGACCGTAACCACAGATAATCCAGCGCCCCGGCGGCGGCAGCCTTAAACGCATGTCGAGGGTCATGCCCCGGGCGTGGGCCAGCCACTCGTTGAGCACGTAAAGCGGCGGGTTGACGATCGCCGCCCCCAGCCCCCGGGCGAACACCTTGAACGGATCCACGAAATGGGTGTCGCGCCCCAGGGTGGCCAGGGTCTCCTCATGGAACTGGGAAGCCGACACGGCGATGATACGAATGTTGGGGTTGAGCAGACGGGAGACGGCGGCGATCTTGAGATTGACCTCCTCGTCGTGGGTCAGGGCGATCACTCCCTTGCAGTTGGGGGCCTGCACCCCGGCGTCGATGAGAAAGCGGGGCACGCTGGCATCGCAGCACAACCCCGGCATCGGCACATTGTAGTCGCGCAGCCTCAACGCCCGGATGCGGTTTTCGTCCTTGTCCAGCACCACCGCCGGAATGCCGGCGTCGCTCAATCCCCGGGCCAGCAGGCTGCCGGTGTCGCCGAAGCCGCAGAGGATGTAGTAATCCTCGCTGATGCGCCGTACCGCGGCGATGAAATGCCATTCCTCCCGCGCCAGCTGAAAGAAGCGGTTCTGCAACAGACGGATGATGGCGCCGATGGAATACAGCCAGGTGATGACGGTGACGAACAGGCAGACGATGGCCCACAGGCGTTGGGCGTCGCTGAATTCCTCGGGAATCTCGCCGAAACCGGTGGTGGTGGCGGTGTACATGACGAAGTAGAAGGCATGGAAGATGCTCATCGGCTCGCCGTCGCGGCCAGGGATGAGCGCCATACCGAGGATCGCCACCGCATAGACGCAGATGAGCACCAGGATGGGGGTGCGCATCTCGCGCAGGATGATGAAGATGACCGGGTTGTTCGCCGGTCTCGGACGGATCGCCATGACCGGTCAGCGCCGCAGCATCAGGGTCTCGGCTACCACCATCACCACCGACACGATGTTGGCCACCAGCGCCCCGCCGCTCAGGGAAACGATGCTGGCGGTCACGTCCGGGGTCATCCCCGTTTCGGTCACGTGGACCACCACGGTCCAGTAGATGGCCGCCGCGATCAATTCCAGATCCGCCACCAGGCTGGTGGAGAGGAGAATGGCGCCGATCTGGGTCCGATCCCCCAGCTTCAGGCCGGTGGCGATGAGGTTGACCACCACCAGCACGAACAATTCGTAGGCGTTGTGATATTGGGGATTGTCCATCTCGCCGAGGAAAAAGCCGAAGTTGAGGGTCAACGCCAGGACGATGAAGAAACCGAAGATGACTTTTTCCAGATTCATGCGCTACCTCGCGGCCGGTTTGGGAAGGGCGCATTATCGCGCGTTTGCCGCCACAGCGGAATCCGTTCGCTCCGATCCCATGACGCTGGAGGTCAATCGGTTATCATAGCCCGGTCGTTCATTTCCACCATGAAGCCCATGTCCGAATCCTCCCAACGCATGCGCCTGGACAAATGGCTCTGGGCCGCCCGTTTCTTCAAGACCCGCACCCTGGCCGCCGAGGCCGTCAAGGGCGGCAAGGTCCATGTGAACGGGCAACGGGTCAAGCCCAGCAAGGAAATCGGCGTCGGCAGCCGGATCGAGATCACCAAGGAACCCTACACCTGGGAGATCACCGTGGTCGCCCTCGAAACCCGGCGGCGCCCGGCCAAGGAAGCGGTCCTGCTCTACGAAGAAACCCCGGAAAGCCACGCCCGCCGCCAGGAAGAAGTGGCCCGCCGGCGCGCTCAGCGGGAGGCCGCAGGCCACCCCCAGCGCCGCCCGGACAAGAAACAGCGCCGCCTGATCCACCGCTTCAAGCGGGGGGCGGACTGATGGCGGAGGTCGTCGATCCGTCCCGTCAGGTGCGGGACGTTTACAGCGTCTCGCGCCTCAACCGCGAGGTCAAATGGCTGCTGGCAGATAGCTTTCCCCGACTCTGGATCGAGGGGGAGATCTCCAATCTGGCCCGTCCGGCTTCCGGCCATTGGTACTTCAGCCTCAAAGACGCCAAGGCCCAGGTGCGCTGCGCCATGTTTCGGCGCCACAATCAAAACCTCGGTTTCGTGCCGGAAAACGGTCTCCAGGTGCTGGTAAAAGCCCAGGTGAGCCTGTACGAACCGCGGGGAGACTACCAACTCCTGGTGGAGACCATGGAGCCTGCCGGCGACGGGGCCCTGCGGCGGGCCTTCGAAGACCTCAAGCAGCGCCTGGCGGCCGAGGGACTGTTCGCCGCCGAACACAAACGTCCCCTCCCCGCCTGGCCGGAACGCATCGGCGTCATTACCTCGCCGACGGGGGCTGCGATCAGGGACGTGCTGACGGTGCTGCGACGGCGCTTCGCCGCCCTGGAAGTGATCCTCTACCCGTGTCAGGTCCAGGGGGAACAAGCCGGGAGGGAAATCGTCGCCGCCCTGGAGCGCGCCAACCGCCACGGCGTCTGCGACGTGCTGCTGCTGGTGCGCGGCGGCGCCTCCCTGGAAGATCTCTGGCCTTTCAACGGGGAACAGGTCGCCCGCGCGATCCGCGCCAGCCGGATCCCGGTCGTCACCGGCATCGGCCACGAAATCGATTTCACCATCGCCGATTTCGCCGCCGACCATCGCGCCCCGACCCCTTCCGCCGCAGCCGAAACCGTCAGCCCGGACGGCGAGGCGGTCACGATCCAGATCCGCCGCCTGCGGGAAAGCCTGCACCGGGCCGTGCAGCGGCAGCTGGGGCGACTCGAGCACAATACGGCGTGGCTGGCACGCCGGCTGCACGTGCTCCATCCCCGGCGGCGGCTGAGCGATCACGCCCAGCACCTTAACGAACTGGAGGCTCGGCTGCGGCGGGCGCAGAGCCGTTACCTCCAGGAACGGCGGCAACCATGGCACCTTCTCCGCCATCAACTGCTGCGCCACCACCCGCAGCAACGACTGCAGCGGCACCGACAATCCTTGACCACCCTGCGGCAGCGCTTGCATCAGAGTCAGGCGCAACGCCTTTCCCTGGCCCACACCCGCCTGGGCACACTCAGCCGGACCCTGGCGACGGTCGGTCCGCTGGCGACGCTGGAACGAGGCTACGCCCTGGTCACCGATACGCAGGGACACGTCCTCACCGCCGCGGACCAGGTCCGTCCCGGGGATGCCGTCGAGGTGCGGCTGGCCCGGGGACGACTGCACTGCCGGGTGGAAAAAACCGGGCGTTAAAAAGGCGCCCCTCGAAGGACGCCTTTGCCTGGACTTGCGGCTGATGTCGGATCAGTCCTTCACCACGCTCAACCCCACCTTGCTGGCGTAATAGGCGGAAACGTTCTTGACGTCCTCTTCCGACAATCCCTGCACCATGGACTGCATGACCGGGTTGGCGCGCTTACCGGTTTGATAGTCCTGGATGGCCTTGACCAGATAGCTTTCGTACTGACCGGCCAGACGCGGGAAGTTGGGTGCCGGCGGGTTGCCGTCCTCGCCGTGACAACTGGCGCACTTGGCGGCCACCTGCTTGCCCTTGTCCACGTCACCGGTGACCGGCCCTTCCTGTTCCTTACCCTCCAGCTTGGTCAGATAGGCAGCGATGTCGGCGATATCCTGTTCGCTCAGGCTGCCGGCGTTGCCGTTCATGCTGGCATGCTTGCGGGCTCCTGTTTTGTAGGTCTGCAGGGCGCTGACGAGATAAGGCTCGGTCTGACCGCCGATCTTGGGCACATGATAGCTGGGATAGGCGTTGGAGTAGCTGGGAATGCTGTGGCAACCCCGGCAGGCATAGAATTTTTCCTTGCCGGCGACCGGATCGCCTGCCGCCTGTACCGTACCTGCCGCCAGCAGCCAGACACCGGCCGCTCCCAAAAAGGTTTTCTTGTTCATGGATTTGTCACTCCCCCAAACGGACAAAAAACAACCTGTCAATTATAACAATTCCCGCACCGCATCTCGCTCTTCCAGCAGCTCTTTCTCGGTCGCGGCCAGATGCTCACGGCAAAAATCGTCCAGTTCCAGGCCGGAAACCACCTGCCAGTCCCGCTGCCGCGTGGTCACCGGGAAGGAAAACACGATGTCCCTGGCGATGCCGTAACTGCCGTCGCTCCAAACCGCCATGCTGACCCAGTCGTCTTGCGGGGTGCCGAACACCCAGTCGCGCATGTGTTCGATGGCGGCATGGGCCGCAGACCCGGCACTGGAGCGCCCTTCCAGATCGATGATGTTCTCGCCCCGATGCTGGACCTGGGGAATGAAAGTGTTCACGTACCAATCCCAGGGCACCTGCTCCAACGCCGGCCGCCCTTCCACCTCGGCATGCAGCAGATCGGGAAACATGGTGGCGGAATGGTTGCCCCAGATGGAGATGCGCCGCACCGCCGTGACCGGCACCTGACACCGGGCCGCCAGCATGCTGCGGGCGCGGTTGTGATCGAGGCGGGTCATGGCGGAAAATTGGCGGGGATCCAGATCGGGGGCGTTGTGAATGGCGATCAGGGCGTTGGTGTTGACCGGATTGCCGACGACCAAAATGCGGGCCTCCCTGGCCGCGACCCGATTGAGCGCCCGCCCCTGTTCGGCGAAGATGCGGGCGTTGGCCTGGAGCAAGTCCTTGCGCGCCATCCCCGGCCCTCGGGGACGGGCGCCGACCAGAAACACCAGGTCGGCATCGGAGAAGGCTTCGTCAGGGACATGGGTGGTCGTCACCCCCGCCAGCAACGGGAAGGCACAGTCGAGCAATTCCAGGGCGACGCCCTGCATCACCCGATCCATCGCCTCCACATCGAGCAGATGCAGGATCACCGGCTGCTGCGGTCCCAGCAATTCTCCTGCGGCGATACGGAACAGCAGGGAATAACTGATCCGTCCGGCGGCCCCGGTCACTGCAATGCGTATCGGCGTCATCTCGCCCCCATCAGTGTGTGCCAATCCCCAATTACTTTACCTTTACCCGAAAGATTTGACAAAACGGGTAGCACAAGCCTTTACAGTCAGACCGCAGCTTGCAGGCGATAGCCTCGCAGCAGCGCGGCGAATTCCCGCAGGGTGTCGATGCCGCTCTGCTCCGCTTCCTGACACCACCTCTTAAGCTGTTGAAGACGCGCTTCCGGGTGGGGCAGGTTGCGCGCCCAGATCGTCTTGAGGCGGTTCTTGAAATCGTAGACCGTCTCCAGCGTGTCGCTGGCCTCGATGGCCCGCTGCAGCAACCGCTCCCGCTCGCCGTCGAGCGTGAGGTCCTCCCGCACCAGCAGCGGCCTGGCCTGGCGGAACAATCGGCGCAGGTAGCGATCGGCGCGGCGGGACTCCAGACGCAGGACCGGGAGAATCACCTTGCGGGCGTAGAGGGTCAGTACGTGGAAACGGTTGCGCATCAGCGCCTTGACCGTCTCGGCGCTCGGCTCGCCAGCGGCGGCCTCGATCCTCACCTTGGGTGCAACCCGCTTCACCCTGGCCAGCCCGAACAACGACAGCAGGCGGATGTACAGCCACCCCAGATCGAATTCCCACCAGCGCAGGGAGAGCTTGGCCGAGGACGGGTAGGCGTGATGGTTGTTGTGCAGCTCCTCGCCACCGATGAGGATGCCCCAGGGGATCAGATTGGTGGCCGCATCCTCGGTTTCGAAATTGCGGTAGCCGACGTAATGCCCCAGGCCGTTGATCACCCCGGCGGCCCACACCGGAATCCACAGCATCTGCACCGCCCACACGGTCAGACCCAGGACACCGAAACAAACCAGATCGATCGCCAGCATCAACGCGATGCCCAGATCGCCGATGCGGGGATGACTGTAGATGTGACACTCGAGCCAGTCGTCGGGCGTCCCCCAGCCGTACTGCTCGATAGCTTCACGATCGGCGCGGACCTGGTTGTAAAGCTCAGCCCCTTCGAACAGCACCTTCCGGATGCCGAGCACCTGGGGGCTGTGGGGATCCTCCTCGGTTTCACAGCGGGCGTGATGCTTGCGGTGGATCGCCGCCCAGTCCTTGGTGCGCATGCCGGTGGTCAGCCACAGCCAGAAACGGAAAAAATGACTGACCAGGGGGTGCAGATCCATGGCCCGGTGGGCCTGGCAACGGTGAAGGTAAAGGGTGACCGAGACGATGGTGACGTGGGTGAGGGCAAGGATGACGAGCAGGTAACCCCACCAGGGGAGTTCAAAGAGTCCAAACATGAAGAAAAAACCGGAAATCAAAAATGAAACAAGCCGCCCTGAAGGCGGCCTTTCTCAATGCGGAAACATTCAGAAAGCACGTTCGAGTGTAGCCCAAAGCCACACCTGCCACAAGGGAAACTTCAATAACGATCTTAAAACGGCCGATAGCCGTAAACCGCGTTAAGATGATGCAGGAATGCGTGGCGCTGGTGTCGGCCAGAGCAGGGCGGGCGATCCGCGCGGTATCGTCGAGCCGGACCGCCTCGACGATACCCCGGCGCCGCGGCACTGCATCCCAGCAATCCGACCGCCACCCCTAGCGACAGGAACCCGCGTATCATCGCTTCGCCGTCTGGACCACGCTGTCGATGCGGTGCCGGCGCAACCGGGTGCGAATCCGCTCCACCTCGGTCATGGAGGTGAAAGGCCCCAGCCGCACCCGGTACCAGGTCGCCCCCCGCACCTGGGCCCGCTCGATCTGTGCTTCGACCCCGAGCAACGCCAGCTGCGCCTTGAGCCGGTCGGCATCGCGAAAACTGCGAAACGATCCAGCCTGAACGAAATAACGCCCTTTGGAGGCCCGCCCCAACTGTTCCTCGCGCTTGCGGGTGCGGACCTCGCCTTCCGGCACGATGACCTCCTTTTCCGGCAGGAGGGTATAGAAGGTAAAGCGCGGTTCCTTGGCCTTGCCGCCTTTTTCGGCCGCCTCCGGCCGAGGGGTTGCCGGGGGCTTCTTCGCGGCCGGCGCAGGGGGCGCCTCCCGGGACAGGTCATAGAGGAAGTAGCCGAAACCGCCGAGCACCGCCAGCACTGCGCCCCAGAGCCACCAGGGCGCCCGCCGTTCCCGCCGCGGTGGACGGCGGGAACGGGAGGCGGGGCGGCGGCGGGGCGGCGGACGGCGGGCCATCTACATCGACTCGGGTGCGCTGACGTCCAACAACCCCAGACCGTTGGCAATCGTCTGCCGCACCGCCGCGATCAGGCACAGGCGGGCATTGCGCAAGGCGGCATCTTCCACCAGGAAGGTATGGGCGTTGTAATAGGTATGGAATTCGGCCGCCAGCTCACGCAGATAGTGGGTCAACTGATGGGGCTCGCGCAGCAGGGCGGCGCGCTCGACCACCTCCGGATAGCGCCCGAGAGTGGCGAGCAGCGCCTGCTCGTGGGATTCGGTCAGACGGGGCAGGTTCTCCAGCCCGGCCTCCCGGTCCCATTCCCAGCCCTTCTCGCGCAACTGGCGGAACACGCTGCACACCCGCGCGTGGGCGTACTGGACGTAATAGACCGGATTGTCGTTGGACTGGGACACCGCCAGCTCCAGGTCGAAATCCAGGTGCTGTTCCGGCTTGCGCATCACGTAGAAGAAGCGGGCCGCGTCCTTGCCGACCTCCTCCCGCAGCTGGCGCAGGGTGACGAATTCCCCGGCGCGGGTGGACATGGGCACCTTCTCCTTGCCGCGGTAAAGGACAGCGAACTGCACCAGCCTGACCTCCAGGACGTCCGGATCGGCCCCCAGGGCCTGGATCGCCGCCTTCAGCCGGGGCACGTAACCGTGGTGGTCGGCGCCCCAGACGTCGATCAGATGTTCGAATTCCCGTTCGAGCTTGTCCAGGTGATAGGCGATGTCGGAGGCGAAATAGGTGTACTGGCCGTTGTCGCGCACCACCACCCGGTCCTTCTCGTCCCCCAACCGGCTGGAGGCGAACCAGACGGCGCCGTCCTTCTCGTACAGCCAGCCGCCCCGGCGCAGCGTCTCCAGCGCCTGCTCGACCCGCCCGGCGCGGACCAGGTCCCGCTCCGAGAACCACTGGTCGTAGTGGACGCCGAAGGCTTCCAGGTCTTCACGGATATCGGCCAGGATCGCCTGCAGGCCGGTCTGGAAAACGTCCTCGTAAGCCGCCTCCCCCAACAGCTGTCTGGCCCGCACGATCAGGGCGTCGATGTAGGTTTCCTTGTCCCCTTCCGGAGCGTCCGGCGGCAGACCGGCGAGCACTTCGGCCGCCGGGCGACGGTAGCGGTCGCCGACGCGCGCGTGCAGCGCCTGGGCGATGTCGCGGACGTAATCACCGCGGTAACCGTTGGCTGGAAACGGCACCGCCTCGCCACACACCTCCAGATAGCGCATCCAGATGCTGACGGTAAGGATGTCCATCTGGCGGCCGGCGTCGTTGACGTAATATTCACGGTGCACCCGGAAGCCGGTGGCGGCCAGCAGATTGGCGACGCTGGCCCCGTAGGCGGCGCCGCGGCCGTGGCCGACATGCAGGGGCCCGGTGGGGTTGGCGGAGACGAACTCGATGTGAATGCGCCGCCCCCGGCCGATGTCGCTGTGGCCGAAGCGCCCGCCCTGTTCCAGGATCCGGCCGACGATGGCGAACTGGGCCGCCGGATCGATGAAGAAATTGATAAAGCCGGGACCGGCGATCTCGACCCTGCGAATCCACGCTTCCCGGGGCAACGCCACGACGATGGCCTCCGCCAATTGCCGGGGCGGTTTCCCCGCTGCCTTGGCCAGAACCAAAGCGACATTGGTGGCGAAATCCCCGTGCGCGGCATCGCGGGCGCGGTCCACTTTGACGACGGCCCGAACGTCGGACGGCAACACGCCCTGCCGTTGCAGGCGCTCGACCGCCTTCTCCAACAAACTTCGCAGCTGGTCTTTCATGCTCTCTAACTGAAAAAAGGTAACTATTATCTTTGAAACCGGCCATGACTACAAAAAATGAGCCCTACCCGACCGGCGCCACGACACAGGGACAACCCAAGAAAAAGAATATGGATATGAAAAATTATTATCTATATGGCTGGCAGAAAAAACAGAACAGGTCCGTGTATCACAGGCGAGTGAGATGTTCAGCTAACGAACATTGAGACTCGATCACAACCAAACAGACCGAAAGGCAACCTACAGACTGATTTCAAACAGGAGATACGATCATGACCAAGACCATCACTGCACTGACCGCCGCTATCGTGGGTTTGACCCTGGCTTCTGGCGCCATGGCCGCCGGCTCTAAAATCAAGAACTCGACCATCACCAACAAGTCCACGGTCAAGAACGCCGCCAACCTCGCCATCAGCACAGGGATTGGAAAGGCAGAAGCCAACCAGGGCAGCATCAAGATCAAAGGCTCCACGGTCAAAAACTCGACCATCACCAACAAGTCCACGGTCAAGAATGCCGCCAACCTCGCCATCAGCACCGGCCTCGGCAGCACCAAGGCCAACCAAGGTTCGATCGACATCGAATAATCAGGAAACGTAACGGGGCCAAGGATGGCCTCATTTTCCTTGGAGGATCTCCCCATGTGGACACGAATTCTGATTTTCCTTATAAGTATCGGCCTGGCATTCACCGGAATAAAAACCGTTCTCGCAGCCGGCTCTAAGATCAAGAACTCGACCATCACCAACAAGTCCACGGTCAAGAACGCCGCTAACCTCGCCATCAGCGGCGCCGGTAAGGCAGAAGCCAATCAAGCCAGCATCCAGGTCAAAGGCGCCCGTCTGAATAATGTCACGGTCATCAATCGGGCCAAGGTCACCAATTCCGCCAACGCCGCCATCAGTGCAGGCGGCACTGCCCGGGCCAATCAGGGATCGGTGGTAATCAAGCGATCTCTGAACGGAGTGACTGTCGTAAACAATGCTAACATCAAGAATTCTGCTAACGTCGCTGTAGATGTCATGGGAACCGGTGGCTTATTGGGCACCAATGAATCCAATCAGGGTTCTATTGTGATCAAATGATTTGAGATAGATACCATGACTTACCGCAACCTCCAATCGATCGCCAATAGATTGACATTGTGTTCTTTGGTGCTAGCGCTTGGCGCCGTCCCTCCCGTGATGGCCAACGATCTCAACGATGGCATTGCTATCGACGACCCGATCGATGATTCACTCAAGCCTACCCTAAACGTCCCCTTCATTCTTATGAAAGCCAAGGCAGCTGAATTAAGAGCCAAGAAAGGCTTGAAATCTTCACGCCCGGTCATCACTCAGGGTGAACAGGGACAGGGAAATATCACTTTCGGTATTGGCAGTAAAATTGCGCCCGGCACTACAATCATTAACTCATCTGAGATCAAAAACTCTAATGCTATATCCCGCTGAACCGATACGGTGATACCTCATGAAAGCCTGCCTGCCCTCTTTCCTATACCCGCTTCGCCACGTTCTGTTATCCACCGGGATACTCTGCTTCATCTCTGCCTGCGGTATTAATCCCCAGGATGTGGATCTAGATTTAAACACTTCCTTACCTGAAGTTAAAACTACCGTCTTTAGCGAAGCAATCCATAATCTAGGCCGTCTCAATGCCATCTATGGCAGGGATCCGCTCTATATCATGGCGAAGCCAGCCTTCGATCGTACCGGCACCTCTCTTCCCACCCAAGGTGAGATTCCCCAAGATATTTCGGAAATGGTGAAAAGCACCCTGAACGCCATCGGAGGCGGTATCTGGTATGTACCATACGATCCGGAATTCATGCTCAATACCGCCCAGACCGGCTATTCGGAATGGGGTGACAAATTGCTACCCAATGTAGTCCTGGTGGGAGGACTGACCGAATTCGACCGAGGTCTGGTTACCAAGGAGGAAGGGGCTGACGTCAGTGGCAGCGCTGAAGAATTGGGAGTCCCCATGGGGCTTGACTTCGAGGATACTCGCAAAAGTTCTCTAGCCCGCATTACGCTCGATTTCAATTTATTGGATTTCAAAACTTTCACCGGCATTCCCTTCATGCAGGCGGTCAATTCCATTCAGGTTCACAAAGGGCTCGGCGTCGATCAGCTGGGATTCACCGTCTACGGCCAAACCCTGGGGCTTCGGGGCAATATCAAGAAAATCCAAGGACGCCACGCCGCCACCCGCCTGCTGGTCCAGCTCAGCATCCTGCAAATTATTGGCAAATACCAGAAACTTCCCTATTGGCGGCTGATTCCCAATGCCGAACCGGATCCGGTAGTCCTCGATGCCCTGCGCGACGAGTTTTACCGACTGGAACAGCCGGACCGGATCGCCAAAATCCAGGAGCTACTGTATCTGTATGGAAAAGACGTGGAAATCACCGGCAAACTTGATGCGAAGACCCGAACAGCCATCTCCCAGTTCAAGCAAGAAAAGAACCTCTCGGCTCCAGATATAAGCGAAGAAATTTACTTGGCGTTGTTCGAAAGCGTTCCCCTGGATCGGGAGACGCTCGCACGCCGCCAACGGGTTGACAGACTGCTGGCCGCCTATAACCAACGCTTGCGTGAACTGGCCTTCCAGGCCCAGGCGGCTCCGACCGCCGCCGTCGAACCGCAAACGCCGCCACCCAAAGCGACACATCGTATCGGGCAGAAGAAATCGCAACCGACAGAGCCCAAGAAGAAATCCCTGGGCGAAGTGCGGGTATGGCTGAGCAAATCGGCTTACCAGATCGGTGAGCCGCTGGAAATCTTCTTCGAAGTGACCGAACCGATGTTCGTACGAATCATCACCATCAATTCGGTGGGAAAGATGGCCACCCTGTTTCCCAACCCCTATCAGAATGACAATTTTGCCCGCCCAGGAAAAGTCTATCGGATTCCACCCGCCAATGCCCCGGTGAAATTGACGGTGGGGGCTCCCGTGGGGACAGACACCATTTATGCCATCGCCTCGGTCAACCCCATCCCCGCCGATTCCCTTCCTCTGGATGACCAGGGACACGTGATCACTGAAGGAATAGAGAAGCGTTTCGCCTTTGCCGAAGAAGCGTTTCAGATTCTGCCCAGCAGCGCCAGCCAAGCCGCGGTAGAAACGGGGGGAGATCAGCCATGAAAAAGCGTGTCCTGCTTCTCATCATCGCCCTGACAGGGCTGACAGCCTGTGAAACCGCCCCTGTCCGCCGGGAGGACTACATCGCCCAGCATCCGGAATGGGATCCGGAAACGGTGCGCCTGATCCGGGCCGGCATGATCGCCAAGGGCATGACCAAAGAACAGGTTCGGGCCGCCTGGGGGCGACGCTGCTATACCTGCCAGGGAACCAAGAAAGGCGATTGGGGTGAATCCTGGGAATATCGGACCCAAGTGGTGTTTTTCGGCCCGGATGGCCGTGTAACAAGGTGGGAACCGAAATGAACAACCATATGAGGTTAACGATGACCAAGAAAGCGACTCATACGCAATGGTTATTCCGGATTTTTGTACTGGGACTGACCATTCTGCCCCCCATTGTCTATGGGGAAGAGGTCAAATTGTTCCAGAACCCACCTTCTGCGGAAGAGATGGGAAAACTGCTCTTCCCTGAGAAAGCCGCCAAACCCAAGACCCGATCCCTGGCTTTCAGTCCGGTGGAAGCGCAAAGCGCTCCCAAAGAGTCGATCGCCATCGCCCTGCCGATTCAGTTCGACTTCAACTCCGCCACCATTCGGGACGATGCCAAACCGTTTCTGGATGAAATCGGCCGAATGCTGACCATGGCGCAATTTCGCAGAGAGCGCCTGCTGATCGAAGGACATACCGATGCCATCGGCTCGGAAAGCTACAACGACTGGCTTTCTCGCCAGCGGGCCAAGGCAGTCAAACAGTATCTGGTCAGCCATTTCGACATCGCTCCGGACCGACTGCGCGTGGTTGGCCGCGGGGAACATCGGCCCCTTCCCGGCAAGGACCCCAACGATCCGCTCAATCGCCGGGTCGAACTTCATCGGATGAACTGACATGCGTACCCACTGGCTTTCATCCTTGTTATTTCCGCTGTTGATCGCCCCCGCGGCGGCCGGCACCAATACCGGCAAGATCGTGATCGACGGCATCGAGTACGGCCAAGGGATCACGCAGGGCGATCACCGCTTCGCCACGGAACAGCGCCGGCTGCCCTGTTTCGATCACATCCGCCTTGAGGCCAGCATCGATCTGGAATACACACCCGGCAAACGGTGCGAAGTCATCCTGGAGGGGGACAGCAATCTGTTACCCCTGATCGAAACCCGAGTGACGGGCGGCGGGCTTCAGATCCGTACCCGCCGTTCCTTCCAGACTGATGGCGTCCTGCGGGCCCGTGTGACCAGTCCCGATCTTCGGGCGCTGACGGTTCAGGGCTCAGGAGACGTCTATCTGCATGGCATTCATTCCCCTGAACTGTCCGTAAAAGTGGCCGGCAGTGACGACATTCGCGGGGAAGGCCGGGTCGGACGCCTGGATCTGACCGTCGATGGCAGCGGTGATCTGGATCTGGGGCGGCTGCGGGCCGAAACGGTAAAGATCCGGCTGCGTGGATCCGCCGATGTGATTGTCCACGCCAGCCAGCGCTTGGAAGTGGACCTGTCCGGGGCGGGAGATGTTTCCTATTACGGCCATCCTGCCCAAGTGATCACGCATATTTCGGGAGCCGGGGATGTGGAAGCAATGGACTGATCCAATGTGGTGGCCCCTCATCCTGCTACTTGTGCTGGCAACCGAAGGGAAAGGAAGTCCTTTCCTGGTCAGGACCACCCTGGATTTCCAGACCACCTCCCCAAAGCCTCAAAAGCCACCGCCCCGTATCAGACGAAACAAATTAGATCGCTCCTACCGATCCAAAGGCTGGTTCAAAGTAGCCGGTTATTCCGGATCGAAGTATTTTTACGGCACCGTTCAAATAGTAAACCGCTCCAAGGTCGCCGGTTATGTATACACCCAGAACCCAGTAAAGGAAACCCCTAGAAAATCACAAAATTATCAAAAACCTCAGAACAAAGAAAAGGGCGCTCATGAAGAAAATAGGCAGAAGTACATTTACGGAAAAATAATCAAGAAAGGATTGATTCAGGCCTTTGATAAACAGGGCAATCTTTACCGCCTGACCATTCTGAAACCGCCTTGAAGTGGAAACCGCCCGGCAGCGCAGAAAGCGGGATATTTCTCTATCTGCTCACCTTTTCCCTACCGCTGCCCATCGACCTGGGTCTGCTCGGACTGGCCATTTGCGGCAGTCATACCGCCTTGAGCCGGACCCCTCGTTTTTCCTACCCGGCACGGCTCGGCCTACCTCCTTTTCTCCTGGCAGTCGGGCTGGGTTGCCTGCTCAGCCCGGATCAGACCAGGGCCTTGCACCTGATGCTGGCTTTGATTCCCGCCACCCTGATCTATCTATTGCTGGCGGGGTACTTCGAGCGCCGCCACACATCCACCCTGGCCTGGGTACTGACCACCTTCCCCCTGGGTCTGGGCGGTTGGCTGCTGATCACCGCCATCCTGCACCCCGATCAGTCGCCTTCCGAATGGATAACCGCCAGTGGTCTGACAGCCTTCCGGGTTCCCAACGACACCGTCCTGTTCGCCATTTTGCTGCCTTTTCCACTCGCTCTGCTTGGAGGAGTCGGTCATCGCAGCCGTTGGCTCTGTTGGAGCGCGTTGGCTGTCGTTCTCCTGCTCGCGGTGATCTATCGCAGCCGCCTGACACTTCTGGTCAGCACCGTGACGGTCGGCACTTTCTTCCTTTTGGCAGGAACCCCGTACCGGCGACGATTGCTCCGGAGACTGGCCTTTCTGGCCGTTTCCATCCTGGTGCTCGACGGTGTGCTGGGATTCCGCCTGTCCGGAAAGTTCCTGTCAACCTGGAGCAGCCGTCTGCCCCTGTGGCTGGCGGCCTGGCACATGTTTCTCGACGCACCGGGGCTTGGCCACGGTACAGGCAGTTATCTCGGCCTGTATCGGCAATACCTCGATCCTGCCGATTTGCCCGCCTGGATCGTCTTCGACCAACGGCTCACCCCCTGGGCCCATAATCTGTATCTGGAGCTGCTGGCAGAACTGGGATTGGCCGGTTTCTTAAGTTTCTTGGGTCTCGTTTCCCTGCCATTAAGAAACCTGCTCGCTTTTCAAGAAAAAACCATATTCGGATATGCTTTTATTGCTGCCTTCGTCGGTTTCTCCATTGCTGCCCTGTTCGAACTCAGTCTGTGGCGCCAATGGGTAGGGTTGACTTTGCTGACGATAATTGGTTGGATGAGCAGCAATCAACATTGCAGCAAATGAAAATAAAAATCGAGTGGGAGGTAGGTTATGAGAAAAACACGCCGATCATCTGCGCTTCTCGGGAAAATAACCACCGCGGGACTGGCAGGATTATGCGGTACCATCGCCCTGTTGACCCCTGACTGGCGCCAACAGCTTCTTGCTGCTTATGATACCCCCGATACTCCCCCACCAACCGAGCAGCAACCTCCCTCACCAACCGAGCAGCAACCTCCCTCACCAACCGAGCAGCAAAATCCCTTACTACTGAAGGTGAGGCAGCAGCAATCCCTCAATCTTAATCAAACCGAAAAAACCATGGCCGTCGTGATGTTCGAGGCCTGCAGCGAACGCAACGAGCAATTGGAAGAACAATTCCGCACCCGCTGCAATCGCCTGGTCGGAACTGCACTGGATGAAACCGCAAATCCTGCGGAAGTGGGCAACGCCCTCTTCCGGGTCGCGCCTGAACAGCTGCTGGTATATGGTCTGCAGGCCACCCGCACCATGGCCAGCAACATCAATGTGGTCAATACCTCAATCCTGGGACGCCTGCAAACTCTGCACGCCGGTCTGGACTCGGTCCGGTTCGCCGGTATTCAGCTCTACAAGGACGGTCAGCCTCTGCGCGGCGGCAATGCCGGCAGCGAGGCTTTCGGCAAGCTGGGAGTCTGGCTAAACGGCAGCTATCATTTAGGGGAAGTGGACTCCACCCGGGATGTCAAGGGCTTCACTTTCAAAAATTGGAGCGTGACCGCCGGGGCCGACTACAAGATTCTGGAATCGCTGATCGTGGGGGGTGCCTTTACCTACATCACTTCCGATAACGATTTCAAGCACAAAGGAGGGGAGTCAGACAACGACTCTTACATCGGCTCTCTTTATGGCTCTTTCTATCCCATTGAGAACCTTTACGTGGACGTGTTGGGCACCTACGGCCACATCAATTTCGACATAGACCGCAAGATCAGCTACCGCCTTGCCTCCTCCACCGATCCTGACAACTTCGATGTGGTGGATACCAAGGCCAAGGGTGACACTGATGGCCGCCAGTGGGGCCTGACCCTCAGCACCGGCTACAACCTCCATTGGCAGTCGGTCAAGTTCACGCCTTACGCCCGTTTCAGCTATCTCAAGCTGGACATCGACAATTACCGGGAACGGGGCGGTCAGGGTTGGGCCATGCGCTTCGACAGTCAGGACATCGAATCGATGAAGAGCATCGTGGGAGGACGTCTAGCCTATGCCATCAGCCTGCCGTGGGGGGTGGTGGTACCCCAGGCGCGGGGGGAATGGCACCACGAATTCCGCGATCCCAGTCGTACCATCAAAGCCAGTTTCGTGGGGGACCCGCTCGGCCAGAAATTCTCCATTTTCGTACCTCATCCCGATGAAGACTATGCCATCTTCGGCGGCGACCTGACCGCCACCTTCGCCCAGGGAATTTCCGCCTTCGTCGGTTATGAAGCTCTGGTGGGCTACGACCGCATCAGCAGCCACCGCATCACCCTGGGCGCCCGCGTCCAGTTCTGATCCTTACCGCAGGCCCCACGCCCCGGGCGTGGGGCCCCTTCTTACAGCCCAGCTACAGCCCGGCCTGTACCGTACCGGGCACTGGCACGAAGAAGAATTCTCCCGCCTCGTGACCGGCATGACGGATCGGCGCGAACTCCGGAACCTGATGGAAATCCTGTTCCCGCGCCGCATCGGCTACCAGCGCGGATACCTGCGCATACAGGCGGAACGATTCCAGAACGCCATCATTGCGTTCCAAAGCCTGAATCAACGCCTTGGCGAACACCGAATGGTTGCCCCCCCCGCTATCGAGCACCGGACTCAGGCCGCCGGAAGTCAGTGCCATGCGCGACTTTGCCTTGAGCATCAGCTTGATCCACTCGGCTTTTTTCTCCGGGCTCATGCCCGCTTCCAGCCGCGCCACCGAACTGCGCGTCAGCGATCCTGAATAACAGGAATCGGCGATAACCATCACATGGGCGGCATTCATGATTCGCAACAGGTCGGTGACATCCTGATTGGAAATCCAGTTGGCGGTATTCTCCATCTCCGCATCCACCGGCAGCCAGAATCCCCGCTGGGTGACTTTTTCCAGAGTACCGTGCCCGGCATAGTAGATCAGCAGGTTGTCCTTTTCGGTCAGAATCTTGCGGTACTCGTTGAGTGCCTTGAGGATGTCGTAACGCGTGGCATCAAGCAGGACCTTGGTCTGGAAACCATAGCGGGTACGCAGTACCCGGGCCAGCGCCTTGGCGTCGTTGATCGGCGTATCGAGCACCGGCAGATGCCGGTAAGCATTGTTGCCGATAATCAAGGCGTAATAACGGCCGAAAATTTCCCGTGGCAGGGAATCGACCACACGCCTGGACAATTCTTCCTCCACCTCGGAACCCGCCTTGAGCGGGACCGGCGCCGCAGTCTGAGTGTCACGCAGAATGATGAATTCCAGTTCGCTGCGGCGACTGGCCCGATCGATCGCCACCAGCCGGACGGGCGTCTTTTCACCCTTGAGCGGTATCTTTACCTTAAAGGTGCCGCTAGGATCGACCGGAAAGTCCTGATCGTTGACCAGAAAAGCCAACAGCCCTGTTTCCGTCTGTACCCGGCCGACCACGGTCCTCGCCTCCACCAGCCCACGGGTGACCACCATCAGGCTTCCCCGCTGGGGACGCAGTGGAGGATCGATGATCTCGATCCTGGGACCACCGGCGGCTTTGGTTTCCGCCCGCGCCACCAGCGGAACCGGCTGCTCTCTGGCCTGGCGTTTCAGATCAGCCAGCTGTGCCTGCAGCTGCCGTATCTGCGCCTGCTGGCGGGCCAGTTCCATCTGCTTGGCCTGCAACTGGCTGGACAGCAGGGCCAGTTCCGCTTCGCCGGTGTGTCCGTCTCCCTTTTTCCGGGCCAACTGGCGCTTGAGGGCTTCGATGCCCTGACGTTGCGATAAAAGCTGGCGGTTGGCCACCTGCAATTGCTGCTGCAGGTCCTGAATCGCCTGTTCCTTCTCCGCCAGGGTACGGTTCAAAGTCTGCAATTGCTCGGCTTGGCTCTGAACCTTTTGCTGAACACCGCTCAGACGTTGCGCCAACCGGGCCAGTTGGCGCTGACGGTCGGCCAGTTTGCTCGCCAGACTCTGATTGAGACGCTGCAGACGAGCCATTTCCGCCTGCACATCGCTCAAGGCCTGGCGGCTACGTGCCACTTCCGCCTGCTTGGCGGCCAACTGCGCTTGCAGGCGGCGCCAGTCCACCGAATCGGTCTGACCGCTGGCTTTTTTCTCCGCCACCTGGCGCTTCAGTGCTTCCAGCCGTGCTATCTGGTCGGCCAACTGCCGGTTGCCCTGGGTGACCCGCTGCTGCAAGCGTTGCAGGCGCTGGCGGCTCTGATCCAATTGATGTCGGAGATCTTCCACCGTTCGATTGCGCTGCGCCAGCTCCTGCTCCAATTGCTGAATACGGCTTTCTTTGGCCTGAATGGTCTGGGAGGTACTGGTCTGCAGGGTGTGAAGCTGCTGGTTCTGACGTTGCAATTCCTTTTCCAGCAATCCCACCATCTGTTCCTTCTCCTGCAGGCGGCGGATCTGCTCTTCAAGCTTTTGCTTCAGCGCGGAACCGCTTCCTGCCGGCAAACGTTGCAACTGTCGCCGCAATCGCTGAATCTCCCGTCGGCCGGCCCGGACCTGGGCCTGGTAACGCCGCAGCGTCTTTAGGGTCTGTCGGTGCTCTGACTGCAGCATGGCCAGTTTCTCCCGCAGCCCGGCGGCCTCCCGACGGTATTTGTCCGCATCCTGTCGCAAGGCAGCCATCTTGCGCTCATAGACTTCCACCGAAGCGGCAAAGGCGATGTCGGTCTTGTCGAGACCGGAAGCCCTGCGATACCAGTTGAGCGCCGCCACCGGATCCCTGGGCACACCCAGGCCCTTTTCATAGAGGAAGCCCAGGTTGATCATGGCAGGCGCATAACCCTGTTCCGCCGCTTTGCGGTACCAGTGGGCGGCGGCTTGGTAGTCCGGCGTCAGACCAAGCCCCTTTTCGTAGATTTCACCCACATAGGTCTGGGCCTTGGCATCTCCGGCCCTGGCCTGGGGCAACCAGATCTTCAGGGCCGTGGCATAATTGCTGCGATCGTGGGCCACGTACTCGCCGCCGCGGATCTCACAATCGATGGCTGTGGTCCGGACGGCCTTGCGGGCAGCCAGATAGGTCATATGCTGCCCCAACTGCCGCACCTGGGCCGGCAACAGGCAATCCACCACGTACAATTTGTCCACCTGTCCGGGACCGACGGCCACCTCGTCCATCGGCGTGGAGGCACAACCGGCCAGCATACCGGTCAAAAAGGCGGCGCCGGACAGCCACAACTGGGCAAGCCAACGCGATGCTTTCATCCTCGGATCTCCAAATTCGCCTTCATATGAATAAGGACGTACTTCCGGCGGGACAATCCATCCTCAGAGCCATCATACTCCCTTGGATCATCCTCGCCAGCATCGGTTGCAGCGGCTGCAACCCTCGTTACGCCCGGCTCGACCGCCAGGCGGAAAAACTGAGATTCCACAGCGGCTGGGTTGAGGGTTCCGGATTCCGCCACCGGATCTACTTTCGCGCCTCCGGTGACGGCGATCCGGAACCGTTATGGGTCTTTCTCGAAGGAGACGGTCTGGCCTGGCTGTCCAGCGATCGCGTCGCCCGCGAGCCGACCCCCCCGCACAGCTGCCTGCTGACCCGGATGGCCGAAACCCCGGAGAACGTGGTCTATCTGGGCCGCCCCTGCTACCACGGACAGGCCCAGGCGCCAGGCTGCCATCCCCTCCTGTGGACCCAAGACCGTTACGCACCCACCGTCGTCGCCAGCATGAAGGCTGCTCTGCAGGCACTGACGGATGACTTCCGCCGACCTGTCATCCTGGTGGGTTACAGCGGTGGCGGCACGCTGGCCATGCTGCTGGCCGCCCGCCTGCCCTCCGTGATCGGCGTCATCACGCTGGCGGGAAATCTGAACGTGGCCGCATGGCGCCGCCTGCATGGATACAGCCTTCTGGCGGGTTCTCTGGACCCCGCGCGCCAGCCGCCCTTGCCCGATGACATTTTTCAGATTCATATCGCCGGCCAACTGGACGATAATATCCCGGCAGACTTGATAGCCACCGAGGCGGCACGCCAGCCGAACGCCCGCCTTCTGATCGCTCCCGGCATGAGACACGGCTGCCCGGCGGAGGAAATATGGCGTGCCGTCGTGACCGCCGCCACGACACTGGTACCTCGAACCGGCAAAAAACAGGAGCAATGTCCGTGCATGAAGGGTAATCACAACAACGACCAAAGGAATCCCGGTCATGATCTGTGTACAGGCCCTTCATCCGGCAGCAGTGCCTTGCCCCCCCAGGAACCTGCAGGATGAAACAGCAATGACGACACCCATCCCGGAACTGCGCTTCCCTCTGTCCGAACAAGCTGCCCGCAACCTGGTCTTCAGCCATTGGGACCTGTTGCAACACTTGGCCCGACGCCGTTTCCCCAACGACGACAACACGGCCCACCTGGCCCTGGACTTCGTCTTGGAAAAGCTCCAGGAAGAGGGCTGGCACCGCATTCGCAGCTGGGAAGGCAAAGGAAAGTTCACCACGTTTCTCGGCGTGCTGACCGGCCGCCTGATGACCGACTACGTGCGCAAAATATATGGCCATCAGCGCCCCCCCAAGTGGCTGACCGAGAAGAAAGATCCGATCTGGCGGGAGGCCTATCGCATCCTGATCCTGGATCGTTTCGAGCGTCAGGAAGCCGTCTCTCTCCTGGAAACCAACCACCCGGACCGGGACCGCACCACCCTGGAACGTATCGTCTCCGAGGTCATCGGCCACTGCCCGCCCCGGCACCGTTATCAGGACAGCCAGGGGATCGCCATCGACCATATCGCCGAACCGGCCAGCGAGGCGCCCACACCGGAAGCGGAACTGGAACCCCACCCCCGGGCGCTGCTGGAAGCCCTGGAGAGCTACATCCGCGGAGAGGGCGACCTGCCTGATGAGGCCCGCCCCCTGTTGGAAAAGCTGCAGACCCATCTGGAACTGAGCGATGAAGAGCGTTTGCTGCTGCGGTTGCGCTTCTGCGAGGGCATGAAGATGGCCCAGATCGCCAAACTGCTGGGAATCAAGGGCGATCCATACAAGCGCCTTAACAAAATTTTGACCCGCCTCAGACAAGCTTGTGAAGCGGCCGGCATCCTTTAATTCTTAACTCTGAATCGATGCGATGAACGAAAACGCCCCTATGAAAGAAAACGAACGGCTGATCAGCCTGCTGGGCCTGGCGGCCACCCGCCGGGAGGAAACCGAAGACCACCATCCGCCGCCGGAAGTGCTGGCAGCCTTCATCGAACAGCGCCTGCCTTCCTCCCGGCGGCAGGCGGTCCTCGCCCATCTGAACCGCTGCGAATGCTGCTATCAGGAATGGCTGCACAGCGCGGCCGCCCTGGAAGAAGCCCAACCGGAAGAGACGCCGATCCATCGGCCTGCGTGGTGGCAGCGCTTGTGGGAGCGCCTGCGCCCCCGCCCCTGGCTCATCCCCCTGACGGTGGCCGTGACCGCCGGTTTGGCGGTGGCCGTGGTACTGGTCCAGCAGCCGATGGCAGGCGAATGGCCGCCCCGCCAAATCATCGCCGCTCTGCCCAAGGGACATAAAATCCCTTACGACCGACTCCCGCGCCTCGAAGCACCGTTTGCTTTCAACGACACAGCGGTCGATCCGGCCAAGGACGCAGTCTCCCAGGGGCTGCGAGACGCCCGCTTCTGGATCGAACATCCCAACCAGGTGGACCTGAGGGACGAAACCCACGACACACCGGAGAAACGGGCCTACCGCAGCTTGGGCCAATGGCTGCTGTTGGCCTGGGCCATGACTCAGAAGGAAGACTCCGATCCGAATGTCTGGCAAGTATTCCAGCAATACGGCCAAAGCCTGGCGGCGGAATTTGGGAAACTGCCGCCATCCTCCCAGCGGGATCAGGCCCTGGCGGACCTGCGCGAAGTCCAGACCATGATGGAAGCTTTGGCCGAAGCGCCGGGCTCTGCCCAGCGGACCCGTCTGCAACGCAAACTGCGCCTGATCATCGGCCGATGGCAAGGTTGATTCTTATCCTCCTGACCCTGACTGGGCTGTTGGCGGCAGGGACGGCCGCCGCCGTCCCCACCGAGGACAGCATCGATTTCTATGTGGAAAGCTACGGCGCACTCACACCGGAAGACGATCCTCGAATCGCCATCGCCTATCGGGTGTTCGAACGGGTACGGGCCGCCGCCGACCAGTCCCGCCACCGGACCCCGAGGCTGGTGGTGATCGGCGGCGACACCAATGCCTGGGCCATCGCCCTGCCCAGCGGCCACATCGTTCTGTCTCGCAAGGCGGTGACCTTGTGCTTCAAACAGGCCGACGAGAATCTGGCCCGCACCCGCCTCGCCTTCGTTCTCGGCCACGAGCTGGCCCATCTGGCCCACGACGACTACTGGCACGAAGAGGTGGAGCGGTTTCTGGCCGATTCGCCGGACACCCAACGCATCGCGCATTTCCTGGATCAGAACTTCGAGGTCCGGGAAAAGGAACTGGCCGCCGACGACAAAGGGTACATCTACGCCGCCATGGCCGGTTATCCCGTCCACCTTCTGCTGGAGCGGAACGATACCAAGACCGATTTCTTCACGTTCTGGATGCAGCAGACCCAGGCCCGTATCAGCGCCTCCCATCCCTTCCCGGAAGATCGGGCCGCCCTGCTGCGGGAACGCCTGCGCATGCTGCAGGAGAAAGTCGCCTTCTTTGACATGGGGGCACGCCTCGCCCACTTCGGCCGTTGTAGCGACGCTATCTACTTCCTGCGGGAATTCCAACAGGTGTTCCCAGGCCCTGCGGTGCTCAACGACCTGGGCTTCTGCGCCCTGCAGCAGGCCCGCCAGGCTATGCCGCCCCGGCAGGCGCACTTCTACTGGCTGCCGTTCCTGCTTGATCTGGACACCCGCATGCCCCGGACCCGGGCCGGGCTCCCTGAAGACGAATACCGTTTCCTGAAGCACTTCCCGTTGAACGGGACGGCGACTGGCTACCTGCGCGATGCCGCCGACTATCTGAAGCGGGCCACAGAATCCGCCCCCGACTACCTGCCCGCCCGCATCAATCTGGCCACCGTTCAACTCTACCTTGGCCGCCCCCATCAAGCCCGGGCCGTACTGGCCGAGGCGTTAAGGCTCGCACCGGACGATTGGCAGGCCCAGATGCTGGATGCACTGGCGCTTTACGAGCAAAGCGATGCTGACATCGATTTGTGGTCCGCAGCGGTCAAACGACTGGAAACCCGTGCCGACATGCCACCGGCCTGGCGTTACAACCTGGCCCGGCTGTTGGATATACGCCCTCGCAACAGCGACGCCGACCAACACTGGAATCAGCTGGCCACCCTCGTCCCCCGTTTGCCTCGTTTCATCCGGGAACAGGTCTGCCGCCACCAGCGGGTCCAGCCTCAACCCCAGTGCCTGACCACCCCACCGGCCGGTAGGAACGTCCCTTTACCCTGGTCATGGCCGATCCCGCAGGCTGGCGGTACCCTGGTCACCCCTTCCCTTCGCGCCCGCCTGTTCGCCGGCTGGGAGTCGATTCCCTTCGACTGGTTCCGGGCCAAGCTTTATGGCTTCATCCACCGGGCACCCCATCACACCGCGGAGGTGATGGAAATGGATCAGTATCTTCAGCTGCAGGTGACCCGCACCGGCCTACCGAGCAGCGAACAAGCAGTCGCCCGTGCCTGTCCCCGGCCGCTGCACCACCGGCGGATTTTCCAGGGAACCGTGGTCACCTGCAACAACTGGGCGGTGTTGCTCCGTGACGGCCATCCCCGCGAAGCCTGGTGGATCTCCCGGTAACCCTCTATCTATTGGGTCCCGTGTGATTGTCAAGCTCCGTGAGAAGGTGCGGCCGGTCGGTTCACGCTTCCCGAGGCGGAGAAGCGGTCGGTAAACTCTTTGCCGTTGTCGGTTAGGGCCTTGGTGATTGTGAAGGGAGCCTTGGCGATCAGGCGCTCGAGGAAGGCGGCGGCGACCCTGGCTTCCTTGGTGGGATGGATTTCCAGGTAGACCCAGCGGGTGGCCCGGTCGATGGCGACGAAAAGATAACGGCCCCGGGTTTCATCCGGCATCTTCCCCTTCCCGGGCGGCGATCAGTTCCTTGAGATTGGAGAGGCCATGGCGACGCAGCAGCCGGTCCAGGGCCGAGCGGGACATCTCGGTGATGGATGAAGCGATGAACGACCGCCAGCAGGTCGTCCAGGGGCAACAGCAGGGTTTCGCGCAGACAGACGACGATCGCTTCCTGCTGCGGGGTTAGGGTGGCATGGATGCGATGGGGCCGGTGCGAGGCGTCCTCGACCGAATCGCGCTGGCGCCACTTGCGGATGGTATGACGGTGAACCCCATATTTTTTGGCCAGGACCGTGGCCGGCAGCTTGGAGTTCTGGATCTCCCGGCGGATCTCGGGCGTGGTGCGGGCTTTCTTGTGGAAACGAGAGACCCAGGCTTCCTCCTCGTCCGTCAAGCTTGAGTCGTCTTTCCGGCCTGGGACTCTGCCATCAGCTCGCTCAGAACATCCCAGGCATGGAACAAAGGATAGCTCCTCTTGGGGAAACGATTGAATTCACTTGACGCAAAAAGCAGAGCGACGATAGGAGCAACGCTTTTTGCGGTCAAGTGGAATGATTTGTTAGCATTTGGTAGCTTCATAGCGTATATGAGCAGCCACTAAAAACAATGGCAGACCTAACACCAAATTATTAAAATCGATTGAAAATGAACCCCATTCGGAATACTCATTTTCAATAGGAATGTTATTTGAGATAAGTGACAACACTGATATAAAAGCCCCCATAAATATGAAGCGCCAGTTCCATTTACATTGCAAAACATCATGCTCTTTAATATATAGAATTCTGTAACCTAAATGCCAAATAGAATAAATTGAAATTCCACTTAACAATAACAATATTACAAGGACTGTGCTCCCAAGGCTTGGATAGGAATAAGCACCCCATATTACCACAGACGCTCCTAACAAATACAGGATTGTAATGAGCAATACAAAGAAACCAATTTCAAATGACAATAAATATTTACTAAATTTCCTGACCTTCATGCCTGATGAAAATGCTAACGTCATGGGTCACTTGCCGACAAGACGCAAGCCCGAAGGGCGCAGCGGATTGGCGGTCAAGTGCACCCTATTGTTAGGCAAATTGTTACCTCTTTGCCCATGTATATTTAAGAGGATAAGGTGTATTATAATAATCACCAATAAACCCAGCTCCTAAAGCGAGTGGAGTTGCGTCTAAAATCAATTTCTTTTGTTCTTTAAAAATATTTTTAATTAATAGTAGCGCCGCAATAAAACTACTACCCAAAAAAGTATTTGTATAAGATGAAACCCCGTACATATGAAATGTGCTAGCGATAAACCTAATTACAATATTCTTGGAACTGGCAAATGCTTCTCTATTTGCTATCCCATTTTCGACCGGTCCTTTTTTAAAAATAAATCCTCGCATACAATAGCATATTGCACCTGGCTTTATTAAATTTTTAATTTCTTTTTTTGTCCAGATAGCTCCAAGCTCGATAGGCGCATATTTCAAAATTAAATCGTCTATGGCATACATATAAACATAGTGAATTTTTTGAGCAATATCCCATCGAAAGTGATCATAAATTGTGACATAATCGGACTTTTTTACTTCATTATTTTGAAAATTTAGAATTCCCTCCTCTGTCATTATTTTTTGCGACTTGAGTTCTTCAAAAAGATGATTCCTAAATTTAATTCTGTTTTTCTTAAATAATAAAGGAAGTTTTTGATGATTGATAAAAGTCCACATCGCTTGATCTAAATTATTGCCAGGCAACATTGCATACGATGCTCTTTTTTTAACTTCTTCTTCCCATTTCTTCTTAAATTTTTTCAATCTTTCAGGCGTGAGATTTTGAGATAAAGAATGCTTAGTATGCGCTTCATCGTGACAATTTTTACATAGAACAACTAAATTATTCTCAGCATTATTGGAAGGATTTTGATCTATATGGTGAATCTCAACAGGTTCCCCTTTTTCACGACATACACAACATGTAAATGCAGATTTATAAAGTATGGTGGTCTTCAAGCTAGGTGGAACGGATTTTCTTGTCGTGTTCATTTCGTATAAAAATGCCTAACAGTGAAATAGACAGAATCTATGTCATCAAGACTAGACAGACTCTGTCTAGTCCCCTACCATCATCGGCATGACCGACCCTAGCATGCGAAAAAGTTCCAAGTCAAGCATCCCTGTCAAGCCCTATTCCAACTGGCAGCGCTATCTCGATCTACTGGAACGGCATCAGGTGCCGGAGCGCTGCCGGCGGTGGTACGTCCGTCACGTCGAGGCGTTTCTGGCTGCTTTCCCCGGGCGCAGGCTTCGGGAAATCGGGCACGACGAGCTGGGCGATTATCTGGCCCGGCTAGCCAGCAACACCCGGGGCGACTGGCAGTTGCGTCAGAAAGTGGACGCGATCCGTCTGCTGCTGGTGGAGTTGGCAGGCAATCGCCAGGCAATGACGATTGACTGGAACTATTGGGCTGAAATGGGAAAAGCGATTTCCCAGGATCACCCCACACTGGCCCGTGAGCTGCCGCCTGAGACGCTGTTGCGCAAAGCGGTGCAGCCGGAGGATTTGCCGGAGGCGGCCCGCGAGGCAGTGGTCCGGATGGTCAGAATCCTGCGCACCCGGCACTATTCCATTCGCACTGAAGCGGCTTACCGGGACTGGGTACTGCGTTTTCTCGCCTTCACCGGCCGTCCGCCGGAGGCGCTGGGGGCTGGAGATGTCAGCGCATTCCTGTCCCATCTGGCGCTGGAAAAGCGGGTTTCCCAAAGCACCCAGCGGCAGGCGCTGAACGCCCTCAATTTCTTTTTCCGGCACGTGCTGGCGCAGGAGCTGGATCTGGGCGAGGGGTTTCGCCCTGCCAAACGCGGTCGCCGCCTGCCGGTGGTATTGAGCCGTGATGAAGTCGCCCGCCTGCTGGACAAACTGGAAGGGCTGGCGCAGCTCATGGCCGGGCTGCTGTACGGCACCGGAATGCGCCTTATGGAGTTGATCCGCCTGCGGGTACAGGACGTGGATTTCGGACGCCAGCTGATCGTGGTGCGCGACGGCAAGGGACGCAAGGACCGGGTCGTTCCCCTGCCGCAGCGCTATCGTGACGCCCTGCGCCAGCACCTGGACATCCGCCGCCGTCAGTTCGAGCAGGACCGGATCGAAGGTCCGGTATCCGTCTATCTGCCCGATGCGCTGGCGCGCAAGTATCCCAATGCCGCCACCGACTGGCGCTGGCAGTACGTGTTCGCCTCCAGCCGTCTGTCCCACGACCCGCGCTCCGGCCAGCGGCGCCGCCATCACATCCACGAGAACACGCTGCAAAAGGCGATCCAGAAAGCCGCCCGGCTGGCCGCCATTCCCAAACGGGTCAACTGCCACGCCCTGCGCCATTCCTTCGCCACCCACCTGCTGGAGGCCGGCTACGATATCCGCACGGTGCAGGAACTGCTCGGGCATGCGGACGTTTCCACCACCATGATTTATACTCACGTGCTCAACAAACCCGGCCTGCCGCCGGTGATCAGCCCGGCGGATTTCTGAACGATGGCGATACGGCGCGACGACCTAACGGCTTTCTTCGAAGAACTGCTGCAACCGGACCGGTTCCCGGACTACGGCCCCAACGGCCTGCAGATCGAGGGCTGTGAAAGCATCGAAAGGATCGCTTTCGCCGTCTCGGCCACGGTGCGATCGGCCGAGGCGGCCGTGGCAACCGGCGCCCAGGCGTTGGTGGTCCATCATGGCCTGTTCTGGAAGTTCCACGGCCCCCGCCCCCTGACCGGCCCCTTCGCCCGCCGGGTCTTCCCCCTGGTCAGGAACGAGGTCAACCTGTATGGCTACCACCTGCCGCTCGACGCCCACCTCGAGGTGGGCAACGCCGCCGCCCTGGCCCGGCGCCTGGGGATGAGCGGCTGGGAACCCTTCGGGGATTATCAGGGAGTCAGCACCGGCGTCCAGGGGGAACTGCCCGAGCCCTGCCGGCCAACGGCGCTGCGGCAACGGCTGAAGGCGATTCTCGATCACCCGGTTCTGCTCGCCTCCCCCGATCCAAAGGCCCCGATCCGCACCCTGGGCATCATCACCGGCGGCGCCAACGGCGAATGGCGTCAGGCCCTGGCGGCGGGGCTGGACGCTTACCTGACCGGGGAGATGAGCGAGCACGACTGGCACGAAAGCCAGGAGGCGGGCATCCACATGTTCGCCGGCGGTCACCACGCCACCGAACGGTTCGGCATCCAGGATCTGATGGCCAGGGTGCAGGCGGGCTTTCCGGTGGAATGCGTCTATCTGCCCTGCGACAATCCGGCCTGAAAAGGACGCCGGAACACAACGCTTTTGCGTTCCGGCGTTGAGAGGCTATGACTGCTTTAATGCGCCGAGCACCTTCTCCAGACTGTCCTTGGCGTCCCCGAACAGCATCCGGGTGTTGTCGCGGAAGAACAGGGGATTGTCCACGCCGGCATAGCCGGTGGCCATGCTGCGCTTGAGGACGATGCAGGTCCTGGCCTTCCAGACCTCCAGCACCGGCATGCCGGCGATGGGGCTGTCGGGGTCCTCTTCGGCGGCCGGATTGACGATGTCGTTGGCACCGATGACCACCGCTACGTCGGTTTCGGGAAACTCCTCGTTGATCTCGTCCATTTCATAGACGATGTCGTAGGGGATCTTGGCCTCGGCCAGCAGCACGTTCATGTGCCCCGGCATCCTTCCAGCCACCGGATGGATGGCGAAGCGCACGTCCACCCCCTTCTCCCGCAGGGTCTTGACGATCTCGGCGACCACGTACTGGGCCTGGGCCACCGCCATACCGTAGCCGGGCACGATGATGACTTTCTTGGCGTTTTCCAGCAGAGCGGCGGCCTCTTCCGGGTCGACGGCCTGCACCTCGCCTTCCACCTTGGCAGCGCCCGCACCGCCCTCGGTGCCGAAACCGCCGGCGATGACGCTGAGGAAGTTGCGGTTCATCGCCCGGCACATGATGTAGCTGAGGATGGCCCCGGAGGACCCCACCAGGGCGCCGGTGACGATGAGCAGGTCGTTGGAGAGCATGAAGCCGGTGGCCGAGGCCGCCCAGCCCGAGTAGCTGTTGAGCATCGACACCACCACCGGCATGTCCGCCCCGCCGATGGCCATCACCATGTGCACCCCGAAGGCGAAGGCGATGAGGGTCATCAGGATCAGCGGGATCAGGCCGATCCCGATGCTCTCGGCGTTGAGGAACCACTTGCCCAGCAGGATCGCCGCCGCCAGCAACGCCAGGTTGATCCAATGCCGTCCCGGCAGCAGCACCGGCTTGCCGGAGATCTTGCCGCACAGCTTGCCCCAGGCGATCACCGAGCCGGTGAAGGTCACCGCCCCGATCAGGATTCCGAGATAGATCTCCGTCTCGTGGATGGTCTTGGCCACCCCTTCGAAGGCGGCGGTGGGATCGAGATAGTTGGCATAACCGATCAGCACCGCCGCCAGGCCCACCAGGCTGTGGAGGATGGCCACCAGCTCCGGCATCTGGGTCATCTGCACCTTGCGGGCCACGTAGATGCCCACCGCTCCGCCGACGGCCATGGCGGCGATCACCAGGCCGTAGGCGTTCACCCGCTCCGACAATACCGTGGCGATGATCGCCAGGGCCATGCCGACGATGCCGAACAGGTTGCCCATGCGGGCGGTTTCCGGGTGACTCAGGCCCTTGAGGGCGAGGATGAACAGAATGGTCGCGGCGATGTAGGAAACGATAATGACGCTCTCTGGCATGTCACACCTCCTTTATTGTCCTTTTTTGAACATGCCGAGCATGCGTTGGGTCACCCAGAAACCGCCGAAGATATTGACGCTGGCGATCAGCACCGCGACGAAGGCGAGCAGTTTCAGGACGATGCCCGGTGACGAGATCTGGATCAGGGCACCGATGACGATGATGCCGGAAATGGCGTTGGTGACGCTCATCAGCGGCGTGTGCAGCGCCGGGGTGACGTTCCAGATCACCATGTAGCCCACGAAGCAGGCCAGCACGAACACGGTGAAGTGGGACAGAAACTCCGGCGGCGCCACCAGTCCCAGGCCGTACAGTCCCAGGCCGGCCAGGGCCATCAACCCCAGGGTGATCCATTCCTGCGGAATCCGCTTCTTTTCCGCCTCCGGTTTCTTTTCCTTCACCGGCGGCGGCGTGGCCGGTTTCTTTTCTTCCTTGGAGACGGGAATCGGTGGCGGCGGCCAGGTGATCTGGCCTTCCTTGACCACGGTGGCGCTGCGGATCACCACGTCGTCCATGTTCACGTGGATGATGCCGTCCTTCTCCGGACAAAGCTCGCCCAGCAGATGGCGCAGGTTGGTAGCATAGAGCTGGCTGGCGGTGGTGGGCATGCGGCTGGGCAGGTCGGTGTAGCCGACGATGGTGACCCCGTACTTCTTCACCACCTTGCCCGGCTCGGTCAGTTCGCAGTTGCCGCCCTGCTCGGCGGCCAGATCGACGATGACGCTGCCGGTCTTCATCGATTCCACCATGCCGGCGGTGATCAACGTCGGCGCCGGCTTGCCGGGAATCAGGGCGGTGGTGATGATGATGTCCACCTCCTCGGCCTGGCGGGCGAACAGCTCCATCTCCTTCTTGATGAATTCCTCCTTGACCTCCTTGGCGTATCCCCCTTCGGTCTTGACCGCCTCGTCGTCCATTTCCACCTGGAGGAATTCGGCGCCCAGGCTTTCCACCTGGTCGCGCACTTCGGGACGGACGTCGAAGGCGCGCACGATCGCGCCCATGCCCACCGCCGCCCCGATGGCGGCCAGCCCGGCCACCCCGGCGCCGATGACCAGCACCTTGGCCGGGGGCACCTTGCCGGCGGCGGTCACCTGACCGGTAAAGAAGCTGCCGAAATGCTCGGCGGCCTCGATCACGGCCCGGTAGCCGGCGCAGTTGGCCATGGAGCTCAAGGCGTCCATCTTCTGGGCGCGGGAGATGCGCGGAATGCAGTCCATCGCCAGCACCGTGGCCTTCCTGGCGGCGAACTGTTGCAACAGCGCCTGATTCTGGGCCGGCCAGACGAAGCCGATCAGCGTCCCCCCTTCCCGCAGCAGCTCAACTTCCGGGCCGCAGAAGGGATGGATCTCGGGCGGGCGGACCTTGAGGACGATGTCGGATTCGGCCCACAGCAGGCGGGCGTCGTCGATGATTTCCGCCCCGGCCTCACGATAGGCATCGTCAGGGAAGTTGGCCGCTTCCCCGGCGCCCTTCTCGACGGCAACCGTAAATCCCAGCTTTCGCAATTGCTCGGCCACCTGGGGAGTCGTCGCCACCCGGCGCTCCCCCTCGTGGACCTCTCTTGGTACCCCGATTCTCATGACGTTCTCTCTCCCCTTTGGTATTTGTTCTTGGTCGCAAACGATCCCGCCGACGGCGAAGATCAGGCGCCATCGTAGGCACAAAGGGGAAAGCAGGTCAAGCAGGCAAATGGCAGACGCTCAGCGCCTATCGATTCGCTTTTGCAGGGCTTCCTAGGGCCGGGTAAAGGTGGAAGGCGTCAGGAAAAAGCGGCGTTCAGCAGCGGTTGAATCCGGGGCTGTTCCCGAAACAGGGCGCGGACGCGTCTCGTCGCCCGCTCGATGTCGGTCAGCGACGGGGGATTCAAGGGGGTGACGGGCCGGGCCGTCTCCCCCAGCCAGACAAGCCGGCCTTCGATCACCAGCTGGCGGTGGACCAGGGAAAGATCGCGGGTCAGACGCTTGGGCAGCCAGTCCATGGCCCAGCGATAGAGCGCCGCCCGCAGGCGTTGGGGATGCCAGTCCCAGAGGGGACGACGAACCGCCTCCAGATCGAACAGATGGACGGGCTTGCCGGTAGCGCAGGCTTCAGTCAACATGGACAGACTGTCGCAGGTCACCACGATTTCGTCCGCCAGCGCCAGATAGGCGAAATAGGGGTTGTCGGGATCGTCGCGGCGCCATTGATAGGCGTACACGGGCACTTCGACGTTTTCCAGAAACGCCTCCAGCACCCCGCGGCGGGTGCGGGCGCTGGTGGTCACCAGCAGGCTGCCCCCCTTGCTCGCCGCCAGCGCCTGGGCCTGCCGCGCCAGCTCCCGGGCCGCGGCGGCATCCATCACGTAAGGGCCGCTGGAACCACCGATCAGCACCGCCACCTTCGGCCCGGGCAAATGGGCGAGCCGATCCTGCCAGCGGGCGGCCTCCCCGGCCAGCCGCTGCGGCATCACCCGGTGCAGGGTGGTGGAGTTGTGGAGCACGTTGGGCCGCCGCGGCAGGCGGTACTGGGGGGTGGTGATCACCAGATCGAAACGATCGAGGCGGTTGAACGGTCTACCGATATGGACCAGCCGCACCCGGTGGCCGTCGCGGGCGGCCTCGCGCTGAATCCAGCGGCAGATGGCCTCGTTGCGGGCGGAGGCGGAAACGATCAGGTCCGGCCACGGCGGGGTGAGCGGGTCGGAGCGCAGGCGGTCGATGGCGGCAAGAGAAGCGCCGAGGAGCAGATAGGGAACCCCCCGGCGGTAGGTAAAACGCTTGACCTCGAACGGCCAGCCGAGCGCTTCGGCCAACGCCAGGATCTGATTGTTTTCACCGGCACGGTGATTCAACAGCACCCAAACCCGTGGCGCGACCGTGGCAGCCGATTGTGACTGGCGTCTCATCACCGTTTACCCCATCATTCCCTTGTCGCTTAAGGAGGCGGTAGAGAGTATAGCAGACAAAAAACAACAAATTGTATTTTTTTTGCAAATCCACTACAGTCTATCCGAAATTTCCTCAACCCGAACCCGACGGCCCATGTACAACCTTTGGAAAATCCTCTCCCGGCAACTGACCCTGAAACTGGCCTTCTTCCTCCCGGAAGCACGCAAGATCGCTCTGGAGCGCTATCTGCGCGGCAGGGAGGAGGCGCGCAAACTGCGCCTTTGCGATGCGGTCATCGTCTCCTACGGCAAAAGCGGCCGCACCTGGCTTCGGGTGATGTTGTCGCGTTTCTACAAAACCCGGCACGGCCTGCCCGGCGACCAGCTGATCGGCTTCGACAACCTGCACCGCAAGGACCCGGCCATCCCCAAGCTGTTCTTCACCCACGACAACTATCTGAAGGACTACACCGGCCACCGCAATTCCAAGCAGGACTACTACGGCCACAAGGTGGTGCTGCTGGCCCGCGATCCCCGCGACGTGGCCGTGTCCCAGTTCTTCCAGTGGAAATTCCGCATGCGCCCGGCGAAGAAGAAGCTCAATCAGTACCCGCCCCACGGGGCCGACATCTCCCTGTACGATTTCGTCATGCACGAAACCGCAGGCCTTCCCAAGATCATCGACTTCCTGAACCTGTGGGCCCGGGAGATGCCCAAGATCGAGGAATTCCTGCTGGTGCGCTACGAGGACCTGCGCGCCGACACCCCCGGCCAGCTGCGGCGCCTGACGGAATTTCTCGGCACTCCCGGCACCGAGGAACAAATCCGGGACGCGGTGGACTACGCCTCGGTAGAAAACATGCGCAAGCTGGAGCAGGAGAAGAAATTCTGGCTCAGCGGCAGCCGCATGGTCCCCAAGGACAAGTCCAACCCCAACTCCTACAAGGTCCGGCGCGCCAAGGTGGGCGGCTGGCGCGACTATTTCGACGACGAGCAGGTGGCCCGGATCGACGAACTGGTGGAAAGCCGGCTCGATCCGGTCTACGGCTATACCGAAGCGAGGTGACCCCATGAGCGAAACCAAAGACTACTGCGTCTTCGTCCACACCAACCACAAGCAGTGGATCGGCGCCCTGGTGGCCCAGTATTCGATGAAGCGCAACTCGGCGAATCCCGACAAGTTCGACGTGCGCATCATCCACCACAAGGATTACCCTTTCTTCCAGGAGATGGAAGGCAAACCCTTCCTGCGCGACGGGGTCGAGCGCATCTGGCGCAACGACGACCTCCAGTCCTTCACCCCGCTGCGCTTCATGCCGCCGGAGCTGATGGGTTACCGGGGCCGGGCGGTGGTGGTCGATCCCGACATCTTCGCCGTCGGCGACGTGTGGGAACTGCTGTCGCGCGACATGCAGGGCAAGGCGATCCTGTGCCGGCCCCGCTCCGGCCCCAAATGGTGGCTCGACCGATGCTACGCCTCCAGCGTCATGCTGCTCGACAACGCCAAGCTGACCCACTGGCGCTGCGAGGAACGGTTCCGCGCCATGTTCGACTTCAAGCTCGACTACATGGACTGGATCGGCCTGCGCAAGGAGCCCAAGGACAGCATCGGCCTGTTCGAGCCGGAATGGAACGACTTCGACAGGCTGACCCCCACCACCAAGTTGCTCCACAACACCCGCCGTCTCACCCAGCCCTGGAAGACGGGCCTTCCCATCGACTGGACCCCGGCGGATCGCTTCCGCCTGTTCCCGCCCATCGGCTGGCTGATGCGCGCCCGCCGGCGTCTGCTCGGCGACCACGCCTTGCTGGGCCGCTACGTGCGCCATCCCGACCGCAACCAGGAACGCTTCTTCTTCGGCCTGCTCAAGGAATGTCTGGAAAAGGGCATCGTCACCGAGGAACTGTTGCGGGAGGAAATGGCCCAGAACCACATCCGCCACGACGCTTTCGAAGTGCTCGACAAGACCCCGCCCCTGGGCCCGCCGGGCGATCCGCTCAACCTGGGCTGGAATCTGCAGCAGGCGGCCTGACCCGGCCGGACGCCGCCCCGGACACCCGGGGCGGCCTGTCGCAGCCATGCCTTTCCCCCACCGCTTCCATCCCGCCGTCTCCACCTGGTTCCGCAGGACGTTCACCGCCCCCACCTCCTGCCAGCTGCAGGCCTGGGAGGCGCTGAGCCGCGGCCGCCACGCCCTCGTCGCCGCCCCCACCGGCGCCGGCAAGACCCTGGCCGCCTTTCTCGCCGCCATCGACGATCTGGTGCGCCGGGCCGAGGCCGGCACCCTGGCCGATTCGGTCCAGGTGCTCTACGTCTCTCCCCTCAAGGCCCTGAGCCACGACGTGGAGAAGAATCTGAACCAGCCCCTGCAGGCCATCCAGCAGCAGCTGTCCCCGGCTTCCCCCGTCCGCGCCCAGTGCCGTACCGGCGACACCAGCCCCGCCGCCCGCCGGGCGATGGCCAAACGCCCGCCCCACATTCTGGTCACCACCCCGGAATCCCTGTACATCCTGCTCACCTCCGACGGCGGCCGACGCATGCTCAGCACGGTCCGGACCGTCATCGTCGACGAGATCCACGCGATCATCGCCGACAAGCGCGGGGCCCATCTGGCCCTGTCCGTGGAGCGCCTGCGGCACCTGACCGGGCACGAATTCACCCGCATCGGCCTGTCCGCCACCCAAAGGCCGCTGGAAACCGTGGCCCGTTTCCTTCTGGGGAGCATCCCCCTGGAGCACTGCGCCCTCATCGATGCCGGCCACCTGCGCCGGCTCGACCTCGACATCGAACTGCCGGATCTGCCCTTGGAGGCGGTGCTGTCCCAGGAAGCGGCCAGATCCATCCACGACCGCATGGCCGAGCTGATCGGCCGCCACCGCACCACCCTGATCTTCGTCAACACCCGCCGTCAGGCGGAACGGGTCGCCCGCGCCCTGAGCGAGCGCCTGGGGGAGGACCAGGTCACCGCCCACCACGGCAGCCTGTCGCGCCAACAGCGCCTCGAGGCCGAGAACCGGCTCAAGGCCGGGCAGCTCAAAGCCCTGGTGGCCACCGCCTCCCTGGAACTGGGCATCGACATCGGCGACGTGGACCTGGTGTGCCAGCTCGGCGTCACCGACTCGGTCGCCACCCTGCTGCAGCGGGTCGGCCGCGCCGGCCACGGCCCGGGCCGCCGTCCCAAGGGGCGGCTGTTCCCCACCACCCGCGACGAGCTGGTCACCGCCCTGGCCCTGATCGACGCCGTGCGCCGCGGCGAACTGGAAACCTGCGCCATCGCCCGCCCGCATCTGGACGTGCTGGCCCAGCAGATCGTCGCCGCGGTGGCGATGGAAGACTTTTCCGAGGACGACCTCTACGCCCTGGTGCGCCGCGCCGCCCCCTACCGCGATCTGCCCCGGGAAACCTTCGATCAGGTCGTCGCCATGCTCGCCGAAGGCTACGCCACCCCCCGCGGGCGCCGCGGCGCCTACCTGCACCGCGACCGCATCCAGAAACGCCTCCGACCCCGCCGCGGCGCCCGCCTGACCGCGGTCACCTGCGGCGGGGCGATCCCCGACACCGCCGACTACCGCGTCATCCTGGAACCCTCCGGCGAGGTCATCGGCACCGTGGACGAGGATTTCGCCATCGAAAGCCTCGCCGGCGACATCTTCCAGCTCGGCAACAGCAGCTGGCGGGTGCTGCGGCTGGAAAAGGACGGCCTGCGGGTCGAGGATGCCCAGGGCCAGCCGCCCACCATTCCCTTCTGGTTCGGCGAAGCCCCGGGACGCAGCGCAGTGCTGGCCAACGCAGTGTCGCGGCTGCGGGAGGAAATATGGATGGGTGGTTGGGAGGTGAGGCGGGAGGACGGGTCTCAGGGCGTTCGCGGCCCGGATGACCGCGATCTGAGCCCCCAGGGAAGGGTTCACGGCGTCCCTGAGAACCGCCCTCCCACCTCACCTACCTCAGAACCGGAAATCGGCCTCCAGGTCAATCCCGAAGCCGTGCGCCAGGTCGTCGATTACCTCACCGCCGCCGCCAAGGCCCTGGGCACCATGCCGACCCGGGAGCGCATCGTCCTGGAGCGTTTCTTCGACGAAGCCGGCGACCTGCATCTGGTGATCCACAGCCCCTACGGCAGCCGCCTCAACCGCGCCTGGGGCCTGGCCCTGCGCAAACGTTTCTGCCGCAGTTTCAACTTCGAGCTCCAGGCCGCCGCCACCGAGGACGCCCTGCTGCTGTCGCTGGGATCCGGCCAAAGTTTTCCCCTGGAAAGCGTAAAGGCGTTTCTCAGCAGTGCCAGCGTCCGCCACCTGCTCACCCAGGCGGTCTTCGACAACCCCCTGTTCACCGCCCGCTGGCGCGCGGTGGCGACCATCTCCCTGGCGGTGCGTCGCTTCCGCGCCGGCAAACGCACCCCGCCCTATCTGGTGCGCATGGAAGCCGAAGACCTGGTCACCGCGGTGTTCCCCGACCAGCTCGCCTGCCTGGAAAACATCCAGGGCGACCGGGAGATCCCCGATCACCCCCTGGTGCGGCAGGCCATCGACGACTGCCTGCAGGAAGCGATGGACGTCGAGGGTCTGGAGGCCGTCCTGCGCGGCATCGAAACCGGCGCCATCGAGGTGGTCGCGCGGGAGACCGTGGAGCCCTCCCCCCTGGCGGCGGAAATGGTGGGGGCGCGGGTGTACGCCTTCCTCGACGGCGCCCCCCTGGAGGAACGGCGGGTGCGGGCCGTCTCCCAGCGGCGCTGGCTCGACCCGGCCGAGGCCGGCGACCTGGCCCGCCTCGATCCCCAGGCCATCGAACGGGTCCGCGCCGAGGCCCGGCCCCAGCCCCGTGACACCGAGGAGCTGCTCGACGCCCTCCTGGCCTGCGGCTACCTGCTGGATACGGAGATCGAGCCCGGCTGGCGCCCCTGGCTGACCGAACTCCAGGCCGCCGGGCGCGCCTGCCGCCTGGGACCGCGCTGGATCGCCGCCGAGCACTGGCCCCGCTGGCGGTCGATCTCTCCGGAAGCGCCCCAACCGCTTCCGCCACTGCCGCCGGAGCTGGCGGCCGAAACCTGGGAACCGGAGGAAGCCCTGACCGCCATCGTCCGCGCCCGCCTTGGCATCACCGGCCCGGTCACCGCCGACGAACTGGCCTCGGAAACCGGCATCGGGGCGGCAGCCGTGGAACAGGCCCTGCTGCGGCTGGAACAGGAAGGCAGCGCGCTTCAGGGCGATTACGGCTGGTGCGAACGGGGGCTGCTGGCCCGCATCCACCGCCTCACCCTGCGAAAACTGCGGGCCGAGATCGAGCCGGTGCCGTCCGCCCGTTTCCTGGCCTTTCTGCGGCGCTGGCAGCACCTTCATCCCGACACCCGGCTGCGCGGCCCCGACGCCCTCAAGGCCATCCTGGAACAGCTGGAAGGCTTCGAGGCGCCGGCGCCGGTGTGGGAACGGATTCTCCTGCCGGCCCGCCTGCCGGACTACGACCCGGCCTGGCTCGACCGCCTGTGTCAGTCGGGCCGTTTCGTCTGGGCCCGCCTGACCCCGAACGGCAGACGCACCCCGGTGCGCAGGCTGCCCGTCGCCTTCCTGCCGCGCCGCTGCCTGACTCTGTGGCTCGAATCCGACCGCCCCGCCTCCCTGTCGCTCCCCGCCCTGCGGGTGCTGGAAACCCTGACCCGGGAGGGCGCCCTGTTCTTCGACGAACTCCAGGAACTGACCCGGCTGCTGCCGAGCCGGCTGGAGGACGCCCTGGCGGAACTGGCCGCCCAGGGGCAGGTCAGTTGCGACAGCTTCGAGGGGCTGCGGGCGCTGCTGCTGCCGGAGGCCAAAAAACGCCGCTACCGCCGCCTGCTTTCCGGCCTGGAAAACGCCGGCCGCTGGCAGCGATTGCGCCCGGCCGGGACGGATGCCGATGCGGTGGAACACCGCGCCCGGGTCCTGCTGCGCCGTTACGGTGTCGTCTTCCGTGCCCTGGCCGCCAGGGAAGCCGCCATGCCGCCGTGGCTGGAGCTGGTCCGGGTCTACCGCCGTCTGGAGGCGCAGGGAGAAATCCGCGGCGGCCGCTTCGTCGCCGGCCAGTTCGGAGAACAGTTCGCCCTGCCGGAGGCGGTGACGCTGCTGCGCCGGACGACGGAGGACACAACGCCCGCCGCGCCCGGCGCCGGCGATCCCCTCGCCCTGGTCACCGGCATCCTGCCCGGCCTGGACCGCACCGGCGAGCCGGCCTAGCCGCCCACCTCCTCGAACAGCAGTGGAATCAAGCCCGAGGTCACCGCCACGACCACGGCAATGCCGACCAGGTTCAGGAGCAGGCCGGTCTTCACCATGTCGCCGATGGCCAGCCGGCCGCTGGCGAAGACGATGGCGTTGGGGGGCGTGGCCACCGGGAACATGAAGGCGCAGGAGGCCGACAGGGCCGCCGGCAGCATCAGCCACACCGGCTCCAGGTGCAACACCCGGGCGAGGGAGGCCAGCAGCGGCAACACCAGCTGGGTGGTGGCGGTGTTGGAGGTCAGCTCGGTGAGGAAGGTCATGCCGGCGGCCATCAGGGTCACCGCCCCGAGGCGCCCGATCCCGGCGAAATTCCCCAGACGCGCCGCCAGCCAGGCCGACAGGCCACTGTCGACGAACCCGGACGCCAGGGCGAAACCGCCGCCGAACAGGATCACCACCCCCCAGGGCAGACGGGAAAAGACGGTGGCATCGAGCAGCGTGGTGCGGCCGCCGTCCTCCCGGCGGGCGGGGAGGAGAAACAGCAATACCGCCATGGCGATGGCCACGGTGCCGTCGTCCACCATTCCGCCGTGAGGCAGCCAGGACTGCCAGCCCGGCAGACGGAGATTTCCCAGGGTGACGCCCTTGCGGGTCAGCCACAACAGGGCGGTGGCGGCGAACACCCCGGCCACGGCCTTCTCCTCCCGGCCCATGGGCCCCAGGGCCGCCCGCTCCGCCGCCACCACCCCGGCCAGGTCCACGCCGGACTCCAGACGGCGCAGATAGACCAGAGCCAGATAGCCGACCAGCACCGCCAGCAGCGTCGCGCCCACCGGCAGCCCCACCAGCGTCCAGCGCAGGAAGTCCACCTCGACGCCAGTGGCTTCCTGATACAGGCGTGCGAACACCAGATTGGGAGGACTGCCCACCAGGCTCATGACCCCGCCCAGGGAGGCGGCGTAGGCCAGCGCCAGCAGCAGGGCGACGGCGAAACACCGGGCCTGTTCGGCAGGCAGCAACGCTTCGAAACGGGACAGCACCGCCGATGCGATGGGCAGCATCACCAGGGTCGAGGCGGTGTTGGAGATCCACATGGACAGGAAGGCGGTGGCGCAGACGAAGCCGGCCAGCACCGCCACCGGCCTGCCGCCGAACACCCCCAGCACGCCCAGGGCGATGCGGCGGTGCAGTTGCCAGCGTTCCAGCGCCTGGGCGATGAGAAAGCCGCCCAGGAGCAGGAACACGGTGGCGTTCATGTATTTGGCCGCCACCGCCTTGGTGGCGGCGATTCCCAGCAGCGGAAACAGCACCAGCGGCAGCAGCGCGGTGACCGCCAGCGGGATGGCCTCGGTGAGCCACAGACAGGCCATCAGTCCGGCCACCGCCGCCATCGCCCCGGTTTCGGGACGGCCCAGTTCCACCCCCCACCACAGGGCGGCGAAAACCGCGGCGGACAGCAGCAGCCGGTAGGGCTTCACCGGTGCCAGGCGGGACTCAGTTCGTGGACCGCCTCGACCATCGCGGTGACGTGGTCGGGGTTCACGTCCGGCAGGATGCCGTGCCCCAGGTTGAAGACATGGCCGCTGCCCGACCCGTAATTTTCGAGGATGCGGCCGACCCGTTCCCGGATGGTGGTCGGCGAGGCGTACAACGTGATGGGATCAAGATTGCCCTGCAGAGCGACCTGCTCCCCGACCCGGCGGCGGGCCTGGCCGAGATCGCAGGTCCAGTCCAGCCCCAGGGCGTCGAAACCGGTTTCGGCCTGCAGCTCCAGCCACTGCCCGCCGCCCTTGGTGAACAGGATCGCCGGAACCCGGCTTTCCCCGGCGCCCAGCTGCAGGCGCTCGCGCACCTTGCGGGCCGCCGCCAGGGCGAAGTCGCGGTAATCCTCGGTGGGCAGCACCCCGCCCCAGGTGTCGAACAGCATCACCGCCTGGGCGCCGGCGGCGATCTGGGCGTTGAGATAGTCGGCCACCGCCTCCGCGAGCTTGTCGAGCAGTCGCCGCATGAGATCGGGACGATCGTAGAGCAGGGTCTTGACCTGCCTGAAGTCGCGGCTGCCCCGGCCCTCCACCATGTAGGTGGCCAGGGTCCAGGGGCTGCCGGAAAAGCCGATCAGCGGCGCCCTGCCGTTCAGTTCCCGGCGGATCAGACGCACCGCCTCCATGACGTAACCCAGGTCGGTTTCCGGATCGATGCGGGGCAAGCGCTCGATGTCGGCCTCGCTGCGAACGGGCCGGGCGAAGCGCGGCCCCTCCCCCTCGGCGAAGGACAGGCCCAGCCCCATGGCGTCGGGAATGGTGAGGATGTCGGAAAACAGGATCGCCGCATCGAGACGGAAACGGCGCAGCGGCTGTAAGGTGACCTCACAGGCCAGTTCCGGATTGGTGCACAGGTTCATGAAGCTGCCGGCCTGCTCGCGCACCCTGCGGTATTCGGGCAGATAGCGGCCGGCCTGGCGCATGAACCAGACCGGGGTGCGGGGCACGGGACGACGCAGCAGGGCGTCGATGAAGACGAAGGATTCAGGCATGAATGGTCCTTGAGGCTAGGGTTGAGAAGATTGGAGGGCGCGGATTTCCTTCTGCACCGAACGCAGGCGCCGCAGCCAGGGCTTCTTGAGACCCGGCGGCAGCTTCGCCTGGGCCTGACGTGCGGCCTCCAGGGTCGGAAACACGCCGTAGAGCAGTGGATACCAGGCGCGCCCCCGGCGCTGTTTGCGGTAATAGGCCAGCGGCTGCAAACCGGGATGTTCGCGCACGAAGCCGGCAAGATCCTCCAGCTTGTCGAAAGCGGCGATCTGCAGGGTGAAATGCCGTTCGGGCTGCTGCAGCAGCCAGTCGCTCGTGTGGACACCGAGGCTGACAAGGATTTCCGCCGGTGTCAGCGGCTGCGCCTCGGCTGTGGCGATCTTCGCCACCGGCTCCGCTTCGGGCGCCGCATCCGGCGGGGGGCTTTCCGCCACCGGCTCTGTCACCGTCTCCGGGGAAGGCGGCGCCGGAACGGTTTCTGCAACCGCCGCCGGGAGCTGCGGTGCGGCTTCGGAAACCTGCGGTTCGGTTTCGCCGGCGACGACCTGGGGTTCTGCGGCCACCGGCGACGGTTTCGCGGCGGGTTCGACCGCCACGGCGGCCGGCGCCTTCGCCTGCCTCTTTTCCCCGACCGAACGCTGCTGCCAGTAGGTCAGGGCGACGGCCACGGCGACGAGCGACGCCAGGGCGATGTAAACCGGCTTGGCCAGCGCCTGGCGCCAGCGCAACGGCGGCTTGCCGATACGCGCCTGGGTTTGCTCGCGGATGCGGGCGGGAATGCCGTGGCTGCGGTGGTAGATCTCCCGGACCAGGGCCTCGTCCACCGCCCCCTGCCCGGCCCGAACCCACAGGGCCTGGACGTAGTCCCGCGTCTGGGACAGGTCCAGCGGCGGCAGTTCGATCACGTGCCCCTCCTCGATGGCCCAGGCGTCGGTGACGGTCTTGACGTGCAGATCGTCCGGCCGCAGGGTGACGACGACCCGCAATGCCGGATGGTGCGCCGCCAGCCGGCAGACGGCATCGAGCACGCCGGGCAACAGGTCGCCGCCATCGTCGATGGCGAGGATGACCAGCCCCCCGCCGGCTTCCCGCTGCGCCAGGGCCCGGTCCAGTTCACCGGCATTCTCCAGCCCCAGGCACTCGGCCAATTGCTGCTGCACCGCCTCGAAACTCAATTCCTCCCCGCCCTGCAGGCGGCAGATCCGCCATCCGTCCTGCTGGGCCTGCTGCAACAACCGCAGCAGGGTGGATTTGCCGATTCCCTCGGGCCCGGAAACCAGCAGCGGGCGCGGCAGATTGGCCAGCAGGTGCAGCAGCAGATCGAACTTCTGCTGCCGCTCGGGAGACAGAAAATCGAATCCCGGCTGGGAGCGCCCGGGGGGCGTTTCAAGCACCGCTTCTGCCGTACTCATGCAAAGTCGCTTCCAGTGATTCCCGGGGGACCGGACGGGGAAGGGTGGCGCGGCCGATTTCCTCCAGCAGAATCAGCCGGATCTGGCCATCGCGGTTCTTTTTGTCCACCGCCATGTGGCGCAGAAACGCCGCCCCGTCCATCGCCGCAGGCGGCGTGGTGGGAAGCCCCGCCCGCGCCAGCAGGGACTCGATCCGCTGCACGTCGCGGCGGGGCAGCAGACCGAGGCGGGCGGACAGATCCGCCGCCTGGCACATGCCGATGGCGACCGCCTCTCCGTGCAGGTAACGCCCGTACCCCATTCCCGCCTCGATGGCATGGCCGAAGGTATGCCCGAAATTGAGAATGGCCCTAAGCCCCCCTTCGCGCTCGTCGGCCGCCACCACTTCCGCCTTGTTGCGGCAGGAACGCTCGACCGCATAGGTCAGAGCATCGGGGTCACGTCGCCGCAATGCCTCGATGTGATCCTCCAGCCAGGTAAAGAACGGGGCGTCACGGATCAGACCGTATTTGATCACTTCGGCGATCCCGGCCTGAAGTTCCCGCTCGGGCAGGGTGTCGAGGGTGGCGATGTCGGCGATGACCGCCCGGGGCTGGTGAAAGGCCCCGATCATGTTCTTTCCCAGCGGGTGGTTGACGCCGGTCTTGCCACCGACGGAGGAATCCACCTGGGCCAGCAGGGTGGTCGGCACCTGGATGAAATCGATCCCGCGCTGATAGCAGGCGGCGGCGAAACCCACGATGTCGCCGATCACTCCGCCCCCCAAGGCGACCAGGGTGGCGTTACGGCTGTAGCGGCGTTCCAGCAGGGCATCGAAGATGCGGTTGACGGTTTCCAGGGTCTTGTGGCGTTCCCCGTCGGGTAGCACCAGGGCGGCTTCGTCGGGCAACCCGAGCGTGGCCAGCAAGCGCTCCAGATACAGGGGGCCGACGACGTCGTTGGTCACCACCATGACCTGCTCGCCGCCGATATGCGGGGTGAACAGATCCCGCCGGGACAGCAGGCCGGTGCCGATGTAGATGGGATAGCTGCGCGCCCCCAGATCGATGGTCAGCGTTTTCATCTGTTTCCCGCGCAGGTTTCCCCCGCCTTCAGGCGGGGAAGGAAATCGCGGCCTCCGTTAAGTTGTTGCATCTTACAATCTCCTGAGTTAGAACGTAAACCATGAAGTTGCGCTGGACCCTCCGCTGCTACCCGACTCCGGAACAGGAACGCCTCCTGGCCCGGACATTCGGCTGCGTGCGTTTCGTCTACAACCATTTCCTGCACGAACGTAACGCCGCCTTCACCAGAGGTGAGCGGATGACCTAGAGGACCTGAACCTGCGCGGTTTGGTTAAAAACCACAACCTGACCCGCAGCCTTCAGGACGCCGCCATGGGTGGGTACATTCGAACCATCGAAGCCAGGGCGATCATGCACGGCAGGCAGGTGGTCAAGGTGGATCGTTTCTTTCCGAGCACGAAAATGTGCTGCCGCTGTGGTCAGCTTCACTCCATGCCGCTTGAGAAACGGCAGATGGAATGTGACTGCGGCAACGTGATGGACCGCGACCTTAACGCGGCCATCAATATTTTGGCGGCCGGGCAGGCCGTGACCGCACGTGGAGACGGCGTAAGACCTGATCCGGCTCCGGCCTGATTGGGCGGCTGTCTGTGAAGCGTGAACCATCCTGATGCCTTGGGTGTCAGGAATCCCCGCCCTTTAGGGCGGGGAGGATGTCAAGAATTCCTGTAAGCCTGGATGATTTTCTTGACCGCCTGACGGCTGGCGCATTCGCCGGTGTTGAGGGTGCAATCGGCGATGGATTCGTACAGCGGCGCCCGCACTGCCAGCAGCTCCGCCAGGCGTTTTTTCGGGTTCGAGGTCCGCAGCAGCGGCCGGTGGGTGTCACGGGCGGTGCGTTCCAACTGCTTTTCCACCGGGCAATACAAGTAAACGACGAACCCGTGATCCTGCAACAGCCGCCGGTTCTCCTCGCGCAGGATGATCCCCCCGCCGGTGGCCAGCACGATGTCGCTCAACGTCACCAGATCGCGCAACACCTCCGTTTCCCGGCGCCTAAAGCCTTCCTCGCCTTCGTATTCGAAAATGGTCGGAATGTCCACGCCGGTGCGGGTCTCGATCTCACGGTCGCTGTCATAGAACTGTTTTCCCAGCTCCCGCGCCAGCAGGCGGCCGACGGTGGTCTTGCCGGCCCCCATCGGACCGACCAGATAGATGTTGCTGGACTGGCTGCTCATGGCCCCGACAAAAACAACGAGGCCGGGCAAATCCCGGCCGTTAAACACTAACCCCCATCCGGAGACAGGTCAATGCCTGACGCTCACGGCTGTTTCACGTCGTTCAGCGCCAGCCCCGTCAGTTTCCAGTTTTCCTGGTCCGCCAGGTCGCCGCCGGTGTGCTTGATTTCGCATACGTAGTTCTTGCGTATCATCGCCTCACCCGGCTCGCTTACATCCACGCGGGATTTGACCAGAAAACGGCCGAAGCCGATGTCCCAGGAGTGGTAATCCTTGTTTTCGAAAGTCAGGCTGGCCTCATCGTCGAAGCGCTCGCGGACATAGCGGTTGCACTGCAACAGCGCCATGGCGGTGCGGTTGTCGTGCACTTCGGTCACCTGACCCGATTTGGAGGGATCGCCGGTAAAAAGGTCCGCTTCGAGCGTCTTGAAGACGAACGGCACGATGGCCTTGTTCAAAATGACGTAAAGGGCAACGATATAGATTGCCAGCAACAACATCGAGTATTTGTTGCGCACCAATTTTTCGAACATGATTCCTTAACTCCAGTCTTCAACCCAATCGTTAATTCGACGCCGGCCGTGGCGGCAAGTTTCTCTCCCCAGGGAAAGGGGAAGGATACCGCCTTGCCACCACCTTGGCCAGCATGCTTGAGCCGGGCCCGATTCCGAGGTAACTTAGCTCCGGTTAGAGCCACGTGCAGGAAAAGCGATGTTCCGTCAAGCCGTCAGAAACAGCGTCCACGATCTCATCATCACCGCCATCACCTTCGTCGGGATCGCCGGCTGTCTCTATCTGGATTCGTTTCACGACCTCGAACTGCAGAACGCCCTGGGAAAATGCGCCTGGGTCGTCCTCATCGGCGTGTTGTTTTGGGAAAGCAATCTGGTGCGGCTACAGGTTCTGATCGCGGTCGCCTTCGCCACCGCCGGCGAGCACTTCGCCTCCGGCATGATGCACGGCTACATCTACCATTTCCACAATATTCCCGCCTACATCCCCCCGGGACACGGCCTGGTCTATCTGACCGCCGTCGCCATGGCCCGCTCGCCCCTGTTCCAGCTGTGGCAGAAACCGGTCACCTGGGGGGTGCTGCTGGTCATGGGATTGTGGTCCTTGTGGGGGGTGACCTTCGCCGAACGCGGCGACTGGGTCGGCATGCTGCTGTTTCTGGTCTACGTTCCCTGTGTGCTGTGGGGCCGCGCGCCGCTGGTCTATCTGGCGGCTTTCTTCGTCACCACCCATCTGGAGCTGATCGGCACCGCCCTGAAAACCTGGACCTGGGTGCCCATCGATCCGGTGCTGTCGCTGCCCCAGGGAAACCCGCCCAGCGGCGTCGCCGCCTGGTACTGCCTGGTGGATGCAGTGGCGCTGTTCGGCGCCAACTGGCTGATCCTGCAATGGCAGCGCCTGCAGACCCTGCCGGCTACCTTCAGACAATGGCTCTCGGCGCCGGAATGGGTGCACGTGGCTGCAGAAGACTGACCCGAGGGGGCGATGCCCCCTTTTCTTTTGCTTGTGTTTCGAGACGACCGGTCGTATCATCCCTGCCCATGAATGCAGCAAACCCCAAAGAAGCCAAAAAACGCCAGCTGCTCGATGAAGGCGTCCGGCTGCTGCTGGCCCGGGGCTATCACGGCACCGGCCTGCAGGAGATCCTCTCCCGGGCAGGGATTCCCAAAGGCTCCTTCTACCACTATTTTCCCAGCAAGGAAGCCTTCAGCGCGGCGGTGATCGAACATTACATCGAGCCTTTCATCCAGCAACTGGATCACCACCTCGGCCAAAACGCGGCCACGCCGCTCCAGGCGCTGCAAGACTACTTCCGCGCCCTGATCGAGGAACTCCAGGGCAACGATTTCAAAGGCGGCTGCCTGCTGGGCAATCTGATGGGAGAGGTGGGAGACACCAGTGCGCTGTGCCGCCAGGCGCTGCAGCGCGCCCTCCACCGTTACCGCGACAAGATCGCCGCGATGCTGGCCCAGGCCCAGGCGGCCGGCCTCGTCCGCCGGGACCGGACGGCGGAGGAACTGGCCGACTGCATCGTCGACAACTGGCAGGGAGCGTTGCTGCGGATGAAGGTCGAACGCAGCACCGCGCCCCTGGAACGCTTCATGGATCAGATTTTCCGGGAACTGTTGCCCGGAGAGGCGGCCGGCCCAGAGACCGGCCTTCACCCTGCGTCAAGCGAAACCTGAAAGGAGAACGACCATGCCCAAGTACGTCATCGAACGGGAGATCCCCGGCGCCGGCGACCTGTCGCCGGAGGAGCTGACCGCCATTTCGCAGAAGTCCTGCGGCATCCTGCGAGAAATGGGGCCCCAGATCCAATGGGTGGAAAGCTATGTCACCCAGGACAAGATCTATTGCGTCTATATCGCCCCCAATGAAGAGGCCGTGCGCGAACATGCGGCCAAGGGCGGCTTTCCCGCCGACCGCATCAGCGAGGTGAAGACGAAGATCGATCCCACCACGGCGGAGGGCTGAGCCATGAAGATCCACTGGGACGAAGCACGCTGTTGCCACGCCGGCATCTGCGTGAAGGAACTGCCGCAGGTGTTCAAGGTCGAGGACGGCCGGCTCGAGATCGACGCCGAGGCTGCCCCAGAAGCGGAAATCCGCCGGGTGGTCGGCATGTGTCCCGCCGCCGCACTTGCCATCGAAGAAAAATGACCCTCGGGCGGGCACTGCCCGCCTTTTCCCTGAAGAGGTACACCATGATCCGAATCTTACTGCTGAGCCTGGGCCTCCTGGCCGCCGCCCTCCCTGGCAGCGCCGATGAAACGCCGCTGTCCCCCTACATGCCCAAGATCGTCGGCCAGGAGGATTTCATCTACGTCTGGACCCTGGGCATCGAGGGGCTGGGAGACGGCTCGGACAAGCTCGTCACCATCGACGCCAATCCCAACTCCAAGACCTTCGGCAAGGTCATCCACAGCGTTTCCGTGGGCGGCCGTCACGAGGCCCACCACTCCGGCTTCACCGACGACCGCAACTATTTGTGGGCCGGCGGCCTGGACACCAGCAAGATCTTCATCTTCGACGTCCACACCGATCCGGCCAGGCCGAAGCTGGTCAAGGTGATCGACGACTTCGTGGAGAAAAGCGGCGGCGTGGTCGGCCCCCACACCACCTACGCCCTGCCCGGCCGCATGATCATCAGCGGGCTGTCCAACGACAAGGACTACGGCGGCCGCACCGCCCTGGTGGAATACACCAACGACGGCCGGTACGTCGCCACCTATTGGATGCCCACCGACGACAACCTGCAGGGCGCCGTCAAGATCGGCAAGCATGCCGACGGCTACGGCTACGACGTCCGCGCCCTGCCCCGCCTCGACATCATGCTGACCTCCTCGTTCACAGGTCACCGCAACTACATGCGCGATCTGGGGGAACTGATGCAGGACAAGCAGGCGATGCAGGAATTCGGCAACACCATGGTGCTGTGGGACCTGCACGACCGCAAGCCCAAACTGATCTTCGACGTGCCGGGCGCGCCGCTGGAAATCCGCTGCGCCTGGGAACCGAACCACAACTACTGCTTCACCAGCACCGCCCTGACCGCCAAGATCTGGCTGGTGTATCTGGGCGATCAGGGGAAATGGCACGCCCAGGCGGTGGCGGACATCGGCGATCCCGCCAAGATCCCCCTGCCGGTGGACATCTCCATCGAAAGCGACGACCGGCGCCTGTGGGTGACCACCTTCATGGACGGCAGCGCCCGCCTGTTCGACATCTCCGACCCGTTCCACCCGAAGCAGATCTATCAGAAAAAGATCGGCGCCCAGGTGAACATGGTGTCCCAGAGCTGGGACGGCAAGCGGGTCTATTTCAGCTCATCGCTGCTGTCGAAGTGGGATAAGAAGGGCAAGGACAACGAACAGTTCGTCAAAGCCTACCGCTGGGACGGCAGGGAATTGACGCCCCTGTTCCAGATCGACTTCCTCAAGGAGAAGCTGGGACGCCCCCATCAGATGCGTTTCGGCGCCTACGCGCTCTATCGATGACACCCGAAGGCCAGGGACGGCCTCACCCCAGCCACCAGACCAAAGCCGCATAGCGCAGCCCCTTGCCGGCGGCGATCAGCGCCAAACCGGGCAGCCAGGGCAGACGCAGCCAGCCGGCCGCAAGGCACAATCCGTCGCCGATCAGCGGCAGCCACGACAACAGCAGCACCGGCAGGCCGTAACGACGCACCTTCGCCAACGCCGCTTCCGGCACCTTGCGGGCCAGAAGCCGCTGCGGCGACCATCCCTTCGCCAACATCCAGCCCAGCCACCAGGTCGTCATCGCCCCCAAGGTGTTTCCCAGGGTGGCGCTGAACCACAACGGCAGCGCCGCTTCCGGCGTCTGCAGCACCCACCAGGCCAGCAACGCCTCCGAACCGCCCGGCGCCAGAGTGGCCGACACGAAGGCGCTGACGAACAGCGCCGACAGGGGAAAGGATTCGATCATGCGCCCGTCAAAAAGCCCTCGCGGTGGAGGGCTTTATTTCAGTCCGGAAGAGAGAAAAGTTCAGCTGGACGAGCCTGCGGCTGTCAACGACCGGATCAGTTTGATCAGCCGGCAGAAGAGCGCCATGATCCGTTCGAACAGATAAGCGTTCAGCTCCCGACCACTCATGCCGAGGAAACGCCGTCCCACCCAGTCGAACAGATAGGGAGCGCCGAGCACCGCCAGCACCAGACCGAGGACCAGCAGGCCCGACAGTAGGGGGCGGCGACCGGATTCCGGCGTCTGTGCCGTAGCGTCCGCCGCCACTACCCCACCCATCTCGCCATGATCCGGATAGACGACCGCCGGCGGGGTGATGCCGGCGATTCCAGGTAAGTCGCCGCTACCGTCACCGACCACCAGCTCGGCCTTCATGCCTTTCTCGGTGTGCTGGGTGATGTCACAATGGACCAGATAGGTCCGGTCTTCGGCCGGGGCGATGAAGGTTCCGGTCACCTCGCCGGGACCGGTCACCTCCAGGTGGAACATGCCGCGGGGATAGACTTCCTCGGGCAGACCGTGGAGCATCCACTGATGGCGGATCTGGTCCTCGTTGACCAGGGTGACGGTGACCCGGGCACAGGGCTCGACCTGCCACTTGCGCCGGTCGTAACCGAACATGGTGCCGGGAAAGTCGCGTGAATATTTGTGGCCGGCATGGACGGTCAGTTTCACGTCCTCCGAAATCCGGCGGCAGCCCGGCGGCAGTTGGTCGGTGTTGTATCCCATCACCATCTTACCGCCCATGTCCATGAGCATGCGACCGTGGTTCATCATCGGCATCTTCGCTGCCCAGACGGGCAGAGCCAACAGCACCCCCCACAAGATCCAGAGGCCAGTCCGTTTCATCTTATGATTTCTCCAGAACGTAGCGGCAGAACAGCTCACGGGCACGTTCACGATTGGAAAACAGCACATAGGCGAGAAGGCCGATCAACAGCCCGATCCAAAAACGCCTCCACGGGGAAGCCTCCTCCCCGGCTTCCGGCGGTTGGACCGTTTCCTGACTGCGGGCTTCGGGATCGCCCAGGCTGTCCCATTCGTCGATGTTCTGCCAAACCGGCAGTTTGCGCTGATAGAAAGCTTCGGTGAAATAGCGGCTGAGGTCGACGCCCTGCACCTTGGGAACGTCCCCTGGCCCCAGATAGGACTTGTAGACGATGGCGCTGATGTTGCCGCCCGGGTTCATGCCGTCGGTGGTGATGCCGCGCTCGACGTGATCATGGACCACCCAGATTCCCTGGCCGTAATTGTGCAGGCCGTCGTCGGTAGTGGTGAGCTTGAGATCGACACGTTGGGCGGGGGCAAGATCGAAGATGTCCCGCATGATCCGGGCTTGGGGATTGACGGCGACCCCGTCATAGTGGGTGATGGTCGCCTTGTGGCCATGGGTGTGGACCGCCAAAAGCTCGCTCTGGGCGTTGAGCATGCGGAGTTTGATGTTCTGATCCGGCTCGACCACCAGCAGGGATTCCCGCAGAGTGTAGGGGAAGGAACGGCCGTTGAGCAGGAAGTAGTCCTCGGTGGCGTCGGTCAGGTCGTATTCGCGGTTCATGCGTTTGGCGATGACCCGCGGATCGTTGGAGGACTGGACGATCTGGTGCAGTTCCTTGTCCACCGCTTGATAGACCAGATCGTATTCCTGATCGTATTCTTCCCGGATTGCCTTGGCGGGGTGGCGGACCTTACCGGCACCGACGTTCAGGGTTTGCACCCAGTTGTTCGGGCGATTCTCCTCCACCACCAGCATCCCGATCAGCCCCATCGCCAGGTGGGTATGGGTCTGAACGTGACAGTGATAGATGAAGGTGCCCGGCTGGCGCGGGGTGATGTCGTAGGTCCGTGCTTGCCCGGGAATGATGAAGCCTTCGCTGGTCTGGGGTACGCCGTCGTTGCCCTCCCCTTTGGCATCGACGTAGGGATGATCCACACCGTGAAGGTGAATGGTGTGGGGAAAGTAATGGGTGTTCTCGAGCACGATCCTGACCGTGTCCCCCTGCTCCACCCGAATCGTCGGCGACGGGGGACGCAGCAGCGGATTGGCTTCGATGCTGTGGGCGTCCTTGGTCGCCATGCCGCGGACCTTGGGCGCGAAGACCCAAAAGGCTGGCTTGATCCCGGGGGCGATGGCGAAGCCGTGAACCGGTTCGGTGGTATCCGGAGAGGCGCCGTTGAGTTCCGCGACCTCCAGCTTGATGATGATCTCGTCCGGATCCCCGTCCCCGTCGCGGTCGTTGCGCTTGATGACGCTGTCGGCCGCCAACCGGGTCTTCATCAGGGTCGGCATGGAGATGTTGTTGGTTCCCTTGACGAAAGCAGCGATGTCATAGGGATTGTCCGGCAGACAGACACGCTCTTCCTCGATTTCCACCCCGTCGATCTTTTGGGCGTCACGCCACCGAACAGGGCGCTCTGGAGGACAGAAAGGCTCCGGCGCTGCCGCCTGGGCGGGCTTGGCATGGGCGTCCGGCATTGATGAGACGTCCGCCGTCACGGCAAAAGAGAAACAGAGGGCGAAAACGCCCCCTGCCAAAGTCACACGGTATCGCTGCATGGAGTTATTGCTTTGGTCTTTAGAGGTTCTTGAATTTGCCCAATACCCCATCCACTGCAGCGCGGAAACCGGCATGGGACAGGTACAGAATGTAAACGAGCGCCAGTAGCACGATACCGACGATCATGTAAAGGCGCATCTGGGAACCGCTGTCGACGCCCACGAGCAGCTCCAGATGGTTTTCGTATTCCTTGCCGTTGGGATCGACCAGCTTGACCTCGACTTCATAGTTCCCCGGCTGTTCGAAATCCACCACGGTCTCCAGAATACCGCCACGCATCTTTTTCGGCGGCACCTCGGCAATCACCGTCCCGTCGGACTCGCGGACCACCTTCAAAGCCAGCCTCATTTCCTTGATTTTCTGATCCAGTTCCCGCGTCGCACCAATGGAAGTGGTCCCTTCCTTGGATTCATAGTCGAACACCAGGTTGGTACGGCCCAGGCCAGGCATCTGGGTACAATACTTGCGGTCGCCGGTCAGCTGGGGTTGATAGGCGGAAAACATCAGGGTGAAATCACCGACACTGATGCGGCAGAAATCACCGCCGCCGCCACCGCCGCCATCGGCGAAAGCCGGCGTCAGGGAAGCGAATCCCAGAATCAACGCGACGAAAAATTGGAATAAACTGCGCATAGCTCCTCCACTCTCTAGCTAGGTTATTATGGAATACGGGCTCTTCGTATTGTGCCAAATCAGGCACGACAAATGAAGGCCGCTATCCACTTTACCAAATCACGGCGTGGAAAAGCCAGCATCAGGAAATGTTTATATGAACCGGCAACGACGCGGTGGGGGGAGACGAAATCATGAGAAGTGGCTACGGGTGGACTCGAACCACCGACCCCAGCATTATGAGTGCTGTGCTCTAACCAGCTGAGCTACGTAGCCGTCACAAGGAAGCGCATATTATTCCCGGAGCGGTTTTCAGTGTCAAGCCTCGCTAGCGGTCCAGCACGATCAGGGCGCTGGGATGGCGCACCAGGATCGAGTGCTGGCGCCCCCGCCTGGACGGCCAGCCACGCACCTCGACTCGGTGGCCGAGATAGGATTCCAGGGGCGGAAACCAGCGTAAATTGGCCCGGGGAATGGTCACATAGAGATCGGCGGCGAACGACAACCGGACATACTTGCGCCCCGGCTTGACAGCCTTGGGCACCCCCACCAATCGCTGCCAGCCGTGCAGACGCTTGCGGCGCAGAATCTCGATCGGCTTGGGCGCATAGGCATCCATCCCCCAGATTCCCCGCCGGGCCTGCTCCGCTTGCTGCTGGGCTTCGAGAATCGCATCGGCATATTTGAGGTTGGGCGGGTGAATGTTGGCGATCGCCCATCCCAGGGCGACCAGCTGCAGGTTCACGTGCAGGCCGTCGTGGCGGAACAGGTAGGCCAGGGTACGCCCGTATTTGTCATGCCGTTCCACGTCATACTCCAGCCTCACCCGCCGCCCCTCGAGCAGGGTCTCCAGCTGCCGCTTCGCTGCCTCCCCGCCCGGCTCGCCGCGCTTGCGCTCGGTTTCGATCTCCGGGGTGTTGATATTGAGGAGGCGCACTTTGCGCCCGTCGGCAAGGCGGACGGTATCTCCATCGTAAATGTAGGCGACTTGGTGATAGCGGGGGCGGCGCTCCAGCTGCAGCACCGCGGCGTCCGCCGCCAGCGGCCTGTCGCTGAAATGATAATTCCCCTGGGAATCGCGCCATTGAAAAACGGCCGCCGCGGCGGCCGTCATCAGGAACAGAAAGACTGCGGCGAGGAAACCGCGGATCATGGCCTCAGGCCGCCGCCGAAGCCCCGGCCGGCTTGCCGTTGATCCGGGCGGCGACCGCCTCGAGCTGACGCAGCTGGGCATAGCCCGCATTGGTCAGCTCCATGCCGCCTTTCAGTACGGTCTGGACCAGACCGGGCAGGCGATAGACCAGATAGCACAGATACGCCGTCACCGCGACGGCGACCGGCAGGCCCGCCAGGGCCGGCAACCCTACCAGCCCCAAGGCCCTGACCAGCAAAGTCACCGCGTCCAGCGGCAACAGCAAAAAGGCGCTGAAGTAGGTCAGAACGAAGAAGGAATACAGCAGCAAAGTGATGAATTCGAACAGACGGATCAAACCGAGATTAAGCCATTTCATGGTCGATGCTTATCCTCAAAAGCGATTGGCGACACACCGGGATCCCCGGATCCAAGATTTAAGCTGGAAATTATAGCATCCCGATCTCCCCGGGCCGGTGGTTTTGTCCCCTTGAATCCGCCTGCTGGATTAGAATGAGGTTCCCGATACGGCGAGGACCTCCATGGAAGTCCGTCTTTCAACCTATCGACTCGCCCGCTTGGCCACCGCTCTGGACATCGCGATCATCGGGCTGTTGTCGGTACTGGCGCCGCTTCTTTGGCGTCAAACCGGTCCTTTGTCCACCGTTCTTTTCACCCTGCTTTGTCTGGCCTCGCTGGCACGCGCGATGCTGACGCATCTGACCCTGCGAAGGCTCGAGTGGCAGGCCCATCACGATCCGGTCACCGGTCTGCCGAACCGGCGCCTCTTCTACCACCGGACCGGCCCGCTGCGCCAAGGGCGGCAGGCCGCCATCCTGTTGCTTCAGATCGACCGTTTCCGCCTGTTCCTCAGCAATCTGGGGCACTCGGCCTGCGATCGCCTGCTCAGGGCCGTCGCGAACCGTCTGGCGGCGGTGGTTCCGGAAAAGGACGCCCGTCTTTACCAGCTGGAAACCGATACCTTCGCGCTGGTTCTCCATGAAGGCGCCACCACCCAGACCGCCCGCCGCCTGATCGAGGCGCTCCACCGCCCCGTCCATGTCGATCACCGGGAATTCTGGGTTTCGGTCAGCATCGGCATCAGCCGTTATCCCGCTGACGGCCAAACCCTGCCCGCCCTGATACGGGCGGCGGAACTGGCGCTGCGCCAGGCCCAGCGCCGTGGCGGCGGCACCTGCTGTCGCTACCACCCGCAACTGGAACCCACGCTCGGCCAACCGCTGGCGCTGGAAGGCTATCTGCGGCACGCCATCGAATACGGTGAACTGGAACTGTACTTCCAGCCCCAGGTCCGTCTCGATGACGGCGGCCTCCTGGGGGCCGAAATCACCCTACGCTGGCATCATCCCCAACACGGGCTGCTGCCTCCGGAGCGGTTCATTCCCTTGGCCGAGGAAACCGGTCTCATCGGCCCGATCACCCAATGGCTGCTGGAACAGGCGCTGTGCCAACTGGAACGCTGGCGGGAAAACGAATTCGCCCATCTGCGCCTGGCGATCAACATTTCCGCCTACCAGTTCCATCAGCAGCGCCTGCCGGAACTGCTACAGGCCGCCCTAAAGCGCCATCCGGTCGATCCGGGAAAACTGGAGCTGGAAATCACCGAAACCGCCGCCATGTTCGACGTGGAGCACGCGACCCGCATCCTGCGGCAACTGAAGGACCTCGGCATCCGCCTTGCCCTTGACGACTTCGGCACCGGCTATTCGTCCCTGAACCACCTGCGCCGTTTTCCCCTCGACACCCTCAAGATCGACCAGAGTTTCGTCCGCCCCATGTCGGCAGATGCCGGCAGCAAGGCCATCGTCCACGGGATCATCCAGCTGGGCCACAGCCTTGGGCTGACCACGCTGGCAGAGGGCATCGAAACCCGGAGCCAGTGGGAAAGCCTGCGCCGATCCGGCTGCGACGAGGGCCAGGGTTATCTGTTCGGCAGGCCGATGCCGCTGGCGCAGTTCGAAACCAGGCACCGCCAGGCGCGTAATACGGTCAAGCCCCGAACGCCAGCCCCATGATGTTGTAACCGGCATCGACGTACACCACCTCACCGGTGATCCCGGAGGCCAGATCGGAGCACAGGAAGGCGGCGGCGTTGCCGACCTCCTCGATGGTGACGTTGCGACGCAGCGGCGAGGCGTTTTCGGCCTTGCTGAGCATCTCCCGGAAATTGCTGATGCCGGAAGCCGCCAAGGTCCGGATGGGCCCTGCGGAGACGGCATTGACCCGCACCCCCTGCGGCCCCAGGGAGGCGGCCATGTAGCGTACGTTCGCCTCCAGGCTGGCCTTGGCGACCCCCATGACGTTGTAATTGGGAATCACCCGTTCGGCCCCCAGGTAGCTCAGGGTCAGCAGCGCGCCGCCGGAACGCAGCATGGCGCGGCCGGCCTTGGCCAGGGCGGCGAAGCTGTAGGAACTGATGTCGTGGGCGATGCCAAAGGCCTCCCGGTCCACCGATTCCAGGTAATCCCCCTCCAGCGCGCGGCGCGGAGCAAAGGCCACCGAATGGACGATGATGTCGAGACCGTCCTTCCAGTGGGGCTTGAGATACTCGAACACCCCCTGAATCTGCTCGTCGCTGCTCACGTCACAGGCGACGGTGAGATCGGAACCGCATTCCCGCGCCAGCTTCTCCACCCGATCCTTGAGCTTGTCGTTCTGATAGGTGAAGGCCAGCTCCGCCCCCTCCCGGCGCATGGCTTGAGCGATGCCCCAGGCGATGGAACGGTTGCTGGCCAATCCTACGATCAACGCACGCTTGCCTTGCAAAAAACCCATGTGATTCCTCCGGTTTTTAGTTGTCGGTCCCCAAACCAGACTATTATCTTGTACCCGAGGAACCGATGCCAGCATGGCAAAGTTCGAACCACAGCGGCAGGGTCAGCATCGCCAGCACCGTCGTCGTCGTGACCAGAACGGCGTAAAGGCGGCTGTCGAGGCCGAAACGGTCGCACAATACCACCCCGAACAACATGCTCGGCATCCCTGCCTCCAGCACTAGAGCCACCGCCTTTTCGCCCCCGAAACCCAACGCGCGCACCAGGAACGCGGCGATCAGCGGCATCAGCAACAACCGCAAGCCGATCACCCCGAGGGCCAAAGGCAACAGCTGCCGTCCCAGCCCCCGCCAGCGCAGCGCCAGTCCCAGGGACAACAGCATCAGGGGCGTCACACCGCGGGCCAGCAGATCGAAAAAGCCCAGCCACCAGGCCGGCCACTGCCAGCCGCTGAGGTTGACGCCGATGGCCACCGCCGCCGCCCACAGCGAAGGCACCCGCAGCAGGGTCGCCATGTGGTTCCCGCCGCCCTGCCCGCCCAAAGACTGGGCCACGAGCACGCCCACGGTCATGACCAGGGGCGTGAAGGCGAACAGATCCAGCTGAATGACCAGCTGACCTGCCCAGTCGCCGAAGGTTTCCAACAGGACGGGCAACCCCAGAAAGGTGACGTTGGGGAAACTGACCGCCAACCAAACCGCTCCCGCCTGCCGCCGTTCGGTTTTCCTCCCATACAGCCACAACGCTCCCAGCAGTCCACCCGTTCCCATGACCGCAAGGCCGAACAGGGAGATCCGCAGGCTCTCCCAACCCAGGGGCGCCCGGCTCATGAGCTTGAGGATGAGCGCAGGCAGAAACAGATAATAGACGACCGCCGTCAGCACCCGCCGGGTCTGGTCGCCATCCACTCCCCCGGGGCGCAGCCGCCGCCAGGCCGCACCACAGAGGATCAACAGGAACATCTGCCCCAGGACCGTCAGCATGGGTGTTTTTCCGGTATCATGAGTGCCTCTTTAAAGCCAACGACCGAACGAACGATGCCCTGCAAACCGATCCCCCCCCAGGACCGCCTCATCGTCGCCCTCGATCTGCCCGACCACGCCCAGGCCCGCGAACTGGTCGAGCGCCTGGGCGGGACGGCCACATTCTATAAGATCGGCCTGGAACTGTTCATGGCCGGCGATTACTTCGCCCTGATCGACTGGCTCACCGCCCGGGGCAAGAAGGTGTTCGCCGATCTCAAGTTCTACGACATTCCCGCAACGGTGGAACGGGCGGTGCGGGCCTTGAGCCGCACGCCGGTGACCTTCGCCACCGTTCATGGCGACCCTGCCATCATGGCCGCCGCCGCCCGCGGCAAAGGCGCAACGCTCAAGATCCTGGCCGTGACCGTCTTGACCAGCCTGGACGAAGCTGCGCTCAAGGCGATGGGATACGCCTCGGACCTCGAAACCCTGGTGCGCCGGCGCGCCCGCCAGGCCGTGGACGCGGGCCTCGACGGGGTGATCGCTTCCGGCCGGGAAGCGCAGCTGCTCCGCCGGGAATTGGGAGACGATCCCCTGATCGTCACCCCGGGCGTGCGCCCGCAGGGATCGCCGGCCGGCGATCAGAAACGGGTCGTCACCGTGGAGGAAGCCTTCGCCAACGGCGCCGATTACATCGTCGTCGGCCGCCCCATCCGCGACGCTCACGATCCCAAAGCGGCCGCCGAGGCCATCCAGCAGCAGATCGCCACCCTGTTCCAGAATTAAAAAAGGCCCGCCGGAAGGCGGGCCAGACCGAGAGGATGACCGGCCGGAATCAGAAGGTGTAGTTGAGGGTCACGTAGTAATTGCGCCCCGGGTTGGGCACCCGGTTGCCGACGCCGATGCGGCTTTCGCGCACCCGGTTGATGCCGTTGACGTGATCGGCGTACTTGTTGTCGAAGACGTTGTCCACCCCGAAGGCCAGCTTCAGCCCCTGCACGTACCGGTAGGAAGGCTGGTACTGCAGCCGCAGGTTGACCACGCTCCAGTCGGAAGTCTTGCGTTCGTTGTTGTAGCGGGCCACCTTGTCCTGACGCAGGGCCCCTACGTATTCCCCGGAGAAGGCGAAATCCCAGATGGAATAGGTCAGGCGCACCCGGCCGTTGAGGGGGGCGATGCGGTAGAGGTTGTCATCCTTCCCGCTGAGCTTCTCCCCCCGGGTGTAGGTCATCAGACCGTCCACCCGCCAGTGATCGCCGACAGCAAAACCGCCCTGCATGTCCACCCCGTAGAGCTGGGCATCGATGTTGCTCCAGCGCAAGGCGCAATTGGTCGTGTTGCCGCCGGGATTGTTGGGACAGCCGTTGGGCAGCACCATGTTGAGGAACATGTTCCACTGCATCGCCGTCAGGCCGAGATCGGCGGGATTGACCGCCTGCCCCTGGATGTAGTCGTTGACGTAGCGGTAGAACGCCCGCGGCTCGAAATAGACGTTCTGCAACACTCCGAGAGTGGGCAGATTAAGGTCGAAACCGGCCACGGCCTCGTAGGATTTTTCGCTGTCGAGGCCGATGTTGCCCACATAGACCCGGCCGTCCGCCAGCCCGCCGGTGGATTCCAGCGGCAGCCAGGTGTAGCGCTGCTGATAGGTGGGGGCGTGGGTCTTGCGCGCCAGCCCCAGAGCCAGGTTGAGGTTGTCGTTGAGACGATAGTTGAAATCCAGGGCGATATCGACATCGTGCTGGTCCTGACGCCGGTCGGCGGCGTTGAAACGGTCACGCAAAATCGCCCCTGCCCCCGTTCCTGCCGGCGTACCGTCCACCTTGCCGGCGTCCATGTAAGTATAGCGGTAGCGGACCCCGGCGTTGACCGTCAACCGCTCCAACGGTTCGCCGCGCCATTCGGCATAGGCGCCGTAGCGGTTGCGGTTGACGTCGTTGTAAAGATTGACGAAAAAGGCGGCGTCGTTGGGATTGGTGACCTTGGCATTGTGGGTCGCCAGATCCCCGTCCACGCCCACCTCAAGCTCCCCGCCGCCGATGTCCGACCACACCAGCGCCGCCTTGTAGCCGGCGGCCACCACGTCGGTGTTGTTCTGGCGCCAGCGCGCCGGATCGGATGGGGCGTTGCGCATGTGGTAGTTGGTCATTTCGTGGTCGGCGTCCTGGAAGAACATCGCCGTCTTCAGCTTGACCGTGTCGCTGAGCCGCCAGGCGTAGTCGGCGTTGACGGTATCGGTGCGAATCCAGCGGATGTCCATGGGCAGCGAGGGCGTGCCGGCACTACCGGTGAACTTATGATTGTAGGCGGCCCCGAACTCGTGACCGTCGCGCCGGAACCCGAAACCGGCCTGGTAGGTCTGGCGGTCGTAGCTGGTGTACTTGACGTTGCGGTTGTCTTTGTAGCGGTAGTTGTCCCCGTCCTCGTGGGAGGCGGAAAAGTGGAAACGGTAGTTCTGGTTGGCCACTCCCGCCATGCCGCCGCCGTAAAGCCCGTTGTTGACCTGGCTCCAGCCGAAGGTGCCGAACAGCTGCGGCTTCCATGCCTTCGAATCGGTGAACTCGGCCCGGCGGCTTTCGGCGACCACCGCCCCACCCATGGTTTCCAATCCCACCGAAACCGGCGTCACGCCCCGGTAAACCTTGATGGAGCGGATCAGCGCCGAAGGGATGGCGCTCATGCGCGAGTCCATGGAATTGGGACCGGCGTTCTTCAGGGCCATGCCGTCGACGTTGACGGCGACCCGGTCACCATACAGGCCACGGAACTGGGCGATGCCGGTCAGGGGACCGTTGCGGTTGACGTTGCCGCCGGGAACCCGCTTGAGCAGATCGGCGGCGTCCAGGGTGCCTACGGTGCCAGGCTGCAGCGCTGTCGTCCCCGGCTCCATGGTTTCCCCTTCCACCACCAGGGTGGGCAGCTCTTCATATTCCGCCAGGGCCGGCTGGCACTGCAGGAGAACGGCCGCCGCGATCGCCGAGAGAGAGAATTTCTGATCGTATGTCGTTCTCATCGAGATTTTCTCCAGAAAATAATCCATCCAACCTAAAGGATTTAGCAAACATAATGCCATATGACATACCATCATGATTGGAAAAGGTTTTCGACCCGCGAGGCCATCCCCAGGACGCCAAGAAATGTGTGATATGCCACAGTCCATGTGGCATATCACACACCAGCCGCAGCCCCCCATGTTCCGCCGCAGTTGTGATATGTTTGCCCCCATGGAATGGTTGCAGAACCTGAATCCCGTCTACGCGGTCGCCTTCCTCATGGGGCTGTTCAGCAGCCTGCATTGCATAGGTATGTGCGGCTCCATCATCGGTACCCTGACCCTGAGCCTGAGCGGCAGAATCCGTGAGCGCAAACGCCGCATCACCCCCTTCGTGCTCAGCTACAATCTGGGACGGATCGCCAGCTACGCCACCGCCGGGCTCATCGCCGGCAGCCTGCACTACGTGCTCGACCTGCCTTTCGGCAATGGCCGCGGCTACCGTATCCTGCAGCTTGCCGCCGCAGTGGTGATGACCGGCGCCGGGCTCTACATCGCCGGCTGGTTTCCGCGCTTCGCCTATCTGGAACGGATCGGCGCCCGCCTGTGGCGGCGCATCGAACCTTACGGACGCAGAATCCTGCCGGTCACCAATCTGTCCCAGGCGTTCCTGTTCGGCATGATCTGGGGCTGGCTGCCCTGCGGTCTGGTCTATGCTGCCCTGGCGCTGGCGGCGACGGCCGGCAGCCCCACTCGTGGCGCCCTGACCATGATCGCCTTTGGGGCGGGAACTTTGCCGGCGGTCATGGGGGTCGGTATAATGACCGGATGGATGGCCCGCCTGGCACAGATGCGGCGCTTCCGTCACTTCGCCGGCATCGTCATGATTCTACTGGCGTTGCTGGCGGCCTTCCCGGAATTGAATCCGTGGGTTATGCGACAAATACAAAAAAACGGGGTGGACCTGATGGAAAAATTCAGCAACCTGATCGGCCAGGCACCCAATTTCGAAAGCCTGCTGCGCGCCGCCAAGATGGTGGCCGCCACCGACGTCACCGTGCTGATCTCCGGAGAAACCGGCACCGGCAAGGAGGAGTTGGCCAACGCGATCCAGCAATCCAGCCCCCGGGCCAACAGACCGTTCATCACCATCAACTGCGCGGCGCTGCCGGAGTCCCTGGCCGAATCGGAGCTGTTCGGCCACCGCAAGGGGGCGTTCACCGGCGCCACCACGAACCAGCGGGGCAAGCTCCAGGCTGCCGACGGCGGCACCCTGTTCCTGGACGAAGTCGATTCCATGCCCATGCCGCTTCAGGCCAAGCTGCTGCGCTTTTTGGAAACCGGTGAATGCCAGCCGGTCGGGGCGACGGAAACCGAACGGGTCGACGTCCGCATCATCGCCGCCACCAACGCCGATCTGGAAAGGAAGATCGACTGTGGCGAATTCCGCAAGGATCTTTATTATCGTCTCAACGTCGTGCCCCTGGAGATCCCGCCCTTGCGCGAGCGCCTAGAGGACATTCCCCTCCTGGCCCGGCACTTCCTCGAGAAAGCGGCCGCTGCCCACGATCTGCCTCCGGCCAGGCTGGGCAAGAGCGCCTTGCGCGCCCTGGCCGACTACGGCTGGCCCGGCAACGTCCGCGAACTGCGCAACGTCTGCGAACGTCTGGCGATCCTGCTGCCGGGACAGACCATCGAAGCCACCAATCTGCCGGTGGAGGTCACCGCCACCCGGAGAACCCTTGCGGCGGTGGATGGCATCCACCTGCCTGCGGACGGTCTTTCCCTGGAACAGGTGGAGATCGAGCTGATCCGCCAGGCCCTGGCCCGTACTCGCGGCAACCGCAGCCGTTCGGCCCGGCTTCTGGGTATCAGCCGCGACACTCTGCTGTATCGGATGCAAAAATACGGCATCAGCTGAAGGCCGACGCAGCACGTAAGCAGAAGGGCGGGAAAATCCCGCCCTTCTTCATTTGAAGTTCAGAACTTGAGCTGGCCCTTGCGCGCCGCGATCCGAAGCCGCAGAGCGTTGAGCTTGATGAAGCCTTCGGCATCCTTCTGATCGTAAGCGCCGGCGTCGTCCTCGAAGGTGGCGATGGTGGGATCGAAGAGGCTGTTTTCCGACTTGCGCCCGACCACGGTGACGTTGCCCTTGTATAGCTTGAGCCGGACCACGCCGTTGACGCCGGCCTGAGAGGCGTCGATCATCTCCTGCAGCATCTTGCGCTCCGGGCTCCACCAGTAACCGTTGTAGATCAACGTGGCGTAGCGGGGCATCAACTCGTCCTTGAGATGGGCCACCTCCCGGTCCAGAGTGATCGACTCGATGGCCCGGTGGGCCTTGAGCAGGATCGTCCCGCCAGGGGTTTCGTAGCAACCCCGCGATTTCATCCCCACATAGCGGTTTTCCACCAGATCGAGGCGGCCGACGCCGTGCTCGGAACCAATACGGTTGAGCTGCTCCAACAACCGAGCTGGAGACAAAGGCTGGCCGTCGATGGCGACCGCATCGCCGCGCTCGAAGGTCAATTCCAGATAGCGCGGCCGGTCCGGCGCCTTCTCCGGCGCCACCGTCCAGCGCCACATGTCTTCCTCCGGCTCGGCCCAGGGATCTTCGAGAATGCCGCCTTCGTAGGAAATGTGCAGCAGGTTAGCGTCCATCGAATAAGGGGAAGCCTTGCCCCGTTTCATTTCCACCGGAATGCCGTGGGCCTCGGCATAGGCCAACAGCTTTTCCCGGGAGTTGAGGTCCCATTCACGCCAGGGGGCGATGATCTTGATGTCCGGTTTCAGCGCGTAGGCGCCCAGTTCGAAGCGGACCTGATCGTTGCCCTTGCCGGTGGCACCGTGGGAGACGGCATCGGCACCGGTTTCTTCGGCGATTTCGATCAGGCGCTTGGCGATCAAAGGGCGGGCGATGGAGGTGCCGAGCAGGTATTCCCCTTCGTAGGTGGTGTTGGCGCGGAACATGGGGAAGACGAAATCGCGCACGAACTCCTCGCGCAGATCGTCGATGTAAATCTCCTTCACTCCCAGCGCCTTGGCCTTCTCCCGCGCCGGTTCCAGTTCCTCGCCCTGACCGATATCGGCAGTGAAGGTCACCACCTCGCAACCGTAGGTTTCCTGCAGCCACTTGAGGATGACCGAGGTATCCAGACCGCCGGAATAGGCCAGCACGACTTTGTTGATGGACGTCGACATGGATCGCTTTGCTCCTGCTTGAGAAACCTTCGCATTATACCGGAAACGACACGACCGCCCGAAGGCGGCCGTAATCCGTCACGCCCGAGACGGTCAGGCCAAGCGTTCGCGCAGGCGCTGATAGGCGTTGCGCAGTTCCTCGCCGACGATCTTGAGCTTCTCGACCGTCTCCTCCGCCACTTCCTTGGTTTCGTCAAGGATTTCCTCGACCTTGGGACGGAACTGCTCCCATTTCTTCTCGGCCTCCTCCCATTCCTCCTGAAGCTCCATCTTGGCCAGGTGCATCTTGACCTTCAGTTCGTCGCGTTCCTGTTCCAGTTTTTCGAGCAGTGTTTTCAATTCCATGGGACTCCCCCGTGAGGTTGGATTCACCGGAATAGATGGGGACAGTGGAGCGGGAAATCAAGTCGAAGGACGCATTCCCTTCAGGCATAGAGACTGACGAGCCGGTTTCCCATCGCCTTCGGGGCATCCTCATTCGCCTGAAGCGATTCCTCACCGCTGCCCATCGCCGTCAATGCCTCAGAACGGCGGTCATGGTGCCGGGAGGTATCCTGTTGCGCCGGTGACTGCTCCTGCCCCTGCCAGGCATCGGCGCTGACTTCTACCTGGCCCAAGGTCATCTGTTGGGCAGCCAACGCTTCCCGCAGGCGCGGCAATGCCGCCTCGATGGCCTCGCGGACGACGGCATGTTGGGCGTTGAACTGAATGTGGGTCTGATCGTCCTGAATCTGAATCCGGACCTCCACCGGCCCCAGATGCCGGGGATGAACCCGTAGTTCGGCAACCTGCAGCGAGCGGTCCGCCATCCATACCAGACGTTCGCCCAGCTCGTCGCCCCATCCCGGATGGCCCACCGGGCGATCGACGACGATATCGGCCGGCGGGGCGAATGCCTGTCCGCCCGGCAGCGGGGAACGTGGTATCTGTCCCTCCAGCGGCAACCGGAAAGGCATCGTCCCGCCCTCCATATCCGACTGCCCGGGCGGCGCCACGGAAGGCTGGCTGTCATCGCCCATAGCGCTGTGTTCCACTTCCCTTCCGGCAGGCTCCATAGTGACGGTCAGCGACGACACTTGGTTCATTCTGACCGGGGCTTCGGGTTCGGATCGAGCATCCTCCCCGGAAGACAGCGGCATCGGCATCGCCGCGGCAACCTCCGGAACAGGACTCCGGCTCGTGGCGTCTTCACTTTCCACATCGACGGTCGCCGTTTCCCTCTCCTCAGACTCGAAAGCGACGAACCGCACCGCCTCCAGCCCGTCGTCCCGGACCGCCTCGAGCGGCAGGGGAATCGAATCCGCAACGGTATCGCTCAGGACGTCACCGTCCTGGTTTTCATCTGTATCCTTGTCCGAGAACCATTCGCCAAGCGTCCTCTCTCCTGGCACTGTCACCTCGGCAGGTGTTTGCGCCTGCGGTATCAGCGCTTCCAGATAATGCCGCAGCGCATCGAGCTGGGCGAGAAAATCCGGCTGTTGCAGTTCTTCGGCGGGAACTCCAAAATCCTGCAACCACGATTGCAGATTCGGATTGTCCAGCCCCGGCTGGCCTTCCTGCACCGATGCCACGATCTCTTCAAGATGGTCCAGCAGCAATTGCCGGAACCCGTCCGCCGGCGTCTCCTGTCCCCCGGCTGCAAGGCCACCTGTCTCCGGCATCAGGCCGGAAACCAGGGAAGCCAGCAGACCGCTTGCGTCAAGCTGTAGCATGGGAGCCTCTCGTCGAAAACACTGTCACTCAAAATCAAGCAACATATGCGCCATCACCATTTCGGCTTCGGTTTGCGAAACCGGCTGGCGCTCCGGTCATCCAGCTCGTTCTGCAACCGTCGCTCCAGCGCGTGGATTTCCTGGCGTTCGAGTTTGTGCTGAAACTTCTCGACGCCCCGATGGCGGCAATGGACCTGACGCCAGCTGCGTTCCAGTTCGGCATGCCGTTGCCGCAGGCGGACCAGTTTTTCCTCCTGTTCCTGAATCGCACGCCCGAGATTGGCCAGGAAGGCGCGGTACTCGTGCAACAGCGCCCCTCGCACGGCGCCTCCCTGCCGGGGCAGCTCGCCGCTGTACTGGCGCCGGAACTGCTGCAATGCCTCCAGCTGGGCCTGGGCCTGGCGCAATTCCTCGGCGGCCCGATTCATGGCCTTGGCCACTTCGTCCTCCTGACGGCGGATGAATTCCTTGACCGGTTGCAGGCGGTGGCTACGGTTCATGCTTCGCCCATCAGAGCTTCCAAGCTCTGAACGCTGGTTTTGAGGTCCACCGCTTCGTTCATCCCCTGCTGGAGAAATTCGGCGATCTTCGGCTGCAGGGCGATGGCCTGGTCGATGCGGGGATCGGAGCCGGCCTGATAAGCGCCCAGGGTGATCAGATCGCGGTTGCGCTGATACAGGGAATAGATCTGCTTGAGGCGGCGGGCCAGTGTCAGTTGGTTCTCCGGCACGATGTCGGCCATCACCCGGCTGATGGAGCTTTCGATGTCGATGGCGGGATAATGGCCGGCCTCGGCCAGCTCCCGCGACAGAACGATATGGCCGTCAAGAACCCCCCGGGCGGCGTCGGCGATGGGATCGTTGGTGTCATCGCCCTCGGCGAGCACGGTGTAAAAGGCGGTGATGGAACCGGTTCCCCGCTCCCCACAGCCGGCCCGTTCCACCAACCGCGGCAGTTTGGCGAACACCGATGGCGGATACCCCTTGGTGGCCGGCGGCTCGTCGATGGCCAGGGCAATTTCCCGCTGAGCTTGGGCGTAACGGGTCAAAGAATCCATCAACAGCAGCACGTTCATGCCCTGATCGCGGAAATGCTCGGCGATGGTGGTCGCCAGCATCGCCCCGTGAAGCCGTGTCAGCGGCGGCTGGTCCGCCGGCGCCGCCACCACCACCGCCCGCGCCAGGCCGTCAGGCCCCAGGATCTTGTGGACGAAATCGTTGACCTCCCGGCCCCGTTCGCCGATCAGGCCGACCACCACCACGTCGGCGTTGGTGTAGCGGGTCATCATCCCCAAAAGCACGCTCTTGCCCACCCCGGTACCGGCGAACAGCCCCATGCGCTGGCCGCAGCCGATGGTGAGCAGGGCGTTGATGGCCCGCACGCCGACATCGAGCGGCTCGACCACCGGCTGGCGCAGCAACGGATTGAGGGGACGCCCCTGCAACGGCCGGCTGGTTTCGCAGGTAAGCGGTCCCTTGCCGTCGATGGGCCGGCCGCTCCCATCCAGCACCCGCCCCAGCAGTCCCCTGCCGACCCAGGCAGCGCTGACCCCACCGGTGGGAATGACCCGGCAACCGGGTTCCAGTCCGTAAACGTCCCCCACCGGCATCAGGTACAGGTGTTCCTGGGCGAAGCCCACCACCTCGGCCTCGATACGCTCGCGGCCGCTGGTTTCCACCCAGCACTTGCCTCCCACCGGCGCTTGGCAGCCGACCGCCTCCAGGGTCAGCCCCACCATGCGCGCCAGACGGCCTTCCACCTGCAACGGCGGCGGCTGTCCCAGGCGCTGGCGATAGCGCGCCAGGCGCTGCCGCCAGAGGCCGTTGCGATCGGCGGCGGGGCGGTTCATGCCTGCTTCTCCTTGGGCTGGTCTTCGATCCGTTCCCCGCCCAGTGCGGTGGCGATGGCCGCCGCCAGACGGGTTTCGACGGTGGCGTCGATGCGGGAAACATCCGTCTCCACCCGGCACCCGCCACGCGTGATCAGCGGGTCCTCGACGATCTCCCACGGCACCCGCACCTGATCGAGACGCAGGGCCTGGCGCACCCGTTCGGCATCGTCGGGATGCATCGCCAGGGTGACGGTGCGCTGCGACAACGGCAACAGGGATAGCGCCTCGCGCACCACGGCGACGATCTGGCCCGGATCGGCCTTCAACTCACGGCGCACCAGCTGTCTGGCCACTGCCATCGCCAGGGTGACCAGTTCCCGCTCCACCTCCTCGTCCAATTGCGCCAGCGGCTGACTCAGGCAGTCCATCACATCTTTCAGGTAACCGGCTTCCTCCGCCAGGACCTTCTCCATTTCGGCGCGGGCGGCTTCCCGACCTTCGCGCTCTCCCTTCTCCCGGCCTTCCCGGTAACCCTGCTGAAACCCCTTGTCGTAGCCCTCCTTGTAGCCTTCCTGACTGCCCTTGTCGAAACCTTCGCGGTAACCGGCTTCGCGCCCGGCCGTTGCTGCCTCCTCGAACGCCTGGCGCTGCATCGCCTCCAGTTCCTCGGCGGTCGGCACCGGCGGGGGCTCAGGATCCGGCGTCTCCGCCGCAGCGGTGTCCGCCAGGTCCTTGGCCAAGGCTTCGGCGAAGTCGCCTTCACCATCCACTTCCGGCAGTTGCCAGGGGGATGCCTGCGCCAGCTCCTCGGGAGAGAAAGCTTCGGTGTCAGATGAGTTCATCGCCGCCTCCGCCTAAGGCGATCTCACCCGCATCGGCCAACCTGCGAGCGATCTGCAGGATTTCCTTCTGGGCCGCTTCCACTTCGCTGAGCTTGGCCGGCGGCGCCGCTTCCAGATCGTCACGCAGCATCTCCGCCGCCCGCCGCGACATGTTGGCGAAGATTTTTTCCTTGAGTGCCTCGTCGGCGCCGCGCAGAGCCAGCAACAGGGTATCGGTGGAAACGTCGCGCAGTAATGTCTGGATGCTGCGGTCGTCAAGCTTGGCCAGGTCGTCGAAAACGAACATCTTGTCCTGGATCAATTGGGCCAGATCCGGGGCTTTGTCCTCCATCTGTTCCATGATCTGGGCTTCGACGACGCTTTCGGTCATGTTGAGGATTTCAGCGGCCCGATCGATGCCGCCGATCGTAGAAGACTTCATGGTCTTGCCCGACAGCTGTTTCTCCATGATCGCATCCAGTTCTTTGAGGGCGTCCGGCTGCACCGCTTCCAGCGAAGCGATGCGCATGACGATGTCGGGACGCATCATTTCCGGCAGAAATCCGAGTACCGCCGCCGCCAGGGGTGGATCGAGCATCGACAGGATGATGGCGATGATCTGCGGGTGTTCCAGGCGGATCAGTTCGGCAATGGCGCGAGGCTCCATCCATTTGAGCTGTTCAATGCCACGGCTGTTGCGGCTGAGGAGAATCCGGTCGATGACGGTGCCGGCCCGGTCCTCACCCAGCGCATCGGTCAGCACCTGGCGGATGTAATCGTCAGAATTGAGTCCCAGCGCAGTCTGGTCACGGATCTGCTCGAGGAACTGCTCCACCACTGCCTCGACCATTTCACCGCGAATGTTTTCCAGACTCGCCATGGACATCCCCAGCAGTTGCACCTCCTTGGGCTCCAGATGTTTGAGCACGGCCGCGGCGTGTTTCTGTCCCACCGCCAGCAGCAGCAGGCCGGCTCGGTCGGTGCCGCTCAGATCGTCAATTGCCGCCATCTTCCACAATCCAATTCTTGATGACCTGCACCACCCGATCCGGGTCCTCGTCGATCAGGCGGCGCACGAACTCCAGACGCTTCTCGTAGCTCTGGGGACCCTCCAGAAGCAACAGCGCCTCACTTTCGGCCTCCAGGGACAGGGGCTCGCCGTTTTCGTCGACGGCCACGTCCCCTTCGGTGCCTTCCTCTTCGTTTTCTTCTTCGGCGCCCTCATCTTCTTCCCCGCCTTCCTCTTCTTCCGGCGGCTGCGGCAGGAAGGCCCGCAGCACCGGGCGCAACACCGCGAACACCAGGACCAGGATGACCAACAGGGCCAGCAGATACTTGCCCAGTTGCCAGACCCAAGGCTGCTGCCACAAGGGCACCGGCGGCGGGGCGATTTCGGAATTGCCGTGGAAGGCGATGTTGGTCACCGTCACCCGGTCGCCCCGGCTGGCGTCGTAACCCACCGCCTGCTTCACCAGTGCGGTCAAGCTGTTGAGCTCTTCCTGGGTGTAGGGACGGTAGATCACGCTGCCGTCCGGCTGGGTGACGGGGATGTTGTCCACCGCCACCGCCACCGTCAGACGGCGGATTTCCCCCATCGCCTGACGCACGTGACTGACGGTGCGGTCCAGCTCGTAGTTGCGCACCAGCTTGTCCTGAATTTCCACCGGCTGTTTTTCCTCCCCGTTCCCCGAGCCCTTGGCGATTTCCGGTGAGGTGCCGGCGGCCGGGGGTTGGTTGGTGAGTGCGCCCGGCACCCCCTGGACCGCATCGTAACGCTCGCGCTTCTGTTCCCGCTGCTCGCTGCGCAGGGCCGGCAGATCGGGATTGTAAAGTTCCTCGGTACGTTCCACCGCGGTAAAGTCGATGTCGGCGGATACCTGGGCCCGCATCGCATCCCGCCCCACAAGAGGGATCAGCAGGGTTTCGAGGCGCTCGAGCAGGTGATCCTCGACCTTCCTCTTGTACTCGAACTGTTTTTCCGGCAGGGACAGGTCGTCCTTCTTTTTCTCCGGCGAATTGAGCAGGTGACCGTACTGGTCCACCACCGTAACCCGCTGCGGATCCAGCCGCGGCACGCTGGAGGAAACCAGATGGACGATGGCCTTGACCTGTTCCGGCCCCACTTCGTGATGGGGGGCCAGTTCCAGCAACACCGAGGCGCTTGGCGGCTTGCGCTGGCGCACGAACACCGATTCCTTGGGCAGGGCCAGGTGCACCCGCGCCGCCCGCACTCCGTCCAGGGTCATGATGGAACGGGCGATCTCGTTCTCCAGCGCGTGTTGAAACCGGGCCCGTTCCAGCGCCCGGCTGACGCCGAATCCCGGGTCCTTCTCCAGAATCTCGAAACCGCCTTCGTCCCGGTGCGGCAACCCCTGCGCCGCCAGGCGCAGCCGCAGCTCGTGGACTTCCCCGGCCGGAACCATGATGGTGCCGTGGCGGCGGTCGATGCGGTAATCGGCCTGCAGGCGCTCGAGGGCCTCGAGAATCTCACCGGCCTGGGCTTCGTCCAGGTCCAGATAGAGCGGCTTGTACTCGGGCCGCTGGGCCCAGAGCAGCACCGCCACGCCAAGGGCGAACACCAGCGCCAGCACGCTCAGCAGGCCGATGCGCCGTCCCCAGGACAATTCCCGCCAGGTACGGATGACCGGATTGACCGCCTCGAGGTCCATCGTCCCCGTTTCCGCCGGCGCCAGTTCCCGGCTTTCGGCGGCCGTCAGTGCCTGCTCCTGAGCCGGTTCCGGCACCCCGCCGTCGCCTGTTTGTGCCAGTTCCATGGATTTTCGCCTTCAGTCCGTCACCAGATCACATCTGCATGTTCATGATGTCTTTGTAGGCCTCGACCAGCTTGTTGCGAACTTCCACCATCGCCTGGAAGGAAACACTCGCCTTCTGCAACGACACCATCACCTCGGCCAGGGGCACGTCGGTCTCCCCGGTTTCGAAGGCCCTGGCCAGTTCGCTGGCCTGCTGCTGGGTTTCGTTGACGGTGTCGATGGAATTCTTCAGCAAAGCGGCAAAATCGGTGGCCGGGGTTTCCTCGCCGCGCTTCTGCTGGGTGGCCTGACCCTGCTGCACCCGCATCTGCGCCAGAACTTCGTTGACATTCATCTGACTCATCGCTCACTGCCTCGTCGCTGTGCTTGAATCGTTCTCCGTCCGCCACACGGCAAAAGACGGACCGTCTGCATCAAGCTTAGCAGTTTCCGTACCACTGCATCAGCAAGGCAGCGGGATCCCCGCTTCACGCATCTTGGCCAGCTTGTACCGCAACGTCCTCGGGCTGATCCCCAGGCGCTTGGCAGTGGAGGCGCGGCTGCCGTTTTCCTGCTTCAGGGTTTCGAGGATGATCTGCTCCTCCATCGAACGCAGCCCCTCGTCCAGACGTGCCGGACGGGAATCCGACGCCGGCGGCAGCGGCGTCAGAACTTCGCCGTCGTCGAACACCAGCGCCTCGGGGCCGATTTCCCCGCCACCCGCCAGAATCAGCGCCCGCTGGATCACGTTTTCCAACTCGCGGACGTTGCCGGGCCAGTGATAATGCTGCAGCTTGGCCAGGGCGGCGGCGTTCAGCTGCGGCAGGGATTTGCCGCCGGCATGCCGCGCCAGCAGCGCCTGTGCCAGCGCCGGGATGTCTTCACGGCGCTCCCGCAGCGGCGGCAGCGACAGGGGGAACACGTTGACGCGGTAGAACAGATCTTCCCGGAAGCGGCCGGCGTTGACCTCCTCACGCAGATTGCGGTTGCTGGTGGCGAGGATGCGCACGTCAAGCTTCAGGGTGCGGCGGCCGCCGAGGCGCATCACCTCCCGCTCCTGCAACACCCGCAGGAGCTTGACCTGCAGCGACGGGGCCATCTCGGAGATCTCGTCCAGCAGCAGGGTGCCGCCCTGGGCCAGTTCGAACTTGCCCGGGGTGGCCTGGATCGCGCCGGTGAAAGCGCCTTTTTCGTAACCGAACAGCTCCGCCTCCAGCATCTGCTCCGGAATCGCGGCGCAGTTGATGGCAAGGAAAGGTCCACGGCTGCGCCGGGAATGGCGGTGCAGATAACGGGCGATGACCTCCTTGCCGCTGCCGGATTCCCCGAGGATGAGGACGCTGGCGTCGGTGGGCGCGACCCGCTGGGCCAGTTCGTAGACCCGGCGCATGGCCGGCGACTTCACCGCCTCCTGATGGGCGTGGGTCGCCAGGGCCAGATATCGCTTGACCTGTTCCACCAGCACCGCGGCCTCGAACGGCTTGACCAGGTAATCGTTGGCCCCGGCACGGATCACTTCCACCGCCTGCTCGATGGTGCCGTAGGCGGTCATCAGCAGCACCGGCAGGTCCGGCCAGCGGCGCCGGATGTTCTCCAACAGGGCGCGGCCGTCCATGCGCGCCATCTTGATGTCGCTGATCACCAGACGCACCGGCCCGCGTTCCAGACACGCCAGGGCCTCGACGCCGTCCGCAGCGGTGGCGACCCGCCATCCTGAAAGCGTCAGGGTTTCCCGAAGCGCTTCGCACAGTGCCTGGTCGTCTTCGACAATCAATACATCCCAGTCAGACATCTTACCTTCTCCTGTCATCGTCACAGCATCGGCAGCGGCCGGCTTTGAAAATCCTTACCGCTGGCCAGCGGCACCGCCTGCGAGGCCAGCGGCAGATGAATGCGGAAGGTCGTGCCCCTGCCCGGTTCGCTGTCGCAGCTCACCCGCCCACCGTGGGCCTTGACGATGCCGTCGACCACCGCCAGCCCCAGACCGGTGCCGTTGGGGCGGGTGGTGTAGAACGGCTCGAAAATGCGCGTTCTGACCGCCGCTTCGATACCGGGGCCGTCGTCGCTGACGCTGAGACACAATCCGTCCACGCCGGCCAGTCCGGCTTTGACCTGGACCCGCCCCCGTCCCTTGAGCGCCTCCAGGGCGTTGGTGAGTAGGTTGAGGCAGGCGCCCGACAGCGCCTCGGCGTTGCCGAGGAAAATCTCGTCGTCACAGTCGCTGACGATTTCCAGCTGCACGTCGGTGGTGGCGAAATGCGGTTCTGCGGCCTCACGCAACCGGCGCAGGAAATCCCCCACCCGGATCCGGTCGGTCACGAAGCGTCCCTCGCGGGCGAAGATCAGCATGTCGTTGACCTGGCGTTCCAGATGGCGCAGCCGTTCCAAAATCCGCCGGCTGAAACGCTGGCGCTGGCTTTCGTCCAGACAGGGACTGCCCAATTGTGAGGCGTACAGCATCGCCGCCGACAGAGGGGTGCGGACCTGATGAGCCATGCTCGCCACCATTTCCCCCATCGCCGACAGACGTTTGTGTTGATCCACCAGATCCTGGAGGGCGCGCATTTCGCTGATGTCGGCAAGCAGCAGGATCTGCCCCGGCATTTCTCCCAGGGAACGCGCCGAGATGCTGACGATACGGCCGTTGCGAAGACGGCGCTCGTGGGGATTGTCGCAGCCGGCGGCGAAACTGCGGGCGATGATGTCGTCCCAGCGTTCCCCCAGCAGCGGTTCCCCCAGCAATTGCACCGCGGCCGGGTTGCACTCGACCACCACCCCCTTGTCGTCGATCACCACCACCCCGCCGGGCAGAGCCTCCAGCAGGCGCTGCAGCTTGTTGGCAAGCTGCTCCTTCTCCATCAAAGTCTTGAGACGCTCGCTGCGGGCGGCAGCCAGCTCCCGGTTCAGGCGCGCGACCTGGTTCTCCAGTTCGCGGTAGGAGTCCGTCAGGGTCTGGGACAGCTGGTTGAAGACCTCGAAGGCCTGCTTGAGCTTTTCCGGACTGTTCAGGGTGTCAAGATCGATCACGGCTCACTCACAGCGGTTCATCCGTTTCCACAGGGATGAATGCAGGAGTGATGCCAAAAATTGGCCTTTTATAGATCAGCCGGTTACGAAAAGGCCGTCAAATTTCCGCCGCGTCCTCGCCGCGAAGACCGTATTTGCGCAGCTTCTCCACCAGGGTGGTGCGGCGCATTTTCAGGCGCTTGGCGGCGTGGGCGACGACACCGCCGGTCTCCTCCAGGGCCTGGCGGATCAGCGCCTTCTCCAGACTGCTGATATGCTGCTTGAGATCGAGCCCTTCCTCCGGCAGGGTCGCTGCAGGCGCGGCGGACGGCCGCGGGGACTCCATCGGCGTCTTCGGTTGTGGCGCGGCGTCGACTTTACGCAGGATCTTCTCCGGCAGGTCGGAGACATCGACCACGCCGTAGGGATAGAGAACCGCCAAGCGCTCGATCAGATTGGCCAGCTCACGGACGTTGCCGGGCCAGTCGTAGCGCTTGAGGACTTCCAGGGCCGCGGCGGTGAGGCGCACCGAGCCACGCTTCTCGTTTTCGATCCGTGCGATGAGATCGGCGACCAGTGCCGGGATGTCCTCACTCCGCTCACGTAAGGCCGGCACCTCGATGGGGAAGACGTTGAGACGGTAATAGAGGTCCTCACGGAAGCGGCCGGCGCGGATCTCCTCCTCGAGATTGCGGTGGGTGGCGGCGATCACCCGCACGTCGCACTGGATGCTGCGGTTGCTGCCGACCCGCTCGAAACAGCGCTCCTGCAGCACCCGCAGCAGCTTGACCTGCATGCTGAGGGGCATGTCACCGATTTCGTCGAGAAACAGGGTGCCGCCTTCGGCCATCTCGAAGCGCCCCTGGCGGGCACTGAGGGCGCCGGTAAAAGCCCCCTTCTCGTGACCGAACAACTCGCTTTCCAGCAGTTCCGCCGGGATGGCGCCGCAGTTGACGGGGACGAAGGGCTTGTTGCGCCGTGACGAGTGATAGTGCAGGTTGCGCGCGACCACTTCCTTGCCGGTGCCCGACTCCCCCAAGATCAACACCGTCACGTCGGTGTCGGCTACCTGCTCGATGAGACGCCGGGTCTGGCGGATGGCCGGACTGTCGCCGGAGAGGCTGCGGAACAGTTCCATCGGACGGCGCGGTTTCTTCGTTCCCCGCTCGCGCAGCAGGCGTTGCAGCAGTTCGGTCAGGAGCGGATACGTGGTGGGCCAGTCCAGCGTCGCGGTCACGTCTGCCGCCACCCCGGTCGGCAGAACCCCTCCCTCCCCGCGGCGGCGCAGCACCACCACCGGGGTGGCAGGGCTGTGGCGTTTCAGGGCCTGGACCGTCTTGGCCAACCCCTGGGAAGTGGCGATGATGGCGGTACGGAAGTCTCCGGCTTCAGGCAGGGTTTGCTCGAGCTCGTCGGGAGCCGCGGCGACCACCGGATATTCACAGAATTCCAGGATAGCCTGGATCTGGCGGCGGTCCTCCGTCTCGGGCGCCACCAACAGTATCGATTGCAAATTCATAGCCGGCTAACAGAATGACTCGTTCGCAGCGGGCAAAGTAAAGCATCCCGAACCGGCAAAGTCAAAAATCCGTCACCCAAAACTTCGCCATCTATTCCAGCTGCCTCCTCAATCAATCCCTATGCTTGTCCGATCACACGGCAAAACTTGACATCACTCCCACCGCGCCTTAGAAAACAGATTCCCTTTGTTTTCATGGAGTGGCCCCGCCTTTGTTGAACGACCTTCCTTTGAGCGTATTGTTCAGCGCCTTGGGGGTTCTGATCCTGCTTTCGGCCTTCTTCTCCGGTTCGGAAACCGCCCTGATGGCCCTCAACCGCTACCGCCTGCAGCATCTGGCCAAGCAGAAGCACCCCAGCGCCCTGCGCGCTCAGAAACTGCTGCAACGTCCCGACCGCCTGATCGGGCTGATCCTGCTGGGCAACAATTTCGTCAACATTCTCGCCTCCTCTCTGACCACGGTGATCGCCCTGCGGCTCTACGGTGAGGCCGGCATCGCCATCGCTGCCGGAATTTTGACCCTGGTGATCCTGATCTTCGCCGAGGTGGCCCCCAAGACCCTGGCCGCCACCCACCCGGAAAAGGTGGCCTTCACTGCGGTCTGGATCCTGCTGCCGCTGCTGCGGCTGCTGTATCCCCTGGTGTGGCTGGTCAATCTGATCACCAACCTCTTTCTACGCCTGCTGGGGATCCGCCTGAAGCAATCCCCGGCCAACGTGCTGTCGGCGGAGGAGCTGCGTACCGTGGTCGCCGAGGCCGGCGCCCGTCTGCCGGAGCGGTATCACAACATGCTCCTGACCATCCTGGATCTGGAAAGCGCCACGGTGGAGGACGTGATGATACCGCGCCAGGAGATCTGCGGCATCGACCTCGACGACCCCATCGAAACCATCATCGAACAGATCAAAAACAGCCGCCATACCCGCCTGCCGGTTTTCAAAAAGAGCATCGACAACGTCGTCGGCCTGCTTCATCTCCGCAAACTGCTGCCGAAGATCCCGGCCGACGCCTTCGACAAGGAAACCTTGCGCCAGAACCTGGACGAGATCCATTTCGTGCCGGAAAACACGCCCCTGCACCAGCTGCTGGTGGATTTCAAGAAGCACCATCAGCGCTTCGCCCTGGTGGTGGACGAATACGGCGACGTCATCGGCCTGGTGACCTTGACCGACATCATCCAGGAACTGGTGGGCGAGCTGACCGAGGACGCGAGTCTGGTGCAGCAGCAGAAAGACGGCAGCTACATCGTCGATGCCGGCATCTCGATCCGGGAACTCAACCGCATCACCGGCTGGGAGCTGCCCACCACCGGCCCCAAGACCCTCAACGGTCTGATCATGGAACACCTGGAAACCATCCCCAGCCCCGGCACCAGCCTGCGTCTGAACGGATTCAAGGTCGAAATCCTGGAGATGGAAGGCAACGTGGTCGGCAAAGTGCGAATCTACCCGCAGAAATGAGCGGATAGCGGCCCGCATCGCCGGCATGGTCTATACTTTTCGAAAAAAAGCCAACACCTGCCAGTTAAGGGGCACGCATGGCGAAGCTGACCGTCAGTTTCCACGGCAATCCGCTCGAGATCCATCATTGCCACGAAGGCGTCCTGACCATCGGCCGGGATCCCGACAACACTATCCGCATCGACAGCCCGGCGGTGGCCGGCAAACAGATCATCATCGACCTGGAACACCCCTCCGGTCCGCAGCTGTTCTGCGAAGCGGGCACCCAGCCGGTCAAGGTCAACGGCCATGTCGTCGATCAACATTCCCTCCGTGACGGCGACCACATCCAGCTAGGGGAACACACGCTGCTGTTCCACGACGACGGCCCGGCGGACACCCATGCTCCGAAGCCGCCTCCGGAGGCCACCCTGCAGTTTCTCAACGGCAAGAACATCGGCCGCATCGTCCCCCTGAAACGCGCCCTCACCCGTCTCGGCAAGGCCGGCGACAGCATCGCCGTGGTCGCCCGCCGCAAACAGGGCTTCTATCTCTCCTGCCTGGAGCAGGGCGAGGCCATCTGTCTCAACGGCGAGCCGCTGGGAGACCGGACCGTCGCCTTGAGGCCGGGCGATGTCATCGAGATCAACGGCAACCGGCTGCTGTTCGATGTCATCTGAAGACAAACGGCGTTATCACCGTATCCTGTTCCAGGCCCCCGCCCGCTTCCACGACGAGGGACGGGATTTTCCCTGTACCATCGTCGATCTTTCCCTGCAGGGCTGTCTGCTGCAGGCCGACGCCGCCCTCCCCCAACGCGGGCGCCTGGAAATCCAGCTGGCGCCCGGCCACCGCATCACTCTGCACCTGCGCCGGGTTCACCACCAGGGCGGGCGGACCGGTTTCGCCTGTGACCATATCAGCCTGGAGGATCTGAGCGCGTTGCGCCGCCTGGTGGAACTGAATCTCGGCGACAGCGCGCTGCTGGAACGCGACTTCAAGGCGCTTTGTCCGGCACCCGGGTAAGCACGTCGTCCCGGCGGCTCGCCTGCAACCGCCGCTTTTCCACCGCCACCGCCCGGATACGCGCCTGACGTAGCTCGATTCCCAGCGCCTCCCCCTTGAGCCCCTTGGCCACCAGCTCACCGGCCCTGACCGCCAGCGCCGCCCGCCGCAGCGCCCGCCACCAGTCGGCCTGGGGATAGGGTTTGTCCTCCCAGCCCTTGCGGCCGCGCACGTCTGCCTCGCAGGCCTTGAGAAACGGTTCGAAATCCCGATCCTCGTGCAGGACATCGAGCTGATAGAGCACCTCGACGATAGTGGCGGGCTTGAGCTCGAAGACCCGGTGGCACAGACCGTGATACTGCATGACCTTGCGGGCGAGACGGTGGTAGGCACGCGGCGCCTTCAGGCGTTGACACAACTGCGCCAGCGGCTCGAGGCCGCGCTGTTCGTGGCCGCGATGACTGGGCCACATCTCCGGCGGGGTCAGACCCTTGCCCAGATCATGGGTCAGGGCGGCGAAACGGGTGACAGTGTCGGGCGTCAGCCGCGCCGCGGCGGTCAAAGCCATCAGGGTATGGATGCCGGTGTCGATCTCCGGATGCCACTGCACTGGCTGGGGCACCCCGAAAAGCCGCTCGATCTCGGGAAACAGGCGGGCGTTGGCGCCGCACTCGCGCAGCACCTCGAAAAACCGCGCCGGCGTCCTTTCCGCCAGCGCCTTGACCAGCTCCTGCCAGACCCGCTCCGGGGTCAGGGCATCCACCTCGCCGGCGGCCACCATCTGCCGCATCAGCGCCATGGTTTCCGGCGCCACCCGGAATCCCAGATGGGCCAGCTTGGCGGCAAAGCGCGCCACCCGCAGCACCCGCAAAGGGTCTTCCACGAACGCCTCGGACACGTGGCGCAGCACGCGGTTCTTCAGATCCCGAAGCCCCCCGTAAGGATCGATGAGACGGCCGTCCGGCGTCATCGCCATGGCGTTGATGGTCAGGTCCCGACGCTTTAGATCCTCCTCCAGGGTCACTTCCGGCGAGGCGTGGACCACAAAGCCACGATGGCCTGGAGCCACCTTGCGCTCGGTCCGGGCCAGGGCGTACTCCTCGTGGGTCTCGGGGTGGAGGAAGACGGGAAAATCCCTCCCGACCCGCTTGAAGCCACGCCTTTCCATACTTTCCGGAGTTTCGCCGACGACCACCCAGTCGCGTTCCTTTACCGGCATCCCCAGCAGCTTGTCGCGCACCGCCCCCCCGACCAGATAGACTTCCATTTGTCGCATCCCTTTGCAGCCGACCTCACATCCAGATATTCTAAACCGCCTTGCAGCAGCCGACGCCGCCCATCCATGCAACCCGTCTACGAAGCCGGCGACATTCTCGAAGCCCACATCGTCAAGGGATTCCTGGAACAATGGGGCATCGAGGTCCACATCAGCGGCTATTATCTCCAGGGCGGCATCGGTGAATTGCCGGTCAGCGGCCTGGTGCGCCTGTGGGTTGCCGACGAAGCGGTGGCACGCGCCCGGCAAGCGCTGGCGGCCTATCACGACACCTGAAATGCGATGGTGGATCCTGGTTCTGGCCGTCTGGTCCGGCCTTGCCAACGCGGCAGCACGCCCACGCCTGCACATCGCCATCGAAGGTGAAGCGGTGCCCGAACTGCAGGCGAACATCCGCGCCCATCTGTCAGTAGCGCAGCTACCCTGTTCCACACCGCTCGCCCGACTGCAAAGCCTGCGGCGTCGTACCGAACGCGAAGTAAATGCCGCAGCCCGCGCGCTGGGCTACTATCACGCCCGAATCACAATGTTGCGATTCTTTCGTAATGAGGGATGCTGGCAGCTGAAACTTGGCATCATACCCGGTCCCAGAACCCGATTCGGCCCTATTCACATTGAACTCATCGGGGAAGCCGCCAACGACCCGGCATTCGACCAGCTACGTCGCTTTCCTCCCATCCATCCCGGCCAACCGTTGGATCACGCAGACTATGAAAAACTGAAACTGGCATTCAGGATGCTGGCGCTAAAACGGGGTTATTTCGATGCCCGCTTCATCGTTCACGAACTGAAGGTCGATCCTGCCAAAAATCTGGCGACAGTCCACCTGTGCTTTGATTCCGGCCCCAGGTATCACATCGGGCCGATCAAAATCGAACAGGATTTTTTGGCGCCGAACTTCATCCGTCGCTACTTGACGATCAAGCCTGAACAACCTTATGAGTCGCAAGCAATCGCGGAGCTCCATAAAACTTTACGCCAATTGGATCTTTTCGAGGAGATTAAAATATACACAGAACCTGTATCCGAGCCCACACCCCAAGTACCGATCAACATCGTCTTGACTCCCAGGAAACGCCATCGATACAACTTTGGCATCGGGTACAACACCAATACCGGGCCCTGGGTAAAATTCGGTTATGAAAACCGTCGCCTCAACCGTTATGGACACCGCTTCGGCGCTCATCTCAAGCTCTCGTTCATAGATCCATCAGCGGCTCTCAGCTATTTCATCCCGTTGGGGAACACGCCCAATGAGAATCTACGCCTCAATGCCGGTTACCGAAACGAGCGACTCAGCACTTATACTTCCCACCAAGGCACCTTAAACGCCATATACAATCATCCCCGTGGTCACTGGCAGGAAAGCCTGAGCCTGGGAATAGAATTCGAACATTCGGATTTCAAAGACGGCAAGCCTTTCTCGACCCTGCTATTGACACCTGCGGGGCACTGGGTCGGACGCAAGCTCCAACAGGACGGTCACATCGTCACCCATGGACACCGGCTCGATCTTGGTCTAAGTGGAGGCATGAACTTATATGAAAGAAGCGGTTATCTCAAATCCGATCTGTGGGGTAAATACATTTTCTCGCTACCCTGGTCAGCCCGCCTTCTCCATCGCTGGCAAATAGGAGCCATTTATGCGCCGAACTTCGAGCATGTTCCTGCCAGCGTACGCTTCTATGCCGGGGGCAACGATTCTCTGCGCGGTTACCGTTATCGCAGTCTAGGCCCGAAAGACGAACAAGACAAAACTGTTGGCGGCCGTTTTCTTGGCCTTTTGAGCCTGGAATACGAACAGCGAGTCTATAAGCAGTGGGGCGTTGCCGTTTTCTTCGACGCTGGCAACGCTTTCGATCGACTGACAGACATTGAAACACTGAGCCGCTTCGGGACCGGTATCGGCATCCGCTGGTTCTCACCCGTGGGTGTCGTCCGGCTTGATTTCGCCACCCCGGTCATTCGTGACACCCCCCAGTTGCGCTTTCACTTTAGCGTCGGTCCAGAACTGTGAAACGGGTTCTTTTTTCCATTCCTGTATTTTTGATTATAACCCTGCTCACTTTGCCAATGACCGAGACTGGCACCCGACTGCTGTTCCTGGTGTTGCAACGCATTCACCCGTCCCTGAAGGTACACGACGTACGTGGCACCTTGACAGGGAAACTACGACTTGAAGGCGTACGTTACATCACCGAGGATTTTCATTTTGAATCCAAAATTTTGGCGCTTGTCTGGCATCCCCGTGCTCTGATACAAGGGCGGCTTCACATCGTCACAGTAGCGATGAATCGGGTAACGCTAACACTCCCACCCAACAGGAGGTCCAACCCACCCTCAGCTGTTGAGGAGCTGCCCCAGGTCAGTCTACCCCTCCGTGCCACTCTGGAACACTTTACGATCTCCGACCTGCGCATTCGTCAGGGAAACGACAAACCGTTGACGATAAAGCGCTTCACCCTAAGCGCCAGTTTCGATGGCCCTCACCTCACTCTTGCCCGCAGCAATCTCGACCTGAGAGACTTTCATCTTGCCGCCCATGGAAAAATAACCTTAGAAGCGCACTATCCCCTGCTTGTCCAATTCAAGTGGCGCCATTGCCTTGACACGTGCGACTGGCAGGGAGAGGGCCACCTAGACGGCGACCTGACTCGGCTGGTATTACGGCACCAACTCACTACTCCATTCCGAGTCGATACCAGAGGCATTTTGACCCACCTACTGACTCCAGCACCTGGTTTCGATATCGCAACACGCTGGCAAGCATTTTCCTGGCCTCTGGACAAAAAAATTTGGCACACCCATGATGGGCAGATCCATCTTGTCGGAACCCATGCCGCCTACCAGCTACGACTGACAACGCGATTAGAAGGTCCCAGCCTGCCACCGGCCACCGTGATACTGAACGGGAACGGCAGCACCCAATCCCTCCAGATCACTCGATTGAACATACGGGGAGATATCGGTGATCTATCACTTCAAGGCAAGATTTCCTGGCAACCCCTATTGGCCTGGCACCTTACCATTCAGGGGCAGCATATCAATCCTGCAACGTGGCAGCCGGAATGGCCTGGCGAATTGACTACGGCAATAGAAACCTCGGGTCAAGCACCACTACCGCTTGCCTGGCAACGGCTTGAAGCCACGATTGATGTCAACCAGCTCAAGGGACGTCTGCGTGGCCAATCCTTGGAAGCGACCGGACGTCTGCAGATTCGGGGACACATCATACGTACCGACGACTTCCAATTTGGATGGGGACAGAACCGGATCGAAGTGTACGGCAGCAGCACTGCCAAACAGCTGAATCTAAGCTTTCGTCTCCACCTGCACCAACCACAACTTTTCACCAGTGGGCTTCAGGGGCATCTGGATGGCATTGGGCGTATAACCGGGATTTCAGACAATCCGGAAATTGCCCTGCATTTGCGCAGCCGCGGCCTGGCATGGCAACAAGAAAACATGCACCTTTCAATACATTCCCTGAAATTGCACGCCAAACTGCGCCCGGACGATCCTGACTCCTATTTTCAGCTGACACTGGATAGGGTACGTATGGATCGATTGGAATTGCATCGTTTAATCGTAACCGGTCAAGGTTCGCTGACACAACATCACGCAAGCCTCCAGGCCATTGACGATCAGGCCAGAAAGGCTCTCGTCACTGTCCATGGCGGCTATCGCGACGGTGTCGCGCAATGGGAAGGAAAAATACAAAAACTGCCCTTGGCGATGGGGCAACCGTTTTTGCCCTCCACCTTCAAACTAGGAGGATCATTTGAGGCGGAGTTTTTTTATCAACAACGTGGCGAACAGCGCAGCGCGTGGCTTCAATGGCACATTCCCCGGGCCACCCTTACCCCCCAGGCCGAAAGCCACACACCCTTACGCTTGTACTTGCATGACGGTCATGGCCATATACAGGTCGACCAGACGATCCTGCAAGCGGACCTGCTCCTTCCCTTTCCACAACGAGGGCAAATCCAAGCCAAATTGCGTACCGACCTCGACAACCGTATCCTGGCAGGAACGACGGAATTCCATATTACCGACCTGAAAGAGATACAAATTTTCATACCCCAACTGGAGACAGTTCAAGGTCGTGTGGAGGGCCATCTTCAAGTGGCCGGTAACTACGACCACCCTCAGATCAAGATCGATTTGCATTTGACCGATGGCAGCGCCAAGGTGCCGGCAGCCGGACTCGCACTCGACCAAATTGAACTTCATCTCAACAGCGATTCGGACAAAAGCTTAATAATCAACGGACTTGCCCATTCCGATCCTGGCATACTGCGAATCAATGGTCACCTAACACTAGAGGATGTCCCCCTCTTGACCTTGGTACTGACAGGCAAACGCTTCACTATCTCCAACCTGCCTGAGGCTCAGATACAAATTTCTCCCTCACTCGAAATCAAGGCTCGAGAGCGACACATCAACGTCCAAGGCAAAGTTGAACTGCCTTACGCCCGCTTGGAAATAAAAAAAGCACTACTGCCCGAACAAAACCCAGACCTGGTAACAGTTTCAGAAGACGAGATCATCATCGGCCAAGAACCCAGAAAAAAATCACTGCCATTCTTCCTGGATGCCAAGATACAAGTTCGGCTTGGCGATGTGGTTTTTAAGGGTTATGGCGTCAAAACCAAGCTGGCTGGCGAATTTCGCTTGAGACAGCATAATCTCGTTACCCACGCGGAAGGTGAAATCCAGATGGTAAAAGGAAAATTCGAAGCCTATGGCCAAAAACTGCAAATATCACGGGGCCGTTTGATTTTTAACGGCCCGGTTCAAAACCCTATGATTGACCTGCATATCGTCAGACAAATCAAAAACAAAGACATTACAGTAGCGATGGAAATTTCCGGTTTCGCCGACGATCCCAAGCTCATGCTGCACAGCACCCCTCCGTTGCCGGATCAGGAAATCCTATCTTACCTGCTCACCGGCCGAAGCACATGGGGTGAAGGACAAGAGCCAAATACGGAAGCAGCACTCACCAAGGCGGTTGCATCGCTTGGCATCAGCTACCTCAATCGTCTTGGATTGGTCAAAATTGCCCGGATTACCATGGAAGAAAATTCTCTGATTCTTGGGAAATATTTAGTTCCAGACCTTTATGTCGGTTATGCCGTCGATATTTTTACCGGCCTGGGAGAGGCAATCATCCGTTATCGGCTTTATCGTAATCTGGAATTAGAAGCCCGTTCAGGTCGTGGCCAAGAAAGCTTATCAATCGATTACAGTCTTGAAACCGACTGATCTGCTAATTTCCGGGCCAGGGATGTTCTGAGTGAGAGGATGACAGGATTCCGAGCCAGAAAGATGATTCTTGACAAACACCGGACCGGTCTTGAACCCACCCTATTACCCACATCTCCTGCAACTCATAGAAATCAATGTCTTATCCGTTTTTTCTGCGGGAACTTGATCTCGGCCGTCTGGATGGCAGTCACGGCCTCCACGTAGGCGCTCAGTTTGGTCATGCCCTGCCACAAGGCTTTGGGGCCGGGCGGGGGATCGTTCTTGCGTCCCAGCCAGCCGCCAAAGCCAGCTACGAGACGGACGATCGTGCCCAAATCCGGCGGCTTCGAGGGTGGTGGGGTGCGATGGTGGATGGCCCAGGCGGTCTGCCATTCTTCGACAGAAAACACCACTTCACAACACCACTCGGGATGTTCCCGCCCGAGCGTCATCAGCATCAGGATGCGCCAGGCGACGATCAGATACAGCACCAGGGCCCGTTCCAGGCGTTCCCGGGTGCGAAGTTGCAAGGCTTCGATGCGGCAGCCGCTTTTGAGAATACGGAAGTAGACTTCGATCCACCAGCGTTTGCGGTACCATTCGATGCGCGCTCTGGCCTGTTCCAGGGTGGTGATTGGCTCATTGGTGATCAGACACCATTCGACCGCTTCCCGTCCTTCGGGGGGCGCCTCTTCCCAGGCCAGGATGACGGTGACTTTTGGACCTGGGCCGTTTCGGGTTTTCAGTTCGAGCCGGGCGACTCGGAGCGTCTGTGTGACCTGCCGGGCCGGGCGGTTGCCGCTGGCCGGAAGGTCGAAGGCGATCGTCCCCAGCACCGGCTGGGCTTCGACCGCGGCCCGCAGTTTGCCATCCAGGGGGTCGTTGAGCTTGCGGTCGTGTCGTACCCGGATCAGGTAATCGGCGGCAAAGCCCAGTTGTTCGGCCCGGTCGATCAGGGCCCGAAGGTCGCCTTCCCGGTCGGCGACATACACCAGCCGGGTCTCAGGCGCCAGGGCGGCCAGCTCGGCCACCCGCTCATAGCCTTCCACCCAACGCAGGCTCTCGGCCAGGTCCGGCTCCCCCTTGGGAAGACGCGCCCAGTGCCAGCAGTCGGTCACCCCCAGGGCCACCCCCGCCTCACTGATCACCAACGTCGGATGCAGGTACAACCCCTGGCGTTTCTCATAGTTCAACCGTCCCAACCCAGCCATTGACGGCCGCCCGGAATAATCCAGCTCGGTGGTATCCTGCAGGCACAGCACCCGCGACTGCTGCCGGATCCGTTCCAGGGTGGGCACGCTGTGGGCCCGCAACACCTCCCGAAAATCCAGCCTGGGATTGTCCAGCAACCGGTAGGCTGCCTTGGTCTCCGCCCAACCGCCCCCGCAAACGCTGGGAATGCTCGCCATCGGGTCGCTTGCCATCGCTTCTATCACCTGACACAGCCGCCGGTTCAGGCGGGCATCGCCCAGCGCCAGGTAAAAAATTCTTGTTCAGCCCAGCTCATGTCAACGCTTATCCAGAAAAATCAACATCTTACTACAGGGGTGGGAGATGTGGGTAATAGGGTGGTCTTGAACCGTTCAAGCAACCCGGTCAGATTCTCCTCCAAATTGGTTTCGCATGCTTTCGTTGTCACACTGTCCGTCCCATCTGTGCGGGTATGCCACCTCCACCACCCTTCCCTCATACACCAACTTCGATCATAGCGCCTTCGCCAGGCTTGGCCTGGCGCAACGAACGGGCACATCCGCTGTCTTGTCTTTTCCAGCCCGCTCCAGTACTATTTCCTATTTTCATCTTAGGGTCGAATCGCCATGATCCAAGGCAGCATCGTCGCACTGGTCACGCCCATGAATCCCGACGGCAGTCTCGACGAGGTCAGCTTGCGGGAGCTGGTGGAATGGCATGTTGCCGAAGGCACCGACGCCATCGTCGCCGTCGGCACCACAGGCGAGTCGGCCACCCTCGATGCCGCCGAGCACTGCCGGGTGATCCGCTGGACCGTGGAGCAGGCCAAAGGCCGGATCCCTGTCATCGCCGGCACCGGCTCCAACTGCACCCGTGAGGCCATCGAACTGACCCGCGAAGCCAGGGAAGCCGGCGCCGACGCCTGCCTGCTGGTAACGCCCTACTACAACAAACCGACCCAGGAAGGTCTTTACCGCCACTATCGGGCCATCGCCGAGGCGGTGGCCATTCCCCAGATTCTCTACAACGTGCCCGGCCGCACCGCCTGCGACCTGCTGCCGGAAACGGTCGCCCGCCTGGCGAAAGTTCCCAACATCGTCGGCATCAAGGAAGCCTCCGCCGACACCCCCACACGGGCGCGGCAAATCCGCACCCTGTGCCCGGATTTTCCCATCTATTCCGGGGACGACGCCACCGCCCGGCAGGTCTGCCTCGAAGGCGGGGCCGGGGTGATCTCGGTGACCGCCAACGTCGCCCCCCGTAAGATGCACGAAATGATCGCCGCCGCCTGCGCCGGGGACGCAGCTGCCGCTGAACGCCTCGACGCACCGCTGGCCGGTCTGCACCGCAGCCTGTTCATCGAATCCAACCCTATCCCGGTCAAATGGGCGCTGCACGAAATGGGAAAGATTCCGGCCGGCATCCGCCTGCCTCTGACCTGGCTCTCCGCCTCCTGTCACGACGAGGTACGTCAGGCCCTGTGCCAGGCAGACGCGCTCTGAGGCCATGACGCGCCTTTTCCTTGTCCTGCTGATCCCCCTCGCTTTTGGTAGCTGCAGCTGGCTGGTCTCGGACAAGGAAAAGGAATTGCTGGCGGTTCGCCCCCTGCCCCCTCTCAAATTACCGCCAGCCTCCCGCGCCGTTCCCACCCTGGAAGCCGTCAAACCGCCGCCCGCGGTTCCGAAACCGCCTCGGGCCGATGCCGCAGCCACACTCGACACGCTTTACCTGGATCTGCAGCAACCTTTCGCCGACGCCTGGATCCACATCCTCCAGGCACTCGACCAGCTGCAGCTGGAAATCATCGGCCGCGACCCGGAGCGGGGCGTGCTTCGCATCATCGAAAGCGCGGCCGAGACTGAACTGGCACAGGACCGGGGTCTATGGGAGGACCTGCTGTACTTCTTCGGCAAAGGCGCAAAATTGCGGGAACGGGAATATCAGTTGGTTCTGCAGCCGGCTGATGGCCATACCCGCTTGTTCCTTCTCGATGCCGACGGCCATCCGCTGCAGGACGAACGCGCCCGCCGACTGCTGAAGCGCCTGCAACGAACCCTGGCCACGATAGAAATAGAAACAACATGATCGTACTGGAACTGCCGGGCGCCGCCGCCCTCTCCCCTTTTCGCCGCGACAAGCTGCTGCAGACCCTGCAGGCACGGATCCCGTCCATCCGCCACCTTGCCGCCCGCTACGTGCACTACCTCGAATGCCAGCGGGAACTGCTTCCCGAAGAACGCAGCCGCCTGGAGCGGCTGCTGAGTCCCCAACCTGCCGCCGAGGCAGGTTTCGACGGGCGGCATTTCTGGGTGCTTCCCCGCCCCGGGACCATTTCCCCCTGGTCGAGCAAGGCGACCGACATCCTACACACCTGCGGCCTGACGGTGGTGACCCGCGTCGAACGCGGCGTGGAATACTGCATCGACGCCGACCAGCCGCTGACCAAACCCCAACTCCAGCCCCTCTACGACCGTATGACCGAAGTGCTGCTGGCCGAAGGCGAGGAAGCGGAAATCTTTTCCCACCGCCCGCCGGCGCCCCTGGTCGCCATTCCCCTGCTAGCCGAAGGCCGCAGCGCGCTGGATCGCGCAAACCGGGAGATGGGGCTGGCGTTGTCCGCCGATGAAATCGATTATCTGCTGGAGCGCTTCACCGAGCTTGGCCGCGATCCCACCGACGCCGAACTGATGATGTTCGCTCAGGCCAATTCGGAACATTGCCGCCACAAGATCTTCAATGCCTCCTGGACCATCGACGGCCGGCCGCAGGATAAATCCCTGTTCCAGATGATCCGCAACACGACGGAAAAAAGCCCAGCCGGCATCCTCTCCGCCTACAAAGACAACGCCGCGGTCATCGAAGGGGCGGTCACGCCAGTCTTCCTGCGCGATCCCGAGGGCCATTACCGCTATCGTGAGGAAGCGGCCCACATCCTGATGAAGGTGGAAACCCACAACCATCCCACCGCCATTTCTCCGGACCCAGGCGCAGCCACGGGCGCCGGTGGGGAGATCCGCGACGAAGGGGCCACCGGCCGCGGCGGCTATCCAAAAGCAGGGCTGACCGGTTTTTCCGTCTCCCATCTGCGCATCCCCGGCTGGCATCAGCCCTGGGAAGAAAACGACCCCGGCAAACCCGGCCGCATCGTCTCCGCGCTCGAGATCATGATCGAAGGTCCCATCGGAGCGGCCCGCTTCAACAACGAGTTCGGCCGCCCCAATCTGGCCGGTTACTTCCGCACCTTCGAACAGCAGGTGCCGGACAGCGATGGCCGGGAGTGGCGCGGTTATCACAAGCCCATCATGCTTGCCGGCGGGATGGGCAACATCCGCCAGGAACACATCGAAAAGCAGGAAATCCCTCCCGGAGCACTGATCATCGTTCTCGGGGGACCTGCGATGCTCATCGGTCTGGGGGGCGGTGCGGCTTCCTCCCAGTCCTCCGGGGAATCGGCCGAGGAGCTGGATTTCGCCTCGGTGCAGCGGGCCAACCCGGAGATGCAGCGCCGTTGCCAGGAGGTCATCGAACATTGCCGCGCCCTGGGGAAGGACAACCCGATCCTCTCGGTCCACGACGTCGGCGCCGGCGGCCTGTCCAACGCGGTCCCCGAAATCATCCACGACTGGGACCGGGGTGGTAAATTCGAGCTGCGCCAGATCCCCTGCGCCGATTCCAGCCTGTCGCCGATGCAGATCTGGTGCAACGAGTCCCAGGAACGCTACGTCTTCGCCATTCATCCCCAGTCTCTGGCACGTTTCGAACAGATCTGCGCGCGCGAACGTTGTCCCTTCGCGGTCATCGGCTGCGCCACGGGCAAGGAGATCCTGCGGGTCCACGACAAGCTGTTCGACAATTATCCGGTGGACATCCCCATGGACCTGCTGTTCGGCAAACCGCCGCAGATGCACCGTGATGTCCGCCACTTGCCGACCCGCGCCCGAACGCTCGACACCCCTCCACCTGACATCCGGGAAGCGGCCTACCGAGTGCTGCGCTTTCCCACCGTGGCCAGCAAAAGCTTTCTGATCACCATCGGCGACCGTTCCATCACCGGCCTGGTGGCCCGCGACCAGATGATCGGACCGTGGCAGGTGCCGGTGAGCGACGTGGCGGTCACCGCCGCCGGTTTCCGCACCTACCGGGGCGAGGCCATGGCCATGGGGGAACGCACCCCGGTGGCGGTGCTCGACGCCCCGGCCGCCGGTCGTCTCGCCATCGGCGAAGCGTTGACCAACATCGCCGCCGCCCTGATCGAGCGTCTGGGCGACGTCAAGCTCTCAGCCAACTGGATGGCCGCCTGTGGTCATCCGGGCGAAGACGCCGCTCTGTTCGACACCGTCAAGACCGTCGGCATGGCGCTGTGCCCGGAACTGGGCATCGCCATTCCGGTGGGCAAAGACTCACTGTCGATGAAGACCGTCTGGCGCGATGAGGGGGGGGAGAAGGTGATGACCGCACCGGTTTCCCTGATCGTCTCCGCTTTCGCGCCAGTCAGCGACGTGCGCCGTACCCTTACCCCCCAATTACGGCGTGATCCCGACACCCATCTGCTGCTGCTCGATCTGGGGGGCGGCAAGAACCGCCTCGGCGGTTCGGTGCTGGCCCAGGTTTACGACGCCTTGACGCTGGAAAACCATCCTGCGGCGGATCTTGACGATCCGGCCCGTCTGCGGGCCTTCTTCAGCGCCATCCAGGCGCTCAACCGCCAGGGCCTGCTGCTGGCCTACCACGACCGTTCCGATGGCGGACTGTTGGCCTGCCTGTGCGAAATGGCCTTCGCCGGCCGTTGCGGTCTCGACATCGACTTGACACCCCTGGGAGACGCCCCCCTGGCGATCCTCTTCAGCGAGGAACTGGGGGCAGTGATCCAGGTCCGCAGCATCCACCTCGACGCAGTCCTTGAAATCCTGACGTCCCACGGTCTGATTGATCACTGCCATCCATTGGGCACCCCGAACCTGGAAGGACGGATACGCTTTCGACATCAGGGCCAAACGCTGCTGGAAGAGAACCGCCGCGATCTCCACCAGGCCTGGACCGAGACCAGCTACCGGATGCAGGCGTTGCGCGACAATCCCCAATGCGCCCGCCAGGAATTCGAGAACCTTACCGATGACCAAGACCCCGGTCTTCACGTCAGGCTCAGTTTCGATCCGGCCGAGGACATCTGCGCCCCGTTCGTCCATACGCGCCGTCCCAAAGTGGCGATCCTGCGGGAACAGGGCGTAAACGGCCACGTCGAGATGGCGGCGGCTTTCGAGCGCGCTGGTTTCGAGGCCGTCGACGTCCACATGACCGATATTCTCGGCGGCCGCGGTCTGGACGCGTTTTCAGGGCTTGCCGCCTGCGGCGGTTTCTCCTACGGTGACGTTCTGGGTGCCGGTTCCGGCTGGGCCGCTTCCATTCTGTTCAACCCTCGGGCCCGTGACACCTTCCAGAACTTCTTCGCGCGAGAGGAAACCTTCAGCCTGGGTGTTTGCAACGGCTGCCAAATGCTGTCCCAGCTCAAGGAGCTCATTCCCGGCGCACAGCACTGGCCCCGCTTCCACCGCAATCTGTCGGAACAGTTCGAAGCCCGCCTGTCCCTCGTGGAAGTGCTTCCCTCGCCTTCCATCCTGCTGCAGGGAATGGCAGGCTCCATTCTCCCTGTGGCCGTCGCCCATGGAGAGGGGCGCGCGGTATTCGATCCGCAGGATCAGACCCAAGCCCCGGTATCGCTGCGTTATGTGGACCATTACGGCAACCCGACCGAAACCTATCCCTTCAATCCCAACGGTTCTCCAGGCGGCATCACCGGCCTGACCACCACGGATGGCCGTGTCACCATCATGATGCCCCACCCCGAGCGCTGCTTCCGTAGCATTCAGCATTCCTGGCATCCCGAGGACTGGGGAGAAGATGGGCCCTGGCTGCGCCTGTTCCGCAACGCCAGGAAGTGGCTCGGATAAGATCGATTCATTTTCTATCGAGCCGGTGTTTCTGCCGGCTTTTTTATACCCACTAAAAAAGCCCCCTCATCAGAGGGGGCTTTGAGTTGGGTATTGTTGTTATTGTTATGCGGTGACCGCGCCGCGGTCCCTTCCTTACATGAAGGTCGGGATCAGCGGAGCGTCAATCATCACCATCTGGCGGTTGCCGGCATCGTCATAGAAGAACAGCATACCACCCATCCGGCTGTCCGGGTCGTAGATGATGTCGGCCAGACGATACACTTCCCAGGCAGCGTCCGATGCGGTCACTTCGAGCGTCTTGGTTTCGCCCGGAGCGATCGGATCGTTCGGCACCACGGTCAGACCTTCGTCCGCCAGCAAGTCTTCCGGATAGCCGGTGTCGTCTTCGCAAACTTCCGGATTCATGAAACGCACGTTGGCGGTCATGAATTCGCACAGCTGGACCGGACGATCACCATTGTTGGTGACGGTCAGCACCATCTTCATGGCACGGCCCGGTACACGGTAGGTGGCTTCGTCCACCTTGACGTCCACAGTCGGGGTGGGCATCTGGATCGGCTTGATGCCACGCAGCACACCCGCCTGCAGCGGAATGGTCACCGGATACTTGCTCTGGGTGCTGCTGTAGCCGAAGATCACCAGCAGAAGGGTGGCGGCGCCAAACAGCATGCCCACCTTCTTTTCGGTCGGGGTGATCAGTTCGTCACCACGGCCGGCATTGACCATCACCATGCGCGGCAGGAACACCGGCTTGCGCACGAAGTAGAGGATCCACGCCAGACCGATGGCATACCACAGCACGTGCCAGAACACGGTGTTGCCCGTGTTGTAGGTTTCCAGGTCGACGGTCTGTCCGGTCAGGGTGGTGATCGGGTTCTTGAACTCGCTCAGCTTCCCTTCAACGATCACCCATTTACCCGGACCGATGATCGGACCACCGCCTTCGACGTTCAGCATCGGGTGAACGTGCCATTCACCCCCGCGGCGGGCTTTGAGCACCACGCGGAAGGCATAGGTGTTGCCGATTTCCAGCCGCACCGAACGCGGCACAAAGGTGTCGCCGATGTAGGATTCCTTGCGGATGAACACAGGCCCAGGAATCCCGACGTTCAGGAACGACACTTCGGGCGGATCCACGGACTCAGGCCAGCCTGAAAAAACGTGGAATTTGCCACTGATTTCCATCTCTTCGTTGACCTTGACCTGGTCAGTAGACCAGTTGAGGTCGAACCAGTGGATGGTACGCATACGCAGGAACGCCGCCTGCGACTTTTCACCGTGGGCAGAAGCCGCCGGGGTGTACATCACCGCCGCCGCCAGGGTCATCAGCAGGCCGACCAGCGACCAGCGGGTGAGCCTATCTCTTATCGTTTTCATCTATTTCCTCCTCAGATGTGTCTGTCGATGTCGATGCGCGCAAAATCCATCAGGTCTTCTTGATGAATTTCACGGTGCCGAACCAGCGGCCCACAAAGTGCCACATGAAGTAGATCAGAATGGACATGAACCCGGCAAAGAAGGCAGACACCGGAACCACGTCCTTACCGAAAGTACGCAGGGTACCCTTTTCCACCATGCGGATGTATTCCGGCGTACCGGTACGCACATAGTGGTAACCCTGAATGTCGGCAATCGACATCAGCATGCCGTTGTATTCCACCGGCACGTGCAGCGGGCCAATGACCGGCCAGTTGCCCGGGTACATCAACAGACCCCAGCCCAGACCACCAATCACGGCGGTGAACAGGAAGCTGCCGGACATCATCAGCACAACATCAAGGAAAATCGCCATGTGGACCGCGGCGGTCGGGAAGCAGAAGTTGATCGGGAAATAGGTCCAACCCCAGAAGTTGAAGTAGCGGTTGATCCATTCACCGAGCAAAATCCCCAGAACACACACCGTGGCACCCCACGGCAGACGCAGGCGCTCCCACAAAACAGCCTGAACCGCCGCCGGGAAGGTGATCATGACGATCGGATACACCGTCACCCACAGACGACGGTCTTTCCAGTCGGACCAGAAGTCCCAGTCACCCATGGTCAGCATGCCATGGATGTGGTAGGAACCGGTCAGTACCATAAACAGGATGAACAGGCCCAGGTAGTCTACCCACCTGGAGGCCTGGACTGCTTCGGCGTGTGACCGAACAACAGATGCAGCAGTGCTCATTATTTACCTCCAAAGTCGCTTGTTGTTGCTTTACCACCAGCCTTTAAGACCGGCTTCTCTTCGCCTCCCTGGCAGGGAGGCCACCAGCGCCCCGGCGGCCTCCCTCAACAAACATCCAGCAAGCTAGATGTCGATCAGTCCATCCACTGAGCCTGGTCTTCGCCGACGCGGGCGACCGCCTGGTCGTAAACCTCACCGCACAGCGGCTTGCCAATCAGATTCAGGAAGCTGGCAAACACCTGAAGCAGCAGCCCCAGAATCGCCAGCGCAAACCACCCAAACACCACAAATCCGTAGTGCAGCGGCGCCACAAACAGCTCTTCCATGAACCAGAAAGTGTGACCCCATTCGTTCAGACCCACGTTCGGCAGAATCATGAACGGCCCCACCACCGAAATCAGATACGGCAGCGACAGACCCTTCTTCTGGTAATTCCAGTACGGAAGACGGGTGTGCGCATAAATAAACGCCGCAAAGCCAGTGATGATGTAGATCGGGTAGCTCAGATAGAACTCGATAATGTGGCTCGGCGTGAAGTCCGTGTCACGAACGATGGTCTGATGCCAGGTGCCGTCCTGTTCGGTGAAGTAGCTCGCACCCCAGTAAATCGCCCACGCATAGGCCACCAGCCAGACAAGATGGGTGAAATTGCGGCGCAGCTCTTCTCGCGTCCCGGCAATCGCTTCCACATTGCGATCACGGGTCCGCCACAGATAGCCCCACAGCACCGAGGCCGTAATAACCTCAGCCACAATCTCGATGTACAGGAAGTTCATCCAGTAAGTCTCAAATTCCGGCGCAAAAGAGTCCAGGCCAGCACTCCAGCCGTAAACCCCTTCGTACCATCGGACCCAGGCGTAAAACACCGAATAAATCGCGATCGCAAACACCAGCCAGCGCACGTTCAGAAGCGGGGCTTCCTGCTCTGCGCCAACAGCTTGAGTCGTTGCAGCCATTGAGTTACCTCCTTTAAGTTCACTCAATCTAAGTTTTCGTTGGGTTTCGCTCCATCCCTAAACGCTCCACCTGCAAACCCTAAAGCTCACAGGCGACCTCCTTCCTTCGGTATCCGCCAGTCTAGCATCGGCTTGGGGGTTGTCAAGAGGCTCTGCGGCATATCCCACAGCCGTCTGCGGGATATGCCGGCACGGATCAGAATAGCCCGCTGATCTGCCCGTTTTCATCGATGTCTATGCGCTCTGCCGCCGGCGATTTCGGCAACCCCGGCATGGTCATGATGTTGCCGCAGATAACGACGATGAATTCGGCCCCGTAGGCCGGACGCACTTCGCGGATGGTGACCGTGTGGCCGGTGGGCGCCCCCCGCAGCTCCGGGTCGCAGGCGAAGGAGTACTGGGTCTTGGCCATGCAGATGGGGAAATGGCGGCACTCCCGGTCCAACGCCTCGATCTGGCGTCTGATTCTGGAATCGGCGCTGACGCCGGCGGCGCCATAGAGTCGGGTGGCGATGGTTTCGATCTTTTCCCATAAGGGAAGATCGTCTTCATAGAGGAAACGGAACTGATTGGGTGCGCTTACCAGATTCACCACCTCGCGGGCCAGCGCCTCCACGCCTGCGCCGCCTTCGGCCCAGTGCCTGCAGACGACGGCTTTTCCGCCGATGGCGGCCACTTTTTCCGTCAACAGACAAATCTCGGCCTCGGTATCGCTGACGAAATGGTTGATGGCCACCACGCACGGCAGGCCGAACTGTTCGCGGATGTTGCGGAAATGGCGCTCCAGATTGGTGAAACCGGCCTCCAGGGCCGCAAGGTTCTCCTCCTGGAGTGCATCCTTGGACACACCACCGTGCATCTTCAGCGCCCGCACGGTAGCGACCAGCACTACGGCATCGGGGCGCAGCCCGGTCTTGCGGCATTTGATGTCGATGAACTTCTCCGCCCCCAGATCGGCGCCGAAGCCGGCCTCGGTGACCACATAGTCGGCCATTTTCAGGGCGGTTTTGGTGGCGATGGCGGTGTTGCAACCGTGGGCGATGTTGGCGAACGGCCCGCCGTGGACGAAAGCCAGATTGTTCTCCAGGGTTTGGACCAGATTGGGACGGATGGCGTCCTTGAGCAGGGCCGCCATCGCTCCCTGGGCCTTCAGATCGCGGGCGAAGACCTTGCCACCGTCACGGGCGTAGCCGACCAGCACCTTTCCCAGCTGGCGCTTGAGCTCACCGAGATCGTTCACCAGACACAGGATGGCCATGACCTCGGAGGCGACCACGATGTCGAAACCATCCTCCCGCGGCACACCGTTGACGCGCCCTCCCAGACCTTCGACGATCTGGCGCAGATTGCGGTCGTTCATGTCGATGACCCGCTTCCATGCCATCTGCCGCACGTCCAGATCCAGAGCGTTGCCATGGTGAATGTGGTTGTCCGCCAGCGCCGAGAGCAGATTGTGGGCCACGCCGATGGCGTGAAAATCCCCGGTGAAATGCAGGTTGATGTCCTCCATCGGCACCACCTGGGCCCGGCCACCGCCGGCCGCCCCGCCCTTGATGCCGAAACAGGGCCCGAGGGAAGGCTCGCGCAGACAGATCAGGGCTTTTTTGCCGATCCGGTTGAGGGCATCGCCCAGCCCCACGGTGGTGGTGGTCTTGCCTTCTCCGGCCGGCGTCGGGCTGATGGCGGTCACCAGGATCAGCTTGCCGTCGGGACGGTCATGCAGGGACTTGATGTAATCGAACGACAGCTTGGCCTTGTAATGGCCGTAGGGATCGAGGTGCTGAGGTGCGATGCCGAACCGATCCTGCGCCAGTTCGACGATGGGCCGCAGGGTGGCCTGGCGGGCGATTTCGATATCCGAAAGCATAAACGGCGTGCCTCCCGAACAGGGTCTGATAATTGGACGAATTGCCTGGAAGCGCACAGGGTAGGGGATGACCGCCCAGAACGCAACGGGCCCGTCCGGCGGCGGACGGGCCCGTCTGGGTCATCGGCAGGAAACGGAAATCAGACGCACTTGTCGGGCGGCGGCAGCTTGAGCACTTCCTTCAGCTTGGCGATGTGGCGCACGCCGTCAGCGCCGACCACCTCGATGCTGCGCAATCCTTCGACACTGTCATCGACATAGACCTCTTTGGGATGAGGAACCAGATGATCGACGCCTTCGAGCACGAACTCGATCACATCGTCCTTGGGATCGTAGCTGACGCCGTAGAAAGGCACCCATTCCGCCTCGATCTGATCGCCCAGGTTGATCGAGGCCACTTCGATTTCCGCCGTCTCCGCCTTCAGGTGTTTGGAAACGTGATCGAAATACGCTTCCCACTCGGATTTGGGTAAAGCACGCGTTGCCATCTTCATTTTCCTCCGTTGATGAAGCTCATCTGCAAACATGGGGGCACGCCGCTGAAAACCCAACCCCGTCAAAGACAGTGGGGCGGCTTGGGCAAACCGGCCAGCTTGCAGGCGTATTTCAGCGGCCCCCGGGGAAACAGCCGGTGCAGATAACGGCTGTTGCCTTTTTCCTCCCCTAACACCTGAGCCACCGCCTTGACGAACACCCGCATGTTGGGGAAATGCCCGTATGCCAGATAATGCTTGCGCACGAAACGGACGATCTCCCACCGAGCCGCGTCCAGCTCGATGTCCTCCGCGGCGGCCAGCTGCGCCGCCACCGCTTCGTCCCAGTCGTGCAGGTCCACCAGAAACCCTTCCTCCGTGGTTTCGACGACTCGTCCCGTTTTTTCGATCACCATGACAGAATACGCATGCAGGCTACCGTCAAATCGACGAATTCCTCGTAATCGATCACCCTGACAGCCTCCGCACCGGGCGGTTCGACCCCACGGGCGACCAGATCCGGCGCCAGGGCGGCGATCCCGGCGCCGGTGTCCTGCAGCCGTCCCAGCAGCGGGTGCCTCAGGCCATACACCCCGTCTCCCAGCAGCAGCACCCGATCCCCGTCCCCCAGGCGCGGGCACAGGCTTTCCCAGACCGGACCCGGCGGCTGTGACAACAGATGCAGCACCCCCATCTCAGTCCCCCACGATCCGATCGTAACCGCCCCACCATTGCGCCAGCGCTCCCTCGGCAACGAGGCCGACCGGCAGGATCAGCCGCTCGGGCGTCAACCCCCGCCGTTGCAGCGATTCCTGCCCCACCCAGATTTTTTCGATCCCGTAAAGGCCGAGCCCCTGCCACAGGTCCGGCAGCCGACGCTGACCGATCCGCGCCGGCTGCTGCCCGGGCGCCAGGTGCCACACCCCGTCGTCCAGCAGCAGCACTTCCACCGTCTGGTCGAAAGCCGCCAGGGTCAGGAGCAGATCCAGCGCCTCTCCGCCGCCGCTGTCGGCATAGGGGGGATGACGGAACACGTACAGAAAGCGCATCAGCCGAAACTCAGCCAGCGGTCGCTATCCAGCACCGACTCGGCCAGCAACGCCAACCCCGCCACCCGGAATCCCGGTGCCAGGCCCCTTGCCCCCCGGGCCCGCCAGACCCCCCGGCGCTGGGCAGCGGCGGAGCAGACCACCAGATCCACGCCGTGACGCTCGGCCAGCACCGACCAGCGTCCGATGCGGTCGGGCTCGTCCGCCGGCGGCTCGGCGCCGGCGAGGGCATGATACACTCCGTCCCGATAGAAGAACACCCGCCGCAACCGGTGCCCCCTGCGCAGCAGGGCCTCGGCGAAGCAGAACGCCCGGTCGGCGGCCGCCGTGTAAGGTGGCGTGTTGACCTGCAGGGTGTAGGTCAGGAACCGATCGGTTTCGGCGCAGGTCTTTTGGTCATCCAGCATCGCTCGTCTCGATTCTTATGGCGCGAATCATGATCCTCTGGCTGCTGCTCGCCGGCCAGGCGTCGGCCAACCTGCCGCCCCTGCCCGACATGGGAGCGGCTTCCGATGCCCTCATCAGTCCGGCCGAAGAGCGCCGCCTGGGGCAAGCCTTCTTCCGCAGCCTGCACCAGCACCTGGACATCAGCACCGACCCGGAAATTCAAGATTATATCGCTTCCCTGGGGACACGGTTGACCCGCGCCAGCGACGCCAGCGGGCGGCCGTTCCACTTTTTCGTGGTGATGCAACCGGAAATCAACGCCTTCGCCGGCCCCGGCGGCTACATCGGCGTCCACTCCGGCCTGATCCTGGCGACCCGCAACGAGAGCGAGCTGGCTTCGGTGATGGCCCACGAAATCGCCCACGTCACCCAGAATCACCTCAAGCGCGCCATCGCCGCCGCCAAGCGGCTGACCCTGCCGATGGCGGCGGCGATGCTGGCGGCCATTCTCATCGGCACCCAGTCGCCCCAGGCGGCTCAGGCGGCGCTGATCGCGCTCCAGGCCGGCAGCCTGCAGCACCAGATCAACTTCACCCGCAGCCACGAGCAGGAAGCCGACCGCATCGGCCTGCAGATCCTCGCCGAAAGCGGCTTCGACCCCCGGGCGATGCCGAGCTTCTTCGAACGTCTGCAGCAAAACACCCGCTTTAGCGGCGCCCACGTCCCCGAATTCCTCCGTACCCACCCAGTCACCAGCAGCCGCATCGCCGACACCCGCGCCCGTGCGGCGGAATTCCCCTATCACCAGTACACGGATTCCTTCGCCTATCAGCTGACCAAGGCAAAACTCCAGGTTCTCAGCAGCGACGACCTCGACGCCTTGCGCCGGGCGTTCGCCAACCACGCCCGCCAGGGAACGATCTGGCAACGCGCCGCCGCCCGCTATGGCATGGCGCTGATCGACCGGCGCCAGCATCGGTTCTCCCGCAGCGCCAGAATTTTTGCCCAACTGCTGGCCTGGTTCCCGGAGCAGCCCCGCTTTATCCATGGTCTGGCCAGCGTGGAGCTGGCCCAAGGCCGGACGGAAGCGGCTCTGGCGCGCTACCGCCAGGCGTTGCGGCGCTTTCCCGCCTCTTCCGTGCTCCGGCTGGAATACGCCAAGGCGCTGCTGGAAAGCGGCCGCTTCGAAAGCGCCCGCCAGATCCTAGGCGACCATATCCTGGAACGGGGCCAGCGTCATCCCGTTCTTTTCAAATATCTGGCCCAGGCGTATTCGGGGCTGGAACAAAGGGCGGAAGCCCGCCGTTACCTGGCCGAGTACGCCTATGCCCGCGGCGATCTGGAGGACGCCCTGCGGCACATGCGGGCCGCGGTCAGACTGGCCCGCGGCGACCGCATCCTCAGCGCCATCACCCGTCAGCGGCTGCGCGAGTTCCTGGCCGAGAAGCAGGCCCGCGAGCGTTAGGTCGTCAGGGACTCTCCCCGCGCCAGGCGCGGCAGGTTGCCGTCCAATCCCATGGCGTAACGCATCACCGCCAACCGTGCCGGATAGAGACGCTGGGCCAGAGACAGGCCGAGATTGCGCACCAGCTTCAGCGGCAGCGAGGCGTTGCTGAAGACCCGGTAGAACAGATCCATCGTGGTCATCATGGTCAGGTTGTCGCGCCGGCGCATGGCCTCGTATTCCTGCAGTACCTTGAGGGCGCCGATGTCCCGGCCGGCCTGATGAGCGGCCGCCAGCACCTGGGCCAGCGCGGCGGCATCGAGCAGGCCGATGTTGACCCCCTGGCCCGCCAGGGGATGGATGGTATGGGCGGCGTCGCCGACGAGCGCCACCCCAGGCTTGACGTAACGCTGGGCGTGCTGGCGCCGCAACGGGAAACTGCCGCGGTCGAGGATCCGCACCACATCACCCAGCTCCCGGGGGAAGGCTGCGTACAGGGCATCGAGCAGCTCCCCGTCACCGAGCGCCTGCAGCCGGCGGACCTCTTCTGGCTTCTGATACCACACCAGCGAGGCGTGCGGTCCCGGCAGCGGCAGGAACGCCTGGGGGCCCTCGGGGGTGAAACGCTGCCAGGTGATGTCCTGCTGGCCATAGGCGGTTTCCACCGTCAGCACCAAGGCCGACTGTTCGTAATCCCAGGCGGTGACCCCGATGCCGGCCGCCTGGCGCGCCTGGGAACGGGCGCCGTCGGCGGCCACCAGCAACCGTCCCTGCAGCGACCGTCCGTCTTCGAGCACGATCTCGCAGCCTTCGGGGCCGTAATCGATGCGCCGGGGGCGGACCGGACACAGGCGTTCCACGTTGTCCAGCGCTGCCAGGCGCTCCCATACCCCCAGTTGCACCAGGCGGTTCTCGATGATGTAGCCCAGTTCCGGATACTGGACGTCGCGGCTGCGGAACTCGGTGCCATCGGTCATCTCCCAGACCTTCATGCGCCGGAATGGACACAGGCGCATGGCGGCGATGTTCTCCCACGCACCGATCCCTTCGAGGATGCGCCGCGAGGCGATGCTGATCGCCGACACCCGCAGGTCCAACGGCTGCGCCGGATCGAACGGCTGGGGACGGCGGCCCTCGATCACCGCCACTTTCAGGGGTGTCTGCCCCAGGGAGGCGGCCAGCGTCGCCCCGACCATCCCGCCGCCCACGATGATGACGTCATAGGTATCGGCCATGTTTCCTCACCTTGTTCGATGTTGCCCGTCCGCAGCCTACCCAAGCCCGCCCCCCAATGCAACAGGCCCGCAGCGGACGAACCGGCTGCGGGCCTGTCTGGGCGCCATCCCGGGATCAGGACAGCAAAGCGTCTGAATCGCCTAAAGCATCAGCTTTCAGGAGAATTCGCGGCGCGGACGGAAGTCGTCGCGGGGACGGGCTTCGTTCACGCGCAGCGAACGACCTTTGAGATCCTGGCCGTTCAGACTCTGGATGGCGGTTTCTGCTTCCGAGTCCACCGGCATTTCCACGAAGCCGAAGCCTTTGGAACGGTCAGTGTAGCGATCCTTGATGATGCGAACCGAAGACACTTCGCCGAACTGGGCGAACGCATCGCGCAGCTCATCTTCGCTCAACTGATAGGACAGATTGCCAACATAAATATTCTTCATTGCTATACCCTTAACGGAAAAAGCGCACCATTTTCGTCATGATTCGCCAGACCGGCCAATGGTGCGAAGACCGGCCTGCCGAGTTCCGGGCGGTCGCCCGTGAGCAGACGCATACGACCCGGCCCGCGCCCGGCGGGGGCAGTGAGCGAAGACGCAGCGAAAAACGGATGCAAAAACAGGATTCCTCTCGCGGAGGGGGCGGGCCCAACGGGGGCCACGGGAAGTCCGGTCTGCGAACCGGAGAAGGCGGGGGAAAGACTCATAAAACGCAAAATCGAACGTATGGGCACAGCCTAGTGAACAACCGGGGAAAAGGCAAGGATTATTTTGCCTCCCGCAGCAAAATTTCCTTGGCGCGGTTGATCTGGGCGGCGAGAAAGTCGGAACCGCCGCGGTCGGGATGGACCTTCTGCATCAGACGCCGATGGGCGGCGACGATCTCTTCCCGGGATGCGCCGGGCCGCAATCCCAGGATTTCATAAGCCTGGGCCACGGTTTCCGGCATCGCCTGCCCGCCCGCCGCATCGGCGGTTTCCGGGCCGGCCCACCGTTGCAGCAGACGCTCGATGAGCGGCCAGAGACGCGGCAGATACGGCAGTATCCGCGCGGCCAACGCCGTCAGCGCCCCCAGCAGGGGCAGCAGCCAACTGTGAGCCAGCAAGGCTAGCAGGAGCAACAATCCCAGCGCCGCCAGCCCGCCCTTGCCCTTCAGGGTCTGCGCCACTTCCTGCGGCGGGGTGCGCAGGAACCAGCGCAGCCCCCACAGCAGCGCGCCCAAAACCAACAGCAGCAGCAACGCCCGGATCACGGCCATCCTCCCTCAGTCGCGGCGATGGTATAGTAGCGGCCCATGAAGCTCACCCATTTGCTGTTGATCGCCCTGTGGATTATAGCGGCCCCGGGCTGTCAGGGGCCGCTCAACGATCCCTATCCCGCCCGCGAATGCCGGGCCAACATTTTCTACACCTCCTTCAGCGAGCGCCCCAAGCACCTGGATCCGGCGGTGGCCTACAGCAGCGACGAATACCGCCTGATCGCCCAGATCTACGAACCGCCGCTCCAGTACCATTACCTGAAGCGGCCCTACACCCTGGCGCCGCTGGCGGCCAGCGAACTGCCGCAGGTGCGCTATTTCGACGCCACCGGCCACGAACTGCCCGCCGACACCCCGGCGCGGCGCATCGCCTACAGCGAATGGCGCATCCGCATCCGCCCCGGCATGCGCTACCAACCGCATCCGGCCTTCGCCCGCGATGCTGAGGGGCGGTTGCGCTACCGCCGCCTCAGCGAGGAAGATCTGGAAGACATCGCCTTGCCGGCCGACTTCCCCCATCAGGCCAGCCGCGAGGTCACGGCGGAAGATTTCGTCTATCAGATCAAACGCCTGGTCCACCCCCAGATCCACTCCCCCATCGCCGGGCTGATGCAGACCTACATCGTCGGCCTCAAAGATTTCGCCCAGGCCATGCGGCAACGCTACGAGCGGGAAAAACCGGCCGGTTTCTTCGACGTCCGCCCCTATGCCATAGAAGGCGTGAAGGTGGTGGACCGCTACACCTACACCATCCGCATCTACAGCAAATATCCCCAGTTCAAGTATTGGCTGGCGATGCCGTTCTTCGCCCCCATACCCTGGGAGGCGGATGTGTTCTACCACCAGCGACCGCTGATCGAGCGCAACCTGACCCTGGACTGGTTCCCGGTGGGCAGCGGCCCTTACCTGCTGCTGGAGAACAATCCCAACCGCCGCATGGTGCTGGCCAGGAATCCCAACTTCCACGGCGAGACCTATCCCACCGCCGGGGAAGCGGGCGATGCCGCCCGGGGCCTTCTCGCCGACGCCGGCCGCCCCCTGCCCTTCATCGACCGCATCCACTACATCCGCGAACGAGAATCGATCCCCGCCTGGAACAAATTCCTCCAGGGCTACTACGAAGGCTCGGGGATCGGCTCCGACAGTTTCGAGCAGGCGATCCGCTTCTCCAACGGCGGCCAGGCGGAACTGACCCCGGCGATGCAGGCCAAGGGGATTCAGCTGCGGACTGCGGTGGCGCCGTCGATCTTCTATCTGGGCTTCAACCTGCTCGACCCGGTGGTCGGCGGCCTCGACGAGGCCCACCGCAAGCTGCGCCAGGCCCTTTCCATCGCCATCGACTACGAGGAATACATCGCCATCTTCGCCAACGGCCGCGGCATTCCGGCCCAGGGGGTGCTGCCGCCGGGGATCTTCGGCTACCGCCCTGGCCCCGAGGGCATCAATCCCTACGTCTATCGCTGGCAGGACGGCCGCCCGGTGCGCAAACCCATCGCCGAGGCCAAGCGCCTGCTGGCCGAGGCCGGCTTCCCCAACGGCCGCGACCCGAAGAGCGGCGAGCCGCTGCTGCTCTATTTCGACGTTCCCGGCGGCGGACCTGATGACAAGGCCCGCCTCAACTGGTACCGCAAGCAGTTCGCCAAACTGGGCATCCAGCTGGTGGTACGCGCCACCGACTACAACCGCTTCCAGGAAAAGATGCGCACCGGCGCCGCCCAGATCTTCACCTGGGGCTGGAACGCCGACTACCCCGACCCGGAGAACTTCTTCTTTCTGCTCTACGGCCCCAACGGCAAGGTCAAGTCCGGTGGCGAAAACGCCGCCAACTACGAAAACCCCGAGTTCGACCGCCTGTTCGAACGCATGCGGACCATGGACGACGGCCCCGAGCGCCAGGCGATCATCGACCGGATGCAGAACATCGTCCGCCGCGACGCCCCCTGGGTGTTCGGCTTCCACCCAAAGAACTTCGCCCTGTACCATCAGTGGCTTTACAATCTGAAACCGAACCTGATGGCCAACAACACCGTCAAATACCTGCGTCTGAATCCGGACCTGCGCGCCGAACTCAGGGCCCGCTGGAACCGTCCCCTGTGGTGGCCGCTGCTCGTGCTCCTGGCGGGACTGGTGCTGGCGGTGATCCCCGCCTGGCTGCGTTACCGCAAACGAATGCAAGCGACCGCGTTGCCGAAGAATTAACCCAGGAATATACTCTCCGGTATATACGCATTCTGTGAGGCCAGATACATGAAAACCACGAAAGTTTTTCGGAGCGGCAATTCCCAAGCCATTCGCCTGCCCAAAGAGTTTCGTCTCGACTGCGACACCGTCACCATCCACCGCGAGGGACGCCGTCTGATCATCGAGCCTGTGGAAGACTGGGCCGGGCGGTTGTATGCGGTCCTGGAAGATTTTTCCGACGATTTCATGGCGGAAGGCCGTGATCACCCCCAACCCCAGGTGCGCCCGGAACTGGAAAGCCTGTTCGACGATAACTGACTACCTATTGGATACGGACACCTGCATCTTTCTGATCCGCCACCATCCGCCGGAAGCGCGGGAACGTTTCCAGGCCATCGGGCCGACGCATCTGTTCATCTCTACCGTCACGCTGTTCGAACTGGCTTACGGCGCCGAACGCAGCCGCAGGCAGGCGCACAACCGCGCCTGCCTGCAGCGCCTGGTGGCGCTGTTGAATCTCGTTCCCTTCGATACCGAAGCCGCCTGGACGGCAGCCCGTCTCCGGGCCGAACTGGCCGCAGCCGGCACCCCCATCGGCCCTTACGACGTTCAGATCGCCGCCATCGCCCTCAGCCGCAACATGACGCTGGTATCCAACAATCTGCGGGAATTCCGCCGTATCGCCGACCTGCGCAGCGAAACCTGGGTATTGCCGGCATGACCGCCTACCTGCTCCGCCGTCTGCTCAACGCCGTCCCCATCCTCATCGGCGTCAATCTCATCACCTTCGTGCTGTTCTTCGTGGTCAACCCGCCGGACGCCATGGCGCGGATGCAGCTGGGACAGAAATACGTCACTCAGGAAGCCATCGAGCAGTGGAAGCACGATCACGGCTACGACCTGCCGCTGCTCTACAACGAGCGGGCCGAAGGGACGGCGCGCTTCACCCGCACCATCTTCTTCCAAAAGTCGGTGAACCTGTTTCTGTTCCGCTTCGGCCGCTCCGACAGCGGCCGCGACATCGGCGCCGACATCCGTCAGCGCATGTGGCCGTCGTTGGCCATCGCGGTGCCGACCCTGGTCCTCGGGCTGGCGGTCAACATCACCTGCGCCCTGCTGCTGGTGTTCTTCCGCCGCACCTATCTGGAATGGAGCGGGCTGGCTCTGTGCGTGGGATTGATGTCGATCTCGGCGCTGTTCTACATCATCGCCGGCCAGTACCTGTTCGGCAAACTCATGAAGCTGGTGCCGATCTCCGGTTACGACACCGGGCTGGCGGCGCTCAAGTTCCTGATCCTGCCGGTGACGGTGGGCGTGGTGTCGGGCATCGGTTCCGGGGTGCGCTGGTACCGCACCCTGTTTCTGGAGGAGATCGAGAAGGACTACGTCCGCACCGCCCGCGCCAAAGGGCTGTCGGAGCCCCGGGTGCTGTTCGGTCACGTGTTCCAGAACGCCCTAATCCCCATTCTCACCGGGGTGGTGACCATTCTGCCGCTGCTGTTCATGGGCAATCTGCTGATGGAGTCGTTCTTCAGCATTCCAGGACTGGGCAGCTACACCATCGAGGCCATCCAGCGCCAAGATTTCGCCATCGTCCGCGCCATGGTGTTTCTGGGCTCGGTGCTGTACATCGCTGGCCTGATCCTCACCGACATTTCCTATACCCTGGTGGACCCGCGGGTGCGGCTGCAATGACCTGGGTGCCGCTGTGGACCGATGCCCTGCTGTATCTGCTGCTGGCCGCGCTGGCGGCCCTGGCGCTTTACGCCCGGCGCCAGGAACATCTGCGCCGTCCCTGGCGCCGGGTGGTCCGCAGCCGGGTGGCGATGGTGTCCCTGGTGGTCCTGGCGGCCTTCAGCGCCATCGGCCTGCTCGACTCGCTGCATTTCCGCGCCCCGGACAGCGGCGAGGTGCTGAGCCTGTTCGACCGTCTGGCCACGCCGCTGCGCACCCACATGGAGAAGACCTATTCGGCGCCCTTCGCCACCCATCTCTACAGCCGCGAGTGGCTCGTGGTCGAGGGCAGGCGGGTCTGGACCCATCCCCGCTTGCGCTACGGCGGCGCCCATCTGCGCGACCCGGCGGAGAAATGGCCCGACATCGCCCGCACCGCCGCCATCGGCGCGCTCAAAGGGTTGGTGGTGTGGAGCGGGGCTTTCCTCGCCGTCGCCCTGGCCCGCCGCGGCCGCCCATCCCGGGATTTTCCCTGGAAAACGGTGGCCGCTACCGTCGCCGTGCTGTCGATCGGCGGTTTCGCCGTTGCCGGGCTGAGCCTCAAATACCACGTCCTGGGCACCGACAAGGTGGGTGAGGACGTGCTCTACCAGAGCCTCAAAAGCATCCGCACCGGGCTGGTTCTCGGCACCCTCACTACCCTGGTGATGCTGCCCTTCGCCATCGCCCTGGGGGTGCTGGCGGGCTATTTCCGCGGCTGGGTGGACGACGTGATCCAGTACCTCTACACCACCCTCAACTCCATCCCCGGCGTCCTGCTCATCGCCGCCGCCATCCTCATGCTGCAAGTGTACATGGCCACCCACGCCGAGTCCTTCACCAACGTGGCGGTGCGGGCGGATCTGCGCCTGTTCTTCCTATGCCTGATCCTGGGCGTGACCAGCTGGACCGGCCTGTGCCGCCTGCTGCGGGCGGAAACCCTGAAGCTACGGGAGATGGAATACGTCCAGGCGGCCCGCGCCTTGGGCGTGTCCCACGGGCGCATCCTGGTGTGTCACATCGTCCCCAACCTGTTCCATATCGTGCTGATTTCCGTGGTGCTGGATTTCAGCAGTCTGGTGCTGGCCGAGGCGGTGCTCGCCTATGTCAACATCGGCGTCGATCCCACCACCTACAGCTGGGGCAACATGATCAACAGCGCCCGCCTGGAACTGGCGCGCGAGCCGGTGGTCTGGTGGACCCTGGCCGCCGCTTTCCTGTTCATGTTCAGTTTCGTGCTCGCCGCCAACCTGTTCGCCGACGTGGTGCGCGACGCCTTCGATCCCCGCCGCGCGGAGGAAAGCGGATGACGCAGGCAGGCGGCCCACAAAGCTCGTTCAGGGTTCCGGGGGCCGGGCCGCGGGGCATACCCGGCCCGGATGGCCGATTACCGAGCGCCCAGGGAGGGGTTCACAGCGTCCCCGCCGCCCAGGCCCCGGCTCCCCATCCATCCGTTCCACAACGATAACCACCCATGCACCGAACCACCCTGATCCACACCGACACCCTCACCCCGGACCAGCGCGCCCGGCTCCAGTCCCTCGGCAGCCTGACGTCCCGTGGCGACCACTTCCTGCTGCGCCACCAAACTCCACTGGATCCGGAAGCCCTGGCCGGCGAACTGGGCTGCGACGTCAACACCCTGCCGCCTGACTTCGACCCGGAGCGGGTCAGGCTGGTGGTCAGCGATCTGGATTCCACCCTCATCGGCATCGAAACCATCGACGAGCTGGCCGCCGAACTGGATCTCAAGGAACGGGTCGCCGCCATCACCGAACGCGCCATGGCCGGCGAACTGGATTTCACCGCCGCCCTGCGGGAACGGGTGGCGCTGCTGGAAGGGCTGGCGCGCGAACGCCTGGAACAGGTGTTCGCAACCCGGATGCTGCCGGCGATCCAACCCGGCGCCCGCGAAACCCTGGCCTGGCTCAAACGCAAGGGGATCACCTTCGCGGTGGTGTCGGGCGGTTTCACCTTCTTCCTGGAACGCCTGCAGCGCCATCTGCCCATCGACGACTTCCGTGCCTGCCGCCTGGAAATCCGCGACGGGCGCCTGACCGGCCAAGTGATTCCGCCCGTGGTCGACAAACACGTCAAGGCGGCCTACGTGGAGGAACTGCGCCGGCGACTGGGACTGAGCCCACAGCAGGTGGTGGCGGTGGGAGACGGCGCCAACGACGTCCCCATGCTCCGGCAGGCCGGCCTCGGCATCGCCTATCACGGCCACCCCATCGCACGCGCGCACGCCGATGTCCGCATAGATTACGGCGACTGGCACACCCTGCGGCAGTTATTGACGCCATGAACGACGCGGTGCTGCAGGTTCAGGACCTGGCCATCGCCTTCCGCCAGGAAACCGTGGTGGACCGGATCGGCTTCCAGGTGCGGCGGGGCGAGACCTTCGCCCTGGTGGGGGAATCGGGCTCGGGCAAGTCGGTCACCGCTCTGGGGGTGATGCGTCTGCTGCCGCCGGCGGCCCGTTATCTCGACGGCCGCGCTCATCTCCACGGCGAGGACCTGCTGCGCCTGCCGGAATGGCGCATGAACCGCATCCGCGGCCGCCGCATCGCCATGATCTTCCAGGATCCCATGACCTGCCTCAACCCGGTACGCACCGTGGGGGAACAGATCGGCGAGGTGCTGACGCTGCATTTCGGCCTGCGCGGTACCGAGCGCCGCCGCCGGGTGCTGGAACTGCTGCACCAGGTGGGCATTCCCGAACCCGACCGCCGCATCGACAGCTATCCCCACCAGCTGTCCGGCGGCCAGCGCCAGCGCGTCATGATCGCCATCGCCCTGGCCGGGGAACCGGACCTGCTCATCGCCGACGAGCCCACCACCGCCCTTGACGTCACCATCCAGGCCCAGATCATGGCCCTGCTGACCCGTCTGCAACGGCAGCGGCAAATGGCGCTGTGGCTCATCACCCACGATCTGGGACTGGTGGCGGACGTGGCCGACCGCGCCGCGGTGATGCAGCGGGGACGGATCGTGGAGACCTTCGAACGCCGGGGCGATGAACTATTCGAACGGCCGCAGCATCCTTACACCCGCAAACTGCTGGCCGCCCTGCCGCAGCTCGAGGCCGCCCGCAGCCGCCGTGTGGAAACCACCCCGCCGCTGCTGCAGGTGCGCGATCTCAGGGTATGGTATCCGATCCGCAAGGGCCTGCTGCGGCGGGTGAAAGGCTATGTCAAGGCGGTGGACGGGGTCTCCTTCACTCTGGAACAGGGGCGCACCCTGGCGCTGGTGGGCGAATCCGGCTGCGGCAAGACCACCCTGGGGAAGGCGATCCTGCAGCTGATCCCCGTCACCGGCGGACGGATCTACTTCGACGGCGAGGAGATCTCGACGCTGCCCCGCAAACGCCGCTGCCGTGACCTGCAGATCGTGTTCCAGGACCCGTTCTCGGCCATGAACCCGCGGCTGCTGGTGGGAGACATCGTCGCCGAGGGCCTGATTTCCCTGCGGCCGGAACTGTCCCGCCAGGAACGCATCGACCGGGTGGAGACCCTGCTGACCCAGGTCGGCCTGCCGCCGAAGGCCCGGCTGCGCTACCCCCACGAGTTTTCCGGCGGCCAACGCCAGCGCATCTGCATCGCCCGCGCCCTGGCGGTGGAACCCAGGCTGATCGTCTGCGACGAACCCACCAGCGCCCTGGACGTGTCGGTCCAGCGTCAGATCCTCGACCTGCTACGGGACCTGCAGCGGCGTTTCCGGGTCAGTTACCTGTTCATCAGCCACGACCTGGCGGTGGTGGCGGAGATCGCCCACCAAGTGGCAGTGATGCGGCAGGGGAGGATCGTCGAGCTGGGCGAGACCGGCCAGGTACTGTTCGAGCCCCGCCATCCCTACACCCGCACGCTGCTGGAGGCGTTGCCGGGCAAGGGGCTTCTGCCCCGGTCAGCTCCTGACGCCTGAAAAGCCGCGCCGGGCGAGCAGCTCGGCCAGCAACGCGGCGACTGTCCGCAGGAACGCCAACTGCGAGGCATCCCAGCGGCAGCGGGGGACACAGGCCAGCACCAGCGCCCCGTACAGAACGCCGCACTTTTCCAGCGCGACGGCACAAAGATCGTGCGGCAGGCGACTTACGCCGGTACCCCCTGAATCCGGACACACCGGATGCAGCACCCGGCGTTCGACCAGCTGGCCCAGATCGAGTCCCGACGGCCGACCGTCCTCCCATTCCAGATCGATCCGGGCCAAAGGCCGCAGCGCCGCGGTCTCCCCCGCAACCGCGAAGATCCCGCCTCCACGCAGCGTCGCCCAGGGCAAGGTCAACAGCCGCTGCAGGACGATCCGACCGGTCCGGGGCAAAGGGGCCGGATCGTCCAGCAAACGCACCAGTTCGTACAGACAATCCTGCTCAGCAATCAACCGGGCATGCTCCCGCTCCAGCCGTTGGTGCCGCAACGCCTGCCGCCAGCGCACCCCCAGCCATTCCCATGCCACCGGCTTGACGATGAAATCCACCACCCCGAGGCGGAAAAAGGCTTCCAGCTGCGCCGCCGTCACCTGCCTTTCGGTCAGGACGACGAGCGCCGGTGGGACGGCGGCGGCCGCCCGGATCGCCGCCAAGGCATCGCCGTCCGGAAGCTCCGGGTTAACCAGAATCCCGTCGGGTTGGAGTTGGACGATGCTTTCCCGCAGCGCCTGGCAGGTCTGCACCCCGTACGAACGAAAACCCGCCTCGCGCAGGCTTTCCTCCGCCAGCAGGCAGGTCATGGGATCGACATCCGCAACCAGGATCAACGGCACAGGGGCACCAACCTCCGCCTCAGCCATGGCGGGCCACTCCGAACAGGCAACAAACCCGACGATAACCCGCCCAAAGCCGGGCCAGGCAAGCAGGATCGGCCGCTGCCGTATCTTTTTCCAGTTCGGTCAGAATCGCCACCAGATCCCGAATGCCGAGATGGACACAAGCCGAGCGGAAGCCGTGCGCCACCTGCCGGACCCCGGCGTCGTTCCCCTCTCTGCGGGCCTGCTCCAGGGTCTGCAACCACTGCCGCCCCTGCAGGCGGAACAGGGACAGCAGACGTTCGAGCAGCCCGGCCTGACCGGCTTCCAGGCGCTGCAGCTGGGCCAGGGTATCCGGATCGAACAGGGCTCCCTGAGCCTGCCCGCGCCCGGCTTCGGCGACCTCCGCAAGCACCGCCTTCTCCGCCAACCAGCGCTCCAGGCAGGCCCGCAGGCGCTCCAGCGTCACCGGCTTGTGGAGGCAACCATCCATGCCGGCACGACGGCAGCGAGTCTCGATACCGTCGCTCACGTCGGCGGTCACCGCCACGATCGGCGTGTTCCGCCCGGGATAACGCTCGCGCAACGTCCGGGCGATTTCGAAACCATCGACACCGGGAAGCTGGCAGTCCAGCAACACCAGATCGTAACGGCCGCGCTGCCAGCGGGGCCAGAGGGTATCGGCGTCCGCCACCGCCTCCGCCTCACAACCCAGATGCTTCAGCATCTCCGTCAGCAGCGCCCGGTTGAGGCGGTCGTCCTCCACCACCAGCACACGTCCTTGAAGACATTGCGATGGCGCTTCGGCATCTGTTCTCGTGGGCGTTCGGGCGGGCGGCGCTTCCGGCAACGGCAATACCACCGTAAAACAGCTGCCCCGGTGCAGTTGGCTGGTCACCGAGATCGTTCCGCCCATGGATTCGACCAGCTGCCGACAGATGCTCAGGCCCAGACCGGTACCACCGTGGCGCCGGGTCGAGCCACCGTCCACCTGGGTGAAGGGCTCGAAGATACGTTCGCAGTCTTCCGCCTGCAGGCCGATGCCGGTATCGCGGACTTCGAAACGCACCCGATCGCCCTCTCCGGCCACGGTCACTTCCACCTTTCCCCATTCGGTGAACTTGAGGGCATTGTGCACCAGATTGCTGAGAACCTGGCGGATCCGCCCCGCATCACCGTGGTGCCAGGCGGGCAAATCCGCCGGATAGCGGTAACTCAGGGCCAGATTCTTGGATTCCGCCAGGGGCCGGTGCAGTTCGACCACCGAAGCCACCAGGGCGGACAGATCGAAAGGGCGGCAGCGAAGTTCCAGGCGACCGGCCTCGATCCTGGCTACGTCGAGCAGGTCTTCGATCAATTGGAGCAGCGCCTGGGCGGCCTCCCGGGCCAGACGGACGTAATGCCGGGTTTCGCTGCGAAGCTCTCCGGCCAGCAACAGTTCCATGAAACCGAGGATGGCGTTGAGAGGAGTGCGCAATTCGTGACTCACGTTGGCCAAAAAACGGGATTTGGCCTGACTGGCCGCCTCCGCTTTCTGCGCCAGCGTGTGGGCATGGCCGATCATCTGACGCAGGGACTCGGTCCGCTGCGCTACCTGAGCTTCCAGATCGGCCCGCGCCCGTCGTTCCTGTTGGAGATCGTGCTGCAGACGGCCGAGCGCCTCGGCCAAGCGGCGTATCTCCACGGGACACCTGGGCGGCAGCGGTGGCACGGCCCGCTCTGTGGTCATAGCGAATGCCAGATGTTGCAGCGGCTGGCGGAGGCGACGGGCCAGCCACAGGACCAGACAGGCCGCCAGCAGCGACGCCGCCGCACTCGCCAACAGAGCGACGGCCAGATAGTGCCGGGCGTGACGATGGAATTCCGCCAGCGACATCCCCAGTTCCAGATACCCGGCGATCTGCCATGGCATCCCGGAACGAGCGGCGAAGACCGGCAGGCGCAGCGGCAGCCGATCCTGCCCGGAGAGCAATGCCTGCCACCACGCAGGCACCCCGGTCTGTTCCCGGGGGATCAGACGGGCAGGCGCCCCCTCCGTGCGGACGAGCGCTCGGCCCTCGGTATCGTAGACTCCGGCATAATCCAATTGCGAGGACTCCGTCAGAACGGTCAGGACGCGGCTCAAGGAGGCCGCCTCCTCCTGGCGCAGGACCGTGGCGGCCAGAGCGGTGACGGCCGTGCCCAAGGTGCGTGTATTTTCCAGGGTGCGGCGATAGTCGTCACGCAGCGCGCTCATCCCCATGCCCCCCGCCACGGTCAGGGTAATGCAGATCACCAGAAGCAAAATCCGGGCCAGGAGGTACGATGCCAGTCTCACTCGCGCTGGGGCCGCCGTCTCCGCTCAGCTCGAAGCCTGTTCGACGTAGAGCTTGAGGCGCTGACCAGGGTGAATGGTACGGTGGACCTGATTCCACGAACGCAGATCCTGCAGCCGAACGCCGAAACGGCGGGCGATCTCATACAGGGAGTCCCCCTTGCGCACGGTATAAAGGACAGGGGCGGTACCGCCGCGGATCTTCAACCGCTGCCCCGGCCGCAGGGGAGCGCGGGGATCGAGGCCGTTCCAGCGCGCCAGCTGCCTGACCTTGACGCCGTAGCGGCGGGCGATCTGCCACAGCGTGTCGCCACGGCGGACCACGTGCACCCGGCGCACCGGTGCGGAACGTCGCTTCAGCGGCGGCGGCCGCAGCCGGGCCAGCACGGCCGACTTGGGCGCGACCGGAACCAGCAGCTGCTGCCCCGGATAGATCCGGTGACTGCGCAGGCGGTTGGTCTGCTTGATCACCGCCACCGGGGTGCCATAGCGATGGGCGATCTGGCTGAGGGTCTCGCCGCGCCGGACCTGGTGGCGGGCCCAGCGCACCCGCTCCGATTGCGGCAGTTCGGCCAGCCGTGCCTCGAACAGCTCGACCTTCTCCAACGGCAGGATCAGGCGGTGGGGACCGCCGGGAGCCGTCACCCAGCGCCGGTAACCGGGATTGAGACGGTAAAGCTCCTCTAGGGGCATCTCCGCCAGTTTCGCCGCCAGGGTCAGATCCAGCTGGGAGTCGAGTTCCACGACCGCGTACAAGGGGCGGTTGGGAATCGGCTCCAGGGCGATGCCGTAATCCCTGGCATGGGCGAACAGACGCGCCACCGCCAGCAGTTTGGGCACGTAAGCCCGGGTTTCCCGGGGCAGGCGCAGGTGCCAGAAGTCCGTCGGCCGGTGCAGGCGGCGGTTGCGGCGGATCGCCCGCATCACCGTCCCTTCGCCGGCGTTGTAGGCAGCCAGGGCCAGGAACCAGTCCCCGTGAAAATCGGTGTGGAGCTTCTTCAGGTAACGGATCGCGGCGCGGGTGGAGGCATGGACGTCCCGGCGCAGGTC